>NZ_JASIUF010000001.1:0-4839 GCF_030363895.1 Paenibacillus sp. S-12
GCTCTTGGCAGATAGTTTATGCAAGCCTTCCGAAATGATAAAATCTGGGTCTTTGGCTAATATTTCAGAAGGGCCGCGTGACGCATTGTTCAATGTGCTTCCATAGCCGATATTACCCTTATAGACAGTGTCGGTGCTGATAGGCTCGTGATATAAGATGCCCGTCTTGTTCGCGACGATATTGTTGGCTACCCAGCTTCCAGTCGGGGCGTATTTTTTAGTCGTATTCGTTGAACCGACCGTAATCCCGGCTTTACTATTAACAATGGTGTTATTTACGACTGTTGCACGATACACTCGCCATTGGGAACTCAAATCTTCATCTGTAGGATTCTTTGGTTTCCCATCTGTTCCACCGTCATACTTGCCGCTGTCCAGAAATATCGCATCACCTGTTATGCCTTCCATATAATTGTTATAAATTTCATGATCATTTCCATATACCCGAATGCCCAGTACCTTCTCCTTCACGCCATCTCCAAAGAAGAAGTTGCCGTAAAATTTGTTATTGTGGCCATGTCTGGATGTCAATCCGCCACGGTTATTTATGAAAGTGTTATATCTGACCTCATTTCCGCCTGATTTTACCGACACCACCTCTAGATCGCCGTCACAATTTTCGAATAGATTGTATTGGACTTTGTTTTCACCCTTGGATAAGGAAATCTTCGATATTCCAAGACGAATCGTTTCATTGCCGTTTGCTTCAGAATACGTAACGTTACGGAAATGGTTGTATTCAATCACGTCACGCTGAGAGATTTGTTTATTAGTTCCCTTAATAAATCCACTAAAAGCAATTACTGGTCCAGGATCGCTTTTTCCGTTAAAATCGTTGCGATCAATCTGGTTGTCAGAGCTATTCTCACCTTTGATCTCCAGCCAGATCGTCTTGTTTCCAGTTGCAGGAACGGCAAACGTATTGCGTGTCAGTCGAATATGGTTCGAGCCGTCAAGCTGAACCGCTACACTGCGGTCGGCAGTTCCGGTGTTCGTAATTTTCAGACCTTCAACGACAATATACGATGAACGGACAATGTGTAACACGTCAGCACCCGCAATAATCGCTCGCCCACGGTTTGCGGCTTTAATCGTAATCGGACTTTTACTCGTGCCATGTTTACCACTGATTTGCAGCGCTTTGCTTCCTGTGTATGTACCATTTGCCAATACGATGGTTGTCCCTGGAGTGGCCTGGGCAATTGCTTTCTCTAGCTGTGAAGAGTTCGACACTTTTACTACCCTCGATGCTAGACTCGACAATACCTCCGGTTCAGGCGCAATGTTATAAACGGCGTCTGTTACTGTGGGCGGGTCACCGGCTGACTGATTTTCCGCCAACGAATAACTTGTTACGGGAAGCAAGGTTACTGACAACAAGGTCATAAGTAATAATTGTCTAACTTTACTAGGTTTCACCAATATCATCACCTCTGTATAAAATTGTAATCCAGCATTCTAAATATAACCTATTTTTGGTATAAAAGGATCTTGAAATTTGGCGAAAAATTAAAAAGTTACGGATATTGGATCAACTGGTAACGGACGGTTTGCGTATACAATTATACAAAAACAACCACTACAGGTATCAATGGAATTTAAAAAGATGACCCCTGTTGAATACAGAGATCATCTTCTTTCATCTGCCTAGACTTTTTTGAAAATGTCTTTTACATGAGGGACAGTTTATCTTTTGAGGAGTCTTTGTTATGCAAGGCTGTGTCTGTTCACCTTTCTGGACTGTCTTACAATTGCGTAGCCGATGTATTAAGAAGTCAACTTTTTAATGCCATTATGCTCATGATAGCATGACTTTACTAACAGGACCTTGCTTGAACGGCAGCAAGGTCCTTTGGAACACGCTGCCTAAAGACAGCGATCTAAATATCATCCTCATTCATGTCTACCCGCGAACCCCAATAAAATAGGACAATCACGAAAGCAATGACAATAATGAACGGGGCATAAAAGATTAAAAATTGATTCATCTGTTCGGTGCTCCTTTTTATTCAACATAGCACTGCACGATATACATACCTGCCGCTTCATCCGCTTCATCCGCTACATAGCTTCGCATGAATTACATATTCGTTTCTTCATCCTCTTAGATGTGCTTCTTGCCGGAACGTCCGCCTTTCCCATTTTTGATCCCTTTCACATAGTTCGCATCGAACAGGAACAAACGCAGGAGCAGGAACAGAGATGGCAGCAGAATGAGCAGCCCAAGGACGAATACAACGATTAGCGCGTAAGCCATAGCCTGATTCGTGACGTGCTCGTACACATTGATATACGGGTAGAGCACATAAGGCAAATGCGCCGAACCATAGCCGAACCATGCGAATCCGAACTGGAAGATGACGCACAGAAAGGCAAGGCCGTAATGTCGTCTTCTCCATACGTAATAGACGGCGATGACGAAGAACAGGAAGGACACGACGAACATCCATGCACGATCGATCATATTGTTGAAGTGTTCCGCGTTATGCCCCTGAATGGCGTAAAATACGAACAAACTGGCTAATATGGTGGGAGCGGACCACATCAAGGCATATTTGCGTACAATGTTGAGCGCTGCTTCATCCTCGGCCTTGGAAGCATAGTAGGTCAGGAACATGGCGGAAATGTACAGTACGCTGACAAGAGCAAGCACGATAACCGAATATGGATAGATGTTCGCAAATAGGCTCAGGAACTGGAAGGAGATGCTGCCGTCCGCCTCCTCCGTAATGTACCCGCCTTCCGATATCGCGAGCACAGTGGACAACGCTGCGGGAATGAGCCATCCGCTTACGCCGTACAGGAACACATAGATGCGATTGCTCTTCATCCCGTATGTGCTAAAGGCATAGTAGGAGCCGCGCAATGCAAGCAGGATAAGCGCCAGACTGCCTGGCACGAGCAATGCTGTTCCGTAATAATAAGCCGTATCCGGGAAGAACCCGACCAACCCGATGTAGAAGAAGACTAAGAATACATTTGTCACTTCCCATACAGGAGACAAATAGCGCTCGATCACATTATGAATGATATGGCGCTTGCCGGTCACGGTGCTGACATAGCTGAAGAAGCCTGCTCCGAAGTCGATGGAGGCGACAAGCAAATAGCCGAACAGGAATATCCATAGAACGGTAATGCCGACTAATTCGTAACTCATTTCTTCCCTCCTCCTTCCCAGCCAAGTGCTTTAATTTCGTCCTCTGCAGGATTGCTCTTGAACATGCGGATGATCACACGAATCGCAGTAATGGTAATCAAGAGGTACAGCAGGGTGAACAGCCACAGCATCGTATCCACGTGCGTCGAGGTCGTCGCGCCTTCGGCTACGGTCATCACCTTCCATAGAATCCATGGCTGGCGGCCAATCTCTGCGAACATCCATCCGAACTCAATCGCCAATACCGCAAGCGGAGCTCCGAGCACTACTGCTCTTAACAACAACCGATTATGCGGTTTTTTCAGGCTTTGCCTGCGATTGCGCATGAACCAGATGACATACCATAGGGACACGACTGTCAAATACATGCCGATGAATACCATGGAATCGAAGAAATAATGGGACGCCTTCAGCGGGGGCCTTTCCTCGACGGGAACATCATTTAGGCCTTTTACGACGGTATCGGGCGTGCCGCCCGCCAAAATACTCAGTGCATAAGGGATGCGGAATCCGTATTTCACCTCATTCTTTTCCGTAAGGATGCCGCCGAAGACGAGCTCGGCATGGGGCTTCGTCTCAAAATGCCATTCCGCAGCCGCGAGCTTCTCGGGCTGGTACTCATGCAAATACTTGCCGGAAAAGTCGCCAATTACGGCTGAAGCGACAGAGAATAGGAGCGCGGTTACCATCGACATGCGAAGCGCTTTTTTGTAATACGCATGAGTACGGCCGCGAAGCAGAGACAGCGCAGAAATCGCCGCCATAATAAAGGCGCAGGTTACATAGGCCGTAGCCAGAACGTGTCCAACTTTAGTAGGCATTGCCGGATTGAACATCGCTACGATGGGTTCGATATTTGTCATTTTGCCGTTGACCAGATCGAATCCGCGCGGCGCGTTCATAAAGCCATTTACCGAGGTAATGAAGAAGGCGGAAGCGGAAGACCCTATGGCTACCGGGATAAGCAGCAGAAAGTGATAGATGCGATTTTTGAAGCGATCCCAGGTATACAGATAGATGCCGAGAAATATCGCTTCCACAAAAAAGGCGAATGTCTCCATAAATAAGGGGAGCGCGATAGCCTGTCCTGCAACTCTCATAAAGTTCGGCCATAGTAAACTCAACTGCAGACCGATACAAGTGCCGGTTACAACCCCTACAGCTACGGTAACGGTGAAGCCGCGAGCCCAGCGCCGTGCCATGAGCAGATAGTAAGAATCGTTGCGCTTAATCCCGATCCATTCCGCAAGCGCGATCATAAGCGGCATTCCAACGCCAATTGTGGCATAAACGATATGTACGAACAGTGTTAGCCCGGTAAGGATGCGGCTGTAGACAACTGGATCATAGGTGAGCATGTAAGGTCAACACTCCTTCTAAATTAAAATTCCTGACGTTCAGAATAGCCGCCGCAGAAAGGACAGCAGCATAATAGTGCCGACAACAAAGCATGTAATGATTAGTATTTTTTCTTGTTTTCTTATTTTTGCAACATGATTCTTGTCAGATTCCATTATTGCTCCCCTTCCTTATATACATAGAGGTCGCCCTCGAAGTATGTGATCCGCAATCCATACTCCTAGTGAAATGATGCCCGTTTTTTCGATGTCTATGATGAAATCGTGAAAGTTAGTCTTATCTTCTTTTTTTCGTTGTGACTCTATTCACAAAAAATGAAAAGA
>NZ_JASIUF010000002.1:0-286699 GCF_030363895.1 Paenibacillus sp. S-12
TAAATGCCCTCCGAGACGGATCCCGAGTACCGCGGGACACGTGAAACCCCGTGGGAATCTGGCAGGACCATCTGCTAAGGCTAAATACTCCCTGGTGACCGATAGTGAAGCAGTACCGTGAGGGAAAGGTGAAAAGCACCCCGGAAGGGGAGTGAAATAGAACCTGAAACCGTGTGCTTACAAGAAGTCAGAGCCCTATTTATGGGTGATGGCGTGCCTTTTGTAGAATGAACCGGCGAGTTACGTTTGCGTGCAAGGTTAAGGTGAAGAGCTGGAGCCGAAGCGAAAGCGAGTCTGAATAGGGCGAATAAGTACGTAGGCGTAGACCCGAAACCGTGTGATCTACCCCTGTCCAGGGTGAAGGTGCGGTAACACGCACTGGAGGCCCGAACCCACGCACGTTGAAAAGTGCGGGGATGAGGTGGGGGTAGCGGAGAAATTCCAATCGAACTCGGAGATAGCTGGTTCTCCCCGAAATAGCTTTAGGGCTAGCCTCGGAGTAAAGAGTCATGGAGGTAGAGCACTGATTGGATGCGGGGCCCGCCAAGGGTTACCAAGTTCAGTCAAACTCCGAATGCCATCGACTTATATCCGGGAGTCAGACAGTGGGTGCTAAGGTCCATTGTCAAGAGGGAAACAGCCCAGACCATCAGCTAAGGCCCCTAAATGTATGTTAAGTGGGAAAGGATGTGGAGTTGCCCAGACAACCAGGATGTTGGCTTAGAAGCAGCCATCATTTAAAGAGTGCGTAATAGCTCACTGGTCGAGTGACTCTGCGCCGAAAATGTAACGGGGCTAAACATACTGCCGAAGCTATGGATTGATACTATGTATCAGTGGTAGGGGAGCGTTGTGTACCGGGTTGAAGGTAGACCGAGAGGACTGCTGGACTGTACACAAGTGAGAATGCCGGTATGAGTAACGAAAAGACATGTGAGAATCATGTCCGCCGAAAACCTAAGGGTTCCTGAGGAAGGCTCGTCCACTCAGGGTAAGTCGGGACCTAAGGCGAGGCCGAAAGGCGTAGTCGAAGGACAACAGGTTGAAATTCCTGTACCACCGTAACCGTTATGAGCAATGGGGGGACGCAGAAGGATAGGGACGCGAGCTGATGGATGCTCGTCCAAGCAGTGAGGCTGATGTGTAGGCAAATCCGCACATCGTAAGGCTAGGCTGTGATGGGGAGGGAAAATTACAGTACCGAAGGTCTTGATTTCATGCTGCCAAGAAAAGCCTCTAGCCAGGTGAAGGTGCCCGTACCGCAAACCGACACAGGTAGGTGAGAAGAGAATTCTAAGGCGCGCGGAAGAACTCTCGTTAAGGAACTCGGCAAAATGACCCCGTAACTTCGGGAGAAGGGGTGCCTCGGTAGGGTGAATAGCCCGAGGGGGCCGCAGTGAAAAGGCCCAAGCGACTGTTTAGCAAAAACACAGGTCTGTGCGAAGCCGCAAGGCGAAGTATACGGGCTGACGCCTGCCCGGTGCTGGAAGGTTAAGGGGAGTGGTTAGCCGCAAGGCGAAGCTATGAACCGAAGCCCCAGTAAACGGCGGCCGTAACTATAACGGTCCTAAGGTAGCGAAATTCCTTGTCAGGTAAATTCTGACCCGCACGAATGGCGTAACGACTTGGGCGCTGTCTCAACGAGAGATCCGGTGAAATTTTAATACCTGTGAAGATGCAGGTTACCCGCGACAAGACGGAAAGACCCCATGGAGCTTTACTACAGCTTGATATTGGACTTTGGTACGGACTGTACAGGATAGGTGGGAGCCTGAGAAGCCTGAGCGCCAGCTTAGGTGGAGGCGCCGTTGGGATACCACCCTGTTCGTATCGGAGTTCTAACCTAGGACCGTAATCCGGTTCGGGGACAGTGTCAGGTGGGTAGTTTGACTGGGGCGGTCGCCTCCTAAAGAGTAACGGAGGCGCCCCAAGGTTCCCTCAGAATGGTTGGAAATCATTCGAAGAGTGCAAAGGCATAAGGGAGCTTGACTGCGAGACCTACAAGTCGAGCAGGGACGAAAGTCGGGCTTAGTGATCCGGTGGTTCCGCATGGAAGGGCCATCGCTCAACGGATAAAAGCTACCCTGGGGATAACAGGCTTATCTCCCCCAAGAGTCCACATCGACGGGGAGGTTTGGCACCTCGATGTCGGCTCATCGCATCCTGGGGCTGAAGTAGGTCCCAAGGGTTGGGCTGTTCGCCCATTAAAGCGGTACGCGAGCTGGGTTCAGAACGTCGTGAGACAGTTCGGTCCCTATCTGTCGCGGGCGTAGGAAATTTGAGAGGAGCTGTCCTTAGTACGAGAGGACCGGGATGGACGCACCGCTGGTGTACCAGTTGTTCCGCCAGGAGCATAGCTGGGTAGCTATGTGCGGAAGGGATAAGCGCTGAAAGCATCTAAGCGTGAAGCCCCCCTCAAGATGAGATTTCCCAATTAGTAAGACCCCTTGAAGACGACGAGGTAGATAGGTTGGAGGTGGAAGCACAGCAATGTGTGGAGCTGACCAATACTAATCGGTCGAGGGCTTATCCTAATTAGCCCCCAAAAAGTGACGTGAAGCGTTGCAGCAACACCGAATACTTTTCGGGGAGCCCCGGATGAAAATCTTAACACGAACTTTCGCATTCAGTTTTCAAGGTATGACCTTGAACTTTATATTGGCACTAAGCCAATGCTGTTTGGTGGCGATGGCGGAGGGGTTCCACACGTACCCATCCCGAACACGACCGTTAAGCCCTCCAGCGCCGATGGTACTTGGACCGCAGGGTCCCGGGAGAGTAGGACGTCGCCAAGCAATAAGAATAACCCACTAACTATTTTAGTTGGTGGGTTATTTGTTGTCCACAGCTTATCCACAACAATGAATAGGTATAATGTTGCAGAGATATGCACAGAGGGATAACTTTTTAAAGTGTATAATTTCTTATAAATAAGCTCTTCCATCCACATTTTCTGTTGAAAACGTGTTCATAACATAGGATAAGTCTGAGATATAATTTGATAATTCGCAAAATAACGAAGTTATTCACAGTGCAGCAAGGATTTACTTATCCACAGCGTTGATAAGTAGCAAAGATAATTGAATCGTATAGCATTTATTCATTGAGATTCAGTGCCTCATACAATATAGGCAAGCTAAAAACCATCTACAACTTATACACTCCAAGTCATAATTCTGTTCCTCACTTGTTTATATTCATCCATTAAAAGTTATGAAATCCTAATATTGATGTTTATATTTGCTTATGGAAATGAAGTTGTTTGTAAGCGTATTCCCTTACACATATTTCGATTACAAATGAAGCACTCGCTTTTGCAGAAGGAATTCCAAGAGAAATTGAATGCAGAACGGATGAGGGAAAATACTTAAACATTCATAGTTATGGATGAAATAAAAAGAGTTATCGAATTGCGTTATACAATTCGATAACTTTTTTTTGTGTGCGGGTAGAGAAGGAATATATAACAACAAATATCAGTTCCCAACTTGCATTCTGGCATAACTGAGTTGGTCGTTCGCATTTCATTTCTGATTTTATTCTTAAATTATATTCAGATCATGTTAAGTTGAATCTTATTTATTCAATGTTAGCATAAATATAGAACCCATATATTCATACATAGGAGGAAATAAAATGAACATGAAAAAAGTAATTCTAGCGTCTATGATCGTATCCAGTGTGTTAGTTGCCGTTGCAGGCCCGATTCCTGCAGGAGCCGAAGCTGCGCAAGAGCAGAAGCAAACGGACAATAAGAAGATTCAAATCGACCAGAAGCTGGCCGCCAAGCTGCAAAAAGCAATCAAAGTATATACAGGGGAAGAGATCAAGCTGAAGAAAGTCGGCGAGAAGATAGAATTATCTCCGAGTGCAAAGGTTGAATCCGTAGACGGAAAATACGCTATCCGTTTTAACATTGAAGGCGGTAAAATATGGGGGATTGATGAAAAGGTTACAATCGAAAAAATCAGTAAAGAGGATCAGGGGGTAATCTTGAAAGTGTTAAAAAAAGCATATGAAAATAAATCATATGCCTTTAATAAAGAAGTGATCATGCATCGAGGATATGATGGTGAAAAAGAAAAATTAGGTGTGAATTTATCGTATACGTTGACAGGGAAAGACTTTGATGTTTCCTTTTTAAAGGAAAATTCCACTAAAGAGCTAACAGGTACTGTTGGTGGTTTTAAGATACAGTTTACCAAGGAAGAGCTTGATCCGAAACTCCTGGAAACGGCAGCAAAAGCGACAAAAACGGCATTCAATCATGATTTTGAAGTTAAAGACGCTAAACTAATAAATGGTTTTAGATGGATACTTGAGGATAAGGATGCATTGATTGAAATTGAGAGGGGAGAGCTCACAAACGTATTTCATAAAACGCGCAAAGCGGTAACGACTAACAAAAAAATGACGGAAAAAGAGGCTAAAGACGTGGTTGCTCCGCTTGCCAAGGAATTATTCAATATGGACATTACCGGATTAGAAGTGAAGTGGGGCAGCTCATTTGAAAATTACTACTTCATTAAAGACAAAAAACCGGTTCTGAGGGCAGCACTGGACGCCGATAAGAACGTAGTGTCCATAATAGCAGGTGTCGGAGCATTATACGGATTCTGAATAAGACAGGTTTGAATATAAAAGAGTTATTGAATTCATGACGAAATTTGATAACTCTTTACTTTTGGATATTGACATTTCGTTTTTGATTTTATTATTAAATGAATACATAGGAGAAAATAAAATGAATATGAAAAAAGCAATTCTAGCAACTATGATCGTTGTCGTTCGCTTCGATTATAAAAAAGGTGCAGTATCGGGGGTAAACGGAACGATTCCACTCGATAAAATCAGTAAAGCGGCTCAGGAGAAGATCCTGAAAGCGCTGAAAGGAGCATACGCGAAGAAAACATACGTTCTTGATAAAGAAGTAGTTCTGCGTCGCCTTTACGATGGTAAAAATGAAAAACTAAAAGATGATTATTTTTCGTATCAGTTGACAGGGAAGGACTTTGAAGCAAATTGGGAAGTATGGGGTAAGGCGGAATTTGTGAGTAGAGTTGTAATAAAGCTTGCCAAGGAGGATATTGATTCGAAATCGTTGGAAATGGCAGCAAAAGCGATAAAAACGGCATTTGATCATGATTTTGAAATAACAAATGCCCAACTTCATTCTAATGGGGACAAGGTTCAAATGTTATTACTTAAGGATAACGATGTATCGCTTGAGATAGACAAAAAAAACGGAAAGGTTCTGAATGTGTATCATCATACAAGGAAACAGGTAACGACCGACCAAGAGGTTACGGAAAAAGATGCAAAGGAAGTGATCGATCCGCTTGCCAAGGAATTATTTAATATCGATATTTCGGGATATGAAGTGAAGTGGGACAACCTGTTTAAAGATTATTACTTTGTTAAAGACAAAAAAACGGTATTGAAAGCAGCGTTGGATGCTGATAAGAAACCGGTGTACATCATATCGAGCGGCTCAAGGTTAATAGTTGGAAATTAGACGTTGTCGCACTAAAAACAGTGCTCCAATGAAAGCCGCTGCTGGAAGAGCTGCGAGCCGTTATCGATAACTAGAAGTCAGTGAACGAAGCGGTAGCCGCGCAGGAGATACAGGGGCAAGAGGTACTCATAAAAGCTTACGGAGATCTGAGAAAAAGCCATAAAAGATGCTTCGTAAGCTTTTTACCCTTGAGTTTTCAACTAAAAGAATTACAGGGGTCATTGCAAACTGAGCTTGAACAAAGAGGGAGCTAGAAATATGTATAGCAGATGGAAACTTGCGATTCTGCTTCTGACGATCGTTTCCTTAATGAGCGGCTGCTTTGGCAAGAAGGAAGTGCTGGAGCCTTTGCAGCCAAGCAAAATCAAGGTGATCTATCAGGATGAGGAAGCCTTTTACCACGACTACGGAAAGTATTTTCATATGAAATATCCGCAGATTGAGGTCGAGGTTATCCCCGAGAGTCAGGTGCTTCTAAATCTCGGGAAAACGATTCGTGCAGAGGATTGGGATGCGGAAATAAAGAAGCTGTTGGAGAACTCCGGCGCGGACGTAATAAAGCTGGGTGATGCGAAAACGTTTCAATCATTTGCTGAAGCTGGCAGATTATACGAGTTGGAAGAAATGATCCGGCAGGACGACTATGATATGAAGGGCTTTTTGCCAGGGCTGATCGACAGAATCAAAAGCTTAGGCAACGGCAAGCTATATGGGCTTGCTCCTTATGTGGATAGGGAAGTTTTGTACTATAACGCAGCGTTGTTCAAGGAGCATCAAATCGAACCGCCGAAGAACAATATGACCTGGCAGGAAATGTTTGATTTGTCAGCGAGATTTGCCAATATCGGAAGCGGAGACAATAAGGTGTACGGGTTCTATGAATGGTATGGGAATATAGGAGCCATTTTGTACAAAATTGCCGATTCCTCCGGATTGAAGCTGCTCGACCCGAAGGGAGAGAAGGTGCTTCTGAACTCAGATGGCTGGAAAAAAGCAATCAAGCAGGTAACGGATGCTGTACGCAGCAAATCTGTATTTTTGCATCCTGAAGGCCAAATTTACTCTCAAAAACTTAGAGATCAAACTGCTATGACGATAGGTAGCGCTTACAAAACTCGGGAGCTTGTATTAACCAAGCAAGATTGGGATGTAGTTACGGCTCCGGTAGATCCTACGATGGATTCTTCATCCATTAGCTTTGCTCCCATCTATGCAATTGCGGCCGACTCAGCCAACAAGCGGGCAGCCTGGGAATTCGTCAAATTCGTGAATGGCGCGGAGATGGCGCAGGCCCGTTCGCGAACACTGGAAGGCAAGCTTCCTTCACGTAACGGTTATATGAAGGATATCAAGGGCAGAAGTACGGATGCATTTTATATGCCGAAGATCAGGCAGGAGAGCAGCCTTTATGAAAGTCTTCCATTCGAGTTCTTCAGGTTATTTTATAAACCGCTTCGTGAGGAGCTGTTAGCCGTCGTCGCGAACGAGAAATCAGTTGATGAAGCAACTGCCGCGTTGGAGGTAAAAGCGCAGGAACTGCTCTTGAAAGCGCGAGAATCTGCAAACAAGGATGAGGGAAAATAGGGAGAGTGTAGTACGTGTTGAAGAATGGGAAGACCGTCATTATGCTGCTGACGATCATGTCTCTCTTAAGCGGCTGCTTCGGAGAACGGTCAGAGCTTGCGCCATTAAAGGATGGCAAGGGGAAGATCAGGGTCGTCTATCAAGATGAAGATCGATTTTATAGTGACTACGGGAACTTCTTTAAGATGATGAATCCCGACATCGATATTGAGGTTATCAGTGAAGCAGAATTGTTCGACGAAGCCGAAAAAAACGAGGCATTCAATTTGACTGATGAAAAGAAAAAGCTGCTCGATAAAGTTAAGCCGGATGTGCTGTTTTTGAATGAAAGCATGTTCGAAGCCTTTGCTCAAGAAGGAAGGTTGTATGACATAGAGCCGGCCATCAACCAGGATCAATACAAGTTGGACGGATTTATGCCTGGTCTTATCGACAGGCTGCGGGCAAAAGGGAATGGGAAGCTGTACGGGCTTACTCCTTCCTTCGAAACGAATGTCATCTATTATAATAGCAACTTGTTCAAGAAGCATCAAATCGAGCCGCCAAACGGGAAAATGACATGGAAGGAGCTCCTTGATTTAGCAGAGAGATTTTCGAGCGTCGATTCGGGAAAAAAGCAAGTGTACGGATTGTATCAGACGAGAGGGGCAGCAAGTTTGATGTACGATATCGCCGCAGCATCGGCACTTAAACTGGTTGATGCGAAATCAGGCAAGCTGTTGATAGATTCAGATGGTTGGAAGGAAGCAATAAAGATGGCGACGAATTCCGTCCGCAATAAAGCGGCCTATGCTCCTCCCCCGTTGGAGGAGGGCGAGCAACTCGAAGGATACGAATATACCGGAGATTTGAAACAGTATAGCCGATCGAACGAATTGTTCTACATGGGCCAAGCGGCAATGACGATTCAGGCGCCGTGGTTTGCTTTCTTCTTGCGGGATATTACATATTACTCGAAGACACCGGAGATCGACTGGGGCATCGCAGCCGCACCGGTTAATCCTGCAAAGCCTGATGAATCGGCTTACGTGAAATTGTCGGAGATCTATGCCATATCTGCGGATTCTCCGAGCAAGCGGGCAGCTTGGGAATTCGTCAAATTCGTGAATGGACCGGAAATGGCGCAGGTTGCTGGGAAGGCAGTATACGCTAAGCTGCCTACGCGATCAGACAACTTCAAGGATTTTAGAGGGCGGGAAACGGATGCTTTTTACCTCCTGAAGCCAATGCAAGCTAGCAGTGTGTCAGATAAAAAAAGCATTCCACCGGGTTTCCAAGCTGAATTCGATTCGTTATTGTCGAATGCGCTGAAATCATTAATTGACAAAGAGAAAACGCTGGACGATGCAGTTGCCGATCTTCAGATCAAGGGGCAAGAAATGTTAGAGCGATTGCGGGAAACCAAGTAGGGGCAATAAGCGAATTAAGTTGAATCTAATTGTCAATGTAAGCATGAAGAGAGTACTCATATATTAATAAGTGGGAGGATATAAAATGAATCTAAAAAAAGCATTTCTAGCGTCTATGATCGTATCCAGTATGTTGGTTGCCGTGGCAGGCCCGATTCCAGCAGGGGCTGAGGCTGCGCAAGAACAGAAGCAAACGGATAACAAGAAGGTTCAAATCGATCAGAAGCTGGCCGCCAAGCTGCAAAAAGCTATCAAAGTATATGCGGGGAAAGAGATCAAGCTGAAAAATTTCGGCGAGAAGATAGAATTATCTATGAGTGCAAAGGTTGAATCCGTAGACGGAAAATATGCTGTTCGCTTTAATGTTGAAAGTGGTGGTATATGGCAGGTTGATGAAAAGGTCACAATCGATACAATCAGTAAAGAGGATCAGGAGAAGATCTTGAAAGTGTTAAAAAAAGCATATGCAAATAAAAATTATGTTTTCAATAAAGAAGTGATCATGATGCGAGACTATGATGGTAAAAAAGAAAAGCTAGGTGTGCCTTTGTCGTATCAGTTGACAGGGAAAGACTTCGAGGTATATTTCTTCAAAGAGAATACTCCTAAAATGCCAAAAAATGAAGTTAGTGCATTTACAATAAAGTTCACCAAGGAAGAGCTCGATCCGAAGTTGTTGGAAACGGCAATCGGAGCAATAAAAACGGTATTCAATCATGATTTGGAAGTTACATCCGCTAATCTAAGACGCTTTACATGGACACTTGAAGATAAGGACGTATCGCTTGAAATGGAGGAGGGAAAGGTCACTAACGTATTTCATAAAACACGTAAAGCGGTAACGACTAACAAGGGTATTACGGAAAAGGATGCAAAAGAATCGGTTGCTCCGCTTGCCAAGGAATTATTCAATATGGACATTTCGGATTTAGAAGTAAAGTGGGACAGCACCTTTAAAAATTACTACTTCATTAAAGACAAACAACCCGTATTGAGAGTAGCACTTGACGCTAATAAGAACATAGTGTTCTTAACATCAGGTGTCAGAGCGTTAAGTGGGTTCTGAATAGGGCAGGTTTGAATATGAAAGAGTTGTTGAATTGCATAGCGCAATTTGATAACTCTTTTAAATTTGGATATTCGCATTTAGTTTTTGATTTTTTTCTTAAATTATATTCATAGAAAGTTAAGTAAAATATTGGGATTTACGTGTTAGTATAGAAGGAAATATCCATACAATCATACATAGGAGGAAATAAAATGAATATAAAAAAAGCAATTCTAGCATCTATGATCGTATCCAGTATGTTCGTTACACTTGCGGGTCCGGCCTTTGCAGGAGCCGAAGCAGCAGGAGGAAAGAAGCAAGAACAAGCATCAAGCAACAGTGTTCAATTTGATAAAAAGGTTGCTGCCAATCTGCAAAAGGCCGTGAATCAATTTGCAGGGAAAGAAATAAAGTTGAAGTTCGAGAATGCCTTTAAACATCCATTTGATCTGGCGACGGTTCCTTCGGCAGACGAATTATACGAAGTAAATTTTAAACCAGGTACAGGGGAACTGATCAATATTAAGGGGATTCAATCTCTTGATAAAGTGAGCAAGGATGATCAAAAGGAACTGCTGAACAAGTTGAAAGGGATGTACGCCAAGAAAGCCTATGCATTTCATAAAGAGGTTCAAATCACTCAGAGTTATGACAAGGGGAAGGTTTACAGTACCCTTTATTTGCTAGAGGGAAAAGACTTCGTGATTTCTTGGATAAAATATCCACAGGAGCAATCAAAGAATAAAAATTATATTGGTGCAGCCGTTATCCAGGTAGACAAGAACGAGCTAGAACCGAAATTACTTAAAACGGCAGCGGATGCAGTGAAAACAGCTTTAGATCAGGAATTTGAGGTAAAGAAAGCCGAGCTTGGTTATTATGGTGGCATCAAAGTCACCAAAAATGATACGTGGAAGCTCAAAGGTGATCATATTACTCTGGCTGTTGAAGCAAAAACAGGAAAGATAGAGTATGTATATGACGTTGCGCGAAAACAAGCAGACAAGGCAGTAACAGAAAAAGAAGTGAAAGAAATAGCTGCGCCGATTGCCAAAAAATTGTTCCATATGGACATTCAGGGACTTGAAGTGAAATGGGATAAATCAGCACGTGATTTCCGTTTCGTTCAAAATAAAGAGACAAAAATGTCAGTTGCATTGGATGACGATAAAAACGTAGTGTACATGTTTTCCGGGTTGAGAATGCTTATGGAAAAATGAAGTGAATGTGTATAAAAAAAGAGTTATCAAATCGCTTAACGCAATTTGATAACTCTTTTTTGTCGTATACCGATGGCCGGACTCGAACCGGCAAGCCTCTCGGCACCGCATTTTGAGTGCGGCGTGTCTGCCAATTCCACCACATCGGCAAATGATATGGGGCGATCGAAGGGAATCGAACCCTCGAGTGTCGGAGCCACAATCCGATGCGTTAACCACTTCGCCACGACCGCCATATTATTTGCTCAACAGAACCTTAATTTAGCATACATTCATATCATTTTGCAACAAGAAAAATATACCAACAACATTTCTCGTAACTCGTTCGTCTTCTATTTCATAGATAAGGCGTTTTCTGTTTTACTTTCACTCTTTTCTTTCATCATTGTAAGCTGGCTGCAAGTCAATTCGATGTCATGGCATGCGGTCAACGTATACACTGTACGTAAGGGTTGTGTTTCAAATCTGAAAATAGCTCTTACATATAAGAAGGGGAGGCGGTTACGAATGAAAAAACAAAGAAAAGGACATCTGGTTCACGCATCGGTATTTATGCCTCTTCCTGCTCAGGAGACAACTGCACATCGCAAGGTACCGAATGTGATGCAAGATAAGCCTCATATTCATTTTCCTAATAAGAAAGAATCCACTATGCTGCATGAACAATCTGAGACAATCGCACAACCTGCCCATACGCCACAGGGAATGAAGTGGAAGCGTTGGGTCATATATAGCTTGCTCGTTGCAATTCTTACTCCGATTATCGGATGGGTTGGAATGGCGGCAACAGGCACAGTATGGATCGATCAAGGCAAGCTCACCACGTTCCGTGAGCAAATTGCATTGGAAGCAACAACGGCCAATGGACAGCGCATGGTTCAGCTCGACCATATGGCCCCCTTTATTCCGCAAGAGCTAATGGCCATTGAGGATCATCGCTTCAAGCTGCATCCTGGCATCGATCCGATTGGACTGGCACGGTCGGTTTGGATTAATGTGACGAAGCAGCAGAAGGCACAGGGAGGCAGCACGATTTCGATGCAGTTGGCGCGCAACCTATTCTTAACGCATGATAAGACATTTTCCCGCAAAATGAAGGAGATGACGATAGCAGCCAATCTGGAGTTGAATTATAGCAAGCAAGAGATTCTAGAAATGTACTTGAATAAAGTATATTTCGGACATGGACAATACGGGATCGAGAATGCAGCACGTTATTATTTCGGCAAAACAACCCGAGTGAATGGTGACCTCCCTACGATTAACAAGGCAGAAGCAGCCATTCTCGTTGGATTACTCAAGGCACCGGAGCGCTATTCCCCAGCGAAGAATATGAAGCTGGCTCTCCAGCGGCAGTATGTTGTATTGAAGCGCATGACGGATCTCGGCTGGATGACAGAGGCAGAGCGTCAAGCAGCGCTGAAGTCTCCAATTGGAATCGTAGATCACACGAATAAGAAATAACCGAACATAAGAAAGAGACACACAGGATCAAGCTTAGTAGGGTTACGGTCGGTGTGTCTTTTTTGCTGCACGAAAAATATAGGATGAAATGAAATATTGATCGGTAAAGGCATATATATATTAATCGGATTGCATGAAAATGATTTGCAGCTTAGAAAGTGAATTGCTTTCTAAATCAGATGCGGGAGGATTGGAAATGAAAAAGAGATTTGCAAAGGCAGCTTTTTCTTTAACCCTCATTTTTGCATTTGCTGGAACTGTACATGCAGCAACGCCGGAAAACCCATGGAAGTTTAATTCAAATCATATTCAGTATTACAACGATGGATCGAATTCGTTTTACGAGGGGATCTGGAACACGGGCGCCAGTCGATGGAATGGGACGGGAAGCGTATCGATGGGAAAAGGAACGAAATTTGATTTTCGGACAGGGAATAAAAAGGTTTCGCCAACGAAAGACAATGATTGGGACGGCATTTGCTATACGACATACGCCAATGGAATTGCCACAAAAACGCGCGCTTGGGTGAATGAGTATTACACGAGCCAAACTCGATACACGTCATCGATCGTTGAGGGGATTGCGACGCATGAATTAGGTCATGCATTAGGGCTGGCACATAATGATAATGAGTCCTCTGTAATGAGATCCAATACCTTCTGGTCTGACGGTTCGCTTGCGAGAACGAATACATCGCCGACCTCTGCCGATAAAGAAACGATTAAAAAGAAGTATGGGGAGATGAAAGCATTGTCCCAAGCCAATCCTTTCATTCCTGTTGTTCATTTCGACGTGAGCTGGGCCTATGGGTATAAAAGTTACGAAGCATTAGCCAGCGATGCGGATCTGATTGTCGAGGGGCAAATTGTTCAAGCGAATGACGTGAAGAAAGCTGCAAATAGCGCACCAGAAACGTATCGAACGGTATCAGTCGTTCAAGTATCGAATGTATTAAAAGGGGACGCCGCTATCAAAAACACGTTCATTCATGTAACCCAAATGGGCGGAAGCGACGGGGAAGCCATTGTTGTTTCCGATGATACAACTCCTTTGCAATACGGTGATGAGTCGATCCTATTTTTGAAAATAAATACGGATGGTACGTATCGTGTTGTAAATGAGAATACTTCTATTTTCCTGAAAGTTTCAGCGCAGAATTTGCAGGAGGGCAACGAAAACGTGCCTGCTGTCTATCAAAATCAAAAAAGCAAGGTACTCATCAGTAAGGATGAACTGTTGAAAAAAATGAACTAAGGCGCTGGAGATGCGGCCATTGTCCGAATGGCTATATTTTTTTACGGTAGGCCTTCTTGAATTCATCTTTTTCGGTTTCTACTGCAATGGCTTCATTCTCGCTCGTGCCTTTCATTTTGTACAGCTTGGTACCTACTGGGTAGTAATTCGAGAAGCTATTTCCTTTCACTGCCTCCTCTTTATCCGAGGAATGTTCGATTTCTCCAAGCAATTCATCCACCTTGTCGACTTTCTCGTCGCTGCCTACATAAATGAGATGATTGAAAAAAATCATACGGCTGTACGGCCAACTCATAGAAGAGGCTTCCATTGGAGTGTCAGGAGGCTTTTTGGATGTATGCTGCTGCACAGTCTGACAGGCGGTAACGAAAAAGATACTGCAGGCAATTGTAAATAGAATGATGCATTTGCGCATACGGCTGACTCACTCCTTTCGTACATACAGACGAAGTGCCTATTTGATATGTTGCGTCATACAGATGATTGGCAGCGGACTTTTGGATTGCCCCCATTGTATAATAGGGACAGGAGGGAGGCAGTAACATAGGATGAAGGACTGGACTTGGATCGTATTCATTTACTTGCTTATTATAAATGTGATCGGATATCAAATGATGGTTGTGGATAAGCAGCGGGCACAGAAGCATCGACGCCGCATTCCAGAGCGCAAGCTGTTCCTAGCGGCTTGGCTCGGCGGTGCGTTAGGGGTGTTGACCGCCATGTACAACAAGCGCCATAAGACGCAGCATGTTACCTTTACGGCAGGCGTACCGTTTATTTTGCTGGTAAATATTTTTGTTTTCGGTTTTATTTTGGTTCGATTTGGTTAAATAATAAGCACAGCATTAGTACATTATGGGGAAGCGTGGTGGGATTTATGAAATTTCAACGCATTCTTGTTGCATATGATGGATCGGAGCCGGCTCGCAAGGCATTGCAGCACGCGATTGGGCTTGCAGAGGCGAATGAGGAGTCTCAAGTACGTGTCGTGCATGTATTTCAGTTCCCGCAATACTTTGTGGGTTCGGCCTATGCAACGGCTTCAGCAGAAACGAATGAAGAACTGTACGAATATGCGGAGCGATTGCAGAAGGAAGCAGAGGGCAAGGTTGCGTCGCTTGGCGACCGAGCCGGGGTTATTCTGCAGCAAGGCCCTCCAGGCCAAGCGATCATCGACGAGGCGGATGAGTTCAATGCGGATCTCGTCATTATCGGCAGCCGCGGTCTTAGCGGGTTGAAGGAGTTTGTGCTTGGCAGCGTGAGTCATCATGTCGTGCAGCACGCCAAGGTGCCTGTACTGGTTATTAAATAATAATGGATAGTTATAATGCGATGCTGATCGTTATGGTTGACCGTAATCGTTGCGATAGAGAAGAAATTGTGGCTTACGATAAGCAAATCATTATGAGAACGTAAAGGGATAAGCCAACAGCAGGGATGGCCTGTTGTTGGCTTATTTGTATGTGAGGGGAAAGAGGGCGAAATGTTCGCCAAATCCGAATATTTAACGTGGTTAACAATAAAATCTTCGTCTAAATACGAACGTTTATTAAATAATTTATTAAAATATTCGCATTTAATTGTTGACACGCCATGTTAAGCCTTGTTAAACTGGAGGCACAAGAAGGATAAACCGAATATTGTTGCTCGTATAATTCCGGGAATATGGCCGGAAGTTTCTACCCAAGAACCGTAAATTTTTGGACTACGAGAATGACGAACAGGCAGAAGACTGTTCTCGCTGCCGCACGCCACCGGAAGGTGACGGTTGTGGTGGTGAACATTCGATTCCTGCCGAAGCGGGAGTGTTCCGCTTGTTTGCTCATTTCTCATAGCATGTCGATGATGCGTTCGGGGGAGAAGCCTGAACGTTTTTTTATGTTCATGCCGCTATAGCGGTGCATCAAGACAGATTGGTTGGACATTGTCGAAAGCGGGTGATTGCGATGGCGAACGCAGCGAGCCAGGGGCAGGGCTGTGTGCCGGTAGTAGGCGTCATTATGGGAAGCAAGTCCGATTGGGATACGATGAAGAAGGCGTGCGAGATATTGGAGGAGATGGGCGTTGCCTATGAGAAAAAGGTGGTGTCCGCTCATCGCACGCCAGACGAGATGTTCCGCTATGCTGAGACGGCAGAGGCGAGAGGAGTCCGCGTCATCATTGCCGGAGCGGGAGGCGCGGCGCACCTGCCGGGCATGGTAGCGGCGAAGACGGTGCTGCCGGTTATCGGTGTGCCGGTGAAGTCGTCGCATCTGAATGGGATGGACTCGCTTTTGTCCATCGTACAGATGCCGGCGGGCGTACCCGTGGCGACCGTCGCCATTGGACCGGCGGGTGCGTCGAACGCCGGGCTGCTGGCCGTGCAGATGCTTGGCATGCACGATGAGGCATTGCGCGCGCGTGTTGCGGCGCGCAGGGAAGCGATTCGGCAGCAGGTGCAGGACACGGGGGCGCTCGAATGAGCGCGCCTGTGAACGGCCGCACGCTGCCGCAGGAGCGCCCGAGCCGTGCGGACGCACCGGTGCTTGTCCCCGGTGCGACGATCGGCGTGCTGGGCGGCGGCCAATTGGGCCGCATGCTGGCGCTTGAGGGCGTGCGCCTAGGCTACCGCTTCACAGCGCTTGATCCGGCGCAGGACGCGCCGTGCGGAGCCGCCGCCGATATGATAACGGCTGCTTACGACGATGCGGCTGCCGCGCATGAGCTAGGCAAGCGTTCGGATGTCATTACGTACGAGTTCGAAAATGTATCGGCTGAAATTGTGGAACGCTTGGAACAGGAAGCGTATGTGCCGCAGGGCAGTCATTTGCTGCGGATTACACAGCACCGCTTGCGGGAGAAAGAAGCGCTCGCGGCAGCGAATGTGCCGGTGGCGCCGTATGCAGCCATCGGATCGGCAGCCGAAATTCAGGAGAGGCTGGAAGCGTTCGGCGGCGCAGGCGTGCTGAAGACCGCGACCGGCGGTTATGACGGCAAGGGTCAGCGCATCATTCGTCACCCGGATGAGGCGAAGGAGGCGTATCAAGCGCTGTCCGCACTTACGCCAGAGCTCGTTCTGGAGGAGTTCATCCCGTTCGAGCTGGAGCTGTCCGTCATCGCGGCGCGCAGCCCGCGCGGCGAGATCGCCGTCTTCCCGGTAGCGGAGAACATTCATCGGCATCACATTTTGCACATGTCCATCGTACCGGCTCGCATTACGCAGCACGTACAGGAAGAGGCAGAGCGTCTTGCACGCCGCATTGCGGAATCGCTCGATGTCGTCGGGCTTATCGCTGTGGAGATGTTCCTGACCGCCGACGGGCGTTTGCTCGTCAATGAGCTTGCTCCGCGACCACACAATTCGGGTCACTATACGATGGATGCCTGCCGCACTTCGCAGTTCGAGCTGCATCTTCGGGCCATATGCAATCTGCCCCTTGGCAGCACAGAGCTCCACACCCCTGTTATTATGGTCAACTTGCTCGGCGAAGACGCTGTGGACATGGTACAATGGTTCCGTGCTGACGATCCGGCAGCCAGCCGCCTTGGCGTGACGCCAAAGCTGCACTGGTACGGCAAGTCGGAAGCGAAGGCGAAGCGCAAGATGGGGCATATTAACATACTAGGGCCGGACATCGCTGCTGCGCTCGAATGGATGAATTTAACGGACTTGTGGAGGAATGCGAACGATGATTGAACGGTATTCGCGCCCGGAGATGCGGGCGATTTGGACGGAAGAGAATAAATTTAAGGCTTGGCTTGAGGTGGAACTGTGCGCGTGTGAGGCATGGGCTGATCTTGGTGTCATCCCGCACGAAGACGTAAAGAAGCTCCGCGAGCATGCAAGCTTCGATATCGAACGGATTTATGAAATTGAAGCAGAAACGCGCCATGACGTTATTGCCTTTACTCGCGCGGTATCCGAAACGCTCGGCGAAGAGCGAAAATGGGTTCACTACGGCTTAACGTCGACAGATGTCGTGGATACCGCGCTCGGGTATTTGATGAAGCAGGCGAATGAGATTATTGAGCGCGACTTGCTGAATTTCATTGAGATTTTGAAAAATAAAGCACTTGAATATAAAGATACGCCAATGATGGGACGTACGCACGGCGTGCATGCCGAGCCGACAACGTTCGGCCTGAAGATGGCCCTCTGGTATGCGGAAATGCTCCGCAACCTGGAGCGGTTCCGTCACGCGGCGGACGGCGTTGAGTTCGGCAAAATGTCCGGTGCGGTTGGAACGTATGCGAATATCGATCCATCCGTAGAGAAATTCGTATGCGCGAAGCTCGGTACGAAGCCAGCGCCGATTTCGACGCAAACGCTGCAGCGTGACCGTCATGCCGAGTACATGGCATCGCTTGCGCTTATCGCGACATCGCTTGATAAGTTTGCTACCGAAATTCGCGCCCTGCAAAAGAGTGAGTTCCGCGAGGTTGAGGAAGCCTTCGCAAAAGGCCAAAAGGGCTCGTCGGCGATGCCGCATAAGCGCAATCCGATCGGCTGCGAAAATATTTCCGGCTTGTCCCGCGTAATGCGCGGGTACATGCTGACCGCTTATGAGGATGTGCCGCTCTGGCATGAGCGCGATATTTCACACAGCTCGGTAGAACGCATCATTTTACCGGATGCGACGATGCTGATGAACTATATGCTGAACCGCTTCATGAACATTGTGAAGAATTTGACGGTGTTCCCAGAGAATATGAAGCGCAATATGCAGCGCACCTTCGACGTTCCGTTCTCCGGCCGCGTGATGACGAAGCTGATCGACAAGGGCTGGGCGCGTGAACAGGCTTATGACACGGTGCAGCCTCGTGCGATGCAGGCATGGGAAGAGCAGCGCAGCTTCCGCGACATTATCGAGAACACGCCGGAAATTACGGCCGTGCTGAGTGCAGAGGAGATCGCGGATGCGTTCAACCCTGCATGGCATTTGAAAAATGTGGATACGATTTTCCGCCAAGTCGGCTTGCTTGATTAAGGTTATTGCATAACCCTATGCATCCCCCTGAGATGATGCGTAGGATGCTCCCGTAGGCTGTCCCTCTGACAGCCGCATGCGGGCGGTCTCTTCCTTCCCTCCACCCACGATCGGAAGAGACCGCTGCAGCGGGTGCGAAAATATGGGAGGGTTCCTTTAGAGGTTGTTCAATGTATCTGCTGTTTAAGGCGAGCGGATTGATTTGGACACGCGCTTTTGACTACATGGGCGTTATGCCGAAAGGAGCACAGGAGATGTCTTCAAACATTCAATATGCGACTGCAGCAGACATCGTTCCGCTGCCACTTCTCCATCGTGGAAAAGTGCGCGAACTGTATGAGCTGGACCCAGACCATTTGCTGATTGTTGTATCGGATCGGATTTCTGCATTCGATGCCGTGTTGAAGCCGGAGGTGCCCGGCAAAGGAAAGGTACTGAACAAGCTGAGCCAATTTTGGTTCGAGCAGACGAAGCACCTGATCGCGAATCATGTTGTATCGCTTGATGAGGTAGGTTTGCAGTCTGTTCAGGCGAAGCATTTGGAGCAGTGCCAATCCGGAGCGCTTTATCCCGAAGTTGTGCACAGCGGCACTGAATCGCTACAGGCTATGCACCAGAGCTCACACCAAGACCCACACCCGGATTTACATTGCGAACATGCGCTGCGCCAAGGCGAAGTTCAGGATTTGGCAGAAGAGCGGCAAGCTTGCCGCGATAGCCGAGATATGTATCTCGAACCTCAGGATTTATCCGCAATTTTACGTTCCCTACAAGATCGAATGACTATTGCTCGCCGAGCAAAGCGCATTGACTTTGAATGCGTCGTTAGAGGCTATATTACCGGCGGCGGCTGGCGGCAGTATACTGCCCATCAAGCTGTCAACGGAATTGAGCTGCCTGCAGGCCTTCGCATGAATGAGAAGCTGCCGGAGCCGATATTTACACCGTCCCGCAAGCATGATGAGGGACACGACGAAGATGTGCCGTTCGCGGTCATGTGCGAGGATCTCGGCACAGATCTCGCGGAGAAGCTGCGCCGGATCAGCATCGAGCTGTACATGTATGCGGCAGAACTGTGCGCATCCAAGGGCATTTTGCTCGCCGATTGCAAATTTGAATTCGGAATGATCGACGAAGAGCTCGTAATTATAGATGAGCTGTTCACGCCAGACTCCTCACGGTTCTGGTCAGCGGATCAGTACGTGCTGGATCGCGATATCGACAGCTTGGACAAAGAACCCGTACGCCGTTATTTGGCTGCGAGCGGGTGGGATAAATGCGGAACGCCGCCAGTGCTTCCGTCAGAGGTTGTGGAGGCGACGCGCAGCCGCTATGTCGAACTGTTTGAGCGTATTACGGAGCAACAATGGACCGAAGCATAAACATTTGATTCTGATTACAGACCAGTATGGACGAATGAGGGGGAAATAGGGATGAAGGTGAAGGTATTCGTAACGACTAAGGCAGGCGTGTTGGATCCGCAGGGAGCTGCTGTGGAGCAAGCGGTGCACACGATGGGGTACAGCAGTGTGGAGCAGGTGCGCATAGGCAAATATATGGAGTTCAACATTATCGCGGATAATCGTGAGCAGGCTGCGGCGCAAGTGGAGCAAATGTGCGAGAAGCTGCTGGCGAATCCAGTCGTTGAAGACTATCGGTACGAGTTGGAGGAATAGGCGATGAAGGCAGCGGTGCTCGTATTTCCCGGATCGAATTGTGACTTAGACTGTGTCCATGCCGTGCAAGATACGCTGAATGTGGTTGTAGAGCGGGTATGGCATACGGAGTCGGACTTGAACGGATATGATCTTATTGTTATTCCAGGCGGCTTCTCGTATGGCGACTATTTGCGCAGTGGAGCAATCGCAAGATTCGCCCCTGTCATGAATGCTGTTGCGAAGGCGGCTGAGGCAGGCGCTTATGTGCTTGGCATTTGCAATGGATTTCAAATTTTGACGGAAGCGGGCTTGCTTCCAGGGACGCTGCGGAGGAACGAAGGATTGAAGTTCCGCTGTCATGCAGCGCCTATTCGTGTAACGCGTGCAGATACGCCGTTCACGATGGACTATAACGAGGGCGATATTTTGAATATTCCAATCGCACATGGCGAGGGCAATTATTACTGTGATGAAGAGACGCTGGCAAAGCTGAAGCAGCAGAACCAAATCATTTTTACGTATGAGCAGAATCCGAACGGTTCGCTTGAGAATATTGCAGGCATTTGCAATGAAGCGGGCAATGTGCTCGGCATGATGCCGCATCCAGAACGCGCGGTTAGCGAGCTGCTTGGTTCAGCAGATGGCATTCGCTTGTTTACATCCATTTTACATGCTTGGAGGGAGCAACATGCAGTCAACGCTCACTAATACGACGGCACAAGAACAGGCGGCAGCGCGCCTTGCTCGACAGAAGGAAGAATCCATAGCGGAGGGCTTGCGCCATATGGGCCAGGAACCGACTGCTGAGCAGATAGAAGAGCAGAAGCTGTACCGGACAATGGGTGTGACGGAAGACGAGTATGCGCATATATGCGAGCTGCTCGGCCGGAAGCCGAACTATACCGAAATTGGCGTATTCAGTGTGATGTGGTCTGAGCACTGTGCTTATAAAAATTCAAAGCCGCTGCTAAAGCGATTCCCGACGACTGGCGAACGCGTATTGGTTGGTCCGGGAGAAGGCGCAGGCATCGTGGACATCGGCGATGAGCAAGCGGTCGTTTTTAAAATTGAGAGCCATAACCATCCTTCTGCAATCGAGCCGTTCCAAGGTGCGGCAACAGGAGTAGGCGGGATTATCCGTGATATTTTCTCGATGGGAGCGCGTCCGGTTGCCCTGTTGAATTCGCTGCGCTTTGGCAGCTTGCAGGATGAGCGGGTGAAATATTTGTTTGAACATGTCGTTGCAGGCATTGCCGGCTATGGCAACTGTATCGGCATTCCAACGGTAGGCGGCGAGGTCGTTTTCGATGACAGCTATGCAGGAAATCCGCTCGTCAACGCGATGTGCGTCGGGCTGATTGACCACAAGGATATTCAGAAGGGCGTAGCAAGCGGTATCGGCAATCCGGTGTATTATGTGGGGCCGCCGACAGGCCGCGATGGCATTCATGGCGCGACATTCGCGTCGGAGGAGCTGACAGAGCAGTCGGAAGCGAAACGTCCGGCGGTACAGGTGGGCGACCCGTTCATGGAAAAGCTGGTCATGGAGTCCTGTCTGGAGCTGATAGCTTCCGGCATCGTGATCGGGATTCAGGATATGGGCGCAGCCGGTCTGACTTGCTCGAGCGCGGAAATGGCGAGCAAGGCGGGCAATGGGCTTGAGCTGAATTTGAACGAGGTGCCGCAGCGTGAGTTTGGCATGACACCTTATGAAATGATGCTGTCCGAATCGCAGGAGCGGATGCTGTTCGTCATTGAAGAGCATAATGAGCCGATTGCGATGGAAATCTTCGAGCGCTGGGGCGTTATTTGCCGCAAAGTTGGCCGCGTTACGGATGATGGGCGCCTGCGCCTGCTGTATGGCGGCGAGGTTGTTGGCGATATGCCAGTAAACGGACTTGTGGATGAATGTCCGATATACCATAAGCCTTCTCAAGTGCCTGCTTATTATGAGGCCAATGCTTCTGTGGACACAACGGCTTACCCGGAAGTAAGCGGTGTTGACGCGTTGAACGAAGCGCTGTTGAAGGTGCTTGGCTCGCCATCCGTGGCAAGCAAGGAATGGGTATATCGTCAGTACGATACGATGGTTCGCACAAGTACAGCAGTAGCGCCGGGCTCGGATGCGGCAGTCGTGCTCGTTCGCGGAACGAACAAGGCACTTGCGATGACGACGGATTGCAATGGCCGCTACGTGATGCTTGATCCATACATGGGCGGCCGAATTGCAGTCTGCGAGGCAGCGCGCAACATTGTATGCTCAGGCGGTGAGCCGCTTGCGATCACGGATAATTTGAACTTCGGCAATCCAGAGAAACCAGAGAACTTCTGGCAGATGGAACAGGCGGTCGACGGTATGGCTGAGGCCTGCCGCGTGTTGAATACGCCGGTAATCGGCGGAAACGTCAGTTTATATAACGAAAATGCAAAGGGAGCTATCTATCCGACGCCGGTCGTTGGTATGGTCGGGCTCGTTCATGATACGCAGCATATTACGACGCAAGCATTCAAGCGGGAGGGAGATGCAGTTCTGCTTCTTGGCCGCACGAAGGCGGAGCTCGGCGGCAGTGAATTCCAAGCCGTCCTGCATGGCAAGGTTGAAGGCCGTCCGCCTCAGTTGGATTTGGATGCGGAATCGCGCTTGCTGGCAACGGTTTTGCAGCTTATTCAAGCAGGGCTTGTGCAATCCGCTCATGATGTATCGGATGGCGGCATTGCGGCTGCTCTTGCGGAATGCTGTATTGGCGGCCAAGTCGGCGCAGCGCTTGAGTTGAATACTGTGGAGCTGAGAACAGACATCGCATTGTTTAGTGAAAGCCAATCTCGCATTTTGCTGTCAGTGAGCGCGGAGCAGCTTGAGGAGGTAAAGGCCCGCTGCGAGGCAGCCGGTGTTCCGGTTGAGGGCATTGGTACGGTCGGGGGTGAACGAATCCAAGTTCGGGTAAATGGAATGGATGCTTTGGATATGCCTTGGAAGCAAGCAGAACAGGGATGGAAGGATGCGATTCCATGTCTCATGAAGTGACAGGAGCCTACTATAACGAAGGCAGCGGCAAAGACGGACCGTTCGACCGCTTGAAGGAAGAATGCGGCGTATTCGGGGTATTTGGCTATGAAGAGGCCACCTCAATGGTGTACTACGGCTTGCATACGCTCCAGCATCGCGGCGAAGAGAGTGCGGGCATGTGCACGTCCGACGGCCAGTCGTTCCACTACCATCGCGAAATGGGACTTGTGAAGGAAGTGTTCGACGCGAATCGCCTGCAGGAGATGCGCGGCGACCGGGCGATCGGTCATGTGCGTTACTCGACCTCGGGCGACAGCCGGCTTGCGAATGCGCAGCCGCTTGTGTTCAAGACGCGAGATGGAGATCTGGCGGTCGCAACGAACGGGAATATCGTCAATGCGCCTAAGATTCGGCATGAGCTGGAGAAGAAGGGCTCCATTTTCCAAACGACCAGCGATACGGAAGTAATTGCTCATCTTATTGCCCGTTCAGAGCACGATCTCGTTCGCGCGGCGAAGGAAGCGCTAAGCGAGCTGGTAGGCGGCTTCGCGTTTCTCATTATGACGAACGACAAGCTGCTTGCAGCATCCGACCCGAACGGCTTGCGGCCGCTTGTCCTCGGCAGACTAGGTGACAGCTATGTGTTCGCCTCTGAGTCGTGTGCGCTTGAAGCGGTCGGAGCGGAAATGGTTCGCGCCTTGGAGCCAGGGGAATTGCTTATTGTCGATGCGCTCGGCCATCGTTCCGAACGCTTCGCACCGCTGCAGCGGCGCGCGCTGTGCGCGATGGAGTTCATTTACTTTTCCAGACCGGACAGCCAGCTTCATGATGTCAATTTGCATACAGCACGCAAGCGGATGGGCATGCAGCTTGCAAGGGAGGCGTTTGTAGAAGCTGATATTGTGAGCGGTGTGCCGGATTCCAGTATATCGGCAGCCATCGGCTATGCGGAGCTAACAGGTATTCCATATGAGATGGGCTTGATTAAGAGCAAATATACAGGCCGGACATTCATTCAGCCAAGCCAAGCGCTGCGTGAGCAGGGCGTGAAGATGAAGCTAAGCGCTGTGCGCAGTGTCGTAGAGGGCAAGCGAGTCGTTCTGATTGACGACTCGGTTGTCCGCGGCACGACGTCGCGCCGGATTGTGCGCATGCTGCGCGAAGCTGGGGCGCTGGAGGTTCACCTGCGCATCGCTTCGCCGCCGTTCAAGTATCCGTGCTTCTACGGGATCGATACACCGCGCAGCGAGGATTTGATTGCGTCATCGCACACGGTTGAAGAGATGTGCGAGCTGGTCGGGGCAGACTCACTCGCTTTTTTAAGCCAAGACGGCATGATTGAGGCTATCGGGGGTGCGTTCGCGGAGGAGTCCAAGGGCGGACTTTGCCTAGCTTGCTTCGATCAGGAGTATCCGACGAATTTATATACAGATGCTGCAGCCGGAGCAGGCAACGAGCGAACAGGCTGTGGCTGCTAATAGCACTTGCTTTTTAATAATTGGTGAATTCACATTAGCGATGATGGACGGGGATGCAAGCTGCATTCCTGTCCTGCTTACAGGGAGAGAGGAGACGCACGATTATGTCAGAAGCCTACAAACAAGCGGGTGTCGATATCGCAGCAGGTAATGAAGCAGTCGAACGAATGAAGAAACATGTTCGCCGCACGTTTACGCCAGGAGTGCTTACCGATTTGGGTGGGTTTGGAGCCATGTTCCAGCTCGACATTCAGCGTTACAAGGAGCCGATTCTCGTATCTGGTACGGATGGAGTGGGTACGAAGCTGAAGCTTGCGTTCGCGCTTGATAAGCACGATACGATCGGCATTGACGCAGTAGCCATGTGTGTAAATGATATTGTCGTTCAAGGCGCAAAGCCGCTCTTCTTCCTTGATTATTTGGCTTGCGGCAAGGTTGTGCCAGAGCGTATCGAGGCGATCGTAAGCGGCATTGCCGAAGGTTGCGCACAGTCAGGCTGTGCTCTGATTGGCGGAGAAACAGCCGAGATGCCGGGTATGTATGCACTGGAGGAGTATGACATCGCCGGATTCAGCGTTGGCGTGGTAGATAAGAGTCGGGTAATTACGGGCGAATCGATCTGTCCTGGCGATGTTGTGTTGGGGCTTGCTTCTAGCGGCTTGCACAGCAATGGCTTCTCCCTTGTGCGCAAGCTGCTGCTGGAGCAAGGCGGGCTGGGCTTGACTGACGTTGCGCCAGATGGCAGCGGTGCGCTTGGCGAGGTGTTGCTGACTCCAACGCGAATTTATGTGCGATCCATGCTCGAACTGATGAAGCAAGTAAATGTAAAGGGTGCCGCTCATATTACTGGCGGAGGCTTTTTAGAAAATATTCCTCGCGTGCTCCCAGAAGGTACGGCTGTTGAGATCGATTATGGCTCATGGCCGATTCATCCTGTTTTCACCTGGTGCAGTGAAATTGGCAAGCTTACCGCTTCAGAGCTGTTCACTACGTTCAATATGGGAATTGGCATGGTCATTGTCGTTGGGGAAGAGGAGGCGGAAACGGCGATCCGCAGCCTTGAGGAACAGGGAGAGGCTGTATATCGCATTGGCAAGGTAACGGAAGGCAGTCGCCAAGTTCGCATCCCGGGGGTAGGCCTGTAATGCGGGAATCCGGAAGGCAAGAAGATATGGCGGAAGGTGTATTAGAAGATATAGCTGAAAACGTAGCAGAAGGCGTAACAGAAGACGTAGCAGAAGGCGTAACAGAAGACGTAACAGAAGATATAACAGAAGACGTAATAGAAGACGTAACAGAAGACGTAACAGAAGATGTAACAGAAGGCGTAGCAGAGGAAATGACAGAAGGCATGGCAGGGAAAATGACAAAAAGTATGGCAGAAGACATGGTAGTAAATACGGGTGAAGTTACACCGGGATACATGGCAGGAGACATGAAGACAGCGGAATCTCATGGGCAACGAGTACCTCGAATCGCTGTATTTGCTTCTGGTTCCGGCTCCAACTTTCAAGCGCTGATTGATGCAGCCAGAGAGCAGCTGCTGGGTGGAGACATCGCCTTGCTAGTATGCGATAAGCCGCAGGCGCGTGTCATTGAGCGGGCGAAGCTGGCGGGGGTGAAAGCAGCCTTATTCGAACCGAAAAAGTATGCTTCTCGTGAGGAATACGAGCAGGATGTACTTCGACTGCTGCGCAAGCATCAAATCGATTTCGTTGTACTGGCAGGATATATGCGCCTTGTTACGCCGGTATTGCTGCGTGCCTATGAAGGGCGAATGGTCAACATTCACCCCTCGCTTTTGCCGTCATTTCCGGGCATGCATGCAGTACGCCAAGCGCTGCATTACGGCGTGAAGGTAACGGGGGTTACGGTGCATCTTGTTGATGAAGGTATGGATACGGGGCCGATTCTGGCTCAGCAGGTTGTTGCCGTTATGCCTGATGATACGGAAGACACCTTGTCTGCGCGTATCCAACAAGCTGAGCATGCACTGTACCCGCAAGTGGTGCAGCAAATGATAGCTCGGAGCCTTGTGAAATCTGCCAGCGTATAGCCTTGTGGCGGGATCATAAATACACCCATGGAAGTATTCAGCGAAAAACGAATAGCGTCACGAAACATTTACCGTCAATGTGAGCAGCATTACAAATGCACTCGTCAATGTCCAGTGGAAGAATAGCGATACTAAATACTCTCGTCAATATCCAGTATGATAGCGTTACTAAATACTCTCTTTAATATCCAGTGGATAGCGATACAAAGTGCTCTCGTCATTATCCAGCGAGTAGCGTTACTAGATACTCTGTTTTTGTAGTCCTCTTGAGGACAAACGATGAAAATGTCCACACAAAGGTAGACAAACAGGGATATCTTGCTTTAAATGAACAAATGTCTAAATATAGATGTTTTACAACTTGATTAACTATATGTTGTGTTGTTTTAGATGTAAAGAAATTATCGTCTTTGCAAAATTGTGTCCACTATTTGAAAGACAAATCATCAGTTTTTCCACTGGTGAAGGACGTTGATGGGATTATTGGATTGGATACGAGCTGATGTTGATGTGATATTTATGTAATATGTGTGATGTTCTGCAATGTGGTGCGATATTTATGCGATTTATATGCTGAAACGTATGTCATGAGATGCTGTATGATGCGATGTTTGTGATGTGGTGTTCTACGATGTGAAGTGGTGTGAAGACATGCTGATAGGGAGTCATGATATAGACTTCTATCCGGTAACGCATTACAATGATTTTTAACTAAAATGCCAAAGTTTAGCAGGGGAGAGGACAACATGGCGATTCGAAGAGCGCTTATCAGTGTATCCGATAAAACGGGCGTTGTAGCATTTGCGCGCAGCCTGGCTGAAGCGGGTGTGCAGATTATTTCGACAGGCGGTACGAAATCATTGCTTGAGCAGGAGCAAGTTCCGGTGACTGGGATTTCTGATGTTACAGAGTTTCCGGAAATTTTGGACGGTCGGGTTAAGACGCTTCATCCAGCTGTGCACAGCGGTCTGCTGGCGATGCGCAGCAATCCGGCTCATATGCAGCAGTTGGACGAGCTCGGTTTGTCTACGATTGATCTGGTCGTAGTTAACCTGTATCCATTCCAGCAGACGATTGCGAAATCAGGCGTATCCTATGAGGATGCAATTGAAAATATAGATATCGGCGGACCGACGATGCTGCGTTCTGCTGCCAAAAATCATGCTGATGTCACGGTTGTCGTTGACGCTGCGGATTATGGCACTATACTCGAGGAAGTTCGTGCAAACGGAGATACCACAATCGAAACGCGCCGCCGTCTTGCGGCCAAGGTATTCCGCCATACGTCCGCATATGATTCCCTTATTGCTGAATATTTGACGGCTCAGGTCGGAGAACAATGGCCAGAGCGGTTGACTGTAACTTATGAGCTGGAGCAGCCGCTTCGCTATGGGGAGAATCCGCACCAAAATGCAGCTTTCTATCGTCGCCCATTGGCTGGCGCGGGCAGCATTACGACTGCGGAGCAACTGCACGGCAAGGAGTTGTCCTACAATAATATTAATGATGCTAACGCCGCGCTTGCGATTGTCAGTGAGTTTCGAGCTCCAGCGGTAGTGGCTGTGAAGCATATGAATCCGTGCGGTGTAGGGATTGGCGATACGGTGTTGGAGGCGTACCAAAAGGCGTATGAGTCCGATCCGACGTCCATATTCGGCGGAATCGTTGCTTCAAATCGGGAGATTGACGGAGAAACAGCACGCCTTTTGCATGAAATTTTCCTTGAAATCGTAATTGCGCCTAGCTACACGGAGGAAGCGCTTGAGGTGCTTACGCAGAAAAAGAACATTCGTCTACTGAAAATCGGAGCGGTTCCGTCCCCTGAGCAGCGTGTTCCATCCCGTCAATTGACGACTGTTGACGGCGGCGTCCTTGTACAGGACATCGACTTGCATTCCTTGAATGCAGACAGTGTTCAGGTCGCAACTGAGCGCGAGCCGTCTCCGGAAGAATTAGAGCAGCTCTTGTTCGGCTGGAACGTTGTGAAGCATGTAAAATCGAATGCGATTGTACTTGTAAAGGATGGCATGACAGTAGGTGTAGGTGCGGGACAAATGAACCGTGTAGGTGCAGCTCGCATCGCAATCGAACAAGCGGGCGAGAAGGCGCGCGGTGCGGTGCTTGCGTCCGATGCATTCTTCCCAATGGGAGATACGTTGGCCTTGGCTGCTGAAGCTGGGATTACAGCTGTTATCCAGCCGGGGGGATCTGTTCGTGACAATGATTCCATCCAAGTAGCAAATGAGCATGGCATCGCCATGGTAATGACAGGCGTACGTCACTTTAAGCATTAAGGAGGCGTTCATGTACATGGAGCACATTGGGAAAAAAGTGTTGGTCGTCGGCAGCGGCGGTCGTGAGCATGCGCTTGTATGGGCACTTTGCAACAGTCCGCAGGTGGAACAGGTGCTGTGCGCGCCGGGCAACGCAGGCATTGCTGAACTTGCCGAATGCGTACCATTGGCTGTGAACGATTACGAAGGCATCGCCAAATATGCCGCTGAACAGGCGATTGATCTCGTTGTCATCGGTCCTGACGATCCATTAGCAGGCGGTATTGTCGACGTATTGAAGGCTCATGGCTTGCGGGTATTCGGTCCCGACCGGAAGGCGGCAGAGATTGAGTGGAGTAAGGTGTTCATGAAGCACCTGCTCTGCAAGTATGGCATTCCGACTGCGGCATACGCTGCGTTTGAGGATTTCAATGAAGCGCTGGCGTATATTGAAAAGCATACATTGCCGGTTGTGATTAAGGCTGACGGGCTTGCAGCAGGCAAGGGTGTGGTCATTGCTCAGACCCATGAGGAAGCAGCTCACGTGCTGCAGGAGGTCATGGTAGATAGCAAATTCGGCGCTTCCGGCAGCAAGGTTGTCATTGAGGAGTTCATGCAGGGCGAGGAAATGTCGATCCTTGCCTTCGTCGACGGTGAAACGGTGCGACTATGTGAGCCTGCACAGGATCATAAGCCGATTTTCGATGGCGATTGCGGACCGAACACTGGCGGTATGGGCACTTACAGCCCATTGCCGCAATTCTCGTCATCCGTTATAGAGAAGGCATGCAGGACAATCATTGAACCGGCAGCAAAGGCAATGGTGGCGGAAGGACGTTCCTTCCATGGCTTGTTGTTTGCAGGCTTGATGATTACACCGGAGGGGGAGCCGAAGGTGATTGAGTTTAATGCGCGTTTTGGCGATCCGGAGACGCAGTCGGTGCTGCCAAGAATGAAGACTGATCTGTTCAAGGTGCTATGGGCAGTCTCGGAAGGTAAGCTGAACGACATCGAGCTAGAATGGCATGACCATGCTGCTGTATGCGTGATCGTAGCAGCAGCCGGCTACCCTGGTGAGGTGAGCAAGGGGGATGTCATTACGGGATTGGATGCAGCATCCGTTAATGCGCTGCTGTTCCACGCAGGTACATCGCGTGATGAGGATGGTACTTGGCGAACGGCTGGAGGCCGTGTGCTGGGCGTTGTCGGCATAGGTGATCATGTAGCGGCAGCTAAAGCGAAGGCTTATGAGGCTGTCCGCCTCATCCAATTTAATGGCATGCAATATCGGAATGATATCAGTGCGAAGTCAGAACGGTTGGTTGAACATTCAAAATAGGACAGATGGGGAAGAGGAGCGATGCTCCTCTTTTTTTAATGCAGTGCGTATAAAAATCAACCAAAATGAAATGATGAGCAGGAAAGAGCTTTTGAGTGAAAGGGATATACTTTTTATTAGTATTGAGTATAAAACAACATTGTAAATTTCGCCATGAACGGGATATGATGTACTAACAAACGATTTAAAGTATAGATTGGGGGGTGTCGCATGAACGTGATCAAGCTGAGCAATCTAACGAAAAGGTACGGAGTACAGCGCGGTATCGATGATGTCAATCTGGAAGTGAAGCAGGGAGAAATTTTCGGATTTATTGGACCAAATGGAGCAGGAAAGTCTACTACGCTTCGAACGATGATGCAGTTGCTTCGTCCAACGACCGGTACGGTGGAGTTGTTCGGAGAAGTCATGCGTAGGGAGCGTCCTGATGTGCGGAGAAAAATTGGGTATCTGCCATCGGAGGTGCATTACAACGAAGATGTAACGGGCAAGGAAGTGCTCGATTTTGCTGCTCGCATGAATGGCTTGTCACTGCAGGATACCCATGCGATGAACTTAGCTGAACGGCTAAAGCTGGATGTCAGCAAGCGTGTAAAATCGTATTCGCTCGGCAATCGCAAGAAGCTTGGGATCGTGCAGTGCCTGCTTCATCAACCTGATTTAATCGTTCTGGATGAACCGACATCAGGACTTGATCCGCTCATGCAGCACACCTTTTTCCAGATTCTAAAGGAATATCATGATCGTGGAGCTACGATCTTCTTCTCCACACATATCTTGAGCGAGGTAGAGAAGCTGTGCAGCCGTGTCGCCTTCATTCGTGAAGGGAAATTGCTGCGGGTATGCGAGGTGGACGCTATACCAGGCAAGGATCAACGGATTGCCCATGTTCAATTCAAGCGGCAAGGCGACTGCATCGAGGCTTACCAGCTACGGGATATTGATCCGGATGCTGTATACGATGGAATCGAGCACCGTTTGCTATTGCAGGGCGATCTTCATCTGGCTTTGCAGCGAATTGCCGCATATGAATTGAAGGATGTACGAATCGAGCAGCCTTCCTTGGAGGAGCTGTTCATGGCAGAGTACGATGTGAGAGGGAATGGAGGAATTCCTGCGCAAGGTCAAGTGAAGCAGCTATCGCAGGCGAAGCATTCCTCGGAGCGTACGGAAGAGCAGCTATCGCAGGCAAAGCATCAACAGGAGATAACAGAAGAGCACTCACCGCAAATTGGGCATTCACGTGAGCGTTCTGATGAGCGCAAAGGGGGAGAGGCGTAATGTGGCGGGTGTTCTGCTATGAATGGAGGACGAATCGACGCAGCTTTTTTATATGGGCAAGTATTATTCTTGTGTTCCAAATGATGTTCGCTGGTCTGGGCGATGTCTACATGACCAATACCTCTTTACTTGAGGCGTTGAAGCAGTTTCCGCCAGCCTTGCTGGAGGGATTCGGCATGCATGTAGAGATGTTCGGCAGCTTTGAGGGCTGGATGGCAGGGGAACCGTTGGTGTTCTACATGATGCTGCTGGGCATTTTCGCTGCGATGTGGGCTTCGTCCACAGTAGCTCGGGAAAGGGATCGGGGCACGGTTGATTTTATGTTCACATTGCCTGTATCACGCGGCAAGCTGTTTCTAGGCAAGGCCAGCGCGCATCTTGTTGCTTTTCTCCTGATTTCGGCTGTCAGCTATGGGGTGACATTATGGTTTGGCAATATGTTCAGTACGGTAGCAGATGCAGGTTTGCTGCTTGTGTTTACGGCTGCGGGCTTGCTGGCGGCACTAGCTTTTGCTGGAATCGGGTATGTGATGACCGTATTTGTAACTTCCGAGCGAGCAGGCATGTCACTAAGTATTGGAATCGTCATTTTATCATTCCTCTTCCATCTCCTGTCGGGTATGCAGCAATCGCTTGCCTGGCTGTCTGATGTCAGCTTGTTCACGGTGTTCAATGGCAAGGATTTATTCGACTCAGGCAGCTTGCCTTGGCAGGGCATATTTATTACGATAGGGATATATGCAGGCGGACTGTTCTTCGGTTGGCTTGTGCTGTCGAAGCGGGATCTGTAAAGGGAAGGTGATGTCCCTGCTAACGGCATAGCCCGCGAGTTATGTCCGTACGGAAAGGGGACGATTCGCCAGTTGAACAGTAAAGCGATCGCGATTATGGATGCAGGACAGCGGCTGTTTTTCGAACGGGGGATTCAGGATACGAGCATGGAGCAGATCGCGGAGGCGGTTCCTGTTGCGAAAATGACGATATATAAATATTTTCAGAGCAAAGAAGGGCTGCTTGAGGCGATTACAGACCGAATGGCTCATGAAAGCCATCAATATTTGCTGCGGGTCATGGACGAGGCGGGGAACATATACGAACTATTCGATCTTCTACTGAAGTATCAGCCCTTCGATCGTATATCCCTGACGTTTATTAACGATTTAACACAGTACTATCCAAATCTGTTTGCGAAAATGATGGCCTATCAGGAGGCGCATGTCATTCCTGAGTTCGAAGCGGCGATATTTCGAGGACAACAACGGGGAGATATTCGCAAGGAGCTGTCCCCGCATTTGGTTGTTCGTTACATTGTGTCGATGAAGCAGTTCTTTCTGCAGCCAGGCAATTTGGATAAGCGGATGAACGTTCGCACACTGTCTGACCAAATTACGACAATGCTGTGCTATGGGATCATGTCTGATCGTCCATCGGATCGCGAATAAAATTAACCTTGCGCCCCATAATAATGTCGTATGCTCCAATCATTACATACGGCAGGAGGGTGACAAGGATGGAAGAGAATCGCGGATCGGAACAAGGACTTACGAAGCTTTATTTGAATCAAGAACAATCGCGAGGTCCTGAGGAAGCATCTGCAATTAAACAAGCATATACCGCTAATCGTGCATCCTCGCCGGATGAATCCGAAGACACAGACGATTATGGTCTTGCCGCAGGACACATGCATGCGGGGATGACAGAAGGAACGCTTGAAACGCATCAGATGATGCAGCGTTTGTACGGCCTGTATGATTGATGCGGAGAAAATGACTGGGATGAGCTTTTCCAGTTCTGGAACGGATTGCAGGTAAGCTTACATGCTGTTAATTGGATGAAGAAGTGGGCAGCTCCTTGGAAATGGATAATAAGGAGCGCTTGCAGTTGAAAACCGTAATGCCGGAACATCGGTATTGCGGTTTTTTCTTGTCTTATTCTCTTGACAGAGTGGGAACAGAGGGAGTACACTTTGATAAAACACAGTATATTAATCGGAATTATATGAAATAAATGAATCCAGGTGCGTTGCCCGTACCTGAGAGCGGCGGAAGGCAGGGGATTATTGATGGAGCGACATATCGATATACGATGGCAAGAAGAGCGGTTAGCGGCGACGATTCATTATCCTGAGGAGCGGGCACCATATGAGCGCGGTGTGAAGCGGCGCGCTCCTGTGACAATCATTTGTCATGGCTTCGTGGGCAGCCGGATTGGGGTTGACCGGTTATTCGTCAATGCGGCGCGCAGGCTTGCAGGCGAAGGTCATATCGTCGTGCGCTTCGACTTCGCGGGCTGTGGAGAGAGCACGGGCGATTACGGACACACTGGATTGGATGACATGATCAGCCAAACGCAATCTATTCTGGACTATGCGCTTGGATGCGGAGATGTTGATCCACAGCGGGTAACGCTCATTGGTCATAGCTTAGGCGGGGCTGTGGCGATATTGACGGCGGTGCGCGATCAGCGCATTAAGCGGCTTGTCCTCTGGTCGCCTGTTGCTTACCCATTCAACGATATTGTGCGTATCGTAGGACGTGAGCAATATGACATAGCAATGACGCAAGGCTCGGCGGATTATTTGGGGTATTCCTTTGCACCTGCCTATTTTAATGCGCTTGGCGTCCATCAACCGCTCCAAGAAGCACGCAAGTTCAACGGCGATGTGCTGCTCGTGCACGGTACGAGTGATGACGTTATTCCGGCCGATTACAGCTTCCTGTACCAGAAGGTATTCTGGCTGCGCAGTGACGGACAATGCGATAAGGAAATTGTGTTTCAAGCCGACCATACGTACTCGGATGGCAAGCATCGGGAAAAGCTGTTCACCTGCACGCTCCAGTGGCTGAAGCGCTGGGAGAAGCGTCAGGAAGAATGGGCGAATTGGAGCATATAAGTGAGCGGCGGATTAAAACGGAACGTAAAGGAACTGAGACGAAAGCAGCAGCCGGAAGGCTATATCGCTTCGTCTTTTTTATTTTTAAACAGGGAGAATTGCATGTGGTTTTTATGTATGTCTTTTCAAAAAAAGGCGGAAACTATACCGTATGTCAGGTATAGCATGTTGTTTCATTCCTGTCTATGCCATATCTAACATTCCTTTATGGGAAAAATTGAATAGTGAGCGAAAAACGGCGTGAGAACGGTATTTTGCCGTACTTTTTATGAAAAACGACGAAAATTGTCGAATAAGAGAGAAATTCTGGCGATGAATAGGGCTAAAGTTTCGACATTTGCTCACGTTTGGTTTACGATTTCTTTACAAAACCACGGTATCCTATGATAAGATATGTAAGGTTTAGAAGATTACATCACATGCAATTTTTGTTGCAAAGGAGATCTCGGGAATGTTCAAGAAAAAGGACGTGTTTTTCGAAACGCTGCAAAACATGGCGGATACGCTCGTTCAAGCGGCAGAAACGTTCGCACAAGGTGTAGAAGATTTGACGGATGTCTTGGCGTTTACGAAAGAAATGAAGGATCTGGAAAGTAAATGTGACGTCTATGTACATACGATCTTGACAGAGCTCAATAAAACATTTATTACGCCGATTGAGCGCGAGGACATTATGGCGCTTACGACAGCGCTTGACGATGTTCTTGATGGGATGGAGGCCAGTGCTTCGCGTTTCGACATGTACCAAATGATTGAACGTGATGAAATTGTCGTACTGTTCGCTGATGTCATCAAGCGCAGTACTTATGAAATACAGAAGGCAATTCGTTTGTTGTCGCAGAAGAAATTGCTTGCGATCCGCGAGCATAACGTGCGCGTCAATGAATTGGAGAACTCCGCGGACGATATTTACCGCCGTGGTGTCCGTGCCTTGTTCGCTGATGTAAAGGATCCAATCGAATTGATCAAACGCAAGGACGTATACGAGCGTCTTGAGGAAACGACGGACAGCTGTGAAGATGTTGCGAAGCAGCTTGAATCGATCGTTATGCGGAATTCCTAGTAACTGTCGTATCACGTATAATAAGCTAGCTTTAGTGTACGAAGGAGGTAGGGATTGCGCGGACGGACGATGGGCAGTGCTGTGCAATCACATAGATAATGAATATGGATATTACGATGATTATCGTGGGCGTCGTTATTTTCTTGGCGCTTGCCTTTGACTTTATTAACGGCTTCCACGATACGGCGAATGCGATCGCCACGTCGGTGTCAACGAGGGCGCTTCCGCCGCGTGTTGCCATTTTGATGGCCGCTGTGATGAACTTTGCCGGGGCGCTGACCTTTACAGGGGTTGCCAAGACGATAGGCGGCAGCATTGCCGATCCAGCAAAGCTGGAGAATGGACTTGAAATCGTTATGGCGACGCTTATTTCAGCCATAATATGGAACTTGGTTACTTGGTGGTTCGGTATTCCGTCATCTTCCTCGCATGCGCTTATTGGCGCATTGGCAGGGGCAGTGTTCATCGGTGCCGGCTCCGACTATTTGAACTTGGGCGGATTTAAAAATATCGTCCTCGGTCTTATTATTTCGCCAATTATTGCGTTCGCTGTCGGTTATATTGTTATGACGCTGCTAAAGTGGATTTTCGGCAATCACAGTCCACATACCGTAAATAAAGGGTTCCGAACCTGTCAAATTATTACTGCAGCTCTGCAATCATTCACACATGGTACGAATGACGCGCAGAAGGCAATGGGGATTATTACGTTCGCGCTTGTCACTGCACAATTACAGACCGAAATGGAAGTGCAGCTCTGGGTTAAGCTTGCCGCTGCAACTGCAATGGCTCTCGGTACTTCGATAGGCGGCTGGAAGATCATTAAGACAATGGGAACGAAGATTTTCAAAATCGAACCGATTAACGGTTTTGCCGCAGACTTGTCTGCAGCCTCGGTTATTATGTCGGCAACGCTGACGCATTTGCCTATTAGCACTACGCATGCTATTACCTCCGCGATCTTGGGGGTAGGCTCCGCCAAGCGTTTCTCGGCGGTGAAGTGGGGCGTTGCAGGACGAATTGTAGTGACTTGGTTCATTACGATTCCGATATGTGCGGCACTTGCGATGATTGTATTCAAAATAGTCGATTTGTTCTTTTAATATTGAGGCACAAAGAGCCGGCTCAATGGAGAGCCGGCTCTTTGCTTTGGTTCGATTATCGACGGCGTGGTGGCCTGTTGGTGCGTTGGCGCTGCTTACCGAAGGTTGGTGTTCGGGTATTGCCTGTCGTCCGTCTGCGGCGGCGCCTGCGCTTGGGCGTATATTCAATTTCTTCCTCTTCTTCTTCGTCCTTCTTTTTGCCTGGGAGGAGTGTGCCCATAAGCAGCTTTGCGACAGGAGCAATCTGAGATACACTGTTCATGACTTTTTGTACCTTGCCCATCGTTTCTACGATGCCATCGATTCCGCCCATTCGATCAATGACCTGCTTGATGTCACCAATGGAGAAGCCGCTTTTTTTGGCCTCTGCAGCCTCGGTTACGACTGTGGTAATTGGAGATTCTGCTGCCTGACTAAATGGAACGATGGCGGTAGTCTCTATAGGAGATGGCGGTGCGAATGAAGGGGAGTATGAAGTCGGATCAGGGCTAAAGCTACGAATATGTGCCTTGTCTCCTTGCCGCGTCGGCAGTGTCGGCACGTTCATCAACTGCGATGGTAAGGGAGCCCTCTCGTGGTGGCGAGGGTTATTCATATCATCACGACCTTTTTCTTATAAGTATGGCAGGTGTGCTTATTCATAGACATGCTTCAATCAATATTGTTTAGTGCTTTCTGCATTCATATGGGATAATATAATGTATGTGATAGGCGAACAACTCGATTGGACGATCGCCCGTAGGCGGACGCCCAATCTTTTATGGAAGCGCTATATTTTTACAGTAATTCACTAACGCAGGACAACTGTAACGCTTGAAAAGGTCTGACAAAGGAAGTACAATGATGGTAACAAGCATTGATGTAGGGGTGGATAAGGTTGCAATTGAAAAAATTGAACGATAAGTCGATCGACCAGCTGTTTGAGGCGGTTATGACGCTGAAATCAGTGGAAGAGTGTTATGTTTTCTTTGATGATCTGTGCACGGTAAATGAAATTCAATCCTTATCCCAGCGGTTGGAAGTTGCTCGTATGTTGGGCAAAGGCTGTACGTACAATCAGATTGAAGCGGAGACCGGAGCAAGTACAGCTACAATATCGCGCGTGAAGCGCTGTTTGAATTACGGCAATGATGGTTATAAAATGGCATTGGAACGCTTAGGTAAATAATCTGATGAAGCCGGGACTGCTTATTATCAGCCACGGTTCAAGAGATGAATCCTGGGTTACACTGGTGGAAGAAGCAATCGCACAGGCACAATGGCCTCAAGGGGTTGCCGTCGCATCTTCCTACTTGGAATGTGTGCCAGGACGAGATATACAATATGGCATTGATACATTGGAAGCGCAAGGGGTGAACCACATTGGGGTCATCCCCTTGTTCGTGTCTGCGGGTAGTACGCATGCGGATGAGATAGCATATGCATTAGGCGTGAAGCCTGCTCCGCTCTGTGAGACAGATTTGGAGCCTTTCCAAGTTCAGGCTTGCGTCTATTATGGCCGTCCGCTTGACGGTGGGGATGTTGTTCCGTTGGCAGAGGCCTCGATTGATCGTATAAATAGTGGCGTTGCTTGTGTGGATTGTGCGGAACCATCGAGAGAAGTAACAGCTAGTTCCCCATATCGTAAAATGAATGAAGAGCAATGGAGTGACGATAGCGGCTTGTTTGTACGATCGGAAGGTCAGGAGGAACTCCTTCTAGACATGATTGAGGCACGGCTGCGCGGGCTTGGCGTACGTCCCCATGCAGATGCAGTATTGCTAGTGGCGCACGGCAGCCGATATGAACCTTTTACTTCACGCTGGCATTCCAGTTTGAGGCGGCTGGCGCGCCGTCTTGTACAGCGGGGGGCTTGTGCAGGTGCTTCGCATGCGCTGCTCTGCTGTGAGGATATTGCAGATGCGGTACAGCGCTTATCGCATGTATTGACGAGCAGCCAAAATGAAATGGGATGGGGCGGCAGAGCCGAGCAGCTTGCCGTTCCGCTGGATTTCGTTGGTGGCAGGGATACTCTTCGTATTGGGGCGGATGCGCTCGAGGAACGGATCATGGAGCGCCGTGTAGCAGTCGTTCCGGTATTTCTCAGTCGGGGCTATTTCACCTCTCACGTTATTCCAGAGCGGTTTAAAGATGTATCGGTTCTGTACGATGGGGAGGCGCTGCTGCCTCATCCGGCCTTAAGCAAGTGGCTGCAGCAGGAGGCTGTTCGTCTACTGAGACTGATGGAAGCACGTACATCTTAGCAGCATTTTAATTGTGAGTTGGTCGTGCTATGGAAGTAATAGAACTGGATATGGTAGTATGAATCTAAATATTAGGTTGCTTGGATATAGGTATGCTGAACGGAAAGAAACGGATCGAATGACGGCCGGCGGGTTGCACTTGAGCCTTTGGTGGCAGGTTGTGAAATCGATTGAACGTGAATAGATTGTAAATGGGTGAAGTATTCATGGTAAAGAGAGCAAGACTTATTTATAATCCGACATCTGGCCGAGAGGAAGGCCGAAAGCGGTTGGCGGATATATTGCAGATGCTGGATGCAGCGGGCATCGAGACAACGACGCATGCGACGGAAGGCGAAGGGGACGCAACAGCAAGTGCGGCAGAGGCGATCGATAACGGGTACGATATGATTATCGCAGCGGGCGGGGATGGTACGCTCAATGAGGTTATCAACGGAATGGCGGACAAGCCGGAGCGGCCGCCGCTTGGCATTATTCCGCTCGGAACGACGAATGATTTCGCGCGTGCGCTCGGCATTCCGCGCAATTGGGAGTATGCCTGCTCAATTATTACACGTCAGGCGACTCGCGTAATAGACCTTGGGCAATCGAACGAGAAGTATTTCATCAATATTGCGGGCGGGGGCTCCTTGACGGAGCTGACGTACGAAGTGCCCAGCAAGCTGAAGACGGTCATCGGACAGCTTGCCTACTATATGAAAGGGCTGGAGAAGATGACGCGTCTGCGCCCGACTGAGCTGCGCATAGAGTTGGAGGGTCACGGCGTCTATCATGAGGAGTTTATGCTGTTCTTGATTACGAATACGAACTCGGTTGGCGGTTTCGAGAAGCTGGCGCCTGAGGCGAAGATTGATGATGGTCTCTTCGATGTTATTATGCTGAAGCGCTGCAATCTTGTGGAGTTCGTTCGTGTAGCTAGTATGGCTCTTCGGGGAGAGCATATTCATGATCCGCTTGTCATTCACAAGCAAACGAATCGGGTTACGGTTACATCGCCGGATGCAGTGCAGCTCAATTTGGACGGAGAATTCGGCGGATTGCTGCCGGCGACGTTCAAGGTGCTGCCAGGGCATTTGCGCATTTTTGCAGATAACCCAGATGCAACTTATGCGTAGGAGTTCGTAAGCATAGAAGTGTGTGTCATAAGGCATAAGGTACGTTCGGTAAATAACGGTTACTTTCATGTACCTGTGCTTAGGGATAAAGGTGTTGGTTTGAGAATGTCAGTTCTCTATTTCATGGAATGTTCGGCTTGACTTGCTGCCGTAAGGGGCACGGGTCAAGCCGTTTTGTTGTTGAAGCAAGAGGCGATGGCAATTGTGCGGGGAGAGCGCGCTTTGCGGTTATCTTTTTTGGTGTGGAAACGGATGATGCAGCCAGGACAATGCTGGAGCACTTCTTGTTGGCGGGTGGATTATGGTATGATGGTGCCATGATCTATATACGGAGCAAGCAGGGTACAATATGACTGGCATTATCGAGGCTGTGTAGGGAGCTGATTTGCTCGTTCTGATTCGTTTTGAACTGCTTTCGTTCGTTGTGGAAGATGTAGTTAGGTTGTGATTTACCGACAGAAGAAAGAGCATGAACATATGATGACAGCAAGCAATGCGAATAGCATTCAAAATAGATGGGTTTTGTGAGCACATAACAGGAGGCAACTAGGGTGAAAGGAAACAAGCAAGGCAAGCGGCCGATGCGCCGAAATGGAGGACAGTCTGCATCTGCGACGCGTTCACAGGAAGCGGTGGGTGGACGCGCGGCACATGCACGCGTGCACAGTGCTCCGGTACAGAAAAACGATGAGGTTATACTGGATATTATCGGATTGACGCATGACGGTGACGGAGTGGGCCGTGCTGACGGCTTCACGCTGTTCGTACAAGGGGCATTGCCGGGTGAACAGGTGCGTGCGCTTGTGCTGAAGGTGAAAAAGCAGTACGGATATGCGAAGGTGCTGGAGCGCCTTGTAGACAGCCCACATCGTGTGGAGTTGGAGCATCCGGCGAATGCATATGGCGGCTGTCAGTTGCAGCATATGGCGTACAGTGAGCAACTGGTCTGGAAGCGGCAGCATGTCGTCGACGTGCTGGAGCGCATTGGGAAGTTTCAAGTGGAGCAGATAGGCACAGGTGAGACCGGAGATGAAATTGGTGTCGCTTCTGGTGATGCCTCCCACGCTTCTGAGCCTGATATTGAACAAGGGAATGCGGTGGCGGCGGATAAGGCTAGCGAAGAACAGAGCCTGAGCGGCCTAAGTGTCACAGCTGTGGTTCAAGAACAGCCGATCAAGGTATGGCCGACGATTGGAATGGAGCAGCCTTGGCGCTATCGGAATAAGAGCCAAATGCCGATCGGTAAAAATGAACGTACAGGCGAACTGATCGGCGGTTACTTCGCGAAGGCGAGCCATCGGATCATTGATACGGATACGAGCCTGATCCAGCATGAAATGAATGACGACGCGATGCGCGCGGTGAAGCAAGTTGTACGGAAGTATGGCATTGAGCCGTATAATGAGGAGCAGCATACAGGCCTACTTCGTCATGTGATGATGCGTGTCGGGTTCCGCACGAATGAGCTGATGATCACCTTCGTGACGAATGGGGACAAGCTGCCGCATCAGGAGAAGATCGTAGCCGAGCTTGCTGAGGCCTTGCCGCAGTTGAAGAGCGTTTGCCAGAGCATTAATACAAAGCGCACGAATGTTATTATGGGAGATAAAACCCGTGTATTATGGGGTTCGGAATATATTACGGATTATATCGGAGATATTGCGTTCAAAATCTCTGCTCGCTCCTTCTACCAAGTAAATCCGGTCCAAACGGAAGTGCTGTATGAGAAGGCTGTCGAGTATGCGGGTCTGACAGGGAACGAGACCGTTATTGATGCGTACTGTGGCATCGGGACAATCTCGTTGTTCCTTGCGCAGCGCGCGAAGCGGGTACTCGGTGTTGAGATCGTCGAGGAAGCGATCGCCGATGCACGCCGCAATGCCGAGTTGAATGGGGTGACGAATGCGGAATTCGCCGTCGGCGCAGCAGAAGACGTTATCCCTCGCTGGAAGGAGCAGGGCGTAACGCCTGACGTCATCGTCGTCGACCCGCCGCGCAAGGGCTGCGACCCCGCGCTGCTCGATACGATGCTGGTTATGCGCCCAGAGCGCATTGTGTACGTGTCATGCAATCCGTCGACGTTGGCTCGCGATTTGCAAGTATTGGCGGGTGGTGGCTACCGTGTCGTTGAGGTACAGCCGGTGGATATGTTCCCGCAGACGACACATGTGGAGTCAGTGGCTTTGCTGAGTAGGGATAGAACAGCACAGTGAATCCCTTATGTTTATTTGATTTCTTGACGTGAAATAGTAATTAAATATTAGTAATATAGAAATCGAAGACCATAATTGATGTAAATTTGATGCAAAAATTGATCGGGGTTCAGCCCAAGTAATCAGAAGACGCCAGGAAAATCCCAGGCGTCTTCTTTAATGTTCTTGTACTGAATTAGATGCAAACAACGACTCAAATTTATCAGCAGATCGGAGAGCGTGTCCATAGAGATTCATTGTTGTTGTAATGCAGCCATGACCAAGACGCTCCACTCCGAGATAATTTTGGCGTGCACTCTCTGGTTAATCAGAATTGTAGCAGATGTATGCCTTAAGTCATGAAACCGGATATATCTAAACCCATTTTTAATGAACTTGTTAAATCAATGGTGAGGTCGTTCGTGGTGAAAAGGCGGTTCATTGCGGGTCTGTTTTAACTCTCAAATTTTCAAGGATAGGCCGGATCATTTCATCAGGCTCTACCCACTTCCTCGAAGAGGCACTCAGGAGATTCACCCTTGTTCAGATTAGAATGTAAAGTGCATCTCCAATGATTCTGCCAGCATACATGTTCGCGGCTTCAGGTGGGCACGCGCGAAGAAACCATCAAGCCTTTCAGCAAAAAGGACAATCAACAGCCTTTGTTCCGGTATTATATCGATTTGGCGCTAATGCCATTACTCGTTAAAGAAGATATGGCACATTTACATAATTGGGGTTATTATGAAATTAAAAAGAAGTATCGACTTTCTTATGATGTATCGTTCTAACAATGTCGGTTGTATACAGGTATCAATCTCGCAACATGGGCAATCAATTATGCAGTTAGATACGATTCATGGGATAGGGCTTATGTCGCGAGCAGGATAGAGAAACACGAACTTATACATTCGGCCCTCGATCCGGCTGTTCCAATAGGTGTTATCATCGGCGAATGGCTTTTAGGTCAATTGCTTGCTGCTGGAACGGCAATGTTGATTGCAGGAGTAACTTATGTTGCTCTTAATGAAGCAGGTGTTTTATCCAAATTACGAGAAGATAAAACTGCTAATCATTTCATGGCAAAAATAATAGGGGGGAAAGTTTGGGTTGGTGATGGTATGTCTTTGGAGGCAGCGGCATTTAGATTGGTAAATCCTATGCTTGTTAAAGCCGAGCAGAATGTGTGGTCTAAATCATCCGCTTATGCAGATTTAGTTGCTCGAACAGCTGGAGGAGGTAAAGAATCGAAAGGTCCTGAGCTAACTTGCGACCAACTTCCTGGATTCTTCTATTATGCACACTATCATACGCATGATAGAACAGGTGGACATTCATTCTTTTAAATTAAGGAGCTTGTATGCTAAACGAACTTGATCATAAATTTAAAGAGTCTAATTTACCAACATCATACAGTATATCCGCAGTTCAAGAAATATTGATGACGAATTATAAAGCAGTTGAGATGGATGATAAAACATTCTTTGACGACTTGAAGAAGGACCATTGTGTTAACTTTGATCAAATTGTTAAATATTTTGTAATAAACGATGTCGATTTTTTATCCACTCTATATACTCAATATGAAAAAGAAATTCACATAGAAATGTCGCATGTAAATTCTACTTATGTTCATCCGGAAGGATTATCTCGTACAAAATCAGAGGAAATTTGGAAAGAAATCAAAGAAGGAAAGCGGATTCATATCATACTGGAGAGCGCCGACCAAAAAACTATTTCAGGGTTTACCATGCAGGGTATATGTGAAAAAATATTATGGGAACTCATTATTCTTAAAGGTATTCGCCCTGAGGATTGTGCTTTAGGTAACGATTATTATGAGCATTATTTAAATGTACTACATTCCTTAGGTAAGATTTAATAATGTGTAAGGAAAAGAATGCAAATCCTCATACCATGTACACGTCAACGATTTTTTAAGAAGCGTAAAATAAAAAAAGCACGATGTATCCAGCATCGTGACTCTTAACAAAAGCCTGTGAAGCGACTACGGCGTTTTAATCAAATGATCGAAAAACCATCGGATTGCAAGGCGACCAACCTAATCCCGGTGGTTTTTCTTGTTTCGCGCTGCTTTCCACGCACTGCGTAAGGCTATTAACCCCACCGCAATACTAACTAGCTTATCGCTAAAACTCGACTTATTTTCATAATCCTGGATATCGGTAGTAAAAAAATTTAGATCCCTTTGACATATGCACCAAACCCTAGAATTTTGTGAAACAGTTTAGCCCCTCGATCGCTGTATTTGGGCAAATTAAGCCTTGAGCGGTGATTTTGCTTCCGTGGAACATCACAAAAAACAGATAAATTCCTACTTTTTCAGTCTTCCGTTTTCTTTGAATTGCTCCGAATTACTATACAAGGCGAAGCTGACCGTACTAGAAACCATCGGCACGTAAGTTTTTTCTTCTACCCCAATAGCATGTTCCCGAGACGACGCATGTGGAGTCGGTGGCAGTGATGGTGCGAAAGGACAATTAAATCGAGTACGTATTGGTACAAATAGTAAAGAGGGGCGATGACCCCACTTTTTCATGATTACCTGATTCAATACATAAGTATGCAGTTTCCATGACCCATCCTTCTCCTGATGGTAAATAAGCCAGTTAGTGCATGCTCGGCTTCAATGTACGGGTAGTATGTTTTGATCCATCCGCAATTCAGTTCAATCTGCAAGGATTAGCTTCGTTCGTATCGACTTAAATTGCGGCGGGTAACGGGGATCGATATTCGCATCGGTAATAATGGCGTTCACATTATCTAGTGGTGTAATGGCAATCTTAACGTCTTTCCCGAATTTGGTGCTGTCTGCCGCGATATACACTTCTTTGGACAGTTCGATCATCTTCTTGCGTGTAATCGCTTCCTCCAAATTGTAATCCGAGATTCCTCGTTCCACCGTAATGCCGCTGCAGCAGATAAACGCTTTTCGAATATTTAATTCATGAAAATTAAAAATATAATCGTACGCGACTACGGAATGTTCTTCTTTGCGGATTTTTCCTCCGATAATAATCAGTTCAACATCGGTATTCATGAGTTCATTGATTACGGGGATGGAGTTGGTGACCACCGTGAGATTGTGCTTGCCTTTAATAAACTTGGCTATGTGATAGGTGGTGGAGCCGCTGTCAATATAGATGCAATCCCCATCGTCGATCATCTCGCTGCATATTTTACCGATGTTTTCTTTTGCCTCAAATAAGCTAACCATCCGCTCATCCATGGAGGATTCTCCATACTTCGACTCCACGATTTTAATACCGCCATATATCTTTTCGATCTTCCCTTGCTTGGTCAATAGATTCAGATCTCGTCGCAGTGTATCCACGGAGATCGCTAATTCGGCTGCCAGCTCTGGCAGTTTAAGCACCTTTTTGATGGCAAGCAATTCTATAATTCTTTGTTGTCTTTCAAGTGGCAGCATAAGTTCACCTATTATCGATTGATATTGTACCTACAGTGTACCGACTGCACCGTTCACATTCAATAAATGGACTATATATTTAACTGAACATTAAACATGGCGCACAATATATGCAAAAGATATGAAATATATATGCATGATTTACGCAACATTTACATAAAACTGCATTTGCTTTGATCATTGATTTATATAATGGGGGTGTGACTAAGGGAGGTGAGCCGATTGCTTAAGCTGCAACATATCAGCAAACAATTTGACGGCAAAATGGTGCTCCAAGATATCAGCTTAGAGATAGGATCTGGCGAGATTGTATCGCTTCTCGGCCCAAGCGGGAGCGGGAAAACGACACTGCTTAATATTATTCTTGGCCTAACGAAGCTGGATCATGGCAGCATTATGTATAACGGCTTGGACATGACACATGTATCCATGAAAAAGCGTGGCTTTAATATCGTATTTCAGGATTATGCGTTATTTCCGAATCTGAATGCTTATGAGAATATCATCTATGGGTTGCGCAATAAGAAAGGAAGCGTGAGTGAGCGGGAGGTTCAAGACTATATTGATTTTTTGGAACTGAAGCCGCATCTAAGCAAGCGAATCAGTGAATTATCAGGCGGGCAGAAGCAGAGAGTGGCTTTAGCTAGAACCTTGGTTACGAAGCCGAAGATCCTGCTGCTAGACGAACCGCTCAGCGCATTGGATGGAGTCATTAAAGAATCGATCAAACAACGGATCCAATCGATTGCCAGGGAGTTCAAGCTCACGACGATCATTGTTACCCATGACCCTGAGGAAGCATTAACCCTTTCCGATAAAATTTTGATTATCAATCAAGGCACAATCTCGCAATATGGCACGCCGAGAGAGATTATCGGGCAGCCGAGCAATGAGTTTGTAAAACAGTTTATTATCAAGCAGTTGCAGATTAAGCGGCAGAATATATTCAATCTGTTTGGTGAGCGATATGCATAAAGTAAAGCCAGAAATGCGGATTCTGCTCATCGCCATACTTCTTTTGTTAACCGGTATTTTGTTCTTGCCGCTGCTTGTCCTATTTATTCGATCCTTCGAGACAGAGCAAGGCTTTTCATTTGCCAATTACAGCTCGATTTGGATGAATGATGAGATGATGATAGCTGTCTTGAACAGTATAAAGATATCAACGGTGACTGCAATCCTAACAACGATATTGGCATTCATCCCGGCGTACACGATTCACTGTACACGTGCTCATCGGACCTTCAAAGGCATGCTGAAGACGACAATCGTTCTTCCCATGCTGCTTCCGACAATTACGTATGGATTTGCCATGATGTATTCACTTGGCAATCAGGGATTGCTGACCAAGCTTGCAGGACAAAATTTGTTCGATATCTATGGCTTTAATGGATTGCTGATCGGTTACGTCATTTATACACTTCCGCCAGCCTTTTTATTGATTCATAACGCATTTAAATACATGGATAAAAAGTTTATTATTGTGTCTCATCTGATGGGCGACAGACCGTTAAGAAGCTTTGCGAATACGATTGTTCGGCCGTTGGCAGGGGCATTGGGTGGGGCATTTGTGCTTTCCTTTATCCTAAGCTTTACGGACTTTGGGATACCGGCGTCGGTGGGAGGAACCTATTCGGTGGTGGCTAGCCAGTTATATCAAGTCATGCTGGGCTCCATTCCTGATCTGAATCAGGGGGCTGTCATCGCGGTGCTCATGCTTGTGCCAGCAATATTCGCAATATGGCTGCTGCAGTCTTTAGAGAAGCTCAACTTTCACTATGATCAACTTGGAGAAATCGAGCTGCCCACACATCGACTGCGCGATATTAGCTTCGTGACCGTGTCTTCTGTCATCGTCTTTATGATGCTGTCGATATTCGCCATCATGTTTATCGCGCCGTGGTTGAGCCGATATCCTTATGATCTTACTTTTACATCAAAACATGTCCTAAGTGTACTTCAATCCAGTGATTTAACGAAGGTATATCGGAACTCGATCTGGATTGCCGTGTTAACTTCCATATTTGGTACGTTGGTTGCTTATTGTGCTGCGCTTCTCAATGTACGGACTTCATTAAGGGCAAGATCACTCACCGATATGGCTTCCATGATCACGAATACGGTGCCTGGCATGGTGCTTGGCATCTCTTACTTGCTCTTGTTTAATGGAAGCAGCTTGAAAGGGACCGTTACGATCATCGTGCTGTGTAATATCGTGCATTTCTTTACAACACCGTATTTGATGGCGAAGAATTCGCTCTCCAAGATGAATCCTTCCTGGGAAACGACGGGAGAACTACTCGGAGATAGCTGGTTCAAGACGGTCTATCGGGTAGTCTTGCCTAATTCGGCTGCGACGGTGATCGAGATGCTGGGATATTATTTTCTCAATGCGATGGTTACGATCAGCGGCATCATCTTTCTCGTATCCACTCAAACCGCTGTCGTTGCTAGCAAAATCAAAGAGCTTCAGCATTTTGCCAAATTCAATGAAATTTTCGTATTGTCGATGCTGATCTTCTTCACCAATCTGATTGTGAAACTGCTATGTGATTATGGACAAAAGAGATTTGCGATTCATCGTTAAACAGGCTTAATGCTTATCTATGATTAGCCTAAATAATCGTAAAAGTGAGGGATTACGATGGTTGGAATGTCAAAAAGGTTCAGGATGGTGCTCTTGTCATTAATGGCAATAAGCATGTTGGTGGTATTGGCAGGCTGTGGTGCTGGCAGTGCAAAGGAATCGAAGCAAGTGATTATCTACACCAACGCAGATGAAGAAGCCGTAACAGCGATGGAGTCTGCACTGAAATCCGCAGGCTATGAAGGACAGTATCAACTCCAATCGATGGGGACGTCAGAATTAGGCGGCAAGCTGATGGCTGAAGGGGATAAGATTGAGGCCGATCTTGTGACCATGAGCTCGTATTTCCTAGATAGTTCACAGAGCCAATACAAGATGTATAAAGACTTAACATTTGAAACAGGAGCTATGGATTCGTATCCGTCCTACTACACGCCTATTTTGGCAAATACAGGATCTATCTTTGTGAATGCGGAAGTGTTGAAGCAAAAAGGGCTGCAGGCTCCCCAATCGATCAAAGATTTAACGAAGCCTGAATATAAGGATTTGGTGTCGATTCCAAATGTATTCGATTCCTCTACAGCTTGGCTGCTTATACAGGCTATCATCAGTGCTTATGGACCGGAGGAAGGGAAGATTGTACTCCATGATCTCATTGCCAATGCAGGCCAGCATATAGAAAAATCCGGTTCCGGGCCGATTAAGAAAGTTGAAGCGGGAGAAGTAGCTGCTGGATTTGGACTCCGTCATCAGGCGGTACGTGCACACGAAAAAGGAGCTCCGATTGATTATATTGATCCTATCGAAGGGAATTATTCGTTGACAGAGTCCATTGCAGTTATCAATAAGAACAACGAAGTGACGGATCTTGCCATGAAAATGGCGGAGACGATTAGTAAGGATGCGAGAAAAGATTTGATTACGAACTATCCTGTTGCTTTGTACAAAGGGGAATCCACAGATGCGGTCAATAAGCCAGCGAAACCGATGAAGTTCGATCAGCCATTAACCGTGGAGTTATTGAAGGAACATCAGCAGTTTTTTAAAGATGCTAAATAATTCATAACAATAGGGGGAGGGATCATGATGAATAACTACAAATTATTGACCCCAGGACCGTTGACGACGACCCAATCCGTTAAGCATGAAATGTTGCTTGATCGCTGCACGTGGGATGATGACTATAAATCGATTACGCAGAAAATAAGATCCCAGTTATTGACGATTGCAGGAGTGGATTCGGAGCAGTATACAGTTGTATTGATGCAGGGCAGCGGAACCTTTGCCGTAGAATCGGTGATGACATCCGTGATTGCTCCCGAACATAAGGTTCTAATCATCTCCAACGGCGCTTATGGGGAACGCATGATACAGATGGCACAAGTGATAGGGCTGTCGTATGTCGAGCATAAGGCAGACTATGATAAGTATCCGGATATGACGGAACTGGGGGTCATGCTTGAAGCTGATCCAGAGATTACGCATATTGCAATGGTTCACTGCGAGACAACTACTGGGATACTGAATCCGATTGATAGGGTCTCGAAGCTGGCAAAAGCTTATGGAAAAACGTTCATTGTGGATGCGATGAGCAGCTTTGGCGGTATTGAGATCGATGTTACGGGTCTTCATATTGATTATGTAATCAGCAGTGCGAACAAATGCATTCAAGGTGTTCCTGGCTTTGGTTTTGTAATTGCTAAGCTTGATCAATTGCAACAATGTCAAGGGATTGCGCGCAGCTTGGCTCTTGATTTGTATGATCAATGGAAGTGTATGGACAAAGACGGGAAATGGCGTTTTACCTCACCAACCCATGTCGTTGCTGCATTCTCCAAGGCGTTGGATGAACTGCAAGAAGAAGGCGGAGTCGCAGCAAGACAAGCTCGCTATCAGCACAATAACCTGCTGCTCAGGGAGAGACTTGCGAAGGTTGGCATGCAAGCTTACATTAGAGCGGACTACCAGTCGCCAATTATTACGACCTTTCTGTTTCCAAACGAACAATTTCAATTCGCCGAATTCTATCAATATGTGAAAGAAAGAGGCTATGTTATTTATCCAGGGAAGTTGACGAATTTGGATACGTTCCGTATTGGGAACATCGGGGAAATCTATGAGGAAGACATGGATCAGTTATGCCGTATTATTGAGCAATATATGAAGGAGCATTGCGATCATGAATAAAGTAGAAGGAATCATATTGGATTGGGCGGGTACGGCCATCGATTTCGGATGTTTTGCACCTGTGAATGTATTCATCGATATCTTCAAGCAGGCAGGTATCGAGGTAACAATGGATGAGGCTAGAGCACCTATGGGGATGCTGAAAATCGATCATATCCGGGCGATGCTGTCGATGCCAAGGGTATCCGCATTATGGGAAGACCAGTATGGTAAGCCATTTACAGAACAGGATGTGGAGCAGCTCTATGCGGCATTTGAGCCTGCGTTAATGTCCTCACTAACTGAATACACAGATCCGATTCCAGGTGTAGTGGATACCGTAGAAACCTTACGAGCGCAAGGATTGAAGTTTGGATCTTCAACGGGCTATACCCGCACCATGATGGATGTGATCGTACCTATCGCGAAGGAAAAGGGGTACAGTCCCGATCATCTGGTCACACCTAGTGAAACGGATTCTTATGGCAGACCATACCCTTACATGATCCATCGCAATATGGAGGAGCTCAAGCTCTCCGCATGCTGGAAAGTGGTCAAAGTGGGCGATACGGCATCGGATGTGAAAGAGGGAGTCCATGCTGGCGTGTGGTCGGTTGGTGTTGCTGTCGGCAGCTCCGAGATGGGACTCAGCCAAGCGCAATTCGAAGGCCTATCCGAGGCGGAAAAAGCCGAGATGATCTCGAAGACGAAGCACAACTTTATGCAATATGGTGCAGATTTCGCGATTGATACGATGCGTGAGCTTCCGCAATTAATCGAAGCGATCAATCAGTTGATCTCGGATGGAAAGAGACCGGGGTGTTTGAAATAAAGGAATATGGAATGATATGAGTACGGGCTGGAATAGAATGAGCTGCCTCTCCAATAAGGGAGGCGGCTTTTTGTTGTCCAGCCTGTTCTGACATTTGCAATATACACGTACTAAAAATCGAATAAAGATGTGATAATATGGGGGAAGGAATTCTAGTAGAATATAGGGGGATTACATGTCCTGGAGCAAATTGAAGCAACAACTGGAGAGCTTTCTCTGTCCTGCGTTACATGGAAGGGTCGAATACCGTGCAACGGGTTACCGTTATTCACCTGATAAAGCAGGTATTTGTTATATCTCGGTAGATAAAAAGAATGTATTCAATATGAGTGATAAAACGAGCTCAATCAAATGGTATCTGACGGAGCAGGAAATTAAGAATGATTCAGATATCCAAATTCCGATCAGCAATGAAGAAATTGAAGCGGTTAGAAAGGATACCAAGGGTGCTCCCGAGGATCGTCTAATCGTAATTGCTAGAAGTAGAAAAATGTCCGGATATGCAAAAGAGCTTTTGTCAGCACAGTCATCATTAAGTATTTGACATAATGTTGTGGTGCTATATTCCTAATGTGGTGATCATAAGCACAAAAAATTAAATCGGAAAGTCTTTAGGATCAGTAGTGCCGTTTTCAATAATTGAAACAACCCTGTCTTGAATCCTCATGACAATAAACTCTTCATTCAGTCCAAATTGTTTGTTCACTTCGTCGAAACTTCCAATCTTGTGTATAGTATTTTCAGTTAAATTTATTGTAAGTGCAGCAATCCAACTCCCTTGAAAAAAAATATCTGTGGAGACTTGTTTCGTAACTAAATCTACACTTGTGACCACAGCCTTCAAATTAATTGGCACAAACTTTGTGTATCCTGTCGTCAAAATCATCCCTCCTTAGTAATGTTATAGCAGATCCTTGTTTAATAATGGCATAATCTTTCTGCAAAAATCAATCATCTATTAATAAAGCCTTTTCGTGTGGGTCGTATTTTATTGTAGCAGCCAGTGTGAAGGGGAAGTGGTTGGGATGTTGTACACACTTGTATCACCGTATCGTATTTAATTGAGAAGGCCCTTTTTTTGTTTGTCGTTGTTTATACGTATCGATGCATTGCTTGTAATAATCGAATAACAATTTATTCGTTTTATTGTCCAGCCTTTTCTGAAATTCGCAATATACACGTACTAAAAATTAAATAAAGATGTGATAATATGGGGGAAGGAATTCTAGTAGAATATAGGGGGATTACATGTCCTGGAGCAAATTGAAGCAACAACTGGAGAGCTTTCTCTGTCCTGCGTTACATGGAAGGGTTGAATACCGAGCAACAGGTTACCGTTATTCACCTGATAAAGCAGGTATTTGTTATATTTCGGTAGATAAAAAGAATGTATTCAATATGAGTGATAAAACTAATTTAATCAAATGGTATCAAACGGAGCAGGAAATTAGGAATGATTCAGAAATCCAAATTCCGATCAGCAATGAAGAAATTGAAGCGGTTAGAAAGGATACCAAGGGTGCTCCCGAGGATCGTCTAATCGTAATTGCTAGAAGTAGAAAAATGTCCGGATATGCAAAAGAGCTTTTGTCAGCACAGTCATCATTAAGTAAATCAAATTTTGTCGTTACAGCAAGTAAGTTTTTATCCATTTCTATAGAGGAAAGCATAGAGAGCAATGATATCTTATTGAATATTCTGGCTTTGGTGGACAGACGAGTTGGAAAAAAGCGAATTTTAAATATGACTGAGAAGATGAAGGTAAAGCATCCAATTGTGCAATATTTTTATGAACTACGGCGAAGTACGTTATAATAATAAATATGTCGTGTCAGGGTTGTTCGAAGAACATAATTGATGTGAAAATTGATCGGAGATCAGCCCAAGTAATCAGAAGACGTCAGGAAATTCCTAGGCGTCTTCTTTAATGTCCTTGTACTGAATTAGAGGTAAACAACGATTCAAATTTTATCAACAGATCCCATTTTTTTATGAACTGTCTAAACAAAAGGTAAGGTCGTTCGTGGTGAAAAGGCTGCGCATTGGGATGTGAGAATACGAAAGATACTCACAGCCTGAACATCTTTCTTTCTAAAGTGTCCAGTCTATGGATACCAGTTTATTTTCTCGCTCCTTTTAAGTTATGTTCACCTCAGAATAACGCTCAATTTACACACCATTCATAACATGGTAAAATATAGGATATTATTTCAGGAGAAGGAGGGCTGATATTGAAGGCAGCGCCGATCATAAAAGCAATCGGAGAACTTATCCAAGACACTAGACGTGCATCGAATATGACATTAACGCAGTTATCAGAGCTGTCAGGCATTAACAAAGGTACGATATCTAGAATTGAGAACGGCGATGTAAAACGACCAGAATTTTCGACCGCATATCCGTTGGCAACAGCATTGGGTATCCCCTTTGAAACATTGATTGATTATTATGCTGAGATTGAGAAAAGGGCTGAAATATTGCTGGGCATGCTTCAAACAGCGATTGCAGAAGGAAGTAGTGCTGAACTAATTAGGAAAGTTACGAACAAATACCTTGAATCTCCGAACGAAGACAGCATTGATTTAACCGAGAAGCTATATCAACACATCGACTCCATAGAAGATACCTCTATTAAACTATCTCTGTATAACCTCATCATCGACTACTCACGCTCACATGGAATAATGCCCTATATTGCAAAAGGATTGTACAAAAAATATATGATCGAACGGAATGATTTCAGTAGATTGGAGGAAACGTACCAATCAGGCCATTATATTTTGAACTACGAAAGTTTTTTAAACGATATTGAAAAAATTACACTTTATTATTCATTAGGAGTTCATGCTTTCAGCTTAATGCATTATGACAATTCAATAAGATTTAGCGAATATGTTGTTGATAATGATAATACAATAACTGAAGAATATAAGGCTAATGCACTTTTCAACATTTGTAATTGCTATTATTATCTCGGTGCCTACGAGAATAGTCAAAAATACCTTAGTGAGTATAACAAATATTCTTTCCCCTATATTAAAGACAACATTGATTTGATGAATGGATGTTTACGTGCAAAAACAGGAAATATCGATTTTGGCATTTTACAACTTGAAAATTACTTGCAAAATCACTCCGAATATAATCTCATCTATTCAGTAACTATGCTAATGGATTTATATCTTTTCAAACAAAATTACACCGCAGCGGAAAAATTGATTACCTATGAAAACGAAATGACAAGATCCATTGAAGATTATCGTACTACTCCTGACAAACGTTCAAAACTTGCTCATTACTATAAGCTTAAAGGGGATTTGCTACAAAAAGAAAACATTGAAGAAGCTTTCGACAGCTATATTCAAAGCGCATTAGAATATAAGAAAATTTCATTAGATAGGAAAGCTTATGAGGTATTAGGGTTGATGACAGATGCTGCTAATGGTGATGTTGAAACAACTAATGTAGTGATTCAAAAGTTAAGAACAGCCCTGAATATGTTGAGCAAATAATTCAGAAAAGGAGATAGACAACATGAAAAAAATTATTTTTTATAAGGCTGCTCGTATTATTGTTTCACTGGCTATCACAGGTGTTACTGTAGCACAATTTGGAGGCGGCGCGCCGTGGATTATCGGCTCGTAATCACTTAAAAGGGAGTTTTCCCTTGGTGATATAGTATAAGCATAGCGTAAGCACCCAAAAAGATGCTTACTTTTACTTTTTGTTTCTCAAATCACTAAAATATGGAATATATGCAACATATTATATACTCGCTACGTGAGGGTACTCTTTAAATCACCTTAGAAATAGATGATGTATCATTACATACAGTTGCGTATGTAGTTTATCGTGATACAGAGTCCTTCCATGTATAGAGAGTAATCTTCTCCAATAAAATATGGAGGCGAGTTGTTTGAAGAGAAAATGGATCGGAACGTTGTTAAGTGTGAGTATGGCATTTTCGATGTTTGCACCGATGGCTGTTGCAGCATCAGAATCAAAACGACAAGTGGGGTCACAAAATCAAGGTCACATGATCGAAATTGGCGAAGACAAGTTTAGCATGATGGGCACTACTGTGAAAGATGCTGATGTACGTGATATCGTTCCGGCTGAGTATTTGGAATCAGCTCAAGTAGCATCTGACCTGAAATTCATTTTTGAAGAGGCATCTGTGAAAAAAGACGGCAAGTATGTATTGAATGAGGGGAAAATTGCTCAGAAGTTCGGATCTGATAATGTTGCAACCATCTCGGCACTTGTTAAGCTTGCAAACGGTGAGCAACTAACAGCAAATAATCTAAAGGGAGTGACTCATCCAGAAGATGGGGGATTTTCCACAGCTTCATGGGGATCTTGTGTTGCCAACCAAATTATTGACTTTACAGGAATCGGTCTTTTAACTGGTGCAATGACAGAAATGATCGAAAAGAAATTGTGGGATAAGTTAGCCGTTGAAATCATCAAAATCATCGGAAAAAATGCAATTAAAGGCGGAGTTGTAGGACTTGCTGCTAGTTTGGCTTGGTTTAGTGTCCGTTGCATAGGACAGTAAAGTTACTCATCGAAGGGAATGGTGTTGCATGAATAGCATTAGATACATATCACTTTTTGTGATATCTTTGATTTTACAGATTATTATGTTCTTTGTCATAAAAAGTGACTCTGGTGTAACTATACTAGACATGTTGATTATGTCCCTTTTGTTCTGTGTATTTATGTTCATTATAGATAAGATCACCGGCAAAAAAAAGAAGATTTAATGTGGTAAGAGAGTTTGGAAGACAAAAATTGTAAAAGGCTAGTCACTGCCATAGCTATCCTTCTCCCAATATTGTTTATTGTCACTTTCTTTGTTTTACTTAAAATGAACTACTTGATCACAGATATTATTGCATACATTTTAGCTATAGTTTGGATTGTGGGGCTACAATAAGAGGCATGAAGCACCGGAAGTGAATAAGAATCAAATCTAATGATAAGAACACCTTCGGGTGTTCTTATTTCATTTTCATACAAATGTTGTTATGGTGTATTTATACAGATTTTACGGAGCAGTTAAAAGCATGAAACAAAAGGCGACCTTCATTTTCAGTAATAGGGGATAAGGGTCGCTTTTTTATTTTCTAGCTGTCGCAATTCATATTACAATCTGTCGGACATTAGAAATCTTAAGCTACGAGCTGGCGCTGATATTCTAACGGTATCAGCTTATTTAATTTTCTTTATGGTCGGTTTCTGATAATAAAATAAATTCCTTTGTGCCAATCTTTGGCGGTGTGTCGAGGTAAGTGAGAGATGGGCCCTGGAAATACTTGAGCAGTGTGAACGATCAATCCAGACACTATAGCAACTGGTGGAGACGAAACACTGTATGATGTCATCAACGGTAAGGCGCCCGCTTGTGAATTGTCCGCCGCTCGGTATCTGCCGGTAGAGACAACGAATTATTTCGCGCGTGAGATGAATATCCCCCGTAACTGGAGAGAGGGTTGCGATCTCATCATCGAACAAAAGGCACGGCCGATTGATCTTGAACTTGCGGGAGGCAGGTATTTCATCAATATTGCCTGCTGTGAATCGCTAACGGAGCTGTCGTAGGAGGTGCCGATTAGGCTGAAGACGATGATCGGACAACCGGTTTATGATGTGAAAGGATGAAGATGACACGTCTACGCCCCTCACTGTTGTCTATCCGGGCCGAGGGAATTGGCGAATTCGATGAGGAATTCATACTCTTCATGGCTTCCGTACGGGAGAGCTGATGATCGTGCTCGTTACGAACGGGGGCAAAGCTGTCGCGTGCCAAGGCACGGATCGAAGCGATATACATGAAAAACGATCCACTTATGACTAGCATGTGGTAAACTTTAATAGTTTTAGTATCACATCTATGGTTATCAAGTTTTAGAAAGGGAGCTGTAAATGTCCGATATTAAACTGTTTCATATAAAGGGAGAAGTTAAAGAGTTACCTGCCAGTTCTGTTATACTTGAGAGAGAATTGCAATTATTAATTGAAAAGAATATGCCTACTTTTTTTGGAATAACTTTTCTGAAAAGCGAATACACCACATCGAACGGTGGTAGAATAGACAGCTTAGGATTGGATGAAAACAACTGTCCTGTTATATTTGAATATAAAAGAACCAGTAACGAGAATGTCATCAACCAAGGGTTATTTTATCTCGACTGGCTACTTGATCATAAAGCAGAATTTGAGTTATTAGTGATGAAGACACTAGGGAAAGAATGTTCGGATAGGTTAGATTGGAGCATTCCCAGACTTATTTGTGTAGCGGGAGATTTTACAAAATATGATGAATACGCAGTTAAACAGATCAATAGAAACATTGATCTTATACGTTATAAAAAGTTTGGGGCAGATTTACTTATGCTTGAACTTGTGAATTCAAGTACGGTGAAACCCTTCAATATCCAAGAGCAGGGGGATAAATGGATTAAGTCATCATCAGATAAGACTTTTCAAGAACAGCTACAGTCTACAATGCCGATGCTTAGAGAACTGTATTATTCCATTAGAGACTATATTCTTGCACTCGGTGATGACGTTACAGAAAATCAGCTTAAGTTGTATACAGCGTTCAAAAAAATTAAAAACATAATTTGTGTAGAAGTCTACCAGAAGCAAATACTATTGCATATGAGACTAAACCCTGATGATATTGAACTTGAGGATGGTTTTACTAGAGATATGCGTAATGTAGGGCATTATGGAACGGGTGATTTGCAAATTATTATTAAATCCCCTGAAGATATCGAAAAGGCAAAACCTTTAATAAATAGAGCTTATAATTCAAACTAAATCCTAAGATTAATAGCCTAGCGCTTGAGTCAATAATAGAAAAAGTGAGGAACGTGTAAAATGGCAGATTTAAACACAAGCTTATTTAGTGCCGCGGACAACTTGCGAAGCAAGATGGATGCATCCGAATACAAGAATTACTTATTAGGATTGATCTTCTACAAGTATTTATCGGACAAATTAATAGAAAAGGTAGTTGAAATCGCAGACGAATCGCTAGAAGAATACGACACCCAAGACAAGCAGACTCAATTGTATAGAAATCTATTAGCAGACAAAGAAATCAAGGATGACCTAATTGAAACATTAGAAGATACACTAAGTTATGTGATTGAACCTGATTATCTATTCAATGTATTAGCCAATCAAGCGAAACAAAACACGTTTCAGTTAAATGATCTAAGTGCAGCCTTTACTAATTTATCTTCAAAATATGATCAATTTAATGGCTTGTTTGATGATGTAGATTTGAGATCAAAAAAGTTAGGAGCAGACGATCAACAGCGCAACATTACCATTACAGAAGTTTTGAAAAAACTAAATAATATTGATGTGATTAGACATGATGGCGATGTCATTGGCGATGCTTATGAGTTCTTAATAAGCCAATTTGCTTCAGAAGCGGGTAAGAAAGCTGGAGAGTTTTATACGCCTCATCAGGTATCCGTTATGATGGCTCGTATTGTCGCAATGGGGCAAGAGGATAAAAAACTGTTTAGTGTATATGATCCGACGATGGGATCTGGTTCCTTGATGCTAAATGTTCGAAACTATATTAACCATCCAGACAGTGTAAAGTATCATGGACAAGAACTAAACACAACGACCTTTAACTTGGCAAAAATGAATTTGATCTTACATGGTGTGGATAAAGAAGATATGCGTCTACGTAACGGGGATACATTGAACAAAGACTGGCCGACAGACGAGCCGTATACCTTCGATTCAGTCCTAATGAATCCACCTTACTCTGCAAAGTGGTCTTCAGATGATACATTCTTAGATGATTCTCGGTTTAATCGTTATGGGAAATTAGCGCCAAAATCCAAAGCAGACTTTGCTTTTCTTTTACACGGGTTCTATCACTTGAAAGAGACAGGAACCATGGCTATCGTCTTGCCGCATGGGGTGTTGTTCCGTGGAGCAGCAGAAGGTGTAATCCGTAAGAAACTGTTGGAAGATGGCAGTATTTATGCCGTGATTGGCATGCCGGCAAACTTATTTTTTGGAACATCAATTCCTACAACTGTTATTGTCTTGAAGAAAAATCGTAGCACACGTGATGTGTTATTCATTGATGCAAGCAAAGAGTTTGTCAAGGGGAAGAGCCAAAATAAACTATCCGATGAAAACATTGATAAGATTGTCGAAACGTATAAGAAGCGTGAAAGTGTTGAGCAATATGCTTATTTGGCTTCATTTGACGACATTAAGGAAAATGATTTTAATTTGAACATCCCTCGGTACGTAGATACGTTTGAAGAAGAAGAGTCTGTTGATATGGCTGCAATTGGCTCGACGATTAAAGATATTAGGAAAGAAAGAGCAGAACTAGAATCCAGTCTTTATGACATGATTTCTTCGCTACAATATGATAAGAAAGACGAAGAGTGGATCAAAGGAGCATTAGAGGTGTTTAATCGTGGAAAATAGACATATACCAGAAATTCGTTTTCCGGGATTTAACGGCCATTGGGAGCTATGTAAGTTAAAAGATATTTCTAAAATTTATGACGGAACTCATCAAACACCTAAATACACAGATTCCGGAATTAAGTTTGTTTCTGTTGAAGATATTAATGATATCGAAGCTTCTAATAAGTATATCTCCATTGAAGATTATGAAACTCAATTCAAAAATAAGCCAGAGGTTGGAGATATTTTTATGACTCGGATCACCGCTGGAGTTATCGGTGCCACAGCGGTAATAGAAAGTGATGAACCTTTTGCTTATTATGTTAGTTTAGCATTAATCAAACCTAATAAAAATAATTCAGGATTATTTGTAAGTTCATATATATCAACAAAGGGGTTCAAAAAGGAACTAAACAAGCGAATAATCCATACGGCCTTTCCTAAAAAAATTAATCTTCTTGATATTGGAGAATGCAGTATATTAAAACCTCAAGAAGAAGAACAAATTAAAATTGGTGGATTTTATAAAAAACTTGACGAAACGATCGCTTTTCACGAACAGGAGCTAACAACCCTCAAAAAAACAAAACAGGGATTCTTGCAAAAAATGTTTCCAAAAGAAGGAGAGTCTGTGCCGGAAATTCGTTTTCCAGGATTTACAGGAGATTGGCAGCAGCGTATGTTTGGGAATGCAGTTGATATATCTACAAATATGGTAGATCCAAAAACGGGGAAGTATGATTCGTTATTACACATTGGTCCAGGTAATATAGAATCATTCACAGGAAGAGTCTTGAATAATGTCAAAACAGTACGTGAAGAAAATTTAATCAGTGGGAAATTCTATTTCAAACCTGGCGATATTATTTATGGGAAAATCAATCCGCAGCTTGGGAAATATGCAATGCCAGATTTTGAAGGGTTATCAAGTGCTGATGCATATGTTTTAAATTCTAAAAATGATGTTATACAAAGTTACCTGTATACAATTTTGCAAACTTCTAACTTTTTTGAGTATTCTGTTTCTGTATCCATGCGGACTGGTATGCCTAAAATTAACCGGGAGGAACTCAATCAATATATTTTTATGGCTCCGTCCGTAAAAGAACAAACCCAAATCGGTAACTTTTTCAAACATCTAGACGACATTATAGCTCTTCATCAACAAGAACTAGATGCCTTAAAAGAAACCAAAAAAGCGTTCCTACAAAAGATGTTTGTCTAAACATACAAAAGAGAGGAAGACACATGGCGAAGATAACACATAACACTGAAGCAGAAGTGGAACGTCGCTTAATTGAAGTATTAGGCGAAGGTCATAACCAGTGGCAATATCGTCCAGATCTAAAATCTGAAGGCGATCTATGGAAGAACTTACGTCAGAAAATTACACAAAACAACTTATCCGAAATTGGGGATCACCCAATTTCGGATAAAGAGTTTGATACGATTAAAACAGAGCTACTTTTGAAAACACAGACTCCTTTTGACGCCGCTAAATGGCTCAAAGGAGAAAACGGAATTGCACGGATTACAATCGATCGAGAAGATGTATCTTTAGGTTCAATGTCCCTAGTGCTATATTCGAATCAAAGCATTGGTGGCGGAATCTCTACATATGAAGTAGTACATCAGATTGCAAAACAAAAAGCAAACATAGATGATCGGGATCGTCGCTTCGACGTGACCCTTTTAATCAACGGATTGCCCATTGTTCAGATCGAATTAAAGCAAGTCAGCGCCAAAGACGGGGTGTTTCAAGCTTTTAATCAAATTAAGAAATATGCAGAAGAAGGCATGTTTAGAAATAATATCTTTTCGACTCTTCAGCTATTTGTCATTTCCAATGAACAAACCACTCGTTATTTTGCCAATGCAATGCCTAAAGACATGCATAAAAAGTTGATCTTTAGCTGGCGCACTACGGAAAACCGGAAAGTAGAAAATCTCTATGAATTTGTAAAGCAAGTCTTAAACATTCCAGACGCTCATCGCTTGATTGCTAATTATACGATTGTAAGCGAGGATCAAGACAATAAAGCTTTAATCGTGTTAAAACCTTATCAGATTCATGCTATTCAGGCCATGTTTACATCTGCGATGAAACATGAATCTGGATATGTGTGGCACGCGACCGGTTCAGGAAAAACGTTAACCAGTTTTGTTGCTACTAAGTTATTAGCTCGCAAAACAGGCGTAGATCGTACTATCATGCTCATTGACCGAAAAGACTTAGATAATCAAACAACGGCAGAATTCACTAAATTTGCTTCGGAATTTAATACAGGTATTTCCTCTGGTAACGCGAAGTCGAATAGTTTGATTGTCGGAACCGGAAGTGCAAAAGAGCTAAGTCAAACTCTACTCTCTGATGCTAATTCGAATACAGTAATCATTACGACTCGTCAAAAGTTAGAAGCGGCCTTGCGTTATACCAAAAAACAAGAGGATCCAAAAGCCAAGCAGCGTTTTGGTAAACTTCTGGGACAACACATTGTTTTTGTGGTGGATGAATGCCACCGTGCACTAAGTTCTGAAGGAATGAAAGAGATTAAAGGATTTTTCCCCAATTCAACGTGGTTCGGATTTACAGGTACACCGATATTTGAAGTAAATAAAAAGCAAGCCAAGGGTGAATTAGCTCGCACGACTCGAGATCAATATGGAGAGCGCTTACATACATATACGATTAAAAATGCATTAGATGACGGGGCTGTTCTAGGATTCCAAGTTGAACATGAAGATACAGTTGAACCAACATCGTTATATAATCTTATTTTTAATCAACTTCGTGCATGTGAAAAATACGCCGATCTTAGTCATGATGAAATTAATGCTATGATCGATGAGATGGATGACATCAAAAAGGAAGATTATCTTGAATCATCTACTTTTGAAAATGATGATCATATTCAAAAAGTTATCCATAAGATTTTCAAGCCAGATAATGCTTATATCAAATTTGATTTTCAAAATGGTCGCCCGCAAAAATCAGCTATTTTAACAACAAGTTCTATTGGTATGGCGAAGCGGTATTACAACGCAATTAAGGAAATGACAAAAGATCCTGAATGGTTGAAAAATGAATTTGCCGGTCATCCCATTCGAGCAGGAAGAACGATTGATGATCCGGATTTCCCTCGGATTGCGATTACTTATTCAATACAAGAGAACGAAGATAATTCCAAACAAATTCAGGACGAAATGAAAGACGTCATCAAGGAGTATAACGAATATTATCACACAGCTTGGTCAATTGAAGATATCGAACGTTATAACGGAGATATTAACAATCGTTTAGCTCGTAAGAAAGCAGAATTCAAACAATTCGGAAATCACATTGACCTTGTTATTGTTGTAGAACGCTTATTGACCGGTTTCGATGCACCAACCATTCAAACGTTATTTGTCGATCGGAATTTAAGCTATGCCAATTTGATTCAAGCTTTTTCCCGGACGAATCGTACTTATCCTGATAAGAAAAAAGGAATGATTGTAACCTTTCGCAAACCTGCGACAATGGAACGAAATGTACAAGAGGCGACGAAGCTATATTCTCATGAACAAGAAGAAACAAATCTCGTTTATCCAACCTATAAAGAGACGAAGAAACGTTTTACAAAAGCTCATAAAAAATTGACAACAGTAGTACCAGATCCGATCGAAATTAACGAGCACTCCCCACTTGAGATTCGAATTGAATTTGTAAAAGCGTTTCAAGAGCTAAATAATGCTTACGAAGCATTGGTTACTTACGATGATTACAATGATGAAATGGAAGAGTCCTTAGATCTTCAAGAACAGGTAAAGACCTTAGAAGAATATATTGGCGTGTATAACACCATTAAAGGATCACTTATGGATTCAGAGGGCTCAGAGGGTGAACCAGAACCAGATTTCTCAGACATTGAGTTTTATGGAGAAAATGCAGTAAAGATCTATGACATTGATTCAACCTATATTGATAGACTGTTAGAAACGTACTCAGCCAATAACCAGAGTACACGTGAAGAGATCGAAAAAGCCCTTCAAAAACTGAAAAAATCAGAAATTGTAAAAGATATATACCGTGCAATGTTAAATGCAATTGATACCGGGGAAGTGCATCCAGAGGAAGATATTCTTGTAGTGAAACGACGTTTCTTTACAGAAACTGTGAATGCAGCCGTCCAAAAGTTTGCGGATACTTGGTGTGTAGACGAGAGTGAGCTGCATTCATCTGCTATTCAGTATGTAATTGGAGCAGACCCAATTCCGAACATTGGAGATATTATCAATAGCAAAGATTTTGATAAGTATAAAGCCGCGAATCCAGGTGCAAAACCATTGAAATACGGACCCGAAATGAAACGTCAATGGAGGAAAACATTAGACGAAGTGATTGTTCCTTTGAATGATGAATTACGTTAGCTGTTATATTTTTGACAAAATTAATGGATCATTATGTGATTTCTGGGGGAAATGGCCGGAATGAATAATGCCTATACGATCTCGGTACGATATTTGGACCGATGTTGGCAGGTATTTTGTTTGAAGTCTTTCCTCCACAATCGCAATAAAAGAGAAAAGCTGTCTACGATCCATTACTATATAAACTCCTTTATCCTATATGGAAAACATATAGAAAACTAATTAATAATATATTTTCCATTTGGTTTTCTTGGTGATAGCATATTGATCAAGAAAGGTAAAGGAGGAAAAAATTATGAATAAATATTCTACAAAGCTGGCTTCTCTGATGCTGGCGGCGTCGTTGGGAGTAACAGCTCTTCCATTTGGCGTGTTGCAAGCAGATGCTGCTTCTGTGAAACTCTCTACAGAAGAAATCCAACAGGCTATGATCGAACTTTCCAATCTTCGTGTCATGCAAGGTTATGAAGGCGGCAAAGCAAAGCGTGGTGAAGTCGGATATCTGTTGAACAAAGCGCATAAAGCAGTTCTCGCACCAAACGCCAAGCTTACCAAAGGTCAGGAAATGGCTGACATTCTGAGCGGCACGGACTGGCAGGGTACAAGAGTATATGATAAAGATCATCATGACCTGACTAAGGAAAATGCCAACTTCATTGGCCTGGCCAAATATGAAGCAAAAACCGGGAGATATGAATTCTTCGATGCAAAAACCGGTGCAAGCCGCGGTGATAGAGGAACCTTCTTCCTTACTAACGATGGAGAGAAGAGAATCCTGATCTCGGAATCGATGAATTATCAAGCAGTTGTCGATATGACAGAACTGAATAAAAAGGTCTTCACCTATAAAAGAATGGGTAAAGATGCTCAAGGTAACGACGCAGAAGTATTCGTCGAGCATGTTCCGTATAAAGGAAAAAAACTTGCTTTCACAGAGCCGGACAAATCATGGAATACAACGACTGGCGATATTGTTAAAAACGTTGATGGAGATCAAATTTTGGGCAGCACACTTTGGCATGGAACAAAGGTTCTGGACGAAGAGGGAAATGAGATCACAGAATACAATTCCAACTTTATCAGCCTAGCTAAATTTGACGATAAGACGAATAAATATGAGTTCTTCAATGTGAATACGGGTGAAAGTCGTGGCGATTATGGCTACTTTGATATTTTGCATGACAATAAAGTCAGAGCCCATGTTTCTATTGGAAAGAACAAGTATGGTATCGCTGTTGAAATTACCGAGCTTAACAATAATAAATTTACGTATAAAAGAACAGGTAAAGACAAAGACGGCAAAGATATAACCGTATTCGTTGAACATGAGCCATATAAAGGAGATTTTAACCCTGCATTTACTTTTTAAATGATGCAGTACGATTTGCCTCAATGAAGTGAATTCATTCGTTTGAAAATGATCAAAAAGATCCCGGATCGTTAGGATCCGAGGGTCTTTTTTTTGATTTCCGCATTCCACAAAAAATTGGACTCCATAATAGGGCTTGAATCAATCAATCCATTTCCTTATGCGCATGATGCTGCAGATACCTTCCTTCTTTTTTGAATAAATCGATAAAATTCCGGGCCGTGTTGGATAAGCGGTGATTTTTCAGCCATATTAACCCAAGCGGAGAAGACATCCCAACTGTAGAAGAAATTTTGTGCGCATGAATCGGAACCCCTTTATGCCGATGAAGCAATGTTTCCGGAACGATCGACGAACAAAAGTCAGTGGAAACCAACTCCATCAAAAGCGCTATGTCGGAACATTCGCCGACAATGGGGGGATGCATATTAAGCCTTGAGTATGCCTCCAAAATTAAATAGTGTACACCTAATCCCTGTGTGCTTGGCAATAGGAGCCGCTCGTTAGTTATGTCCGCGAGCGTTACTTCATGTTCAAACCGTTTCTGTTTCTGGGATGTAATCAAATAAAACGGTTCGGTATACAGATGAAGAACTGAGAAATCGTCCAATTCAAGCGGCAATCGTATGAATGCCAATTCGATAGCCCGATCTCGGACTAACTGACAAAGATGAGCGGACTCATTTTGTTGGATTTTGTACGTTACCTTTGGATAGTGCTTTTGAAATTGATGTAGGATTTCAGGCAAATCAGCAACCGAAAACGTATTTACACCCATCGTCAATTTGCCGTTTACCCCATTTTCGACCTCAGTCACTTCCATTTTAGCCTCTTGCATTAATTGATCCATTTGCAAGGCATAGGAATATAAGGTTCTTCCTGCATCCGTTACTTCCATGTATTTCCCGTTTCTTTCCAACAATATCGCGCCAAGCTCCTCTTCCATTGCCCTCAATTGTTGGCTTAAAGGCGGTTGAGAAATATGGAGTCTTCTCGCTGCGGCTGATATGCTTCTTTCCTCCACAATCGCAATAAAATAGCGAAGCTGTCTGATATCCATCGTTGCAAAGACTCCTTTCTCATATATGAAAAACATATATATAACTTATTTATTATATATTTTTCGTTTGATCCCCTTCATGTTAGCATATTGGCAAAGAACGATAAAGGAGGCCGAACGATGTCCCGTCTCTTGCTGATTGTAATGGTTGTCTTACTGGCTGGGTGTCAAACCGATTTCGGCCCTTCAAAGCGTTTATCAAAGGAATCAAATTCTGATGAAAAGAAGGTGGAATGGATGAACCAGAAATTGATTTTTTCAGCAGAGGAAGGGGATACCGATAACGTTCTGAAGCTGCTTCAAGACGGAGCAGACATCAATGCAACGGATGGACGCGGAAGAACGGCTGTCGTGGCAGCAACTTATAACAATAAAGCAGATACGGTAAAGGCGCTTATTCAAAAGGGTGCGGACATTAACATTCGCGACGCCAACTTAAATAATGTCCTCCTATATGCTGGAGCAGAAGGACTTCTCGAAATCGTCAAACTCGCGCTTGATGCCGGTGCCGATCCGAAACTTACGAACCGGTTCGGGGGAACAGCACTGATTCCTGCTTCGGAACGCGGACATGTCGAGGTTGTTCAAGAACTGCTTAGTCGTTCAGGCATCGACGTCAACCACATCAATAACTTGCACTGGACGGCATTGTTGGAAGCGGTCATTCTAGGCGACGGCGGAGAGAAGCATCGAAAAATCGTACAACTGTTAGTTAACCATGGCGCCGATGTGAATATTGGGGATGGAAATGGGATCACCCCCTTAATGCATGCACAGCAAAAAGGATTCCAAGAAATTGCTGACCTATTAATCGAAGCGGGGGCGTAACCCTCTTATGCTTTATCGTGCTTAAAGAGGGTTTGGAAATGAACGATAAAACATGAGGTGATTATCATGGATTTTGTAAAACGTACCATACAATTGGCTCTTACAAATGTTGAAGAAGGCGGCAGACCCTTTGCTACTGTGATCGTTAGAGATGGAGAAATCATTGCGGAGAGTCCGAATCTAGTGGCGCAAACCAGTGATCCGACAGCTCATGCAGAGGTGCTTGCCATCAGAGAAGCATGTAGAAAACTGCAAACCGAGCATTTGACTGATTGTGAAATTTATATTCTTGCGAGTCCGTGTCCAATGTGTCTGGGAGCTCTGTATTATTGCAGTCCTAAAAAAGTGGTTTATATTACAACACGGGAAGATTATGCTCCTTTTTATAAAGATAATCGCAAGTATTTTGAATTGGAAACGTTCTATGATGAATACTCCAAACCGATGGAGCAACGCAGGCTGCCTATGGTTCAGCATAAAGACGAAGATGCGATTAAGGTATATGAGCGCTGGAGCGAATTAAACCATAAATAAGCGTGAACAGTTGCAGCGAAGGAGGAGAATGAAGTGGCGGACAATGCTTACTGGTTAACGAATGTTCGGTTGGAGACCGGCTATCAGGTTGAGAATGGTACCGTAACGGGGACAGAAACCATGCTTTTTCATGTACAGATTTCAGATGGGGAAATCAGTGAAATCGTTCCCGCAGATCAACCTTTAGAAACGAATATGCCGAAACGGGATGCAAATCGATATCTCATGCTACCCTCTTTCCGCGATATGCATATCCATCTTGATAAGACATACTACAGTGGCCCATGGAAGGCGCCAACGATTCCACGTAAAGGACTTTTGACTAGGCTGGAGGAAGAACAGGAATTACTCCCGCGTTTGTTGCCTGTAGCCAAGGAAAGAGCAGAAAACTTGCTGGGATTGCTGACCCATGCCGGTTCGACCCATATTCGGACCCATTGTAACGTCGATCCATATATAGGACTGCGGAATTTGGAAGCTACGCTTCAAGCCGTAGAAGCTTACAAAGGAAAAGCTTCGGTTGAAATTGTGGCGTTCCCGCAGCATGGATTATTGCGCAGTGAATCTGTTTCTCTCGTAAGAGAAGCATTGAGAAGCGGTGCTGCTCTCGTTGGCGGCGTTGACCCTGCAACCATCGACGGCAATATTGAGAAGTCGCTGCAAACGGTAATGGAACTAGCCGTGGAAGCGGATGCGGGTATTGATCTTCATATCCATGATCCAGGCCATCTTGGCATTTTTACCTTTCAACGATTGGCCGCGTTAACAGAGGAAGCCGGGTGGCAAGGAAGAGTCAACATCAGCCATGCTCTGGCGTTGGCTGATATTTCTCTGGAAGAGGCAGGTCAAGTTGCAGACCTGTTAGCTGAGCAGCGGATTACGATTACATCCACCGTTCCGCTTGGAAGGACACTTCCGATACCGCTCTTAAGCGAAAAGGGTGTGCAAATCTCCCTCGGTGATGACAGCATCACGGATCACTGGTCTCCTTTCGGCAAAGGAGATAGTCTTGAAAAAGCAGGTACATTAGCGGAACGATTCGGCCTGAAGGACGAACGTTCCCTTGGACAAACACTGGGGTATATTACAGGCGGCGTAACACCTCTAAATGTGGATGGACAACGCATCTGGCCTAATGTCGGAGATGCTGCCGACCTCGTTCTCGTTGATGCAAGTTGTTCAGCCGAAGCGGTTGCACGAAGAGCAAGAAGGGTCGCAGTTGTTTTCCAGGGGAATCTGGCAGCAGGAGAACTTTAATCATAGAACGTTGAAAGGATGAGCTTCATTGAATACTGCTTATTGGTTAACCAATGTCCTGTTGGAAACGGGATTTCAGGAAGATAACGGTGTGATTACGGGTACCAAAACGGAATGCTATCATCTCTTAATTGAGGACGGGAAAGTGGCGAAGATCGTCCCAGCGGTTGAGTCCGTACCGGATGAACTTCCTAAGAAAGATGCGAAACGGCTTCTGATGCTGCCTTCATTCATCGAAAAACATTGTCATTTGGATAAAACATTGCTTGGTGATCGATGGCGTGCGGTAACACCTGCTAGCAACATTTTTGAACGGTTTGACATCGAGAAGCAAGTACTTCCTTCTTTGCAAACTACGACGCAAGAACGCGCGGAACAACTGCTTGATATGTATGTGAAGTCTGGTGTAACGCATGTGCGCACGCATGTCGATGTTTATCCTGAGGTTGGATTGGAGAATTTGGAACAAGTTAAGCGAGCACTGCAAACATTTGAAGGGAAACTGTCCTACGAAATCGTTGCTTTTCCTCAGCACGGTTTATTGCGTTCCAAGTCGAAACAGTTGGTCAGGGAAGCCCTTCGCCAAGGAGCAAGCTTCGTGGGCGGGGTCGATCCGGCCACGGTGGATGGTGATCTCGAAGCTTCCTTGCAGGAAATGGTGGAGCTAGCCGTAGAAGGAAATGCGGGCATTGACCTGCACTTGCATGACGCCGATCATCTTGGTGTGTTTACGATCAAACGATTGGCCCAGCTAACGAAAGAAGCAGGATTGCAAGGCAAGGTTGCCGTTAGCCATGCCTTTGGGCTGGGGGATGTCTCTCAAGCTCAAGCGGAAGTCATAGGAGAGCTTCTGGAAGATGCAGGGATCTCCATCATTACCAGTGTACCGATAAACCGCAAGTTTCCGCCAGTCGGTTTATTACACCGGAAAGGTGTTAACGTTGCCGTCGGATGCGATAATATTTTTGATGTGTGGTCGCCTTTTGGAGATGGGGATATTTTGAAACGCGCCGGTCGTTTGGCGGAAATGTACGGATGGTCCGATGAGCGGGCATTAGCCCGGACGCTGCAATTTATTACTGATGGCAAGACACCATTACATGATAATGGCGAAAGAGTGTGGCCCAAAGTCGGAGATGATGCAAACATGGTGCTAGTCGAAGCTTCTTGTTCGGCGGAAGCTGTCGCAAGAAGTTCGGACCGTGTCGTCGCTACGATGTTCAGAGGCAATATCGTATCAGGTTCAGTTTAATGGGAATTGACGTTTCAAATTAGATTGAAAGAGTAGCCGCAATAATCCCTTATAAGTAAAAGCTCAGGCGCCGGGCTTCCCAGACCGACGCTTGAGCTTATTTTCTTCTATAGAACTTTTCCCAACCCTTTATAACTTCTGCTTGAGTCAATTGTCGTTCCCTCAGACATTGGGATGTCTCCCATTCATGTATCGCTTGTTGCTTTGTTTTGTAAAAGCGGTAGTCGCAAATATTCCAGGAACAGAACAGCTTTCTGTACCATTTTCCGTTTTGAACATCACCTGTAAAGCGGCGTACAGCTTTGCTTGCCTGCCGTTTGCTCCAGCGGGTACCGGGTGTTTGGTGGTCTGTCCATACGGGTGATTTTTTCATACTATTGCTCATTTGGCTCTAATTCCCCTCCTTGTGGGAAGCTAGAGGCCGTCTAATTTCTTCATAATTTCACCTCTTCCAAGTTCGTATCGTTCTGTATATATAGACGTTATCGATAATCATATGTTTCTTAAATGCTTGATATTTGAGAAGCCATTTTGTTTTCTCTCGTAGTTGAAGGTATTTGGTGCATGTATCATTCAGGTTCGCAGAACTCCTTTTTTTCATGACTATTATGAACTCTGTTTTGGTAGGGTTTAACTCGATAAATGTCGAAGTATGGTGAGAAGATGAGCAGGACGGTGTTACTCGCAATGTAAATAGAGAAGGGAGAAAACAATGAAAGATTTAAAAATTCTTAAAGAACGAAAAGAGTGTGTGCTTTTTCAAACGAGTGAAAAGGATAGCCGTAATGGATGGATCGGAGGGAACGCACCGGCTTATTTTGATGAACGAGAAGGCATGGTAAATAAGGATATGGAGAGGTATTTTTATTTGTCTATCGTTAACCCTTTTGATGAAACGGAGATGATCTCCATTTTTGCTCCTAAACATTTTGAAGATCGTATTTCTAAAAATAGATATCCAAATTGTTCTTTATTAACAATGAAACATCCTAAGACAGAAGAGAGTAAATTTGATACTTTTACCGATCCTGATTTAGTAAAGCACTTTATTTCGGAAGCCAATATGGTAAGTGATAAAGCGTCATTAGAAGAACGTTTTCTTATCAAATTCGGGGGAACTCCAAGGCATATTCAGGGAGAAGAGTATTACTATAAGGAGTTGCATGATGACGGTTTTGATTTTCTATTTCAGATCGATGAGGATGGGTATCCAGATACACTCATAAAGCCGAGGAAAAGCTATCCCTTTGCGTTCGGTGCTATCTATTTATATGCACAAATGGTAGAAGGTTCGATTGAGAACCCCATACAAAGTTATTGGCAATTTTCTTAAAAGTAATTATTACATGCACGTCCTAAAAAGTGTAGCGAGGTTGATTTTAAATGAACGAAGACATTACAAAAATGATTGATTGCCTAAAAGGAGCTTTAAAAGAAGATCCTTCAACGATTGTTTTTGGAAAATTAAATGACGGGATCACGGGGATTCATGAAGAAGCTGATTCTCTAAAGCTAGCGAAATATTACGAACTTATTAAAAGTAACAAATGGAGCGCGGTGCGGTGACATTGATTTATGGAGTTACAGTGAATTAGAGCGTAATCAATATGTTCTTTCAGATATGCAAGACGACAAAGAATCATGGTTATCAATAGGCCAGATTCTTTATGAACCCTTAATCATGAACAGATTTGATGGGATTGTTTATAGATTGGATGAAGACGGAACGACGATGAATGATTTTGGAGAATTAGATTTCTTTTTGAAAAATGTTGTGTTTGGATCTGGTTATTGCAAGGTGATTATGGATATGGATGGTATACGCAAGATGTCATGGGAAAAAAAGCAGTTGGGCATCCAGAAGGGTATCCCAGTGGTTTCCGTCATTATGTTACACGGCTAATTGACGAGGAATTAACAGTGATCGTTCTTAGCAATGAGATGACGGTGAATTCCAAAAGAATCAACCGTAATCTTACATCCATCGTTCTTCAGCAGCCGATTTGGATATGGGAGGAGCGACTTTAATTATAAAAGCCTTTTCTCAAGTTTGATACAAGATAAATTCAGCAACCTCAATCCCTTCTCACTAGAGAGGGTTAAAGCGGCTTAATTAGTCCCTATTGAGCAAATAGTGAAAAGCCCTAAGAGTCTCCATCAATAGATTTCAGTTTTGACGGTTAATATGTACCATATAAATATTAATTCACTCTTATAGCATGAAATGGATGTTGACAGTATCTGCTCTATTTTGCTAGTATGTATCACGAAATAAATTTCCTTTAATGCAGTCCAGAGAGGCTGAAAAGGGCGACGTGATATTGTAAGGCTAATAATATCTATGTTTTCGCATGCCCTTTTGCCCTTTGTGCAGAAGGGCATTTTTAGTACCTCTTTTAAAGGGAGTCCTGTGAGGCTTCAAAAGAGAATGGAAAAGTCTTGTGTAATCCATTCCCTCAAACACGCAGAAAGATCAACAAGAAACTGGAGGATCGTTAGAATGGATTATCGTAAGAAAACAGTGGCAGCTTCAGTAGCTGGATTAACGTTGGAAGGAATGGACATTATGTTTATTTCCTTTGCGATGACAATGATTATTTCGGAATTTAACATTGATTTCGCAACGGGTGGACTGATTTCTTCTATAACGAATATTGGCATGCTGCTAGGCGGCATTATTTTTGGGGTTTTAGCTGATAAGTATGGGCGGGTAAAAGTATTTACGAATACCGTCTTGTTGTTTGCAATTGGGACGGCTTTAACTGGACTAGCAACGAATATTGAACAAGTTTATGTGTTCAGATTTATCGCAGGTCTTGGCGCAGGTGGAGAATATGGAATTGGCATGGCTCTCGTTGCCGAGGCTTGGCCGAAGAACAAACAAGGAAGGGCATCCTCATATGTGAGTGTGGGTGCACAGTACGGCGTTATTTTAGCAGCGTTACTAAGTGCTGTTATTCTTCCGCTTTTCGGATGGAGAGCTTTATTCTTTGTTGGCGTGTTACCTGTCATTTTCGCCTTTATTGTGCGAAAAAACCTTGAGGAATCTCCAGAATGGCTGGCTGCCCAGAAGAATAAAGAAATTAACAAGCAACGTGAAAAAGGCAAGCTGGCTCAACTATTTGAAACGCCTAGAACAACGATGACGACAATTTCCTTGATTATTATGGCCACGGTGCAAATTGCCGGCTACAATGGCTTAATGATTTGGCTGCCATCCATGCTGCAGAAATCGCAAGGCTTATCCGTTTCAAGCTCTGCTCTTTGGACGATTAGTACAGCGGTTGGCATGATTGTTGGGATGCTAACGTTCGGCCTGTTTATGGATCGGTTTGGCGCAAAGCGTGCTTTCGGCATCTTCTTGCTTGCCTCTTCATGTGCTGTGTTTTTATACTCCTATGCTGCTGGAAGTGTCGCTATTTTAATCGGTGGCGCGATTGTCGGCTTCTTCTCGAATGGCATGTTTGCCGGGTATGGAGCTTTAATTAGCAGCTTCTATCCTGTGCAGATTCGAAGCACAGCGACAAACACAATTTTTAACTTCGGTAGAGCAATTGGAGGATTTTCACCAATCTTTGTCGGCTATATTCTTCAAAGTTATGATATGACGGTCGCAATGATCTACTTAGCTGCCTTATACTGCATTTCCCTTATCGTCATGTTGACTCTAAAGAAAGAGCCAAGTGAGACTTTGCAACCCGTTGACGTTAAATAAATTCAAGCATGAAAGAACGAATTCCACACTATAGGGATTCGTTCTTTTTTTTATGTGCACCTGGTATGGTATGAACTATAATAAAGACGTAGTTATAGGAAGCGATCTCCGCATATAAAGAAATCAGCTTTCAGGATTTGCAAACATCTCGCTTTTGGAATGTAAATTAAATAGAAAAGTAGGATGTGGAACTTACATGAACAACCATTCTAAAGGGAACAATAATAGATTTCTGAATTCATATTCCGTTAAACGAAGATGAAGAGGATTCTTATTACACAATGTCCATTGAAAGAGCGAAAGATAGAAGGGCAGATTATTCTGAGGATTTTGAGAATTTCATTCTATTTCATATCCCTTTTGCCGACAATCATGCGGATAATGATTTTTGGATTGATATCCAAACCGGGGAAATTAAATATATGGATTACGAAGAAAGCTACAACCCCGATGATGCAGTAGTTGTTGCACCTTCATTTTTAGAATTTTGCAAGCGTATTCATGAAAATCGTAGGCAATAGATCACTTTTTCGTATTATGAAAGCAATACAAATCTTTCTACATGCGTATGTTTCGCAAAATGATTTAGATACATATGGCAGACAAGTACGGACGAAAATAGCAAAGAGGGGCCTGTTGCCCCTCTTTCATCAATCTACATTTCACTCTCTTCCATCTCTCGAATTGACTCGGCGACCTTGGCCATCATGGAGCATTCGATCCGTTTGCGGAACACGTCACAACTAAACTCGTAGGTTCCGTTGATGGAGCCTGTCGCATGCAAGGCATTGGCGGGGCAGCCGCCGCTGCAGTAGAGCTTAGCCCAGCAATCCTGGCACTCCGGCTTCGTATAGCAGTTGCTCTCTTTGAATTGGCATTGCAGCTCAGGCCGCGTGATGCCTTCCCAGATGTTGCCCATGCTATACGCTTCATCCCCGACAAACTGGTGGCAAGGGAACAGTTCGCCCCATGGCGTGACAGCAAGATATTCGGTGCCTGATCCACAGCCCGTGATTCTTTTCTGGATGCAAGGGCCTTCTGAGAGATCGAGCATGTAATGATAGAATGTAAATCCTTTGCCTTGTTCGCTGCGCTTAATCATTTCCTTGGCGAGAATTTCGTACTGATTGTAGATCTCCGGGAGATCCTTCTCGGTAAGGGCATAGGGTTCCCTTGGATCACAGATGACAGGCTCCATCGAGATTTTATCAAAGCCAAGATCTGCGATATGGAAGATGTCATTGGTGAAATCGACATTGTTTCGCGTATACGTTCCCCGTACATAGTATTCCTGGTCTCCGCGCTTTTGGACGAATTCCTGGAACTTCGGCACGATAGAATCATAGCTGCCTTTGCCCGTAACGGTTGTACGCAGCCGATCATGAACCTCTTTTCGTCCATCCAGACTTAAGACGACATTGTACATTTCCTGATTTAAAAACTCGGTGACCTCATCGTTTAACAGCATCCCGTTCGTTGTAAAGGTAAAGCGGAATTTTTTCTTCCATTCCTTCTCTTTGCTTCGGGCGTACTTTACAATCTCTTTGACGACTTTCCAAGCCATAAGCGGTTCCCCGCCGAAGAAGTCGATGTCAAGGTTCCGGTGATGGCCCGAATTTTCGAGTAAGTAATCAATAGCTCTTTGTCCAACCTCTACGCTCATAATTGCGCGATCGCCATTGTATTTCCCTTGGCTGGCGAAGCAATACTCGCATGACAGATTGCAAGTATGCGCGACATTGAGACATAGCGCCTTCACATACGTTTTTCGTGCTTTTAAATGAATAGACAGTTCCTCATAAGCATCCTCTGTAAAAAGCTGCTCATTCTTTATAAGTTCCTCGACCTCTGAGATTGTCCCTCGAATGCTTTCTTCTGTATATTGTTTTTCCTTCATTAATGCTAGGATTCGTTCGGGTGTTTCCTGTTCATAAAGCGCAATGATCTCATACGCCAGGTCATCAACAACATGCACTGAGCCACTATAGGTGTCGATCACGATGTTGTATCCGTTCAGTTGATATTGATGAATCATACTGCGAATCAAGCTCCTTTTGTCTACAAATTGCAGGTGGTATCCATAGAAACAACTTCGCCGTCCTTGGAAGGACGGCGGTAAGTTCATTGCCTATTTGTTATTTGTTCATTGCGTTCTCACAACGCTGATTGGCAACGCCGCAGGAAGTTTTGCAAGCAGACTGGCAAGATGTCTGGCATGCGCCGCATCCGCCGTGTTTTGCAGTGTCCATCAGTTTGCGTGTGCTCAGTGTGACAATTCTTTTCATCATGAGTAACTCCTCTACCATTTCATTGGCTATTATTTACCGCTACGTTGAACTATGGTAGCAACAATTCGGAATTCACAGCAATCAAAAAGGTCACACCATTTGAAATGTTTTGTCTGTAATTATCCTTCAGAGACGTGGTTTGGTGAGGGTGGAATTCGAATGAGAATGATTCAAACAGGATCTGCTAACCTTTATATAGGCATCTGCATAGTCTATACGGTGGTGAATAATATCTGTGCGAGGAGAATGAATATGTATCCGTACTATTACCAACCATGGCATTATCCCGTTCATTATCCCCCGAGCGGCGTGAATCGGTGCTATAGTTGGAATCCATATGATTACAGCTGGTATAATCCCGAGGGGCTTTTTTCAAGGAGAAATCATATTGCATTGAAGGATTATGGGGGCCAGCCGTTTGTTGTCAATATTGAGCAGGCAGCCGAGCAAAACCAAATGTACCGTACGGCCTTATGGACTGGAGATCATTTGCAAGTGACGCTGATGAGCATTCCGGTTGGAAGTGATATTGGCTTGGAGGTGCATCCAACAACCGATCAGTTCATACGCATTGAAGAAGGGCATGGGCTTGTAAGGATGGGAGAGAGTAAGGATAAATTAGATATCGAGCAGCGGGTCGATGATAATTATGCGATTATGATCCCGGCGGGTACATGGCACAATGTAATCAACACAGGATATAAACCGCTTAAGCTGTATACGATCTATGGCCCTCCCAAGCATCCATTTGGCACCGTTCATCAAACCAAAGAAATTGCCATGGCCGCTGAAGGCAGCCATCAATGAAATCGTCTGACAGGTTGATCCAATTACATGATGAAGGCCAAATTGTGCTAGAAAGACGCTTAGATCCAAGGATCTAGGCGTCTTTTCATGAATGGACTACGATATCAATAGTATGATCCAGTTCACAAAATAAACGTTACTGGCGTAACTGATACGGCTTCGTTCTTTTGATATAGTTAGGCTGTTAGCTGACGAGGAATCTACCATTTCCGAAGTGCAGGAACCTCTTCCGTTCCTTCGCACATCTGTTCCAGTTTCTTTAAATTTAGGATATAGATATATTTCTGACGAATATCAATCAGCCCTTCACTCTGAAAGTCACTAAGGGTTTTGGAAATGGATTCGCGTGTAATGCCAACCATATTGCCGAGCAGGGCATGATTGATTTTCATATCAACTTTGTAAGCGGTTCCATGTTCTTGACCAAAATTATAATAGAGATCCATAATTTGATTTGCGACCTTCGCTCGCACATCACAGAACGTCATATAACGAATCATGCGGTTTAAAACACGAACTCTTTGGAACATTATACCGTATGCTTTGTGGAGAACAGATGGGTACTCTTCAATGATTTGCAAAAAATCTTGCTTACTGATCTGCCATGCGATAAGCGATTCCAGTGCCTCAATGGTACAAATCCGATGGTTGTCGCCAGAAATGGCCTCAGCTTCGCCGAAAATTTCACCTGGGAGTTGAATGCTGAGCACAACTTCTTTCCCATCTTGAATACGATATATTTTGACTTTTCCTGTCCGAAGAATGAAAATCTCATCGCTTTGGTCATTTTCGAACATAAATACATGATTTTTTTTATAATGACGTTCTTTAAGCATCGGCGCGACGCGGCTAGCTAAATCACCTGCTGGAATCTCAGAGAAAAGTGGGATTTGAGTAATATCTATCATACTTCCATATCCTTTCATAGTGAGATCAGCACTATTGTACCATGGTTTTGCTGCGAGTAATAATGAGGAATAATTGGATGGAGGCAAAGGGATTGAATGCACGAGTAAAGGATTTGTTTCAGATTCGAGACAACGAGACTACAATACGTACGGAAATGCTGGCAGGTCTGACCTCATTTATTACGATCGCCTATATTATTGCTGTTAACGGAGCTATTCTCAGCATTGCGGGCATGCCGTATGAAGCCGCGACGATTGCAACCGTACTCTCTTCGATAGTCGGATGCATGCTGATGGCATTCTGGGCGAAATCACCGCTCATTCTGGCGCCCGGCATGGGGGATAACGCGTTTTTTGTATTTACGTTGGTGGCTTCCTTCGGTCTTACGTGGCAGCAGGCATTGGCAGCCGCATGTATCGCAGGAGTTATGTTCTTCTGCATTTCGTTGACGAAGGGCGTTACCTATTTGTCGCAGACGATACCTGTATCGATGATACGAGCCCTGACGGCAGGAATCGGGTTGTTTATTGGATTTTTAGGGTTGAAAAATGGCGGTGTGATCGTACCGAGCGAGAGTACATTCGTCCAATTAGCGAGCTTGCGTGATCCGCATGCGTTAACGACCATTTTGACACTTGCCATTGTCGTGCCGCTGTTCTTGCGCAGGGTGAAGGGGAACTTCCTGATTGGAATCATTGCAGGAACGCTCATTGGGGGATGTCTTGGAATCGTCGATTTCTCAAATATGGACAACTTTACGTTCTCCATGGCAGGGTATGACAGCCTGCTGTTTGCTTTTGATTTTAGCCAATTTAGCAGCTTTCATTTCTGGATCGCGGTGTTTTCCTTATTGATGGTCATTCTCTTTTCCAATATGGGGGCACAGTTAGGCATGCTGCCGGACAATTCGAAGTTCCGGCGTTCGTTTCAAGCTAACGCGCTATCCATTGTAGCGGCATCTATGCTGGGGTGCAGTCCGACGACAACGGTTGCTGAGTCCGCAACAGGCATCGCGGCAGGGGGAAGATCCGGCTTAACGCCATTTATTGCAGGACTATTGTTTATTCCGGCATTATTCGTTGTTCCGATTTTGAAAATGATCCCGAATGCTGCGATTGCGCCTGTGCTGATCATCGTGGGCTGTTTCATGATACAAGGTGTTAAAGATATTCAGTGGGATGACTTGACGGAGGCTTTTCCAGCATTTCTGATGATGCTTATGATGCCGTTAACTTTCAGCATCGTGAATGGAATTGCATTCGGCTTCATTGCTTACCCGATTGTCAAAATCGTCACAGGACGACGTTCTGAAATTACGGCCGCAATGTATGGGATCGCGGTATTGTTCTTGATCTATTTTCTATTGGGACAGTAAAAGAAATTGTGTAATATTTTGTCTAAATATGGTAAACTGAGTAGAAAGGACGATTGGAGAGGGTGAATCGTTGTGGGGTTTATTGTCGAAACCCGAATATGACGCATGGCGTATATTTCTGCCGAGCGCCTATATTCGGGCTTGTTACTGTTACTATGAACAATACTTATCCCTGACGGATTGCTGTCTCCAATGCCACTTCAATCATATCGTTGAACGTCAATTGGCGTTCTTCCGCTGTTGTAGCTTCACCTGTCAGGATATGATCACTTACCGTGAACATGGCTAGTCCGTTGATTTGATGCTTCGCAGCCAGCGTATACAAGGCGGCAGTCTCCATTTCTACAGCCAGCACGCCGTATGCGCCGAGCCTCATCATCGTTTCCTTGCTATTGTCTTCTGTATAGAAGATGTCCGAGCACAAAATGTTTCCTACACGCAGGTTCAAATTCTTTTCCATGCCGATATCATAAGCTGTTTTGATCAAATCGAAGTTTCCGATCGGCGCGAATGAATAACCAGGGAAACGGTTCGTATTAATGGAAGAATCCGTACATACTGCTTGCGCGATAAGAACATCACGAAGCTTCACCTCATGCTGAATGGCGCCGCATGTTCCGATTCGAATTATCGTTTTAACATCATAATCCTGAATCAATTCTGTCGCGTAAATCGCGAAAGAAGGAACACCCATCCCGGAACCCTGTACAGAAACAGGCTTGCCTTTGTATGTTCCTGTGAATCCAAGCATCCCGCGAACTTGGTTGTGGCATTTCGCATTTTCCAAGAATGTCTCAGCAATATATTTCGCACGCAGCGGATCTCCAGGCATTAAGGATACTGGTGCGATTTCACCTTTTTTAGCTTCTAAATGTACACTCAATGGAACGTACCCCCTTGGTTAATTTTCAAGCGCTTGACTTATGAAAACGTTTTACTCTATTACCCTATCATACGTATACGCATAAATTCAGTAATGCAAGCTATCGCTTTTCTGTGAAGTAGATTACAAAAAAACAGTGCAGCGCTTAACTGAAGTTCTTCTAAGCTCCAACTATAATCGAGATGTCCCCAGCTTTCGAACACCGCTAGTGTTGGTTCGGGGGATTTAATGTAAGCGGATTCACCATCCGCTTTCCGTCCGAGGCTGCAGTACAAGTCATATATGTGATTTACCGTCTTAAGACGTGAATCTAAGGAAGAAAATTAGTTTACAAAAATATATCGGAGGGTCTTACAGATGAAGAAAAAGATGAATCTTTTGCTTGTATTCGTATTGATGGTTTCCATGGTGTTAACCGCATGCGGCGGGAAAAATGAATCCAAAAACGGGGCTGGAGCAGCAGGAGAATCTGGCGACAAAAAATTGAAAATCGGTATGGTTACCGACTTGGGCAGCGTAAATGACAAATCCTTTAACCAGAATGCTTGGGAAGGTCTACAAAAGCTGAAAGCTGATTTTGGCTATGATGTAAAATACGCGGAACCAAAACAAGACTCTGATGTCATTCCTAGCTTGAACCAATTCGTAAAAGGCGGTTATGACCTCACATGGGCGACAGCTTATACATTGGATAGTGCCATCACACAAATTGCCAAAGAAAACCCGGAAGCAAAGCTTGGCATCATTGATTCTTCCATTGTTGTGCCGAACGTTGCGGCTGTATCCTTCAAAGAGCAAGAAGGGGCCTACTTAGTTGGGGTAATCGCTGGATTGATGACCAAATCGAATAAAATCGGTTTTGTCGGCGGAATGGAAATTCCTCCAATTCAACGCTTTGCAGCCGGTTTCCGTGAAGGGATCAAGGCTGTAAATCCAAAAGCACAATTGATTGTGAACTATACAGGGCAATTTACGCGCGTTGATATGGGTAAATCCGCAGCTGCGACCATGTACAATGACGGGGCAGATATCATTTTCCATGCTTCTGGATTGACAGGCAACGGTGTATTCAACGAGGCCAAAGAGCGCGTTTCCAAAGGGCAAAAAGTATGGGTTATCGGGGTTGATAAAGATCAATCCTTAACGTTCGGCGATGAAGTAACATTGACGTCCATGATCAAAAAAGTTGATATCGCTGTCTATGAAATTACGAAGCAATTGGCAGAAGGCAATTTCCCTGGCGGTAAAGTAACGAACATGGGTCTAAAAGAAAACGGTGTAGACATTGCGTCAACATCCTCCAAAAATGTCCCTGCAGATGTATTGGCGAAAGTAGAAGAGTACCGCAAAAAAATTGTTGACGGTGAAATCGTCGTACCAGAAAAGTAGAGAACTAGAACCAATTAGAACCGATTGGAACCAAAAAGCTCCCCTCGCTTAATCAGCGGGGGGTTGTTTCTGGAGGAGGAAGGAGAGACGTTTCATGGTGGATACTGAAACGGTATTGGAGCTAAAGGGAATCACAAAGCGTTTTGGTGAAGTCGTCGCGAATGAAGATATTAGCTTTGCTTTGAAAAAGGGCGAAATTCATGCATTACTTGGTGAGAATGGTGCCGGAAAATCGACATTAATGAATATCGTATTCGGATTGTATCAACCAACAGAAGGTTCTATCTGGGTCAATGGACAAGAAGTGATCATGGATACCCCGAACCGGGCGATTGAGCTGGGGATCGGGATGGTGCATCAACATTTTAAGCTCGTACAGCCTTTTACCGTAACCGAAAATATTATTCTCGGCATGGAACCGAAATCCGGTCTGAGAACCGATTTGAAAAGTGCTTCAGCTAAAATACGGCAATTATCGGAGCAGTATGGCCTCAATGTGGATCCTTCTGCAAAGATTGAGAATATTTCAGTAGGAATGCAGCAGCGGGTGGAAATCTTGAAAACGCTGTACCGTGGCGCGGATATCGTTATCCTGGACGAGCCTACAGCTGTGCTGACACCTCAAGAGATTACGGATTTGCTTGCCATTATGAAACGCCTTGCGAGTGAAGGAAAGTCCATTATTATTATTACGCACAAGCTGAAGGAGATCATGGAGGTTGCGGATACTTGCACCATTATTCGCCGGGGCCGCGTGATCGACTCTGTCGTTGTCAAGGATTCCAGTCCTCAGGAACTGGCTGAGAAGATGGTGGGCCGTGAAGTGCGGTTCAAGACGGAGAAGGCGGAAGCCAATCCGATGCAGCCAGTTCTGAACGTAAACAACCTAAAGGTTCGAGGGGATAATGGGCAGCTTGCGGTGGACAGTCTCTCCTTCCAGGTTCGCGCGGGTGAAATTGTCGGCATCGCGGGAGTTGACGGGAATGGCCAAACCGAGTTAATCGAAGCGTTAACAGGAATGCGGCGTGTTGAGTCGGGCGAGATTCATTTGGATGGTGTCGATGTCTTGAACAAGACACCGCGCGAGGTTGGCCAAGCTGGAATGTCGCATATTCCGCAGGATCGCCATAAGCATGGTCTGGTGTTGGACTTTACGGTGCCGGAAAATGCAATCTTGCAGACCTACTATAAGCCTGAATTGACGAAAGGCGGTCTAATGGACCATAAGGCAGCTTTAACGCTCGCCGAGAAATACGTGAAATCATTCGATATTCGCATTCCCGGATATGATGTGCCGGTACGCGCGATGTCCGGAGGAAATCAGCAGAAATTGATTATTGCTCGCGAAATCGATCGGCATCCTAAGCTGCTGATTGCTGCACAACCGACACGCGGGTTGGATGTCGGGGCGATTGAGTTTGTGCATAAGGAGCTCATTGCAGAACGAGACAATGGCAAAGGCATACTTCTCGTATCCTTCGAATTGGAAGAAATTATGAATGTGGCTGATCGGATTATCGTGCTCTTCAATGGTCAAATCGTAGGTGAAGCTTATCCGGAAGAGACGAATGATCAAGAGCTTGGATTGATGATGGCAGGCAGACGACAAGGAGGCGACTCGAATTGAACACGGTGAAAAAGCTTCTGCGTCAAGAATCGATTTGGATTCCGGTCATCTCGATTGTCATCGGGATTGTCATCGGCGCGATTGTCATGTTGGTTGGCGGATATGATCCATTGCTTGCCTACTCTTCGTTGATCGATAAAATTTTCGGAAGTGTCTATGATATCGGTGAGACCCTGCGTTCCATTGTACCATTGATTCTATCAGGTCTCGCGGTTGCGATTGCCTTCCGTGGCGGAATGTTCAATATCGGCGTTGAAGGGCAGATCGTGATGGGCGCTCTCGGGGCCCTGATGGTCGGAAATCTGCTGGAATTGCCGCCAATCATCCATGGGATCGTAGCGATACTCGTTGGAACCTTGTTCGGCGGGGTATGGGGGTCATTAGTTGCCATATTCAAAGTAAAACGAGGATTGAATGAGGTAATCTCGTGCATCATGCTGAACTGGATTGCCTTGTATCTTAGTCATATTACGATCAAATCGTACATGGCGGAAGCAGGCACGTCCCGCTCGCAAATGATTCATGAATCTGCGGACATCCAGATTCAGTGGTTATCGGATCTGCTCAGCGGCGCTCGCATTCACTGGGGATTCTTCATCGTCATCTTCATTCTTATCGGTTATTACTACTATATGAATCGCACACAGCAGGGCTATGAGCTTCGTGCAGTAGGACACAATAAGCATGCTGCGGAGTATGCAGGGATGAAAGTGTCAAGAATTGCGATTCGCACATTCTTTATCTCCGGCGCGCTTGGCGGTTTGATTGGTACTTTCGAAGTACTCGGTGTATTCAAATACATGGCGATTGCACCGAATACGTCAGGGATCGGGTTCGATGGGATCGCGGTAGCCCTGCTCGGCATGAACACAGCAGTCGGGGTAACCTTATCTGCCGCCTTAATCGGCGGATTGTATTACGGTGCTCAAGGGATGAGCTTCGGTGCTGATGTGCCTCCAGAAGTTATTAAGATGGTTATCAGTATCATCATCTTCTTCGCGGCAGCTCCGGGAGCCATCCGCATGTTCATCAAGATGTTCAAACGCAAATCGAAGCGAGAGGAGGGGTAAACCATGGATATTCTAGCGAATTTATTGAATGGAACATTCGTGTTTGCCACGGCATTGATCTTTGCCGCACTCGGCGGGGTGATCGTCGAACGAACCGGTGTCATTAACCTGGGACTAGAAGGGTTTATGGTATCGGGAGCCTTTGCTGCTGCGATTACGACGCATTATGCGGAGAATGCGGGGCTTGGCGGTGCATCGCCTTGGTTAGGCCTCCTCGGTGCAATGATTTTCACTTTGATTTTCTCTGGCATTCATGCAATCGCTTCGATAAAATTTAAAGCAAATCAAGTAATCAGCGGTATTGTCGTCAACTTGCTGGCGGCAAGCTCCACATTCTTCATGGTAAAGCTCTTGTTCGAAGGATCTGCGGAGACGCCGATTATCGATCACGTGTTTTTTAAATGGTCGATTCCATTTTTGAGTGACATTCCATTCCTCGGAAATGCATTCTTTACGGCATATCCTACGACCTATATCGCTTATATTTGCGTATTTGTAGTATGGTTCGTCATGTATAAGACGCCGCTTGGTTTGCGGATGCGTGCGGTTGGAGAACACCCAGGGGCTGCTGATACGGCAGGCGTGAAGGTTAATCGCCTTCGTACGCTGTCCATTCTGGTTGGGGGATCGATCGCTTCCTTAGGTGGCGCTACGGTGGCTTTAACAGCGAACAGCAGCTTCGCGCAAAACACGATTTCCGGTCAAGGCTTTATTGCACTTGCTGCGGTAATCTTCGGGAAATGGAACCCGGTAGGTGCGTTTGGCGCGGCGATTTTCTTCGGATTTGCGCAAGCGCTCAAGGATCAGGTTGTTATTTATGATTGGGCTAAAAGTATCCCGACCGAAGTCTTCTACATGCTTCCATATCTGTTAACCCTGCTGGTGCTGCTTTTTGCAGTTGGACGTACAAGCGGGCCAAGCGCACTTGGGGAAACATACGATCCTGGGAAAAGGTAAGACTTAGAGACCTTACTACAATATGAATGAAATCAGTTGCGTTTGAGCTGGACGAAACCGACTCCTTTTTAATAAAAGGAGCCGGTTTTTTCATTTGCGCTGTTGTTTGCATCTCTTACACTAGAGATCGTATTAACCAATCAGCGCAAAACGTTTACCGATTATCGGCATTTGATGATTACGGAGGCTGCGGAGGTATGTATTCTCAATATCATTAAAGGGCGGTTATATCCCGATAAGAAGACGGCGAATCCAACATACGAGCCATATTCTACGAAGCAGGAAGCTATCGATCGGATGAAGGAGTTGGCCGATGAACTGACTAATAAAGGTTACATGGAAGCCGCCCCTAGAGATGTCCTGTTTCAAATTCCAGAGAAAGAAATCTACATATTCGATAAAGCCAAATGGCTTGATGAAGGCGAGTTTCCGCAGAAACTAAGTACCGCTCAAGCCTACATCCCGACGGGCATGTTCGTTGCGTGGCTGATCAAGAATGATCTGGTGAGCAGGTACAGTCGCAAAGAGGATGCTTGGGATATTGAGCTTGTCAAACGAGATGAAATGACAGGCGCTGAATTCTACCGTCAAAACTGGGGCGGCGTATTGAGCTCGAAAGAGTTGTCAGATGAAGCGGACGCATTTGCCCGCGAATACCTCAACATTCAAAACGATATCTATACAGCAGTGGATTTTACAAATATTTTGGCGGACGGCTTGCCGACGATCTATCATGTGGAAGATACGATCAACAACTATCTGATGATTGAGCCGACGATTTCAAAGCGTTATAAAGCGTGGAAAGCTAGTAAACATTCAGCATTTGCTGGTAAATAAAACTTCAACGATAGCTGCCCTAGCAAACGAACATGAAGACTATGATCAAGATAAAGGCAATTTTGATGTCATTAAATTTTGGTTGAAATTACTGGGCGGCATTGTTACAGTATTGGTATCTAACAGGAACGGAGGGTTATGTGTGATAGATTGTTCCCGATAAGCCAACTATGCCATTTGCATTCATTGGTTCTTTGTTTCTCTGCCTGTCAGCAGAGTAATCGGGATAAGTCTGTCCATATGCCGTCTAGTTCATGTCTTGGAAAGTGTCGTAAGGATCTGCCTACGTTATTTGATCGAGGGCTTCTTTGGCGCTGTTCTGTTCGAACATGGACTCATACAGGGATATTCCTATCCGATTATGGTTGGCACAGGCAGAGCATTTGTCTGTGTTTTTTTATTTTGGATAGGAGGGTTTCCTATGACAACGCAAGAGCTGTTTAAGTCTGGAGAACGAAATATGAAGAAGAGACGCGTGTGGTTGATTACGGGCGCCAGCAAGGGGCTTGGATATGCATTTGCCAATGCCGCGCTAGAGGCAGGGGATCAGGTTGTAGCCGTCGCCAGAACCGTCGGGAAGTTAGAAACACTGAAAGAACAATACCAAGATACGCTGTTATTTTTACGGCTTGATATCCGGGAGCGGGAATCTGTATTTGCAACCGTAAAGGCGGCGATTGAGCATTTCGGGCGTCTTGATATTGTCGTGAATAACGCAGGCACAATGACGTTAGGCATGGTCGAGGAACTGAGCGAGGACGACGCAAGAGATCTCATGGAAACGAATTTTTTCGGGGCTCTATGGGTTTCTCAGGCGGTATTTCCCTTACTTGCGTGAGCAGCGGGCAGGACATTTGATTCAAATCTCCAGCATAGGAGGAGTAATCTCAGGGCCGATGACAGGCATGTATAGTGCAAGCAAATTCGCGTTAGAAGGGTTAAGCGAAGCGTTAGCACAAGAAGCAGCCCATTTTGGAGTGAAGCTGACACTCGTAGAGCCGGGCGGGTACTGGACGGATTTGTATGCAACTATGCGCTATAGCCAGCCATTAGAGGCCTACGATTCCTTGCGCGAGGAACTGGCCAAGCAGTATGCGGAAGGTTCGATAGATAGCGATCCTGCATTGGCCGCCGAAGCGCTTATGAAGCTGGTGGATAGCGAGAACCCGCCTTTGCGGCTTATTTTGGGCAGCGCAATTTTTGATATAGCCAGAAACACTTATAAGGAGCGCATTGCGACTTGGGAGGCGTGGGAATCGGTGAGCAGAGCGGCTGAACAGGGGATTCCGGCACCGCCGAGGTATGGGACTTCGGAGGAGTAAGAAGTAAGCGTACAAGATGCCAAAAGTAGGCGACCGTTTCTCGCTATTTTGCCGGGAAACGGCTGCTTCTTTTATCCGAAGTCTTCTACTTGATAGAGGTAACAAATAGCACTCTGCTTCCGCCTCTTCCGTCATAGTTCGTATGTACGGGAATCCCATTTACCTCGCTGTCGCCTTCTTCGATCCGGAAGCCTATTCGGCTATGGAAAGCGATCGAAGTCGCATTAACCGGCGAAGTCACACAGCGGACGGTGTCGCAATCGTATTGCCGTACGGTTTCGAAGAACGTTTTGTACAGCCTTTTCGCGATCCCGGACTTTCGATAATTCGGGTGAACACCGATAAAATGGATATACGCCTCGTTCGGATTGGTTTGCGACACGAACCCAATTAAGAAGGCGATCATTTCCCCGTCTTGTTCTGCAATAAAGCTCGTTTGTTGAAAATGGACAAAAAACAATTTCGGCAGCATATCAGACATATTTCTGCCGCCCCACCAATCGTTAAGAACAGAAATCACGCTTGTATAATCGGACGTTCTCACAGCACGAATGTTCATGCCTAGTCACCTCACTTACGCGATAATAGATAAATTTTACCACGAATTGAGAAAGAGAACTTTGTAAACTTTGCGTTGGTCGCAGGTTTGGATCGTATAAAAAAACAGGAGTATAGATGTTTCGTAATACTTTTACCATGTTCATTGTATTGAAAATAAGCGAGGATAGAGGCAGAAGAAAGTATCGGGGAAGGGGAGCAGCACGATGATTATTTCTTTTGACCAAGCGGCGCCTTGGAAGGGGAGAACTTCCATTTATGCATACATACGAGATCAAGGAGAATTAATAGACGGCTCTTTGCCGGATGATGAAGAATTCTGGGCCGACAGTAAGATCCGGTGGGTAGCAGGCGGCCTAGACGGAGTATGCAGTCACCATGGTGCGGGCAGTGATCGAAAGGGAGAGGTGGATGAGATCGTCCAGCTCTTGGGGCAGCAATCGAGGAAGCCGAAGCATGCCACGCGGAAGGCGTTGTACATGAAGCTCGTTACGGCTGAAATAAGCAGCATGATTGATAATATATTGGAGCAGGTACGCATTTATCCCGGCATACGACCGGAACCTGTATTTCAGGAAGCGGTATGGTTTGCGGAGCATGGGGCACATCGCAATGTCGTCAAGTTCGGTATCGCGCTGCTTGGCCTGTTCCATAATGAACATGTTAAGGAACTGCTTCTAACCCTTGGCAAACATGATGAGTTCACACTGTACACGGCAGTTGCGATTCAGAATGGGGTGGAAAACAGCAATGAGGTGCTGTTTGCATTAGCCAAGCAGGTTCATGGTTGGGGGAAGATCCATCTTGTGGAGAGATTGGAGCCATCGACTCAGGAAATTCGAGATTGGCTGCTGCGGCATGGTTGTCAGAACCATGTTATGAATGAATATTTGGCTTGCATCTGTGCGAGAAATGGAGGCTTGCAGGAGGCGCTTTCTGCTGGGCAGGTAGATCGCGAACTGTTTGATGGAGCGACCGATATAATCGAGGCCTTGTTAAATGGAGGCCCGGCAGAAGATATTGATGATTATGAGCATGCGCCGCAAGTGCTGGCCAATTATGTAAGAGCGGCACACGAGATGTGCTTCACGGTCAAGCACCTGTCAGTCATGTTCAAGCTGCAAGACTTTTTGACCCAGGATGAGGAAAGATGGAGTGAGCGGATGGCCGCAGGGTGGACGGAGCAGCTTCGGATCAATACGTTGGAAGCAGTTCAAGCGGTTATCGCTCAGCCGAGATGGAATCGTATCGTAATGGATGTGATTGAATCCGGTGATACAGCGAATCACTATTATGGCATTGCAAGTGCAGAGAAGATTGGGATAGATATATGGGAAATTCTTTATCAGCAGCTTGCGGAGGATCCGCTTCAGAATTCCCATTACCTGCAGCTCATGAAATCAGAAGACTCGGGCAGAATTCAGAAGCTAGTTCAGTTTGCGGAGGAGCACCTGCCGCTGCAGCATATCGCGACGGGCCCTGGTGATGAGATGGGGCTTGGGAAAGCGTATATTGCACATCAATGTCTGGATAGCATTTTGCAAAGTTTAGATCGATTTAATGGAATCGGAGAAAGACTCATTACTGTCGGCTTGCACAGTCCTGTCGTTCGCAATCGGAATATGGCGCTGCGGGCATTGGAGGGCTGGGACGCTGCTTTGTGGAGCGAGCAGCTCATTGGGGCGGTCATTCATTTGTCGGAAATAGAGACTGAAGAAGCGGTAAAAGAACGAATTCTGGCGCTGCGAGAAGCAAAAGGCATTTGAATATCGAATAGAAATTATACGTTACTGGAGTTGAAGAAGGATATGGCTTATCAACAAATAGACGGCGTACGAGTCTGGGGCAGCCCAGAGGAGAGTGCTGTCGCTCAAGCGAAAATGTGCGCTAAGACTGGCAATGTAGTTCAGGCCCTGTTGATGGCGGATCATCATAAGGGGTACAGTCAGCCGATTGGCGGGGTTGTGGTCTATGACGGGCAAATCTCGCCTTCCGGCGTCGGGTATGACATTGCCTGCGGGAATAAAGCAGTTCGTACTCTTTTGTCAGCAGATGATATCAAGCCCAGATTATCGAAAATCATGGACGAAATTGCTCGCAAAATCTCCTTCGGGATGGGGAGAGTCAATAATGAGAAAGTGGATCACGATCTCTTCGATGATCCGGATTGGAGCGTCTATCAAGCGATTGGCAAGCAGGAGCATGACAAGCTGAAAGCACTGGCTCGCAATCAGCTAGGTACTGTCGGAAGCGGCAACCATTTTGTAGACTTGTTCGAGGAGGTAGGGACAGGACGTCTGTGGGTCGCGAATCATTTTGGGAGCAGAGGATTTGGGCATAAGACGGCGAGCGGATTCATGAATCTGGCTGTCGGGCGGGAGTTCCTAGCCAGTGCTTCAGGAGAGAAGATGGATCAGCCGCCCATCCTACTTGATCTGAGCAGCGAGGTTGGAGATATGTATTATCGTGCCATGAAGCTGGCCGGGCGGTATGCCTATGCGGGACGTGATTACGTCATTGAGCAAGTGCTGGCGATTCTGGGTACTGACGCCGATCTTGAGGTGCACAATCACCATAACTACGCTTGGAAAGAAACGCATAACGGCAAGGAAGTCGTAGTTGTCCGCAAAGGGGCGACTCCTTCCGCACCGGGGCAGGTCGGATTTATCGGCGGCAGTATGGGCGACATATCGGTAATTGTAAAAGGCAAGGATAGTGCAGAGAATCGGGAAGCCTATTACAGCACCGTTCATGGGGCGGGACGGATCATGAGCCGAACGCAAGCGGCAGGCAAAATGAATTGGAAAACCCGTACTCGAAGCGGCGGCAAGATTACGACAGAGCAAATGATGGAGGCCGTGCGCACATTCGGCGTTGAGCTGCGCGGAGCGGGTACGGACGAGAGTCCGTTTGTGTATCGGAAGCTGCAGGAGGTATTGGATGCACATGCAGAAACGATCGAGGTGATGCACACATTAAAGCCGATCGGAGTATGTATGGCCGGAGCGGACGAGTTCGATCCGTATAAGGATTGATAGAATAGACATCAACATAGAAAAGGAAAAAGAGCGCTCGGATATAGGTATCTGGGCGTTATTTTTATATCCAATACTTTACAATTTAATTAAATTCTATGATAATGAAGAAATATGTCATATTTTGTGGAGGTGCTTTATGAATCACGTCTATATTACGAGTATAGGTAAGTTTCTTCCTGGCTCTCCGGTTAGTAATGATGAAATTGAAGATTATCTTGGTAAAATTAGTGGGAAGACTTCAAAGACCAAGCGGATCATCCTTGAAAAGAATCAGATAAAATATCGCTACTATGCAATGAATAAAGAGCAAAAGAGCTTATATACGAACGCAGAAATGGCTGCGCTAGCTATACGAAATGCATTAGAACGTAATGGAAAGATAGAAGAGAAGGATATTGGCTTCCTGGCGACAGGGTCGACGAGAGCCGATTTGCTTCTTCCTGGCTTTGCGAGCATGGTGCATGCTGAGGCGGGCTTGCCAGTAATGGAGATATCCTCGCACAACGGCTTATGTGCAAGCGGAATGCAGGCGTTTAAGTACGCCTATTTGCAAATTAAATCGGGGGAGCATGAGGCGGCAATTGCTTGTGCTAGTGAGTTCCTGAGCCGTGAGTTTAAGCATACGAAGTTTGAGGCGCAGTCTGTACATAGCAATGGACGTGTGCCGTTCGACACGGACTTTTTGCGGTTTATGCTGTCGGATGGTGCAGGCGCGGCGATAATGCAGGACAAACCCTCCGCAAAGGGGTTATCGCTGCGCATTGAATGGGTCGATAACAAGTCATATGCAAATGAGTATGACGTGTGCATGTATTCGGGCATGGACAAGGAGAGTGGAATTTCTTCGTGGCTGGATTATGCATCTATTCATGAAGCGGCGGATCAAGGTGCGCTGAATCTAAAGCAGGATGTCAGACTGGTTAACGAAATCACGAAGGTGGGCGTTCGTCGATTTTTGGAGCTGGTGCAGGAAGGCCGGATTGAACCGGAGACCATCGATTGGATGGTTTGCCACTACTCATCGCATTTTTTCAGAGATGAGATATTCCGGTTGTTGGAGCAGGGCGGGGTCATCATTCCAGAGGAAAAGTGGTTCACGAACTTATACACAAAGGGAAATACAGCCTCGGCTTCGATTTTCATTATGCTGGAGGAACTCATGTATGAAGGGCATCTCGCCGAAGGGCAGCAGGTGCTGTGCATCGTTCCCGAAAGCGGTCGATTCCAAACTTCGATTATGCTGTTAACAGTTGTAGGTTCTTGAGGCATCGCACAGGAAGACATGCAAATGGTCTCATATCATTTGAAAATAACTTTGAAAATAACGTATAAAACGCAGGCAGAGAGGTAGTCATGAATCTCTCTGCCTTTTTACATTTGTAGACCAGACACTCAAATCTGTATGGAAAGCTTCATCATCACCCATACAATCAAGATCACCAGGCAGATCCCTAGGGGGATGGAAGAGAGCGTCATGCCCACGACTGCTATGCCGCTGCCTCGCGAAGATCGTTTGCCGCTGATTCCTAATATAAATCCGATTAGGTTCAAAATAAAAGAAGTTATCATAACCTGCTTCTGTTCGGAAGAGAACAACGTATTAAACTTGAGTGCTGTGCTCAAATTACTCAATATGTATAGAAAAGTCAGAATACCAAGTGAGCCAAATAGAAGGGAAGCGACAGCTTGTCCCTGTCTATTTACGGCAGTCTTCGGAGCAGGAGGCGTTTGACTAGCGACAGGCTTGCTAGCCGATGTCTCCTTCGGTCGTGTATTTTTCACTTGACTACCTGCTGTCCGTTGATTTGAAGCAGGAGCAGGGCGATTTGGCTTGGGCTGTTCCCGACGATTGCGAGGGGATACAGCTGAGTTGTTCGTTGAATGCACCCTTGTTCTTGGGGTTGTGCGCTGCTGCACGATAGGTTCTCCTTTCTAACAAAGAGAAATGAATATAAAATAAGTATATACTACTTATTCGGCATAATAAGGAAGAAACTTTGGCAAGACCACACGATTAACCATTTCTAATATGTATTTCTCTCTCATAATTCATTTCAAATCAAATAATTTTTATTCAAACTATATATTTTTTAGCGAAAATTTAGTATGATCGATAACGGAATCCGAATGATGAGTTTAAAATGTATTTATTTGTTCGGTTTTACAGCACTTTGTATAAACACAACACAGAATACATTTCCTTCATAAGAAGTGTTGATGTATGGAATGGAGACAAGATGAAGAAAAAGATTTATTTTAACCACGATGGCGGCGTTGATGATTTGATTTCTTTGTTTTTGTTATTGCAAATGGACAACGTTGAGTTGACAGGTGTATCGGTCATTCCAGCGGATTGTTATTTAGAACCGGCTATGTTCGCAAGCCGCAAAATCATTGATCGCTTCGGTACAGGCGGGCTGGATGTAGCTGCATCCAATTCGCGCGGGAAAAATCCTTTCCCGAAAGACTGGCGCATGCATGCATTCTATGTGGATGCACTGCCGCTCTTGAATGAATCTGGCAAGGTCGTAACTCCAGTTGCGGACAAGCCGGCACATGAACATATTATAGATACGCTGCGTGCAACGGAAGGCAAGACGACCCTGTTGTTCACGGGTCCGCTTACTGACCTTGCTCGCGCTTTAGATATGGATCCAACAATTGAAGAAAAAGTAGAACGCCTCGTATGGATGGGCGGTACATTCCGCGAAGCGGGCAACGTGCATGAGCCTGAGCATGACGGAACGGCAGAATGGAACGTATTCTGGGATCCGGATGCTGCTGCTCGCGTATGGGAGAGCGGAATCGAGATTGACTTGGTTGCACTCGAAAGCACGAACCAAGTGCCGCTTACGCTGGACGTTCGTGAACGCTGGGCTGCTGAGCGCAAGCATATCGGGGTTGATTTCCTCGGCCAATGCTACGCTATGGTGCCGCCGCTCGTTCATTTTTCCACGAACTCGACGTACTATCTGTGGGATGTATTAACGACTGCATTCGTTGGCAAGAGCGAGCTTGTGAAGGTGCAAACGGTGAACAGCAAAGTCATTACCGAAGGTGCCAGCCAAGGACGTACGGTAGAAACGGCTGACGGTCGTCCGGTACAGGTCGTATACGACGTAGACCGCGATGCATTCTTCGATTACATGACAGACCTGGCGAAAAAGGCAACAGAGAAGAGGGAATCATAATGTCAGAGAAAAAGCGCGTCATTATTGATACCGATACAGCCGGAGACGATACAATCGCCATATTGACAGCCCTTCATTATTTTCAAGTGGAAGGCGTTATGATTACAGGCGGTAATGTTCAGTTCGATCAGCAGGTGGAAAACGCACTCTATACGATTCAGGTCGCAGGACATAGCGGCAAGGTTCCGGTATACAAAGGGTATGAAGGTCCGATTATGGGACTTGGCCACAAGGAGCATCGTACTGTAGAGGATGTGCACGGCAAGGATGGAATGGGCGATTCCTTTTTCGAAAAGGCGATCCAATCTCCCGAAACCGGACATGCGGTTGATTTCCTAATCGAAACGGTACACCAAAATCCAGGAGAAATTCATCTGCTGGCGATTGCACCGCTGACGAATATTGCGATGGCCATCAAAAAGGATCCGACGATTGTACCGTTAATTCCGCATTTGTACATTATGGGCGGCACGAACAATGCACTCGGCAACATAACACCGACGGCAGAGTACAACTTCTACGTTGACCCGGAAGCCGCTAAGATTGTGCTTCACTCTGGCATTCCAATTACGATGGTTGGCTGGGAAATGTGCACGCAATATTCCATCATGGACGACAGCGACCATGCGGAAATTGAGCAGCTTGGATCGAAGGGCGCAGAGTTCTTCAAGGATGTCAACAAGGTTGTAATGCGCTTCAACAAAAGGGTTCACCGTCTAAATGGCACCACGCATCCAGACACCCTGCTGGCAGCAGTTGCAGCGGATGAGTCGATTATGACGAAGTCTCATCTGTATCATGTTGATGTAGAAACCGTTGGCGAGCTGACAAGAGGCTATAGCTTGGTCGATATCAACAATCGCTTGGAACGCACGCGCAATGTTCGCGTCTGTGAAGCGATCAATCGTGATGCATTTAAGGGAATGCTAGTAGATGTATTAAAATCCATTAACTAACATAATATAATCTAATTCACGGCCAATGAAATTGAAGTGGTCTATCTGACCCTTTCGCTATGACAATCTTGGTCACAGACTCGATGAAGAAAGGATCTGTATATGCAATACATTTGGGGGCTTCTAGGAATTTTAGGTATTTTCGTTATAGCACTGGCGTTATCTAAAAATCGCAAGTCGATTAATCCAAGAACGGTCATTGGCGCATTCGCGATTCAATTCATTTTTGCCTTAATCGTTCTGAAGTGGGAATTCGGCAAGACGATGCTGAACTACTTGTCCAAAGTTGTTCAGAGCATCATTGATTCTACGAATGCAGGGATTCAATTCTTGTTCGGCGGGATACTGGGTGCAGAGAAAGCTGGCTTTACGTTCGCGCTGCAAGTGCTGCCAATCATTATTTTCTTCTGTTCGTTAATCGCGGTTCTGTATTACCTCGGCATCATGCAGTGGGCAACGAAAATTATCGGCGGATTTCTGGCAAAGGTGCTCAAAACGAGCGAAACAGAATCGATGTCGGCGGCAGCGAATATTTTCCTTGGCCCAACCGAAGCGCCGCTTGTTGTTAAGCCTTATATCGAGAAAATGACCAAGTCAGAGCTGTTCGCAATCATGGTCGGCGGACTGGCGTGCGTCTCCGGCTCCGTACTGGGCGGATATGCGATGCTTGGCGTGCCGATCGAGTACTTGCTTGCAGCAGCATTCATGGGCGCACCGGGCGGCTTGCTGATGGCCAAAATCATGATGCCGGAAACCGATCATCATCTTCGAGTGGAACGGGTTCAGATCGTGAAGGATACAGAGTCCCGTAACGTTATCGACGCAGCGGCTCGCGGGGCCGCGGACGGTCTTAAGATCGCTGCCGGCGTAGGAGCCATGCTGCTGGCGTTCATCTCGCTTATTTTCTTAGTAAACATGATTATCGGCTGGGTTGGCGGCGTGTTCGGGATTGAAGCGCTGACGCTGGAGCAAATTCTTGGCTACCTGTTCGCACCGGTTGCCTTCTTGATCGGCGTTCCATGGAGCGAGGCGCTGCAAGCGGGTTCCTTCATCGGGCAAAAGTTCGTTTTGAACGAATTCGTCGCGTACACTTCGTTCGCGCCTGAAATTGTAAATCTGTCTCCGAAGAGCGTAGTCATCATCAGCTTTGCACTGTGCGGCTTTGCCAATCTGGCAGCTATTGCGCTGCTCATAGGGGGACTGGGCGGCATTGCCCCTTCCCGCAGACAGGATCTCGCTGAGCTGGGCTTCCGCGCGATTATTGCTGCAACACTGGCGAATCTGATGAGTGCCGCGATTGCGGGGATGCTCGTATAGATTGAGAATAGGTTAGAAAAATAGGTAATGATATTCAAGGTAATAAGAATAATAAAGAGGCGGTCGTTTCCCAAGAGCGAAAGGGGGGAGGTCGCCTCTTTCCTTTTAAAAGTAGGGGAAAGCCTGTCTAGCACTTGATCTTTTCAGAAAAAGGTATAAAATAATTGAAAGTTGATGTAGTGAAACTTTGTTGTGCATGGAAAAAAGGTGGGTTGATTATGGGATCAGGAAAATTCTTGCACAAAACTCAAAATGGTTCAAGTTTAGAGGAGATTAATAACACAGTACCTATACCGAGCAACGCGGGTTTCTGGCGAAAGCTGTGGGCATATTCAGGGCCAGGGGCGCTTGTTGCAGTTGGATACATGGATCCTGGCAACTGGGTTACCTCCATTGCAGGCGGATCGCAGTTTGGTTATTTGCTATTGTCGGTTATTCTTATTTCTAGTCTAATTGCGATGCTGCTGCAGAGCATGTCTGCGAAACTAGGGATTGTGACCGGAATGGATCTGGCGCAAGTGACCCGATTGAAAACGGGGAAAAAATGGGGCTTTGCCCTATGGATTATTACCGAATTTGCCATAATGGCTACAGATATAGCTGAGGTTATCGGCAGTGCGGTTGCGCTTAATTTATTGTTTAATATTCCTCTACTCGTCGGAGTATTCATTACCGTACTTGATGTATTTTTACTATTGATTTTGGCGCGGTTTGGATTTCGGAAAATTGAAGCCATCGTCGTTACGTTGATTGCAACGATTCTTGTTGTTTTCCTATATGAAGTGATTATTGCGCAACCTAATGTGGCTCACATGCTTGGCGGGTTTATTCCAAGGTCGGAGATTGTATTTAATGAAGGAGCTTTGTTCATCGCTCTAGGAATTGTCGGCGCTACGGTAATGCCGCACAACTTATATTTGCATTCATCGATTGTGCAGGCGCGTCAATATGATCGTGGAAATCGCAAATCGCTTAAAGAAGCGATCAAATTTGCCACTATCGATTCTAATATTCAGTTAACCGTTGCGTTTGTGGTAAATTGCTTACTGCTTATTTTGGGTGCTTCCTTGTTCTTTGGCTACAGTGGTTCTTTGGAGACACTTGGGCAATTATACCGCGCACTGAATGACAGCTCGATTGTAGGTGCGATTGCCAGTCCGGTATTGAGTGTATTATTTGCAGTTGCCTTGCTTGCATCGGGCCAAAATTCAACGATAACTGGAACGCTATCCGGGCAAATCATCATGGAAGGCTTTATCCGCATGAAAATGCCGATGTGGGCTAGACGGATGATTACTCGCGGAGTGGCTATTATTCCGGTCATTGTATGCATCCTGGTGTTCGGGAGTACGGAATCTGTTGTCGAGAAATTATTGATATATTCACAAGTGTTTTTAAGTGTTGCGTTGCCATTTTCCATCATTCCTTTAACGATATTTACGAGTGATGAGAAATTAATGGGTGAATTTAAAAACAAATTATGGGTTGTGATTCTAGCCTGGATTACTTCCATTGTCTTAACTGTTCTGAATATCTGGCTCATTATTACGACGTTCCAATAGTATTTCAGAAAAGGATAGCTGCAAGCCTCTGAACCCGAGTGGTGGACACGTTAAAAGGTGCCTCACTCGGGTTCGCTGCATTTTCTCCTTGGATATAATCTTTAAATGTCTATCATGGAAAATATTTGATGGAAAGAATACGGTCTTTTGTTTAAAGTTAAAAATATCCACGACATAGGAGTATAGGAGCAGTGTACAGATTTAGATTTCTTCTAAGTATGTATACGACTTTATTCCTACATCGTTATAGGTTCGAGAGGAGTTAATAGCGTGCAGCCAACTACTAGAACGATAACAAGCAATAGAGCGAGAAAGCCTGTCGCGACGACACAATCGAGGTCTTCCAGCAGCCAGATGAGAACGGGTAATCAGACAGGCAAGATAATAGGTTCTAGCAGCAACACGAATAACCTGATAAATGAGCATCATGATGCAGTCAGGTGTGAGAAATGTGGTTCAGTACAAATTGTAGGCGGGCAAAGAGGATTTAGTGCGGGGCTTGCCTTTTTAGGCGGTGTTTTTTTTACGTTGCTAGGTACATTGCTTGGTCAAGCGATTGGCGGCCCTACAATTACAATGTTTTTTATGCTATTTGGTTTGATATTGGGGTTTTCAGGAAATAGCGAGCTGATTAATTCATGTATGAGATGTGGTCATAAGTGGAGACCAAGATTGCGGAAAAAGAAGAAATAAGTATGGAAAGTAACAACGAAGGGAGTGTTTGCTATATTCATTTCATTAGGTCAATTTGAAGTTACCACTGGGAAACTGGTTGTATCCGATCCATGCTACGACTTGAATGAAAATACAATCATTATGGGCGTGCTGGACAATGCGTTGAATGGGACATGGGACGCCTATGTAAGCAAGACGGAGGTTCAAGATTGGGGAGAAGCCTGCGCCAAGCTTATTGCCTGCCATAGCTCGGTTGCCGATAAGTTGGAAGCCATAGAATGGGTGAAAGGGAATTTCATTGTAGGCGTGGATAGCGGACAGGCTGGAATCTTTGATGTGAGCAAGTATCGAATTCCGGATGCCGATGCAGAAGGTAATGAGTCCGACAATGCGGACAGTGACTGGTATTTCGCCTGCTGCGACATTACAGAAAGCAATGAAGATGCTGGTGTGCTGGATGGCGGCGTCGTTTCTCGTACCGGATTTGGAGATGGAGCCTATGCAGCGTACTATGCCGTCAACGGGCAAAATCAGATCATGGGAGTTAAGATTATTTTCATTAAGGACACAGAGTTATAAAAACGGAACGAGAGCAACTGCTTAAAAGGATTCCGTAAATGTCTGCTGAAAAAGTGTAAAGGCAGCTAACAAAGAGCAAGTGCAATGACATTCCGAGGATGTGGAGCGTCATTATGCTTGCTCTTTTGTCATATCTTCATCTAGTAACCATGCTGTTCAATGGGAGGAAATGAAGATGACGAATGTGATGAAGGCACGTCCGAAGCTGTATGTGATGGACAATGGCCGCATGTGCATGGATAAGAACTGGCTGATTGCCATGCATAATCCGGCAACGGTTCTGAATCCGAATGCAGCGACCGAATTTGTGGAATTTCCCGTCTATACGGTGTTGATTGATCATCCAGAAGGCAAGATTTTGTTCGATACGGCCTGTAACCCGAACGGAATGGGCAAGGAGGGACGATGGTCCGAAACGGTACAGCTTCTTTTTCCATGGGCAGCGGGTGAGGAATGCTATCTGCATAATCGACTGGAGCAGTTGAACGTATCTCCGAAGGATATCAAGTATGTCGTGGCCTCTCATTTGCACTTGGATCATGCGGGATGTCTGGAACTGTTCATGAACGCAACCATTATCGTTCACGAGGACGAACTGAACGGCGCTTTGCAATCTTATGCCCGCAACGAAAAAGAAGGAGGCTACATTTGGGCAGACATTGATGCCTGGATCAAAAATAACTTGCAGTGGAAAACGATAAAGCGGACAGAGGATCAATTGGAGCTGGCTGAAGGCATTACGCTGCTGAACTTCGGAAGCGGGCATGCTTGGGGCATGCTGGGATTGCATGTCGTTATGCCAGAAACGGGCGGAATTATTCTCGCTTCTGATACCATTTATACGGCTGATAGCTTCGGTCCGCCGGTGAGACCGCCAGGCAATCTGTATGACTCGCTTGGCTACCGGAATACGGTCGAGCGAATCCGTACGCTTGCGGAGCGAACGAAGTCTCAGGTATGGTTTGGGCATGATGCCAATCAGTTTAAGGGGTTTCGCAAGTCAACAGAAGGATATTACGAATAAGACGGTACTCCATTCTGATGACAACGGACACGATCCTCTCCGGTATAGGAACAAGGAGTTCATCCAATGATGAACTCCTTGCTTCTTGTGAAATGACAGCCTTGCTCCTCGTTCGTCAAACACGGAATCGGGGTTCCAAGCAACCTCCCAATAGTTGTTCTCCGGGTCAGCAGAGTAATTCGTTCTTCCGCCTTAGAAGGCATCGCTGGGCTCGCGGAAAATTCGCGCACCTGCTAGTCTGATTTGCTCAACGGACCCCTAGCAAGGTAATGGATGCTGCCCTCATTGTATCTCAAGCACAAATTCAACTTCAATCCTAGGACTTAAGGTGATGTGTCTCCCATAGAAATGGGTCTTGTTACCAAATATCTCACACTTTATAATCTCTTTGTATGTATGAACAAAAAAGGGAAATCCGAGGTAGCGCGATATGAAAAGATTGCTTTGGTGCATGTTAGCTATATGTATAAGTGTTGGCTGCTATATTCCTAACGTCTATGCTTCCCAGGTACAAGTCGAGGTGGATGGGAGGGGAGTGACCTTCCCGGACGAGCTGCCATATGTGGACGCTGCTACCAACCTTACGATGGTTCCTGCCAAATTTGTGTCCGAAAAGCTTGGCGCAACTGTAAAGTGGAACAGAGCGTTGAACCAGATCGTATTTTCCTATAAGAAGGATACGATTGCATTGGGGATTGGGGATAATAATGCCATAGTAAACGGGAAGAATGTAACATTCGGTGGAGGCGCTCTAGTTAAAAATGGGCGAACGATGGTTCCCCTGCGCTTCATTAGCGAGGCCTTTCGTGCTCAAGTGGAATGGCAGCCGAAGCAGAGTCAGGTCAGCATCATGACTGCTGTCAGCAATGTTCCGAAGGGAACCTGGATATGGGATAGCCAAATGATTGTAAAGGAAGCCGATCAGGTCTTCAGCTTTGCCAAAGAACACAATGTGACGGCGCTTTACTTGCAAATCGATACCGATATGGCTCCGGCGAAATATGAAAGCTTTATACGCAGCGCTAAGGCTCATGGCATTCAAGTCGAGGCATTAGGCGGACGGCCTGAATGGGCGTATAAAGAGAAGCGGAATGAAATTGCAAAGTTTATTACATGGGTTACAACCTACAATTCCTCTGTTGGCGCGGAAGCAAGCTTTGCAGGACTGCATTTTGATATCGAACCCTATCGGCTGAGCGGATGGAAGACGAACAATAGAGCAATAGTGACAAGCTGGATGGATAACTTGAGATGGATCGAAAAAGAAACTAAAGGAAGCGGGATCAACATTACGCTGGACGTTCCATATTGGCTGAATACGATCAAGGTACCGGGAACGGATTACAGTATGAGCGCATGGCTGCTGGAGAAGTTTGATCGCCTCGTTATCATGGATTACCGCAATTATGCGTTAGGGAAAAGCGGAATTATAGAAAACGCACAGGCCATAATGAGAGAAGCCTCTACACTGAAGAAGCAAGTCGTTGTGGCTGTAGAGACGGCAGAAAGTTCGGAAGGCCCGCACACATCCTTCTATTCCATGGGCAATGAAGCAATGGAAAAGGAACTTCAAGCCGCTCATAACAAATTGACGCGCTATATGAGCTATGCCAGCTTTGCCATTCACGATTACGACAGTTGGCAGGAAATGAAATAACATTTGGATTTTTACCGTAACTTCACATCTCGTTTCCCTAGCTTGACTTCATTGTATTGAAGTAAGGGAGTTACTGTCCAAGCTCATTCAAAATTCCCCTTTCCTAGCTAAACAGGTTATGATCTTGTACGCTTTCCAGATATTATGGAGAGGGTAGGCCTTTGATTCTAGTGCTTAGCTTTGATATAGTAAGCTCTTAGCCGCAGATTAAGGATGTTGCGGATTGAATCCAACCAAGGATCGGGAACTCTATATACAAACAATCATGGAGTGATTATATGAGCAAAGCTAAAGGCAAAGGCGGAACAGGCAGAGGAACGGACAAAAAAGGTTGGAATAGATGGCAAGCTAGTGCAAAGAGAGCGAAAAGCAAACCTTATACAAGCAAAGGTACTAAAAAAGCGAATAACGCAAAGTCGGATGGCGCAAAGAGCAACAGCAATCATAAAGGATAAAGGCGTGAAATCCGAAATATAAGTTGGCCAGAAGGATACGTAACATTTTCCAAAGTAGGATCACAGTATAAAATAAAGAAACGAAAAAACACCTCCTTTGCCTATAACGGTTCGTGGAATCCGAGTTGGCTGGAAGAGGTGTTTTTGAACATTTTTGCAACGGTAATGCTAGGCATTCTTGTCCGCGAAATATTCTTGATATTGGCTGGGCGTGACATGGGCGTACTTTTTGAAAATGCTGATGAAGTACTTGTAGTCGCTGAAGCCGATATCGTGAGCAATGTTGTAGACTTTGTTGTCGCCTGATTTCAGCAGGTCGATCGACTTTTGGATGCGATAGCGATTCAGGAACTCGTTGAACGTATAGCTCGTCTCGGCTTTGAATTTTTGGTTCAAGTAATAGGCGCTCAAGTCGAGCTGATCTACGAGATCGTGGATGCTAATTTTCTTTGCGTAATTTTCCTGCACATAGGTGATCATTTGCGATACATACTTCGAAGTTTTCGTTTCTTTCTCCATAAATTTACTGTTCAAAATCTCTTCGGTCTCTTGCGGATGATTCGAAATGACCTCATATTTGCGCTGTAAATCGACATTCTTCTTGGCAGATTCCAGAGCAGCAATCAATTGATCATCCTCCAGCGGCTTCACGAGGAACTCGGTTACACCCAATTGCAGCGCCTGCTTAGCAAGATGGAACTCATTATAGCCGGAAATGATAATGCTGCTGAACGTATGCTGCTGCAGTCCCTCGCGAATCATGGAGATACCGTCCATAATGGGCATATTGATATCCGTAATGACAATATCCGGCTTAAGCTCGCAAATTTTCTCATAGCCGTCCTGTCCGTTCAGCCCTTCTTCCACGACGATGCAATCGTATTGCAGCCAATCAATGCTGAAGCGTATGCCTCTGCGAATCATATCTTCGTCCTCAACCAGCAGAACCTTGAACATCGTTATCACTCCATTCGTAAGGAATTGTTAGTGTCACACAGGTGCCTTTTCCTTGATTACTGTCGATATGGATGCCGGAGTCCTCGCCGTAGAGCAGCACCAAACGGCGATGAACGTTGTACAGCCCGATATGCTGCGTGGTGTTATTTTGGCTTTGCAGGATTTGGTTTACCTTCTGCAGCGTTTCTGCATTCATGCCTTGTCCGTTGTCACATACCTCCAGCATTAACTTCCCGTCAGAAGGGTAGATCCGGATTTCGATGAGTACATTGGATTGATTTAAATAGCCATACTTGATAGCGTTTTCAATTAGCGGCTGCAGCAACAGCTTTGGAACATACACATGATTGGTCTCCTCCACGACGGTAATGCGGTACTCCAGCCGCTCATTGAATCGGATTTGCTGCAGCTTCAAATAATCCCGCACGTAATTCATGTCATCTTTCAGTTGGACGCTCCGATCGTTGCCGATGCTGTAACGCAGCAGTCGCGACAGCAGTATGACGATTTGCTGCGCTTGATTGGCGTCCATCTTAATGGCGTAACGCAGCGTTTCCAATACGTTGAAAATGAAATGCGGATGGAATTGCGATTGCAGCTGCTTGACCTCGATAATGGTGCGGAGCTCGGACAGCTCTTTATTTTTCGCCATCAATTCCTTTAACCGATCCAGCATCGCATTGTATTCAGCGCCGAGAATTTCGAACTCGTCATTCGTCTGAATATCCACATAGCCATTGAAGTTTCCTTCACGCAGTTGGGCTAGGGCCAGAATTAATTTATCAATCGATTCGGAATTGCGGGCAGACATTTTATTCGATAGGAAATGAATGATGGCCCACAGCAGCAGGCTGGCAGCGAGAATAAAGATAGACACCGTATAGTAGGTGTACTGCTCTGACATGTAGGAATTGAGCGTGATTACTTGAATGGGTGTGCCTGGTATGCGCTTGGTATACATGTAGTAGGTGCCGTCGTTCAACTGAACATGTCCTTGCTTATCCAGCTTGGGGCTGAATTTATTCAGTACGCCCTTGGTCACATTGCTGGTGGTGGCAATGATCGAGTTATGTTCGTCCGTGATCATCGCGATTTCATTGTTTTGTTCAAAAATAAGCTTTTGCATGTCGGATTCGTAGAGCTGGTAGACGATATAGCCGATCGTCTGCTTGTCCTTGACGATTGCTTTGCCGAACGTATAGCTTGTGTCGCGATCATGGGAATAGCGGAAGCTGTTCATTTCGGTAAGCATTCCGCCAGATTTGTGCTCGATTCGGTTGATGAGATTGCCGAAGGCAAAGTTGTTATACAGTGCATCCGGCGAATCGGAGCTGGCTCGGAAGATGCCGTCCTTATCGACGATATGGAAGATGCTCTTCACCTTTTGCCGATTGTTGAAATCATAAAATTCGGAGTACACTTTATCGCTGCCTAAGCGTGTAGTCACATAATTCAATACGGCAGGTGAGACAGCCATGCGATTGATTTCGTCGTGGTACTGTTGAAAAACCTCCATCATAGACTTGCTGATAGACTCGGCAGCCTCCGTCGTTTTTTGAGTTAAATTCATCCTTCCATTAATGATCGTAAAGATGAAAAACAGCACGATCATAATCGAAAACGGAATCACTGCATACAGCCGAAATAAGTGACGGGTTGACTCCTTGAAATTGCGAATCTTTTTCTGTTCCATGTCTCCCTCCACCAATGATAGGCCTTTCATTCCTTATTATACTGGTCGGAACCCAAGAGCAGATCATCCAAATAAAACCAAGTCGGCCCTCTGCGAGGTACCGACTTGGTGTGGATGATGAACTCAAATATGTTGTTCAAAAATTTCGGTTTTCAGCACCGAGAAGGTTGCGGGAACTCGAAGCTTATACTTTCGTAGCGAATTTTGCGTCGCAAAACTTGTAAGGAGCAGCGGAATGTAGATGAGGCTGCATGAGCAGCTACAATGTTTCCGCAGGAATCATGCTTCGAAAGCAAACGCTGTTCGAGAGTGAACCCAAGATTCGATGCCGAGTTCCTTCCTGTGTTACTTCGTGATCAAAGACGGACTTTTTGAACTTTCTCTCTTATAGGGAGACTTCTTTTTGTCCAGATAGCTTCAGGAAGACGAGCAGCGAGATGACTGTAATGACCGTCAGAATCGTAGATAGTGCTGCCGCCACGCCATAGTTGCCGCGAATAACCTCGGTATAAATGGCAACCGTAACGGTTTTCGTTTTGCCTGTATACAAGATGATCGAGGTACTTAATTCAGTAATGATTGTAATCCAGCTTAGAATTGCACCGGAGACGACGCCCGCGAGCATCATCGGCAGCGTAATTTTGAAGAATGTCTTCATCTGGGAAGCGCCCAAGCTGATTGCGGCTTCTTCAATACCGCCGTTAATTTGATGCAAAATGGCTGCACTGGAGCGAATCGTATAAGGCAAACGCCGGATGACGAACGAGATAATCATAATGAATGCGGTTCCGCTTAGTGCCAGCGGCTTGTCGTTGAACGTAATCAGCAAAGCGATACCTAAGATGGAGCCTGGAACGATGTATGGGAACATCGTGAAAATATCGAGCGTGTTCGTTAATGCATTCTTTCTGCGAACCGTTACGTAAGCAATCAGAATCGCAAGCAGGATAATAACGACGAGCGACACGATAGCTAGGATGAACGTGTTCGTAATGACACTGCCGATATTGTTGAAGGCATTCTGATAGCTTTGCAGCGAGAAGCCGTCAACGAAGACGCGGCCGTTCGATTTCAGGAATGACGTATAGATAACGTACAATTGCGGCAGCAGCGCGATTAACGTATACAGATAGATGACAGCATGTGCCGCGATATTGCCAATGCCTTTTTTCTGCTTCGCTTCAATTGGGTGCAAAGCACTCATCGTAAAGGACTTGCGATTGGCGATGAACTTTTGCAAAAGGAAGACTGCCGTTGCGAACAATACAACGATTACACTGATTGCGGCAGCAAAGCCGTCGTCGCCGCCGACCTCACTGATGAACTCGGTAAAGATCAGGACAGGAACGGTCTTGAAGCCTTCACCGATCAGCATCGGCGTACCGAAGTCGGCCAGTGCGCGCATGAATACGAGCAGCCCGCCTGCGAGCAATGTAGGTGTGATAAGCGGGAGCAGTACCTTTCGCATCTTGTTGATGCCCTTATAGCCCATGCTCTCTGCCGCTTCCATAAGCGATTGGTCAACATTTTTGAGTGCCCCGGATACGTACATGAAGATGAGAGGCACCATTTGCAGGGTCAAAACAACTAAAATGCCGGTAAATCCATATATGTCAGGCATTTGGAAGCCAAATGTATTGCTGACGAATTTGGTAATGACGCCGTTTCTTCCGAGTAGAAGAATCCAAGAGTAAGCACCGATGAACGGGGCCGACATGGACGAAAGCAGGATCAAAATCCGAATAGTCGAGTTCCCTTTAATTTTCACGGTAGCCATAATATAAGCTAGTGGTGTTGCGATGAGCGCCGCAAGGGCGGTTACGCAGACAGTAACTTTAATACTGTTGAATAGTGCATTGGTGTAATACGGCTTGCTGAAAAACTTTACGAAGTAGGCGAGTGAGAAGTCGCCTGTTGTACCGTTGAAAAAGCTTTTGAACAGCATCGTAAACAAAGGCAATGCCAGAAACAGCATGTAGAAAGCAAATATCAGGAACGAAATGTTAGTCCAGACGTCAAATCGTTTGCGCGTCCCCCTCATAGCTGACCGCCCCTTGTATAGTTCAATTCACCTGCAGCATCGTACACGTTGATTTTGTCCTTTTTCACCTTCAAATGAATGACTTGGCCAGGATCGAGAATCTGTGTTGTCTTTGATTCCTGCGTAATTTCCACGCGCTGACCGGATTCCAAATCGACGAAGTAATGCGTGTTCTGTCCCAAAAAGACACTGTGCACGATGGTCGCCTTCATGCCAGTTTGATCCTCAGTCATGACGAATTCCTCTGGGCGAACCGAGATTTTGACGTTCAGCTCATTTTGCTGTGTTGAAGCTGGAAGCTGAATGTTAGGAAGCTCCTCTGCATAGCCGGAACCGAAATTCACTTTATAGCTGCCGCCTTGACGCGTTAAGCTGCCTTCGATAATGTTCGTGCGTCCGATGAACGTAGCAACGAACACGTTGGCTGGGCGTTGATAGATTTCCTGCGGCGTTCCCAAATGCTGAATGACGCCTGATTTCATAACCGCGATGCGATCGGATACGGCCATGGCCTCTTCCTGATCGTGTGTTACATACACCGTTGTAATGCCGACTTCGCGTTGAATGTCCTTAATCGCGTTCCGCATATCGACGCGCAGCTTCGCATCGAGGTTGGACAGTGGTTCGTCCATGAGCAGAACATCCGGACGGATGACGATTGCCCGGGCAAGTGCGACACGCTGCTGCTGGCCGCCGGACAGGTTCTTCGGCATGCGATCTTTATATTGCTCAATTTGCACGACCTTGAGGATTTCTTCGACTTTGTCGTTGATTTCGGTTTTGGACAGCTTCCGGTTCTCCAGCCCGAACGCGATATTTCCTTTAACAGTAAGGTGAGGGAAGATCGCATAGCTTTGGAACACCATCCCGATGTTTCGCTTGCCTGGTTCAACCTGATTAATAACGCGCTCATTGAAGTTGATTGTTCCGCCTTCAATGCTGTTGAAGCCGGCAATCATGCGCAGAAGTGTCGTTTTGCCGCACCCGGAAGGTCCAAGAAGAGTGAAAAATTCACCTTTCTTGATCTCCAGGGACAACTCTGGAATGACGGTTGTGTCGCCGTATTTTTTGACTAGGTCTTTGATTTTTATTGTCACGCTCATTGTTGTTGTCACCTAACCTTTTTATAGGTAGTCAAAAAGTCCGATTAATCAAAAGTGGTGCTGAAAACCGGACTTTTTGACACGTATATTTTGATTTTGAAAACCGATTATTTGCTTGTGAATACAGAGATGTAGCGCTCTACGATTTCGGATTTATGCGCACTTACATAGTCTGTATCTTCGTCGATCATGTTGATCTTGTCGAGTGGCGTCATGTAATCGCCGAGCTGCGTATCCTTGCGAAGCGGACGGTTCGTCAATTGTGTGCCGAATGCGTCTTGCGCTTCCTTGGACAGGATGAAGTCGATGAATTTCTTCGCATTTTCCATATGTGGTGCGTCTTTAATAATGGCGGATGCCGCATCCAAGAATACTGCGCCTTCCTTCGGATACACGACTTCTACTGGTGCACCGTTTCTCACATACGTGCTAGAAGGATCTTCGTAGGTTAAGCCAACAATATACTCGCCGTCCGCGACACTCTTATGAACTGCACCGGAACCGCTTGCAATTTTGCCGTCGAGGTTCTCAATCAGCTTGCCGACATAATCCCAGCCCTTTTGATTTTCATAGTCGCCGCCCATTGCTTTCAGCATGTTCGTAAGCTGAGCAAAGGCGGAGCTGGAGCTTGCCGGGTCAGCGGATGCGATTTTGCCCTTCAGCTTCGGATTGAGCAAATCTTCATAGCCCTCAATTTTGATATCGCCGATCAAGTTCTTGTTCACGAGCAGCACGCTGCCGTCAGAAACAAACGGAGTTGCAAAGCCTGTCTTATTGCGATGGCCTTCAATCAGGTTCGCATCTTCTGGAGATACGTAAGGCTCATACAGGTCGGCATGCTCGCGGTAGCCCGCCATGGAGCCGCCGAACATAACGTCTGCGTACGGATTTTTCTTTTCAGACTGTAAGCGCTTAACGATTTCGCCTGTGCCAGCCGTTACAAGCTCAACGGTAATGCCTGTTTTCTTTTCGAACATGGGAATGATCGTCTTGATGATTTCTTCGCTGTTCGGACTGTAAATGACCAATTTATTGGATGAACCCGAATCCGATTCGCTACCTCCACAACCGCTAAGCACTCCGACAAACAGCATGCAAGCCGCTAGCATCAAAGAAAGCCTTTTCATTTGTTTATTCCCCCTTAAGCAATGTTCATTGCGTTGTGTCTCCATTGTAGCAAGTATGGTATCGTTTTCAGAATCCCATAATCCGCAAACATCGTCTAAAATTCGCAAGTGAATTTAATTTTGAAATGCCTTTCTAGGGGGAAATAATATATTTAGTTCAGTTCAGTAAGAGAAAACTATCAGGTTAAAAAAATTAAAGAAAACCTTATTGATAATTCCAATAATTGTATTGAATTTGTTTTAATGGTAAATTATAGGGATATTACGATCTTTATCCCAATTCAGTAAAAAAGCATCGGCGAATTTTGTGATTCTTGGTGTATCTGTGAGATTGATTGCTGAATATGAGATGAGAATCATGATAGATTGATGTAATTGATGTATATTATTACTAATAGTGATAAAATCATATTAGTCTTTTCATGATACTTATAACAGCGAGGGGTTACTATGAGCCATAATATTATTGAGGCACTTAGAGAAGCATCTATAAATAACTTATTTGCCACATCCGGATTTTCAGGTTGCTGGAATAAATGGAAGTCTACAATTAATACAATTGCTACGGGTAAAACTCCAACTCAAATCTTAAATTTAGGAGATAACCTATCTGATATTTTTGCAACTACTCGGAAAGAAGGTAGATCGCAAAGTGATGTGTCTGGTGGGGGAGCAAGCTGGGAAGCGCTTGTTTGTTGGTATTTAAATTTATGTCTAATAGGTAGAAGAACTGTTGTCATTAAGCACCATAAGAGCTTAATTCCAGATCCAATTAGTGACGCAATAACTGTGAATTATTCTAATTTTGTATCAAATACTGAATCTGACCTTATAGCTATTACCTTTCCTGAAAAACCAGATTATACTCTAGATAAGAATGAAATAAGTATTTTGGATACAAATGGTGAAATTGTACCTACAGTTATCAGGAATAATAAATATAATCTGAAAAATGTCTTGAATGCCTTATCACACCGAGATTTTTCTGAGATAGAAATACATATTGTTCAATGTAAGACAAATTGGAATGATAACGCCCAAATACCTATGTTGTGGGATATGATATACTCAGCAAATAACTTTAAGACAAATATTACAATTGGGAAAAATGGATACTCCATTCATAATTCATCTCGATTTACATATTCATTTGTCACTGTACCTACTGTTAAAATAACTGGTATAAAGCCAACATCAACTTGTGTGAAGAGAGTCACTCATTTAAGCGGGGGAAATTATTGGGGAAGGAGTACTTCCTCAAACATTGCAAGTTCTGTAAAAGAAATGTTGAATAGAAATTTATCGACGGGACATAGTAGCAATCACCTTACTACTTTAAAAAGTGAACTTGTTAAATTAAATTATGAGTATGCATATTTTCAAATATGAACTAAACGAGGGCAGAATCTAATCTGTCCCTCGTATTGCATTCATTATTTCAGTTGCAATTGCTTTTGAAAGCAATGGTGGAACAGCGTTTCCAACCTGTGTATATTGGGGTGCTTCTAGTTTTCTACGGGAGCCTCCAGTAGTTCTCTTACCCAAAAATACAAAACTATCATCAAAAGATTGAAGTCTAGCTAGTTCACGAACTGAAAATATTCTATCTTCAAAGGGAGAAATATAATCATCAGGGAGTGTAACTACAGTTAAAGAAGGTAAAGCTCTGTTTAATCTAGTTCGTATTGATTTCTTTGTTAAGAGAGCATCTAACATTTCATTAGTAACGTTACCACCCTTAAAAAATTGTATTATCTCCTGTTGATCAATTGATAATTTTGTTTCACACTCTTGCAATAGGCATGGTTTATTGGAAAGATTGATCCCTTCTCTCATAATTCGGTTTCTTAATGAATTACCGTCTTCTCCTTCTTGAAATAGTGAGAAGCGTTCTATGATTATTGGTTGATGATTCGATATATCATTATTATGAAATTGACCGTTACTACTTATTGTTGTTCCCGATACATTTGGAGTTCTCCCTCTGCGTGATTCTAATTGATAATTGGTTAATTCAGAATTAATTGATTTTAGCAAGACGTGATCCCTGATTAAATCTCCTACAGCATCCAGTACAGTGATTTTTTTCTCATTCGAGTGTGTCGGGAATGGATACTGAGGTATATGCTCATTCCGCAAATAAGCTATAAAAATTGCTCTCTTCCTTTTTTGGGGCACCCCATAATCTGATGCATCTAAGACTTTTGGGGGCAGTACATCGTAACCTATTAGTTGAAATTCATTAATTAAAATATCTGGAGCTAGAGAAGCGTCAGGATAAATTTCCCCTGTTACTCCTTTGAAATCATAAAACTTGGTATCATTAAACCCTTCTACATTTTCCATTACTACATATTTAGGTTTGATCTCGTTAATAATTCTTAAATACTCTCTAAATAATAAATTTCGGGGGTCATCAGTCTTTCGTCTTCCAGCTCTACTAAATCCCTGACAGGGAGGTCCACCAAAAATCGCATCAATCCCAGTTGGAATAGGTTTTTCTTTTGTGCTAAAAATCTTTAAATTTTTAATACAATTCCAAATGAAATCGCCATTTAATTGACTAATATCACCACGATGGAAGTAAGTGTTATAATTTTGAATTAACCCCAATTGTTCATGTCTGTTAACGTAAGTTCTTTCCACGTCTTCATTTATATCATTAGAAAAAAGTATTTCAAATCCTGCCTGCAGAATGCCTTCACTCATACCGCCAGCACCACAGAATAAATCTATTGCATAGGGCATTGGTGTACCTCCTTAAGAATCCTTTTCATTTTAACATGAGAAATTATAAAAATCCAGGGTAGATTGTATATGTAAAAAATGAGAAATTACCAAGGGAAATAGTGATCTTTTACATGAAAATATCAAAGTTATTTGGTTGTTTTCTTTGTGTATAACAAATTTAATAATCAAGTAAAACAAATGAAACATCATTCTTCATTTCAATCTTTGTTAGACCTCAGACTTACGCTAATCTTCTTTACAATTTTACATCTATAGGCAGAAAGCTAGTCTTAGTACTAGAAATTACGAATAGTAGGTTGCACAAGACCTAAATAAAAATAAATTTACATTTCATACTATACCTACATTACTTTCATCAGAAAAATACATCGTTAATATTGATTATGTTTTTTTGTTGTGACTTTTCCCTTAATCTATTATGACAGAAAATGAGTCGTAATGCGAATGTATGTTCTTTATTTTGTGGGATTTTATAAAAATGATACTTATATACTACTTGTGGCACAAAAGAATAAAGACTATCCGTTGAATTAAAATACCGAAAAAATTCAGCAAATATGAATGACGATTTTGGAAAATTAAATGATATAGTCTTTTCTAAGTATATTCTCTTGCTTGGTGCAACAGCAATCCGATGAAACTCTGTAAGGATGTGTGTGTATTATGGCTATTGTTTTGAGGCTGGATCGTGTGATGGCAGACCGTAAGATATCTCTGAACGAGCTTGCGGAGAAGGTAGGAATATCAAATGTTAATCTCTCAAATATAAAAACGGGGAAAATAAGTGCGATTCGTTTCTCTACGCTTGATGCGATTTGTAAAGTGCTTGATTGCCAGCCTGGCGACATTTTAGAGTACAAGAGAGAGGAGTAGTAAGAGATGACTGTTCCCGTGTTGATTTCATCACTTATACAAGTAATCCTATTTAGTGTAATTCCTCTGGTATGCTGGTTTCTATTCGCCAGAAAGGAGCAGTCTTTTTTTGAATGGATTGGATGTAAAGTTCCTGTTATCCAGAAAAGCAAACTCTTTTTCACCGTGTTCTTCTCAGCGTTTCTTTTGTTCGTTTCTCTGGGGCATATATTACGTTGTTTTTTACCAATGACGCCGATGTTGCTGCTTCACAAATTTTATGGAGTAGGCGTTTCAGGAATAGCTGCGGCTTTGTTGTATGCTTTCGTAGACCGGTTTATCTGAAGAAATATTATTCAGAGGTTTTATCGGGAAAAGATTGATTTCTGCGTTTGGATTTGCGACAGGGAACACGATTCAAGCGATATTGTTTGGTTGTTTGCACGGAGTTATGTTTTTTTCAAGAACCGGAATTATCAATGTTGTTATCATAACGTTATTTACTGCCTTAATTGGCTGGTTTATGGGGTACATAAACGAGAAATTAGCAGGAGGATCGATTATTCCGAGCTGGATGATGCACGGATTGGCCAATTTGTTCTCGGTGATGGTGATGATGTTCCAATTGTTATAGTAAGATGATATGCCATGTAGCTCTTCCGCTCGATGGATTCTAATCCCTAGATTCTCTTAATATTTTGGACTTTATCCTAATTAAGAAAGCGTCCCTTGAACTCAAGAGTCGCTATCCGTATGTTTTGAACCTATACCTTATCTCTAATCCTCGCGTCACAACCCTTGCGCTCCGTCCCTAGCCGATGTTGCTTACCACCTTGAACCAATGTCCAAAGTTGACCATCCTGACCCGATGTTAGCTAGATTCACCCTCGAAGATGCTCCGGTAGAACCGAACAAGAAAGGAGCCATGGACATCGTGATTTATACTTTTTTCATTTGAATCCACCTCATTTAATAGAATGTGTGTGAAACGACGTTTTGTTCTTCAGAAAGTGAAATTGCCAGTTCCAACGATAATGCATTGCAGTCAAAGCCTAATTCATTTTGGCAAAAGTACAAGAAGCAGTGGTCACCTTCGAGCATAGTCATGAGTTTCTCGATAGATTCTGCTTGCTTCATTTCAATAGATATATATAGGCGATTACATTGAGACAGCCATGCATAATGATCTCCATATGAGGCATATCGCTGTGTCGTTTTAATTGCGCATCAAAGTTTTTCATTCCCTTAAGTGCAAACGATTCATACAACCAGCCTTCTGCCACGAAGTCGTTTTGACCTTCTATAAATGCAACAGTGCGCAATTCCTTGGCATACTGGAGCAGCTTTGCCTAATTTTCTACGTCAATATAGTAATTTATCGAAACTTCAAGGGAGGGACATGAATAATTTATTTTAAATTATAGGTAAAATGGTTCAATTATATAGTAATCAATTCCTAATACAATGAAAATAATGGATAATATATTTTAATATGGTAACATATGTAATGAAATCAACTATAAGGAGGAATGCAAAGTGTTCGCAAAGAGGCTTTTTTTGATTTTTGCATGTACCCTGCTATTACTCTCAACAGCACCAGTTGTCCAAAACGCGAGTGCAGACCCTATCAGTGAGAATAACGTCGAGGAATTGACAGAAAACTATCAAGAGTTGTCAGTTGTAAACTGGGTGAAAAAAGCGTTTCAATATGCATTTAAGGCAGCTCCGTGGGATTGGCTTGTTTTTAACAGGGATCCAATTATTGAAGAACATGAAAGAACAACAACTGTAAGCTCGGGGACAATTAAATTTAATACAGAGGACAGAGGGCCTACATATGTAAGAAAGGATTTGATTTTTGACGAATATGCGGGCCAAGACGCTTGGATATGGGGGTCAAGGGCGCCGTTGTTCACAGGGAAAATCGCTGTTGAGATAATCAATCAAAAAACTAATAAGACAGAGGCAGAGAAAGTACTAGAACCTCTAGCACAGCTCCAATTTGATCCCAATGATATGGGAAGCTGGTATATAAAATGGACTAATACAGAATCTAATTCATGGAATTTGTTCTTCACATATCGTCATAGATATAAGCAGCTTCCTGGGCAAAGCATTGCACCAATTGAATTCGTAAATGTTAATGATAAAAAGTATATAAAACCTTCAAATTCACATAAGCAGGAGTTACATTCATTCAATGTTAAACCTTATTATACATTAGATGAGCTTTTTGATGAATTATGGGATGAGCAACTAGGCGATTTTGTGTATGAATTTAAAAGCTTGGGTGTTGGAGATACGGTTCATTTCAAAGATAGTTTAGTAGCTGCTCATTATAATTCCGAGAAAGATGTAACGAATTTAGAGTTTAAATCATCGAAATTCGAGAATGTTTTTTGGCCGTTTAAAGGTGATTTGACTCAATTATTTAAGCCAGGAGATGTTATTGACTTAAAGTTTACCGTTGAACAAATTGATGGTCAGTTTGAAATTCTAGATTATATTCGAATGGATTACAACAATGAAGTTGCTGATATCAAAGACTTTTTAATTGAATAGCAAGCAATTAAGCCTTCCCCCCTCTTTTAGTATAGAGATAAAAAGTTCTCAAGCTGAACTCTTTATCCGTAAGCTTGAGGGGGTTGCTTGTTTTGAGTTAATTAAGTAAAACTAACAGAAAGATATTGTTTTATGTAACTATTTGTTAAAATCATAAAAGATCCCAAAATTGAGTTATTTAGTGAATTTCGATATTTAATCAAGGAGGGCTATGTATGAAGTCAGTAAAACTTCTCATCATCATGCTTTTATGCACATTACTTATTAGTTGTTCTAAAAAAGATGCTGTGGAAGGAGTAGATTTTACAAAGGTATTTGATGAGGTTATTGGTTATTTATATATAGACGATAGGCTCTACAGTCTTAAAACCAGAGATAATTTCCCGAAAGAGAATTTAGGCGAACAAATCGGTGAGGTTCATGAAATCGTTGAGAAGCCCGTAACTGATGGAGATGTGGTGTATCCAGAGGCCACTCGTACCTATGAAATTCGCAAAGGCGATAAAATATTCAGGGTAAAGGATGGCGATAAATTTCTAGTTGTTATCCAAACGAAGGATGGTTATATATTAGGTGTCATTTTTCCCACTTAAGTTTCTCTCTGTCTGTAATTCAAAGTGGCAGAGGTTATTGGAGCTTCGTTTGATGAAGAGATTATCATAAACGCCGCAGTTCGCGATAACAAGGCCTCAGGCGTTTATTTTCTTTCCTACATTACCTTTGATCACTTAAACGAAAGAGAATAGCGACCCTTGAACTCAAGAGTCGCTTTCCTGTATTGCCTTGAATCTATACACTTTACTATACTTCTACATCGCTGCTTGAGGGGCTCCATCCCGTGCCGATGTTGCTCACTTGCCACCCTGTGCCAATATTGCTCTTCGGTGACCAGCCTGTTCCAATATTGCTCAGCAGATAGCCGGCTTCCGCATCATTGCTTGTTTTGGACCACCCCGTGCCAATGTTGCTGATCTGCCAACCTGAGTCGGCATTATCCGAACTCGTTGCCAAAGACGGAACGGTAGAACCGAACAAGAAAAGAGCCATAGACATCGTGATTAATACTTTTTTCATTTGAATCCACCTCATTTAATAGGATGTTGGTAAATCGATCCCTCTGCTCCATTGATGCGTCCTTCTCATGCTCTTGAAAGGTGAGTACAGCCATCCCGACATACGACATATTTTTGAGTTTAAGGGCTAATTCCAATGTTAAGGCATTGTAGTCAAACCCGAATTCGTGCTGCGATGTTTTGAAATAGTAATGTGCCAGTGCTTGTGAAAGGCGTAATTTGTGCTTCACGTGGAAAGGGTCTTTTCTGGATAATAAATCGTCGACGTGATTGTTGTATTTCTCGAGGAATCGGGCCGCGTCTTGGAACAGGCTGTTACTGACATAGCTTTCTAGTGCAACAGGCAAAACAATCAGAAACTGGTGATCCTTTAAGAGGCTCATGAGCTCTTCAATTGGCTCGGTTTGCTTCATTTCAATGTATATATAACGCTCATTCAGCTTGGAGAGCCACGCGTAATGATCACCATAAACGGCATATTGCTGAGTGACTTGCAGTGCGCCTTCAAAGTTTTTCATTCCCATTAATGCGACAGACTCGTACAACCAGCTCTCGGCAATGTAATCATCTTGTCCTTCCTCAAACGCAATCGCACGCAGTTCCTTGGCATACTGGAGCAGCTTTGCCCAATTTTCCATGACATTGTAGTAAGTAAGAATGCGATAATAGGCATCGAGCCTCAGGGAATCAGGCAGAATAGGCAAGTATTCAATCAGTTGGCATAAGGCTTCGTTGCCTGCTCCGCTCGTATCCAAGTCTCTCAAAATGAGAAATCTTCTGTAGTAGGAGATGGATATTTTCTCACTGCGGCTGTATCCATTGCGGACGATGATGTCGTAGAAAGGGAGTGAGTAGTTGCGTTTGGGTGACTGGAAAATGCGTTCGGCGATTTTGAAGGCGACGTCGATCAGTTTGGAACGATTGGTTTCTTCATAGAGGAGTTGTACCAGTTGTTTGACTAGGTCATACTTTTCAACTTCAATACAATGGAGGATAAAATCGCTTGTCTTATCTGGCCGCAATCGGCCCAGTTCGTTGCAGCATTCCCCTATGAATTCTTCATAGTAGGCATGTGCCGGTAAACCAAATGCTTGATTGATGGCATGGAGTTGAGGCAGCATAAGAGACTGCTTGTTGTTGAAAATATAACTGATGGTTGAACTGTCTATGCCGGATGCCTCTGCTAACTCCTTCTGTTTCCACCCCCTTATGTTCAATTCATCTTGTAACCTGTGGCGGAGTTCCATCGGAGCTACATGAAGATTATTTGTCATGTCGTGTCCTCCTTATATAGTAATTCAGCACAACAATCCGAAATCCTTCCTGAATTGACAGAAAATTTACATTTCTTGTTGTTTTTTAGTATAGGTGAAGATGAGGAAAATGGCGAATTGACATCCGGTTGAATTCGGATACTTTTTTTGTCGAATTTTGAAAAGTGAAATTCATGATCATTTCAATGTAGATTCAAAATGAAAAAGGGCAGAAACGTTCTGCCCTGTACTCTGGATCCTTCATTTATTCAAGTCATGTTTTTGATAAAACATACAATAAACAGGCAAATGATCGGAATGCGTTTCGCTGTTTAACGTAAATCCAAACTTCTGATACAAGCTTACGTTTTCTTTCTTTTCCGTATCGAGCGCGACGCCATGCGAATTCATATCCGTACTTACCGTATTCAACAGGTGATACAGCAGGGCTTTGCCGATTCCCTTGCCTTGCTCTTCCCGTTTGACGCCAATCATGATCAGGTAGTGGTGCGCGCATGGAGGAGCAGCGGATCTGGTGACTCTCATATAGGAATTAAGATGGCGTAACGTGCTGCCGGATAATTGAAATAACAATGGAAATAACCTCAAGATAAGCAGTATCCCCTTCATTTTCTGCAGCATGATTGCATGCGGCTTCTCTACGATGTAAGCCCCCAGAAGGTTTTCGTTTTCGAAATAACCCCACACCTCCTCATGAAGCAGGAAGCTTTTATCGAACAGAAAGGAGACAAAAGCGGTCACGTTACTGCTTGCTTTGCTGTCGACTTTCGAATCGCCGAATAGGTGCAGGAATAAGGGATCGTGGGCGAACGCTCCGGTCATGAGCTTGACGAATATGGCTTTGTCCGACTTTGTTAGCTTGGATACTCGATACGGGGTACTCATGCTTTTTTCCCGTTGCTGTTTAAGGCTGTACCATAATGATCGACGGCAAAGCTAAACAGCACCTTCAACATAAATAATAGGCAAATCGTCAGCATGTAAGGCTGTATGTTCGGAAGCAGGGGGATAGCGCCCAGGCCCAGGGAGAGGAGCAAGCCTGCAATGAATGGCTGCGATGGTTTCCCGATTAGAGCGTTCACGATAAATGCTCCCAGGATGGTATAAGCCCATACCACGATCGAATACCAAATATCTGTATTTAAAAGCAGCACCACAAGTATGATATGGACGTGCATTGCAATGAATACGATGCGGTTCGTTGTTCGTGCGGCATAAAAGTTGCTGGTCGAAGCCGAGAAATTCGCGATGCAGCCGGAGAAGATATCGAAAATCAATAATAACGCTAGGGCACTGCGCCACAACGGCAAATTGTCCGTAAGCTCGGGAAACATCTCATATAATGCAGCGGTCAACAGTCCGCCGAACAGCAGTATGGCAAGAATAAATCCAAGAGGCTGCTTCTCGCCAAAAACATCATGCAGAAATGTAGGAATCCGGATTTGCTTCATGTCAGTACACTCCCATTTTTTATGTTTGTTTGCGGGCGTTGCGTTTCTAAAAAAAAGTTTTGTAGTAGAAGTGAAATTTAACTACAAAATTATTATAACGAAGCAAAATTGGAATATCAATAATTTTATAGTCATTACATTGAATTACTCTAAAATTTGGGCTACACTACATGTGAGGTGGAGAACATGAATGGCTTCGAACGACGGAAACAGAAAAAAATCGAGCAAATTTACAGCATCGCATTTCGATTATTTTCGGAACACGGTTTTCAAAAGGTCAGCGTGAATGAGATCGCGCAGCAGGCGAGAGTGTCCCCTGCAACCATTTATAATTACTTTGGAACAAAAGAACAGCTCTATGTCGATATGCTGATGAATTGGATGGACAAGCAGTTGGAACGGTACGATTGCATTCTCGATTCACCGCTTTCCTTTCCTGAGAAGACCAAAGAAATTATGCTGTTAGAGGCACAAAATCTAAAACTCCTATCAGATGAATTTCTGAATGTTCCATCTTCTGAGTCAACTGGATTGGCGGAAAGGATGGAACGTGATAGCGGGGAGAAGGTCATGCGCTTCTTCATGAAGTTTGTCGCGATGGGGAAGCAGGAGGGATATATTCACCGCGAGCAGACAGAAGAAGTTGCGATACGGTACTTCACGATGTTCAAAAATGAGCTGGGCAGATATTGGCAAGCAGGTGATCAGGAAGGCTTGACTCAGAGTATGGATCAATTCATCGAGCTATTTTTCTACGGCTTAATTGGACAGGCAAAGAAGCAAAAATAGGGAAGCATCTAATTGTAGTAAGTAGAATGTCCTGTAAGTACAAAACTACTTTTTTAGATAAAGGAACCCATTCCCATGCACAATGTCTATCAAACTAGAATCGAGAAAGTCATTTCCTACATCCAAGAAAACAGCCACCAGAAGCTTAGTCTCGATCAGCTTGCTGGGGTTGCGAGCTTTTCCAAATATCATTTTGCGAGAATCTTTGCGGCACATGTCGGCATAACGCCTATGGCATTTGTGAATCGGGAGCGCTTGCAGAAGGCGGCACACTTATTGGCCGAAACGGATCACACGGTACTGGACATATCTAACCTGTGCGGCTTCGAGTCGATATCCACCTTCAATGCTGTCTTCAAAAAGTACTATGGAAGCACGCCGAGCGCGGTTAGGAGCCAACTGCGAAATACGCTTCAGCAACCAATCCGGGAAAATCGCAATTTATCGGCAGAACATAGCAAGAAGCGCGAAGAGTTATCTACCACCTTTGACTACAATAGAAAGCGCAGACATCCATTACTGCGGAAAGCGTGGGATAACATGATTGCGATCAAGGAGCTCCCAGACGTTGAAGTGGCGTATGTACGGCATGTCGGGAGTTATGTGGATACTCGCGGTGCATGGGACAAGCTAGGCAGTTGGGTACAAGAGCAGGGGCTTGTCGCAAGCGAACGGTCGTTCATTGGTGTATCGTTAGACGATGGAAATGAAGTCGAGGAGTGCGCCTGCCATTATGATGCATGCGTGACGCTGCCACTGGGATTCGCCAAGCAGGAACATAAAGACATCTTATATGGAGCCCTGCCTGGAGGCATGTATGCAGTCTATCCGTACTACGATACCGTTGCTAATTTCGTTCTCGCTTACGAAACGATGTTCCGACTCTGGCTGCCAAGCAGCGGTTATGAGGCCGATGACCGGCCTTGTCTCGAATTTTGCTTGAACGATCCTAAGCAGGATGAGGAAGGCAAGTGTAGAGTAGATTTGCATATCCCGATTCGAAAAAGGGAAGAGGCGGCATATGCGGAAGGAGCGGTATGATGGAAAACAAGCTATACGAGCACGATATTGCAGCAATAGCGTGGCAGGACAAGCATGAGCTTCTTGAACGCATTTTGCAACAGGCGGGTACGATTGCGATAACTCCCTTGATGCAAGGCATGGAAGCAGAGGCAGTTAAGGTTGCAACCGATGCAGACCGCTATGTGTTGAAAATATGGAGCAGAGATTCCAAACCGGATATACGATTGCAGTACCAGGTGATAAACATGCTTCATGAACGAGGTATCTCCGTATCGAAGCCGATTGGATGGGGGATCAACGCAAGCGGACACAGTGTGCTCTTGACTACCTTTGACGGCGATCCGTTGCGAGATGGCAACGCTCAGACCATGAGGGAGATTGCGAATTTATTAGACCACATACATCGCATTTCTCTAGAAGAAATAGATATGCATACACGGCTTCCACGATACAATTTTCGCGATTATTTTTTCCCAGGTATGCATGAGTACCCAGATTTGTATCCTCTACTAGAGCAATTGGTAGAGCTGGCCTCGCCTACGCATAAAAGGATCATCCACGGTGATTTCCATCTTGGAAATATCGTAGAGCAGCAGGGTCGATTAACGGTCATTGACTGGACCAATGTGCAGCTAGGGGATCCGAGATATGATTTTGCATGGTCGCTTACGCTGCAGCAATTTTATATTCCAGAGCATTTTGCGGAAGTGTTCCGTGATACTTATGCAGCTATGAATGAAATTCAACAAGAGGAACTTGAGGTATTCCAAGCGCTGGCTTGCCTAAGATGGATGCTTCTATATCGCAATGGGGGCGTTCCAGTGGAGCCAGATACCCTAGAGAGGGTGCAGCGGTTGCTGACAAGCAATCCACATCTGCATGGGGTAACCTTCTAAAAGGCTAAAAGATTGGAATAGGGTGGTCAAAGCAGCGATGTATTACGATCATGCGACTAATGCGCTTAAGCTGAAAATATGGAGCGGTGATACGATGAACCTAGACACAGTGTTTGGGCAATTTCCGATGCTGAAGTCAGATATGCTTATCTTGAAGAAGATTGAAGAGAATCATCTGGATGGGATCTATGAGATTTACAGCAATGATACCGTCTTTGCATATTGCGGCATTATCCCGAAGCATAACAAAGCGACCGTCAAAAGCATGATCGGGCACTTTGAGAGGGACTTCAAGAAGAGGTCGCGCATCAAATGGGGGATTTTCCCCAATGAGGACAGCGAACGATTGGTAGGCATCATGGAAGCGTTCGATTTCAATCAGAAGGTGAATATGGTGACGATCGGGTACTTTTTAGCGGAATCGGAGTGGGGACAAGGCATTGCTGCGGAAGCGACGCGCATCGTTGTGAAATTCTTGCTCGAAGAAGTGGGTGTAAACCGAATTCAAGCCGAGGTCATGCCTGCAAATGAACGTTCGAAGCGGGTGCTGCTTAAAAATGGCTTCATCAAGGAAGGGACGCTGCGGCAAGCATCGCTCTGGTCGGGAAAAGGGATAGTAGATTTAGAGATATACGGTTTGTTAAAAGAAGAGCAAACACCAATAATTTACAATTTTATTGAAAATAAGTAATTTACAAAGTTTTAGGTTTGATCTATGATTTCATTGAAATGGATAAAACTAACACAAGAGAGCTTGATAAACTCCATTTTGTTTTCATGAAAAACATTCATGTAATGGAGGGATTGGGTATGAAAAAGAAAATGTTCACGGTATTTCTCGCGTTTTTGGTGTTCGCCGCTGTTCCGATTACGGCATTCGCATCAGGTGCGATGGTGGAGAGAATTACGAACAGTGCCGGCTATAAAGCCGCACAAACGTGGTTTAAGATGCCAGATTCCATGTATGTTGCACCAGATACCTACCCGTCGGTATTTTGGACATTCGATACGGTCGCACCGAATGGCACTTATTATAACTTGGATTTCGGATTGCAATATGCGAACGGAGGATGGAGATTTCAATACTTCGGGGGAGCTTCCCAAGGCGGCGTAGCACGATCTGGCACAGCCTTCAATACTTGGTCAAGCTCATATGGCTCGAATTCTTGCCCGATCGGCAGTCCTTGCGCTAGCACTACATACGGTCATAGTCCGACTGTGCTAAGCTATCAGCCTGGCCAAACGATCCGCTTGGACGTCAATTTCGTGACACTGTATGGCGCTAATGCAGGAGCGGGCGTGCAGGTTGATATCTATAATGCCTCGAACAGCTTGTTGGCCCAGGCCGTCATCCCGATCGAGCAGGGATTTAAAGACGGAGCCGAAACCAAGGGAGCAAGATTCAATCGGCAATTCAATATGGTAACGACTGCTCATCACCCCGATCAATACAAGAACAATGGCTCGTATGCATATAACGCAAAGTTTTTGGACGCTTCCCTTGTGACGACGTCCGGAAGCTGGGTGAGCATGACCCAATATAATAGTTCCGCGATTGTGAAATTTGAAGGCTTCGACTCCATGAGCACGGATGGGAAAATATTTCATTGGTCAGAGCTTGCGAGTGGCTATGTCCACGATAATATTGGATACAGCTTCAGGTAATGTTCTGTGTACAATTGAATATCGTTACGAAACAAAAGGGTTCGAGTCTCAGCACTCGAACCCTTAAAATATTTGTGGTTACCAGAAACATGCCGTGTGATGTAAGTGGTTTTTCCTCCTGTTCTTCCTTCAAATATTCACCCATTCAGCCTACGACATATTTTGTGGTTGTGAGACATTGTGTAGGGGCTCCACAAAATCCCCGCCCATTCCAAAACATTATATAGGTCTTAAGAACTAAATGAAACTATATCACTATGTAATAGGTATCAAAGGTAATGAATGCATAAAAATTGATAATATTGGATATTGATTAACAAGTTTGTTCTGCTAGGGAATACATGAAGCCTTGGTTTCCTCTCCTGCAGTACAAAATCGCATCGTTGCTTTTCAGGGAAGATCTATTGGTTAAGTTAGCAAAAATTACCTATACCTTGGTGTTCGATAGACGTGTTAAAATCGTTCTTAACCTAAACAAAGATAGCATAGAAATTGGTATGGGATGTAAATGTTATCAATTGCGGGCTGATTGCGTTTGCTTTTGCGTACCAAGCATAGGGGGAATAATATTGAATAAGCTTTTCCGAAAAAAGTCATTGAGCCTCATGCTTGCGCAGAGCGAGAAAAAAGAGTTGGCACGGGCGATGTCTTTGATCGATTTGATTTTTCTTGGCGTAGGCTGCGTGATTGGGACGGGGATTTTCGTCGTTACGGGCGTCGTAGCGGCAGAATCTTCGGGACCGGCGATCATGCTGTCATTTGTTATCGCAGGTATTGCTTGCGCGCTTGCAGCATTTTGCTATGCGGAGTTCTCCTCGGCAGTGCCAGTCTCGGGAAGCGTATATACATTTACGTATGCAACATTGGGAGAATTGCTAGCTTTCCTTATTGGTTGGGATCTCATGCTCGAATATGTAATTGCGGTTTCCGCAGTCGCTACGGGATGGTCTGCATACTTTCAATCTCTGCTTGCGGGCTTTAACCTGCCGATTCCAGACATTATATCCTCTGCTCCGAGTATGGGAAAAGGAGGCCTTATTGATTTGCCGGCGGTTCTCATCATTTTGGCGATCACGGCGCTTGTCAGTAAAGGCGTTAAGGAAAGCATTAAGTTCAACACGGTCATGGTGTTCGTAAAATTAGCTATTATTTTGCTGTTTATCTTTGTCGGGATATGGTATGTAAAGCCTGATAACTGGACGCCGTTCATGCCTTTTGGATTTAGTGGTGTGATGACGGGGGCGGCTACCGTGTTTTTCGCCTATATTGGGTTCGATATCATTGCTACGGCATCGGAAGAAGTGAAAAACCCAAAAAGAGCGTTGCCAATCGGGATCATCGCATCTCTGCTCATTTGTACGATTTTATATATTACGGTATCCGGGGTGTTGACCGGGATGATTCCATTTACCAAGCTTAATGTCGGTGCGCCGGTTGCATTAGCATTGGAATCCGTAGGGCAGAACTCGATAGCGGGGATCATATCAATCGGGGCGGTATTTGGCATTACGACCGTAATCCTTGCCATGATTTATGCACAAGTCCGCTTATCGTACGCCATGAGCCGTGACGGCTTGTTGCCGAAAATGTTCTCGCAAGTGAATGCCAAGACCAAAACGCCAATCGGCAACACATGGTTAACCGGATTTGTTGCCGCAGGCATTGCAGGCTTTATTGATCTAACCACGCTCGCGCATTTAGTGAATATGGGGACATTGGCTGCGTTTACGTTAATCTCCGTCGCGATTATCGTCTTGCGCAAGAAGTTTCCTGAATTACAGGCTTCATTCCGCGTTCCGTTTGTGCCCGTGCTTCCAGTCATTAGTGCGATGCTTTGTCTTTACCTTGCAGTCAGCTTGCCGTACATGACATGGATCTCCTTTGCGATATGGATTGGCTTCGGCACAATCATATACTTTATGTATTCACGCAAACGCAGTAACCTGAATCAATAAAATGTTCTTTTGTATATTTGAAAACAAGGGGGTGTCCCAAGTCTTTTTAGACTTTTGGGACACCCCCTGCTTCATTACCGATATCCAGGTAGAATAGCTGCTGAACCCTCCGGACGAGAGGGTTCGCGCTCCTCATCCTGTCTCACAGCAGCGTACATGACGTAAGGCAGACGGCGACCCGTTTGACAGACGGTGGCATTTCGATGTCACCGTCCCTGTTCAGGTTGGACGACATATGTCAGCGGGATGGAGCACCGATCTTGACTGGTCGAAGGCGCGCAGTGAAATGTCGCAATATCGGCGGTTCGTATGTGAATTCTAACCCTGTCAGTGTTCTTGCCCGATCCTTGATTGCAATCAAGGCATCCGCAATGACATCCATATGGTTATTCGTATAGACACGGCGCGGAATCGTCAAGCGCAGCAATTCAAGCTTGCTCTCCAACTGCTCACCGGTCGCAGCGTCACGTCCCAGCAGAAAAGAACCGATCTCGACCCCCCGTATTCCTGCTTCAAGGTATAGCTCATTCGCCAACACCTGTGCCGGGAATTGCGCCGCAGGAATATGCGGCAGCATCTTCTTCGCATCTACGAAGACGGCATGGCCACCCGTTGGCGTCTGGTACGGGATTCCGCCTTCCTCAAGGCGACTGCCGAGATATTCGATTTGGCCGATGCGATAAGCAAGATATTGCTCGTCTATGCCTTCGCGCAGCCCGCGGGCAAGAGCTTCCATATCACGGCCTGTCAAGCCGCCGTAGGTCGGAAAGCCCTCCATCGGCACCGTCATCGAACGCGCTTGCGTAAATAACGTCTCATCCTCTTTAAAGGCCAGCAAGCCGCCGATATTGACAAGCCCATCCTTCTTAGCGCTCATCGTGAACCCTTCGCCATAAGAGAACATTTCACGGACGATATCAATAATATCTTTATCTTCATAGCCTTGCTCGCGCTTCTTAATAAAGTATGCATTTTCGGCATAGCGCGCGGCATCAAAAAAAACGCGAATCCCATTCTGCTTTGCAATGGCGGATACCTCACGGATATTTTCCATGGATACGGGCTGGCCGCCGGCACTGTTGTTCGTCACGGTAATAAGAATAAATGCAATATTTTCTGTTCCTTTTTCGACGAGCGTATGGCGCAGCTTATCCACATCGAAGTTTCCTTTGAACGGGTAAGGCGTCGTCGTATCATAGGCTTGTTCGGTAACAAGATCAACTGCAATCCCCCCGGCCAGATCGACATGCGCACGCGTTGTATCGAAATGCCAATTGCTCAGGACATACTGCCCTTTTTGAATAAGCAGCGGAAACAGCACCTTCTCGGCGCCCCGCCCCTGATGCATGGGAATTACATGCTGATAGCCTGTAATCTGTTGCACTGCATCGCACAGATGATAATAGTTGCGGCTGCCCGCGTACGACTCATCGCCCAGCATCAGGCCCGCCCATTGGTTGTCGCTCATCGCGCTTGTGCCGCTGTCGGTCAACAGATCGATGTACACTTCATCCCCGCGCAGCAGAAATGGATTATAACCCGCCCGTTCAAGCGCCTTTTCCCGTTCTTCCCGTGAGATCATGCTCAACGGCTCCACCATTTTGATTTTAAAAGGCTCTGCGAATCGCGCCATTCCAACACCCCCGTTATTCATTGAAAAATTTTCATTCAAAGGTACAGCTTGAAAGTCTCCCCATATATCCAATATTTTGAAATCAATTTCATTATACTGGGAAAATTTAACGGTTTCAATCAATAGGAACGGCACGATTCGGGCAGAGTTTCGCTGATTATATGCTGTTTAACTCCATAATCTCACCATTTGCAGCATTCACAGCGTAAGCACAGTCTAATTTTCCGCATAATATATATTTCTTCTGTTCAGGATGATACACATATACTGGCGTTAATTCGATGAGGCTCTTTTCCTTCAGCATTTCATAGGCCTCATCTCGACTGATGAGGACCTTACCAGCCCCCTGGAACTCGTCGAACATGTGGAGAAAAGGCAGATTGTCGACTGCATTTACAACTACATGACGCTGCGTATCAATGAACAGAACCAGCTTGCGTTGGAACACGCACTTATTCGGTTTCTTAACCCGCAATACCGCTTGAATATATCCCCTGTGGCGTTGCAGCGTCTTAAGCACCCATTGGCCGGAGTCGTTCGGGTATAATTGGCTCATTCCTGCAATAACCGCCGCGATCGATTTCTCTTGTTCAACTTCCGTAATTGGAAAAGAATCGGGATGCGGTTCACGCGCAATCGCTTGTTCAAGGGTGACCGTTTCCTGCCACTCGATGTCCGCTTTTTCATAAGGATGCGTGCTTGTTTGTTCCCACTCGATAACCTTATCCATATTCAGCTTCGAACCCGGATGGATAATGAATTCAAACGGAATAATAGTGGCTCCGTCGTTCGTCATATAGACCTCTTCGATCCCGTAGAGCGGAATAAGTCGCTGTTCTTCATGCACTGGATATTCGAGCAGCTTCAGTTGCTGCTTGGCTAGGGGATCGACTTGTTCAAGGGATAATGTGAAAGCCTCTTTCTGAATGGTTGACTTAGAGGCGTATAGTCCATACCTCGAATACTGTACGAGCCTTCCGTCTTCATCAAAGTGAATCTCGATTTGCCCGGAGGGGGATACCGGACCCCCGTTCACGCACTCGTGAAATCGATATTGGTTATTCTGTTTCTGAGTGAGCCGGAACTGCTTGTCGTACACAAGTCCGGTATCCCGTTCGATCCACTTAATGACCTCGTCCAAGCCGATGTTCGGGTAAGTCGGGCTGTTCGCATAGGATTTCCCTTGTACGAAGATGACGCTCGTATACTGCCGGGAAGCAAGGTCGTATTGAATGACGGCCGTACCCTCGGGATTCAATCCTTCTTCTACGGACCCCATCATCTGTAGCGGCGGATACCATTCCATGCTGAGGCTGTAAACCGTCTCATAGAATAGATTGACTTCCCGATACAACTCGTGAGTATGTAATTGGTAATCCTCTAATCCGAAGGTGTGCTGCGTTGCATCTATGATCTCCTGAATATTAATCTCATCCATATGGTTGGTTCCTCCATGAAGAGTTTTTCATTGCTTTTATCGTATCATTTCCAGCATGGCAGATCGAGTATTCGATAGGGATATAGCGCTATAGGCGTGCAATATAATCAAGATTCGACATAGGATTGGTTCGCTGTACCTATTGAGCACGGGAGATGCAATTTCCTATACTAGAATCGTTACCAGTAACTGAATAGGAGGCGTATAATGAATCGCAACTTTCCGTTCTCGCACAAGCTTTTGCTCAAAAGTTTAAGCGTTGTTCTTGGTGCAGCCATTGTTGCGTCTGTGCCAATGGGTACCTTGTCTACAGTTCATGCGGCAAACAACACGAATTCCTCTCAGGCACAAGCATGGCAGACCAACAAGGCCTACTCTGCCGGAGATATTGTATCTTATCAGGGCAAGATTTATGAAGCAAAGTGGTGGTCCTACAATAACAGACCTGATGCGAAAGCGACGAATGAATGGGATACGCCATGGAAATTATTCAGAGACAACACCGAAGATACTACACCTCCAACTGCTCCAACGAATCTCGAATCAACTGAGCAATCCTCCACCTTTATCACACTTACTTGGACAGCTTCAACTGACAATGCAGGCATTTCCCATTATGATGTTCTCCGCAATGGCGTTAAAGTTGGCAGTACAATTGCTAGAATATTTTCAGACTATGAATTGGAAGCGGATACAGGCTATCAATACGTCATACGCGCCGTGGATACATCGGGCAACTATACAGACAGTTCTGCGATAAGCGCAACAACGAAGGGCGGCCCAGCCACTGATATTGGTGTAGGAGAAAGTCGAGTGCTGACCGATGCCCAGATCAATCAGCTGTGGAATGGCATAAATCCGTCCTTTCTGCCGGATGCGGCTGCAGCTTCAGTTCAAGCAGCACTTCCTAAGGCGGAGTATGAGTCTACGTTCCCGTTGCGATACGGTACGCCGGAATGGGATGCCAAAGCAAAAGGAAACCATTACTATAAGCCAAATCAAACCGACTATTATTCCTATGATAATCTCCTATCCGCTGTACGCGAGATTGCCAACATCAAATATAAGGAAGTCATGCGCGAGGGCTATCCGAATGTGAAGCAAATTTATCGCTTGGACAAGCAGGCCAAGACGGAAACGCTGCTCTTTCAAGCTCCTGATTTCAATGATACAAGCCATGCCAGCTTACCGAAGCTGACGCGGATCGTTGATTTCGGCAGCTTCCTGAATGAAGGAAGCGACAATAATCGCAAGCGTGAGCTTGCCGGGTTCCTAGCGAACATTGCTCATGAGACAGGCGGAGGATGGGCTACGGCACCGGGCGGCGAGCTGCGCTGGGCACTGTTTTTCAATGAAGAGCTGGGCTTCGTGAATACGGATAAGATCGGCTATGTAGATGAGAACAATCTGTTCTGGAAGCCGGTTCCGGGCAAATCCTATCATGGACGCGGCCCGATTCAGCTCAGTTGGAACTATAACTATGGATTAATTAGTAGCATCGTATACCGTGATCCTAGTGTTCTATTGAACGATCCGGACAAAATTACGGCTGACGGGAAGCTGGGCTTTATCACAGCACTGCTCTTCTGGATGACACCACAGGATCCGAAGCCTTCCAATCATGACATTATGACGGGGCAGTGGACGCCTACGGCAGAACAGCTGGCGAAGGGTCTCGTTCCGGGCTTTGGTGCGACCATTATGGTGATCAACGGCGGTCAAGAAGCGAATTTGCCGGAAACGGCCGACCCGGTACGCCGCCGTGTAGCGCATTACCGTGACTTGACGACACGCATGGGAGCGAATATTGATGGCGAGAAGCTGGATACAGCGGGCATGCAGCCGTTTTAACCTTGCGTAATAGAAAGCCTTGCTTACGAGAATTTTGTCCAACGGGTTCGATTCGAAAGAGGTTTCTAGCAGGTCTCCACATTATAATAAGGAATCTGCAGAAGAGGTTGAGTTGTATGGAGCGGTTCTTGTCGAGGGATTCGAGGGCATAAGTGAAATAAAAAATGCGAAATTGAATAATTAGAAATGATAGTATGGCTGTATCAAGTTCACGGCTCAAGCGTATGCTTGGGCTATTTTTGTCGTTACGATGGCTTGTATTTTTCAGATAAATCCCAAATAATACAAATAAAAAATCCGCTTGTATGCTATATTGTTGTTATTGTTTTTTCCTTATATAACCAGATAAAGAGTGGGTGCGGACAAGCAACTGCATATAATGAATAACTCGTTAATAAACGAATGCAAGGGGAACGATATCAAATGAAAATTCGATTAGTAGGGTTTCTGTTATTTATTTTCATTATCGGGATTGTCATTGTTACGGCACTAACGTGGAATGATAGAGTTACTGAAAAAGCGATTAGTAAGAAGCAACTTCACGAATCTGCGGTTCTAACGAAGGAACAGCAAACAGCGATAAAAGATATCGAATTTTTGTATAACAAAATTGCGGACACCCATCCTGCCGCCGTGAATGGAGTATCTGAGGAACTGAAGGCCCAGTACGAACAAGTATTGAAGGAAATTAAAGAAAAGAAAGATCAGATATATCGCAGAGATATTTACTTCTGGGGGCAATCCGTTATTGCTCATCTGCATGATGCAAATTCAGGTCTTTCAGTCAGTTCAAGCTTTCGAAAGCGAAAGATTCCAATTTTATATAAATGGTATGAGAATGGGGTGTATATATACTATAGTAATGAGGGAGATTTGAAGGCTGGAGATGAGATTATTGCTATTGGCAACAGGACAATCGAAGAGTTGGCTCAAGACCTTAGCAAATATATCTCTAGTGATAATAAGATGTTTTTGCTCGCTAAGCTGGAGATGTCAAGCATATTGACTGAAGAAGTGTATTTGGAGAAGTTAGGTTTAATTGAAAATAAAGATTATGTTGTATATACCATTGTGAGAGATGGGGAAAAGCTGCAGCAGACGGTTAAGTTACAGGTGAAGCCTATATCAGTGGGATATCCCTCAAATTATTCCCAACACATAGATAAGGACAAAAACATAGCTCTATTTAAAATGAATGTGTTGAAGTCAGATGATGTGTATGACGCTGAATTAAAAAAGTTCTTCTCTTCGGCTAAGCACAATCAAATTGACAATGTCGTGCTAGACCTCCGTTATAATTTCGGTGGTGAGAATGTGAGTGCTATCGTCGAGAAACTGCTCCAATATATGAATGTGCGGCACTATCAATCCTTTGCAGAAACGCGTAACTCGAAAGAGGCGGTCAGTAGAGGGGAAAAAGAAGGAATGGCAGAAAGAATACGTTCAACAACAAAGAACAATAATGCTCATAATGAGCTAGTATTTGAAGGGAAACTATATGTACTTACTTCTAAATATACAAATGGCGGAGCATCATTGATGACGGCGATTTTGCAAGACAATAAGATTGGACAAGTGATTGGAGAAATGCCTGGAGGAAATGCGAATGCATACGTTGCTTCCGTAAAATTCGATCTGCCAAACAGTAAATATTCAATGTACTTGTCAAGTAAACAACTCGAGAGACCGGATTCTTCCAAAGGAGCAGCACTTATCCCTGATTATGTGGTACCTTCAACCTTCAACAAAACAAAACATGTGGATGAGCAGCTCGCCTTTGTCGAACAACTCGTGAACAAGAAATAATGCGTATACCTGTCCCCAGCGCTTCAGCCGTCTGGGGATTTTGATTAGGCGGCAACGGTCGCAGAGAGTCAAGAAGTAAATAACCGTTACTAGGAGATTCGTGCTTCCGCCTATTGATCCTGTCAGGTACAATAAGTGAATTATGGAATTAGCAGCGTTTACCATCTAAGGGGGAGGATTGATCATGAATATACGTCCAGCCGTGGTGCAGGAAGTACATCAACTAAGCGAGCTAGCCTATGAATCAAAGGCATATTGGGGCTATAGCGAAGCGTTCATGGAAGCTTGTCGAGAAGATTTGACGATTACAGAGGAGCAGCTTGCTTCCGCTCATTTTTTCGTCATTGAGGAAGCGGGGCATATTCAAGGATTCATTGGCTTGGAACAGAATGCGCTTCAACAGGACAAGGGCTTGGTAACCGACTTGTTCATTCATCCGAATGCAATAGGCCAAGGGTATGGACAAGCACTGTGGCACCACATGATCGCTGCGGCACAGAAGCTTGGGATACAGACGCTGCTTGTACATAGCGATCCGAATGCGGAGCTTTTTTATATGCGGATGGGGGCAAGAAGAATTGGCGAAATCGCGTCTACAGTATTCCCGGGCCGACAACTGCCCTTATTGGAAATCAGACTGGAGAGCCCTGCGCAGGAATTGCAGAACAACACTTGACCATAGGGATTCACCACAACAGTTGTATATAGAAGTAAAGACCAGTATATAGAATGCCTTTTGAACGATATCTACAATTAGAAGTGGGTCTTCATTACACATATTAGGAGGGTCAGACGTGAAAAGAGTGCGGAATATGTTATTGGTGCTTACGCTCATCTTGAGTCTCGTCGCAACGGCTTGCACAAGCAAGCCCGCAGAAACACCACAACCTACATCAGATAAGCCAGCAGAGAACACAACAGCAGAGAAATCAGCGGAATCACCAGAACATACAGTTATTGAAGCATCCACTGTTCGTGCAAAGGATCCCTATTTGAAGTTTGATGCAGGGGAAACGTACGATAAGAATGCTGTATACGATGCATATGAGAAAGATGTTGGCGTTAAAATTACGAATAAATGGGTTGTTGACGGAGTCGTAAGCGGCCCGCAGTTCCAAGAGAAGCTCAAGATGGCGATTGCGACTGACGATCTGCCTGACTTCTTCCCAGCTACACCAGCCCAACTGCAGCAACTCATAGAGGCAGATATGATTCAAGATTTGACTGAAGTGTATGATAAATACGCAACAGATGAAACAAAAGAATTTTTGATGCGCGATGGCGGTCTTCAGATGAAGTCCGGAACATTCGATGGCAAGCTGATGGGGATTCCAGAGTCGGGAAGTGCTTTTGTTCCGCAATTCGTATGGGTGCGTGCGGACTGGCTGAAGAAGCTGAACCTGCCTGAGCCGAAAACGATGCAAGACCTGATTAAAATTATGGAAACGTTTGCAGAGGAGGATCCCGGCGGTACCGGCAAATCCTATGGCCTTGCATTAAATAAGAAATTTGATGATGGCGCTCTTGGTCTCATCGGCTTCCTGAATGGATACCATGCCTACTTGAAGCAATGGATTGATGACGGCAAAGGCGGTTTAATGTACAGTGATATCCAGCCGGAAATGAAGGAAGCACTTCGCTCACTGCAGGATATGTTCAAGAAGGGTCTGATCGATCCAGAATTTGCAGTTAAGGATATGATGAAGGCTTCTGAAATGATATTCAATAACCAAATTGGCGTACTCTATGGTGCAGAATGGACTCCGGCTCATTTGGCTCAAGGTGCGATCAAGGACGGCAAGATTGTTCAGGACTGGAAAGTATATCGTCTTCCTTCCATTGACGGTACAGAAGCGTCCACGCAAATTGAGCTGGGTACAGAAAAATATAACGTTGTCTCGAAGAAAGCGAAGCATCCGGAGGCAATGATTAAGCTATTGAATCAATGGATCGCAATTGATAATCACCCGACGGAAGAGCAGAAGGTATATGAATTCGGCAAGAGCATGAAGGAGAGCGGCAATAATTATTGGCAGCTTAGCCCAGTGATGGCCTTCAACCAAGCGAACGACAACGGGTCTGTATTGCCTAAAGCAATCGAGACGAAGGATGAGAGCCTGCTGAAGACAAAAGATCAAAAAACGCGCTATGCCCGCGCAATGAAATATGTGAAAGGCGAAGATATTTCGATGTGGTGGGAAATGCTGATTTCCGGTCCAAATGGAGCAGTATCTAACGTGCCATATTTAAAAGAGCATAACTTGTTCCATCGGAACAAATTCTACGGCGCTCCAACGCCTACGATGGTCGAAAGGCAAGAGCTCTTGCTGCGCAAGCGTGACGAAGTCTTTATGAAGATCATTATGAACCAAGCACCTATCGATGAATTCGACAAATTTGTGGAAGACTGGAAGAAGCTTGGCGGAGATGATATGACGAAGGAAGTAAACGAGTGGTACGCAGCAAATAAATGATGATCAGGGGATCGGGACTTGTTCCGGTCTCCTTTTTTTCGTTAATCCGCAAAGGAAAGAGATTCGAAGCTCAACAGTTGTATATAGAAGTAAAGACCAGTATATGGAATGGTGTTAGATCTATATCTACAATGAAAGTAGTTCTTTATTCATATATAGGGCATGCCCTTCTTTTTAAATTTACTACAAGTAGGTGGAGCAGAAATGAATCGATTGTCTCGGATGTGGAAGCGCGAATGGCCGCTGCATGTAATGCTCGTTCCCGCACTGATTTTCATTATTGTATTCAGCTATATTCCGATGGTAGGCATCCTAATGGCGTTCCAGAAGTATATCCCGACGAAGGGACTGCTGGGATCTCCGTTCGTGGGCTGGAAGAACTTTAAGTTCCTGCTGGATTACCCGGATATCGGCCGTATCTTCTTCAATACGGTTTACATCGCGGTCATGAAGATTCTTGCCGGATTGGTCGTGCCGATTACGATTGCTATCCTATTGAATGAATTGCGCAAAGAGTGGGTAAAGCGTACATTCCAAACAATGGTTTACTTGCCGCACTTTTTATCTTGGGTTCTGCTCAGCGGCATCGTTATTGATGTGCTCTCTCCTTCTACAGGAATTGTGAATCATTTTCTCGGCTTATTCGGGGTGAAGCCTATCTTCTTCCTCGGAGACAACAGTTGGTTCCCATATGTCATGGTCGCTACGGACGTATGGAAGGAATTCGGCTTCGGCACAATCATTTATTTGGCGGCGCTTACAGGCATTAATCCAGTGCTGTATGAAGCTGCGGAAATTGACGGGGCCGGACGCTGGAAGCAAACTCTGAATGTAACCTTGCCGGGCATGCTGCCGATTATCGTGCTGATGCTTACGCTCAGCATCGGGAACGTGCTGAATGCCGGATTCGATCAGATCTTCAACCTGTACAACCCGCAAGTATACGAGAGCGGAGATATTATTGATACATTCGTATATCGAATGGGTGTCGTAGAGTCGCAATATGGCTTCGCTACAGCCGTTGGACTGCTGAAGTCAGCCGTATCCTTCATCTTAATATCTGTATCGTATGTGATGGCCTATCGCTTTGCCAATTACCGCATATTCTAGTCAAGGAGGACGAATTGTTATGAAAAAGTCGTTAGGCCGACGAATCTTCTTAGGCTGCAACTATGTATTTCTAACTTTCATTTCGGTATTATGTCTGCTGCCGCTTGTTCATATATTAGCCGTGTCCTTCAGTTCAGGGTCAGCGGCTTCTGCAGGCAAGGTCATGCTCTGGCCGGTGGAATTCACGACTGCAGCGTATCAGAACGTATTCGGCAAGCCAGAATACTTGCGCGCCTTCTGGGTTACAATTGAGCGCTCCGTACTGGGTACAGCCTTCAGCATGTTTTTGACGATCATGACCGCATACCCGTTATCGAAAGAGACATCGCAGTTCCGTATGCGAACCGTATATGTATGGATATTCGTATTCACGATTCTATTCAATGGCGGCTTGATTCCATGGTACATGACTGTGAAAGCGGTCGGGATTGTGGACACGATTTGGGCCTTGATACTGCCGAATGCAGTTCAAGTATTCAATATTATTTTGCTGCTTAACTTCTATCGCAACTTGCCGAAGGAATTGGAGGAATCTTCGAAGATTGACGGAGCGGGACATTTCACAACCTTGTGGAAAATATATGCGCCCTTATCTATTCCGGCACTGGCAACGACAGGACTCTTTACGGTTGTCTGGCATTGGAATAGCTGGTTCGACGGCATGCTGTTAATGAGCCATCCCGAGAAATATCCGCTGCAAACGTTCTTGCAGTCCATCATCATTAAGATGGATTTGCGTTACCTGAAGCCAGAGGAAATTGAACTTATGCAGAAGCTGTCGGACCGGACGAGTAAGGCTGCGCAAATCTTTGTCGCAGCATTCCCAATTTTAATTATATATCCATTTTTACAGCGATTCTTCATTAAAGGAATTGTGATGGGGAGTGTCAAAGAATAGATAGTAGCCGAATCCTCCAAATGTAGGGAGAACATACGATGAGACTATTATTCCGCTTAAAAGACTCTTCCATCTTCATGAAGATCATGGCTGTATTTCTAATCGTGCTGCTCCCCCTCATGATGATTACGTTATTCATCAATGAGCGGGGAGCTAATAGCATTCAGCGGGAAATATCGCGTTCCACCTTGAATACGACCAGTTTCTATTTAGATTCACTCGATAAGGAAGTGGAACGAATCAATCGGTATTTGCCCAACTATGTAACAGACAATGATTTGTTAGAATTGGCTGCGCTGGGAACCGACTTAACCGATTATGAACGGGCTAACAACATAACGATGATTCAAAAGCGTCTTGAACTGATGAAAAATACAAGTTCCTTCATTCGTGAAGCAAGGGCATATGTACCGAAAATTGATCGTACGCTGTTAAGCCAGCAATTCAATACATTCCTGAATCGAGAGGAATTTGCTGCGATGCAGCATGGCAGTCCTTTTTACAGCAAGCCGTTCATATACTGGAACAATCGCTTGTTCATAACGCTGCAATATCCTACAAATACATTCAAAGACCCTGTCTATATGGTAGGTGTGGAGCTGTCTACGAGCAAGATTAAGGAATCGCTCGATCAGATCGCAGGCTCCTTGAATGGAGAAACGATGCTGCTGAATGTGGAGCATGGATGGGATATTCGAAGCAATGAGCAGTCGACGCTGCAAGAGTCAATGAAAGCGTTTATTCAGGAGAAGTGGAAGAAAGAACAATATGAAGGCTATGATATTGTGCAGTATGATGGCGAGCGATATTTGACGGTGTACAAATATTCTCCCGTATGGAGCTCATACTCTGTAACTTGCATACCGGAATCAACCGTTCTGGGGCCGATCCAGAAGTATCGGCAGTGGTTCTGGTGGGCATGCGGGTTGGCCGTGGCGGCGGCGTTATTTTTCTCCTATTCTTTAATGAAGCTGATGTATCGTCCGCTAATGAAGCTGATTCAAGCCTTCAGAAGAGTGAAGCAACTGAATCTGGCTCCTGTCCCAATTGATCGCGGTCATGACGAGTTCGGCTATTTATACCAAGCTTTTAATGATACCGTGCAGTCGCTTAAAACGCTTATTGAGCAAAATTATGAGCAGCAAATTCGTACACAGCGTTCAGAGTTGAAACGGCTTCAATCGCAAATTAATCCGCATTTCCTATACAATTGCTTTTTCGTGCTGTGCCGGCTAATTAAGTCGGAAGACAAAGAGAAGGCATACCAATTCTGCTTGTATATCGGCGAGTATTTTCATTTCATTACCCGGAACGATGATGATGAAATTCCGCTAGAGATGGAAGTGAAGCATTCCTCGACCTATGTAGACATGCAATCTATTTGCTATGGGGATCGCATTCATGTATACCTTGACATTGAGAGTCTGCCTATTCGAGTACCACGTCTTGTACTGCAGCCGATTATCGAAAATGCATATAAGTATGCCTTCGGCAACATGCGCGGAGAAGGAGAACTATGGGTGCACAGCGAACAGGTTGATGGTGGCGTTATCATCAGTGTAGAAGACAATGGCGATAGCTTGGACGATGGGAAGCTGAGTGAGCTTTGCAGCCGCCTTGTCTATTGTGCTAATCATATTGATGAGACAACTGGCTTAATAAATGTGCACAGGCGTATTCAGCTCCGTTATGGAGAGGAATATGGATTGGAATTGTCGCGTTCTGAACTTGGAGGACTGAAGGTACGTATACATCTTGGGCTTGAATAAAGGAGGAGAGCGACATGCGACGAATGCTTATCGTGGACGATCTACCCATTATTGTAGATGGATTGCTGGAATTGTTCCAGGGCATGGAGCACCTAGAACTCGAAATCTTGAAAGCGTATTCCGGTGAAGAAGCACTCGAAATGATGCACGGATCTGCCTTTCCGATCGATATTGTAATCTCTGATATCAAGATGCCAGGCTTAGAAGGGATCGAATTGTTGCAGAATATTAAGTCCCATTGGCCGAACTGTAAAGTGATCTTCTTAACGGGATATAATGACTTCCAATATGTACAGAGTGCTATGGTTCTTGGAGGGTTCGATTATATTTTGAAAATTGAGAGCGATGATAAAATTATTGCCGCCGTGGAACGGGCTATTGCTCAGCTTGCCAAGGAAAGCGAGCAGATGCGCAGGCTGGAACAAGCGCATTATCGAATGCGGCAGGCACTGCCGCTGCTGCAGAAGGAGTACGTATGGGAGCTTCTTGAGGGAAAGCAGGAGATGATAGGCGGGCTGGAACGGAATTTTCAAGAATATGATATTCCTCTGCGTGCGGATCAGCCTGTAATCCTTCTTGTTGGCAAGGTGGATTCGTGGAAAAACTCCTTCAGTTCACTTGATAAATCACTTCTGTTATACGGTGTTCAGAATATTGTCGAGGAGTATGTCACTCCCTATATGGAATGCTTCTCCTGTACGTTCGAGCATTCCAAGCTAGTATGGCTGCTTCAACCGCGTATGACGCAAAATGGGCATCATATACACCCCTATCCCGAGTACGATTCTTATGAAGAATCGCTTACGGAATCGGAAGTATGGAGGTCGTCACAGGCACGCTTGGGCGGAGTCATAGGTATGATTCAGCAAACCTGCCAGCGTCTTCTGCAAGTAACGGTATCTTTTGCGCTAAGCAGCACATGGGCGGATTGGCCGAATGTGGCGGAACGCTTCCAAATGCTGAAGTATTGCTTCGTATCTGGTTATCAACTTCCGAATGAGGTCATTCTTACGGATTCCGATATTTTACGTATGCAAGAGTGCGACGATGGAACCGATACACAGGACTACTTCCAGCATAATCGTATTCAACTGCTGCAGAAATGTATGGAGAACAATCATCGGAAAGAATTTTATGAATTGTTCCTGCATATTACGAAGGATTGGAACAGTGAAGACGAGAATAGCTATGCGCGCAAGATGGCATTGTACCATTCCTTGTCGGCCTTGTTCTTGTCCTACTTAGGGAATAGTCACAAGTTGAAGCAGGAGGCCGGCGCGAAATTCGACCTCGGTTTCTTGTACCAGAAGCGGGAAACGCTCTCTTGGCTTGAGATGAAGAAGCATTTCTGGGAACTGGCTGAATATTTGTTCGAGCGGCAAGAAGGGCGAGACGAACAGGTTCCAGGAGAACTGATCAAGAGAGTACACCGGTATATTGCGAATAATCTTACGCGGGATATATCGCTGATCGCCATAGCGAACGAGGTGGGATTGAATCCCTCGTATTTATCCCGATTATATAAGCAGATGACAGGTATTGGCATCTCAGATTACATTAACGATTATCGCAACTTACAGGCCAAGGAATGGCTGCTCAATAGCTCGAAGAAGGTCAATGAGATCGCATCTGCACTTGGATATAATTCTGCGCTTGCCTTTATTCGCTTCTTTAAGAAGCAGAATCAGATGACACCGCTGGAGTATCGAATGAAGCTGCAGACCAATGATGCAAGAGAGGAACTATCGCAATGAATAGAGGGCCGCATAGCGGCTTCCTGGCTCGTATCATTTGAACGACGATTGTTAGAAAGACCTGTGCCGTTGAGGGTTGGCGCAGGTCTATTTTTGCATGGTGTTGAATGTTGAACACTCATTTTCCCCTATTAAGGTTGGTTTCTTCTCTGATTGTTATTTATAATAAGATTCACATGCTGAAAGATATAATATCTCTGTTGGTCTGCACACCACGGGGATTTTTATTTTAACCGGATGACTTCGAAAGGGAAAATAAAAAGCCCAGAAATAATTTCTGGGCTCTGGGCTCACTTAATTACGGCTTAGCTACTGTTTTAGATCCATTGAAGTGCTTTCTATAGTAATCTGTACCACTTTTTGTTTCACTAAATGACCAACCTACCTGTACCCTTTCATAAAGGGATAAACCAAGTTCCATTGACTTACTTGTAGTTGTGTCAACCTTTGCTTCTGCATATCCACTATAAGATAATTGAAGACTACCTGACGCTTGTATTGATCCTTTGGCAAAGTTTTTAACAACAGTAAAGCTTCCAGAATAAGGAGCTATATACCCTGTATCGTCATATACCTTTTTAAAACGATGACCATAGGAATTCCCAAACCTAAACTGCTCTACTTGAACAAGTACTCCAACTTTAACCTTAACCCCTGCACCAATATCAACATTTGATGAATATTCTGCATCAAATGTCTCGTACGGATCACCTGCAAGTAATTTAGGAGTGTTTTGCTCAGATTTGGAAAACTCCGCTCTCACTTGATTAATACTTTTTCCAGTAAGTTCAGCGTAACGAGCATAAAATTCATCTCGACTCAGTCTAGTAATTTGTGAGCTTTCTACATCGACATTACTTGATTGCCTAACCAATGGTGCGAATGTTGTTGAGCTTGTACTAGAGAGATTAGCGGCTGCAGCAGGAGCAACATTACTAAATATAAAGGAAGCGCTTAGTAATGCAGTCAAAAGAAGCAAAGATGTTTTTCTCAATTGTCACGCATCCTTTCATGGCATTATATTCCACTTCGCGTTATATGTATTATAGCACACGAAAATTTTCTTTTTTTATTTCATTTCCTAGGCCATTCTCATCGTGCATGATTTTGGTCGTGGATCCATTGGGATTAACTCTGGTAATGAATTCGTCGCTTTCCTGGCGATAATAATACGGGCCCATTGGCACATAAGAATTGAAATAAAGATTGGTATGTAAAGATGAATACATAAGGATTGACACTTTAAGGTTGGTAGATAAAGATTGATAGATAGAGATTGATAGATAGAGATTGGGGGAGTTGAGAGATGAGGGCACGGTTCGGCTCTATTTTAAGCTTTTTTGGCGGCCTATTCTTGTTTGCCTTTGGAATTGGAATGATTGGAATCATGTTGGAAAGGTCTATGTTCAGAGTGGATTTTATTGGAGTATGTTTCTTTGTATTTCTTATTCCTGGTCTTATCCTGTTCAGATTTGGGGGTAAGATTAAGAAAAAAGCAAAGGAGCGCGAATATTTTCGGCAGCTAGGGCTTAATCCGCCAAGCATGGTTCTCTATTCATTCATGCGGTTTATTGGGGGATGTTTAATCCTTTTATACGCAGTCGTATGCTTTAGTATGATCGTGAACTGGACGACTCAAAAAGACAAGCTCATATTAGCGATTCTCTTTGCCCTCCTTTTCTTTACGCCTGGGGTACTGCTATGGTGGGCGGCATCCGTATTGGAAAAAAAGTCGCAGGAACGCTTTCGAATGAAGTATCCCGAATATTTTGAACAGGAACCATTGCCTCGTGATATGCCGTTGAATATTGAGACTGTTGAGAGAGTGGAAATGGTACCCGAACAGCCGATTCGATATGCTGTAGCTGAAGCCGAAGTGGCAACATCCGTCAGTTCTATTCCACCACAGCTTCCGAAAATGATTACCTGTTCCAGCTGCGGCGCAAAAAATAGTGTCTCTCCAAATTCTGCAACCAAATGTGAATATTGCGGCTCTACCGTAACCTATATGTAAATGATGCTATGTCATGAACAACAGGCTGCACCATGTCAGAACGTCTGCTGACAGGTACAGCCTGTTTTATTTTTTGCGCAATCTAATGCTTTCTAGCAAGGATAGCAAAACGTTCTTCATTCGTTCGAATGCCTTTGTTCGTCATATTGTCGGCAACGAATTGATTGAAGCTGCGCATATCATGTTCGTATAGCCCAAAGTCCGGTATTGTCGGCGTGTGCGTAAGAATAAACAGCAGATCATCTGAAGTCTGATAGTATTGGGTTAGTTGAACCAGCACAGATTGAATATGGGTAAATCCAGCTTCACGCAGTTCAGCTATATATTGACGCAGCAGGGTGCCAGATTCAACGCCATAAGCTTGGCCTCTGCCGAATGCTTGCTTCAGGTTAAGCTTATTTCCCTCACTGATTTGTTGGGTGAGGAACACGCCATCGTCCGTCAACACCCGGGCTACTTCCGCGGCACTGAATTCGGAATGTCGGCAAGTGATGATGTCGAAGTGACGATCAGGGAACTTGAGCAGCTCTGCGTTCATTTGTATAAAGCGCACATTGGGCTTCTGAGCTGCTTCCAGATTCGCTCGTGCCGTACGGATCATGCTTGCAGAAGCATCGATACCGATGAGCTGCAAGACGTTATCGGCAATAGGGAGAACAGATTCACCGCCGCCAGTGCCGATGTCGAGCAGCATGTCAGATTTAGTGCACAGCCCGCGAACCTCCGTGAATAACTCCCAATTCAATCCTTCTGTAATAGATTTCACTTGGCTGAAATCCCAACCGTTCTGCTTGCCAACCCGATCGTAAAATTGTTTGTAATCAAAAGCTTTCATCTTGTATATCCACCTTCCCAAGTATATGAAATGTGAGCATCTATCTCCATTACGCTGCGTGGCTCCTAGGTTCCGTTGGACTCAAAAGGGCAGACTATCCCCTTGATAGCTGGTACGCGTTTTGATCCAGCCCGGAACCTACATACCTCGAACGTTGCGGAAAGACATCCATTTCACCTCATTGGAAAGAATGGCAAGATTATATCATGGAAAAAGATTGAAGATCAAAGCATGATCTCTTCTGATCGTTGTCTCATCGCATGTTGATATCATAAAAATCCTGAATAGAAAATATTGGGTTGCGTGTTACAATAATAGATAGTACGCGTCTGATGCCGGACATTGCATTTTCCTCGTCCCCGTTCAGGCCAGATCCTCTGGAGGAGACCGTGAAACCGGATTATGCTGATATTTGTTTGAAACGAAATTTTGTGCTTCATCAATCCTATAAAGTAAAGAAAGTAATCGCTTGCAGCGAGCTGGACATTGTATATGCGGGACAGAAACTAGAAGATGAAACAGTGGTCATCGTGAAAGAGTTCTACCCGAGGCAGGTAGCTCTTCGCGACCTCGACAAGCGAACCGTCCTGTGCCGCGGGCCCTCCGTTCAACGGCAATATGATGGGCTGCAGGAAGCTTTCCTGACGGAAACACAGATACTTCAGAAATTGAGCCATCCGAATATCGTTAGCCTTGTGGATCATTTCCAGGAAAACGGAACGCATTATATGATAATGGAGTATTGCAAGGGTATTTCGCTTGAACGCTTCATTGAAGAAGGAAGGCTTGTTTCCGTGGCCGATTTTCTGCGTGACACGATACTGCCGCTCGCATCTGCACTTGAATATGTTCACGGGCGTGGCATCATTCATCGTGATATCAAGCCGGCGAACATTATCATTGGAGAGGATGGCCAGCCGAAGCTGCTCGATTTCGGTTCTGCCGTATACTATGAGAAGACGGGACATCGAATTTTTACAAGCACGGGATATTCGCCGCTTGAATTTTACTCCGAAAAATCACGGCAGGGAGTCACGTCTGACATATACAGCTTTGCAGCTACGATGTATTTTTGCCTGAGCGGACGCACGCCAAATGATGTGACGAGGCGCTTGTTTCAAGGCGCTATTCCGATGATAGGAGCAGTAGCTGGAGCAGTAGTAGGAGTAGCAATGGGAGCAGCATTAGGCGGATTTGTCGGAGCGGCTGTGAGTACGAGTCTACTGGCAAGTGCTGCTGTCGCAGTACAGGGACGAGTCATGCTGGAGGTGGAGGCGCAAAAGGTGGGCTGCATCCGCTAAAATATCTGGCCGGTTTGTTCATGCAAGGACTCATCAGTCAATACGAGCACGAGAAAGCCAAGGATGCCTATTTATAGAAAGTGGCTGCTGGGCAAGGTGTATACAAGTGCGCGTCATATAGCAAGTTCTGGCGGTCTACAAGAGCTGGTTGGCATACCGTAGGTAATGAGATTCGGTGTCCTACGGAGACATAAATAGGATTTATATGATCCTGGGTTCTTAATACGACATCAATTTTGTCAGATTGATCAAATAGAGTTGCATATTCCCACTCTTTTGACTAGGTTCTTCGGAATCTCCAATTAACTTGGTTTTACCGCATCCTATTGCTGGAATGTTAAACAATACTCCCAAATGACTTGCTAATCCGAATCGTCTCGGATGAGCGACCCCTTGTCCATCACAGACTATTGTAATAGATATTTTACTGCACGCCTGTTGATTAACCAGATAAGCTCGATCTGCCAGCGGTTTTTATAAATCTCAGCGACTTGTTCTGCAGGAGAAGACATTTCTATGTACGGAATCCACCCATTCGCCATTGATGAACAGCTTCTTTGTGCTCTGCAGGAACCCTTCTACCTTCGGACTGATCTGAATCTGTGACAAGATGCAATCCTTCTATTTGGAAGTAGTACTGTGGTCGATAACTCGTACATTACATATGAATTCCCGGAGCAAGCAGATCAATCCCATTGCGAGGTCTTTTCGTGCATAGATATTGCTGGTAGCCTGAATAAGAGAGTAGTAGATCGATCACTTTCATGATCTTTTTTTAAATGGGGCAGCTTTATGGAAGAAGTGCATGACGAACATAAATATCGTACTGGGTTGATAGAACGGGGACTCGATGAATTTTACGTACCTATAGGCACAATTGTATACAAGCTGTTCATTTACATGTTACTATAGATGACATATAACCTGTGTAACATTTGGATAATGGCAAACCCTAGCGAAAGCAGGGGACGCAAAGCCACGGGTCTAATGCATTTCACGATGCGATGACAGCCGGGTTGCCCTAATTGCGACATTACGTGTGTCTTTTTTAGTGCTGCGCTGCCATTAGGGCGGCGCTTTTTTTGTGCTATTGTAAAGCGTCCCTGGTGTCCATCTAATTTGATCACAGAATGTAAAAGAATAGGAGATGTAATGATGCGGACACGTTGTACAGAAACCAACAACGCAATATACCAAGAACAGCATAAACACATTAAAGCAGGCAGAATGCGGCGCATGACGATTACAGCTAGCGCTGCGCTGTTGGCCGGGATGCTTATCCATCAGCCGACCCTTTATGCAGCGGACAAGCTGGTCGGTAGCAAGATTGCTGTCACGAAAACGAACAATGCTCCGCAGGCAGGGGCAGACCAACTGCAAGGCATCACCATAGGAATGAGCGAGGCTCAACTATTCCAAAAAATCGGACAGCCGGTTCGCAAGGATCTAAGTGAATATGGCTTCGAGTGGTATATTTACAATCAGGATTATAAACATTACTTACAAGTTGGTGTTCAGGACCACAAGGTCGTTGCACTCTATACGAATGCGAAGGATTCTTATGGCAGCATTGGATTCGGTTCAACCAAGCAGGAGGTAGAGGCAGCCTTCGGATCTTCCCTCAGTCAAATTAGGAAAGGCAATACGATTTACAATATGGACAACAGCGGACAATATAGCCTGTACAAGGTCGGCGACATGTATGCAACCGTGTTCTATGATCTCCATCAACGGAATACGGTGACGGCTGTCCAGTTTATTGCCCAGGATGTTGAACTGGCGTTCAAGGGGTACTTTGGCACGCCTAGCAAACGATTGCAGACAAGCTTTGAGCAACAAATCCTCGATTTGGCTAATGCTGTGCGTGTCCGCGAGGGCATGAAGCCATTGAAGTGGAATGAAAAGGCTGCGGGAACTGCTCGCAAGCATAGCGACGATATGGGGCTGAGAAGCTTCTTCGATCATAACAATCCGGACGGCAAATCCCCGTTCGATCGACTGAAGGCGGACGGAATCGTATACCAAAAGGCAGGGGAAAACATTGCTGCTGGACAGTCGAGTGCCATCTTCGTTCACGAGAACTGGATGAACTCGAAAGGACATCGTTCGAATATTTTGGGGGACTTTTCTCATCTAGGGGTTGGTGTGTACTTCGGGGGGAAATCAAATGTATATTACACACAGAACTTCGTCACGCCGAACTTCGTCGACGATAAAAAGTCCGATGTTGTATCTCCTAGCCTCAGCAAACCTAAGGTTTTGACAGGAGATCCATTAGATGTAAAGGTCGAATATTCCGTGTCGGAGGCAGTATATTCAGCTTCATTCAGTCTTACTTACGACAGCCGCTTAACTCTTTTAGATATAAAGCCAAGCGTTACGATGGCAACCTATCAAGAGTTGAACTATCCGGGTGTCCCACTTATCACGACAAAGAACATAACCGATTTACCTGATGGCCAGAAGCAATTGAATTACTCCGTAAATCTCAACGGAGGCGCCTATGAAGGAGACGGCGACATAGCAACCATCACTTTCTTGAGCGACCAAGAAGGAAAATATACCTTCAATCTTGCAAATACGAATCTATTCAATGCAAATAATGACCGGATCCGAATCGGTTACATTCACTCGTCTACCGTAGAAGTCATCAAGCCGTCTGTTCCGAATCCGAAGCCAGAGCTGCCAATTTCGTCTTCCTCATCTGGAGGCTCCAGAGGATCCAGTAGTTCTTCATCTTCGACTTCTGTAGAAGCAATTCCAGCCGGTAAGACGATGAAGGCAGGATTACTGGCAGAGACGAAGAAGGATCATGCAGTGAATGCGGAGTTCAAGATAAATGCGAATACCGTGAAAGAACAGTTGCAGGACAAAAATGCCAAGCAGGTTCAATCCGATATTAGCGATGTAAGCATGAAGGATTACAATAAAGTCTCCTTTACGCTGGACAAATCGGTCGCCAAGCTGCTGCAGGAATCAGGCAAGGATTTGCTTCTGTCTGCAGCCGAATTCGATATTACCATTCCGAATAAATCTATTGTGGAACTTATCGGAACGAGCGGACTCGAGCTTGTGGTGTCTCTTGCAGAGCATAAGGACAAAGGATTTAGCAATCATCATGGCGAGACGACCTTTACATCTCCGATGATCACGATCCGTGGGCCGCAAGAAGCAAAGAATATCCTGTTGGAAATCTCCTTGAAGCTGATGGGAGCTACAAAAGATATTCTTAAGGCAGGCGTGTACGCACAAACTCAAGGCGTAACAACAAATGCCTGGAGCTATAAACTGGCCGGAATGAAGGCATCTGATAAGAAGCATATTTCCTTCCAGGTCACGCAGTTCGGCACCTACACGATTGCAGAGCATGCAAGTTCCTTCAATGATCTTACTGCACATTGGGCAAAGGATGAAATTGAAGTCATTGCAGCTCACGGACTGCTGCGCGGCAAAGACAGCATACACACATTCAAGCCGAACGACGCTATTACCCAAGCGGAGTTCGCTACCTTGCTTGATCGCTTGACGAATAACGGCAAGACTTGGGAACAGCGGATTGCAGAGCCTGGGGCACGTAAACCGATTACTCGCGAAAAAATGGTCGTGATGCTTACGCGGGCATTGAAAGCTGATCTGTCCCATTCAAGCGCATCGCTTGGATTTAAGGATGAAGCACTCATCTCACAGGATGCAAAGACAGCCGTTGTGTACGCGGTGAGCAAAGGACTTATCAAAGGAACCACCGATAACAAATTTGATCCGGCGGGAACACTCACTCGAGCGCAGGCGGCAATCGTTTTGTACCGCGTGATAAACGAGCAATAAGATATTCATCATGGCACAAAAAGCAGAGATCCTAGATTATTACATAGGGTCTCTGCTTCTTTTTTTCCTTTTACGGGGTGTACCGCGTGATAGCGGTAATGCCGTCGGATAAGGGTTACGATTGTTGTTTCCTCAAAAAGCAGAGATTCTGCTTTCGGGAAGCTCTAATTTGAATTGCGTGAAACTTCTTACCTTTTACATCCTCATCGCTAAAGTATCATCTTGATCGGATTAATGCGGCAAGTCATTGGATACGACGGATTGCAGGGTGCGGTTTCTGTCCGCGTTTAATTCCCAGAACATCGCGCCGCGTAATCCTTTGTTTTTGATAAACTCATTTTTCAAATGAATGGACTGCTCGTCATCATACGAAATAAAGATTTTCGTAGACGGATTGTAGAGGAACGGAGTTTGCGTCGCACTGTTCCAGTAGCGGGTATAACCTTGGCCGGCAACTGTATATTTACCTGTGGAATCAGCAGACAGCAGGCCTGTGTTTTGCATGTGGGCAAAGTCATACGTCGAGCCGCTCGAACCGCCAGCAGCTTCTCCGGTACAGCTTTGATACAATCCGTTGTTATTTGGACCTGCGTTACATCCTTTCCAACCATATCCATAGAATGGTTCGCCTATGGTTATTTTATTGGCAGGAATGCCTTTATTCAAATAGTTGGTTACGGTGGAGTTGATGTTGAATTGACTGCTGCCGTTTGTGTTGGCTGGGTCGTTATACAATGGCGATACGATGCCGCTTGTGGCATCCCATGGACCGTAGTAGTCGTAGGTCATGATGTTGATCCAGTCCAAATACTGAGCTGCGTTGGACAACCAGTTGCTGGTGCCGCCTGCATCGGCAAGAAAGCTGGAGTTTGCGCTGGAAGCGATCGTAATGTAGTAGTGCTTGCCGTCTTGTTGTCCGGCTTTATCAAGGGCTTGGCGAAGTGTTTGCAGAAGCAGGATGTAGTTTGCTTTGTCGGCTGTACGCTGACAGGTTTGGCCTGATGCGCAAGGTACGCCAATGCTGTTCGGATATTCCCAATCGATGTCGATACCATCGAATTGATATTGACGCAAGAAATTGACGGCGGAAGTGGCGAAGTTGCCTCTTGTTACAGGGTCATTCGCGGTGTTGGAGAACTGGTTTGACCACGTCCATCCTCCGACAGAGGCGAATAATTTAAGATTCGGATTGGTGTTCTTAAGCTGTCTGATCGTAACCAATTGGTTGTATCCGCCATCGGCTGTACCGTCGGTAAATGAATCTCCAATCACGATAGAGCCGTTCGGTGCTTGATTTGGAGTGCCATCGCCGTTTTGACAGGTCCATGTGTTTGGATTGGGATTATCGGGGCTCTTGGAAGGATTGCCATGTTTGCCGTTCCAGCAAATATCAAGGAATGCATAGTTGATGACCGTTACTTTTTTCGGGTCAATATTGGCAGGGGTAAAGGACGGTGTATCGTATGCAGCCCAGCTTGGGAAGTAGCCGATAATTTCGTATTGTGATGAAGGTTGGGGATTTGTAGTAACGGTGATTGCATTACTAGCGGCTGACACATTGCCCGCTGCATCTTTTGCTTTCGCCGTAAACGTGTAAGCGGTGTTCGCAGTTAAGCCTGTAACGGTGTAGGAAGTTGTATTCGAAGAACCGGCAAGTGTGGAACCATTGTATACATCATAACCTGTAACACCCACATTATCTGTTGAAGCGGTCCAAGTTAATGTAACGGAGCTGCTGGTCACGTTGGCAGCGGTTACATTAGCAGGTGCTGTAGGAGGTTGGGTATCCGGAATAACGGCCAATGTTGTTGCGCTTACAGGCGAGCTGGCTGGGGAAAGGTTGCCAGCAGCGTCTTTTGCTTTAACGGTGAAGGTATAGGTTGTATTTGGCGTTAAGCCTGAAACGGCGAACGTAGTCGTCGCAGTCGAACCCGCGAGTGTCGTTCCATTATAGACGTCATAGCCTGTAACACCGGCATTGTCGGTAGATGCCGTCCAACCAAGGGTTACGGATTCAGTTGTTATATTGCTGGCTGTAACATTTGTTGGGACAGATGGCGGCTCCGTATCGGGAGAAGCTGTTTGTTTGATCCACAGTGCCGGAACGTTTGGCGGTTCCCATCCAACAATAGAGGTATGTCCTTGTACACATTGGTAGGTATCGGTTCCATAGGTGACGAGATCATCTGCTTGATAGGCAGTATTAGGTGCCCAAGGTGAAGCGCCGAAGGCAGAAGTCAAGGGTACGGCTGTGAATACCATAATAAAGACAAAAAGCAAGATTGTACAAACTTTTTTGGCCCTTTTCAATTTCAATCACACTCCGCTTCATATTGGATTAGTTCATCGAACCTGAGGAATAGGGAAACATCTCCTTTCACTAACAAATCTATGTAACCGCATTCATACCTCTGAGAATGATAGATGGACACAATGTGGCGCAGAATGCGAAATTACAAGCTAGGCAGGGTTGTAAAGCTCAAATAGGCTATATATTGAAGAAAAACTAGGTACGGCATAGTAGTTTTGTGTGTGGTGAAGCATGTGAACGAAGAAGGCGTTGTATCCTATGAATCCATGTATGAATGAGATGAGGAGAGAGGCAGAATAAAAGCGAATCGCTTTAACAAATTTGCAATTATCGTTTAATGCTGTGCTTGAAATATGGTAATCAATACTGGGTTGAGTTGAGGGAAATTGAAATGATCGATCAGCAAGATAAACGTTTTAACACTAAACATTTTAACACGAAAATAAATATATGCACAATGAGAAAGGTGTATGAACTTTATAATTTCGACAAGCATGAATCAGGGGAAGGTCCTTTTGGATTTCCATCATTAGGATGGTGTCCCACGCGGCTGGCTTATATAATAGAAACGGGAGCAGATAGAAGAAAGATTAGGAATGGGGACTTCATTAACGATACATTATGCGAGCTTTTTCGTACTCGTAATGTAGCGCTTATTTCATAGTTTATGGATAGAGGGGCGTATAAGCTCCATTATTAAAGGCAGTGGCAGAATTCCATACTTTATATACGGAGGTACTACAACGGGATGGCAATTATTGATGTTATTAAATATGACGGTTCACCGGATGTATTTGCATGGAAATTTCCAAATCAGGAGCTTGCGACATGGTCGCAGCTAATTGTAAATGAATCGCAGGAAGCGATCCTGTTTAAAGGCGGTCAGGTACTAGACAGCTTCACAGCAGGCAGATATACGCTTAGTACCGCAAATATTCCGATCTTGAATCATATTGTAAACTTACCGTTCGGTGGAGATTCTCCCTTCACGGCAGAAGTCTGGTATGTGAATAAGGTGCATTCTCTCAATGTGAAATGGGGAACAAGAACGCCGCTTCAGCTGCAGGATCCGAAATACCAGCTGTTCGTGAAGGTGCGCTCCTTCGGTCAGTTCGGCATTCAAATCGAAGATGCGCGCAAGTTTGTGGGCAAGCTTGTCGGCACGCTGCCGGTATTCAATCAAGAGACGTTATCCGAATATTTCCGCGGCGTATTGATGATGAATATCCATCAGTTGATCTCTTCCTATTTTGTTCATCGCAAGATTAGTATTTTAGAAATTAATGCTTACATATCGGATATTTCCAAGCATATTCAAGAGTTGGTTGCACCGGTGTTCGAGGAATACGGCATTCGACTGCTTAATTTCTATGTGGACTCCGTCAATACACCGGAGGATGATCCAGCAACGCTGCGGCTGCGCGAAGCACTTGCGAAGCGCGCTGAAATGAACATTATCGGCTTCACCTATCAGCAGGAGCGCACCTTCGATACGCTTGGACAAGTGGCGAAGAATGATAGCAGCGTCAAGTCGGATCTGATGGGGGCTGGAATGGGGCTTGGCATGGGATATGGCGTCGGCGGAGCTGTGGGTGGCGTTATGACTCAACTGGCAGGCGAGCTTCGAGTTGATGGGCAGGACATGGTATGCCCGAAATGTCATCGGAGCAATCAGCATGATGCATCCTTCTGCACAGGCTGCGGTACATCGCTTGCTGCATCAGGCGGAGCAGAGAAGCCAATCCTGGTGAAGTGCTCGGCGTGCGGGGAACAGATGCCGCGTACGACCAAGTTCTGCCCGAACTGCGGGGATCCGTATCATCCCTGCCCAGAATGCGGTGCAGACAATCCGCCGGATCAAGGTGCTTGTATCGAATGCGGACAAGCGCTGCCTGTTCCTTGTCGCCATTGCGGCAAGCCTGTGACGAGCAAGGTCAAGTTCTGTCCGCACTGTGGCGAGGAGACAGCACTTACTTGCAAGGAGTGCGGATCTGAGGTTAGGCCTGGCCAAAAATTTTGCGTAGAATGCGGCAATAAGCTGGTGCAGGAGGGATCATCATGAAGCGGGTATTACAATTGAAGTGGATAACGACTGCGATCTTTTTCATCCTAGCAGCAGTTACAGCCGGCCTGTTTTTTGGACTTAGTGAGGCGGATTCCCGAGGCTTCTCATGGTGGCTATCTCTTGCTTCACTGATGCTGGCGGGTTTGATCAGCTACTTATTTTGCATGAATGTATTATTCCATCTCTCGAAGCATAAGGATGAGGTTCCGCTGAATTTATCCATAATGGCAATTGCTTTCATGTATAATATCGCTGTTCTGATTCATATCGTACTCTTTTGGCTTGTGATGGACGTGCCGGAGAAGATGTATATGTGGATCCATATTATTACCTTTGCAGCGGCGTTTATTTTAGCCCTTTTAATTGGCCTTACCCGAGTATCTGTCGGACGCTTGCAGAGGGAGGAAAGCTATCGGGTGCAGGCAATGAAGCGGCTACTTCTTGTCGTGCAAGGAGCACGCCTGGAGCTGGAAGGCTGGAAAGATGCTGAGCGCGATGGGCTTGTAGAGTTGATGCGCAAGCTGGAGGAGCAGGTAAAGTATAGCGACCCGATGTCTGTTCCCGCTATGGTGTTAGAGGAAGGGCAGCTCATGGAACAGGCGGATCGTCTGGAAGCTGGCGTACAGTCAGTCGTACGTGAACGCAATACGGTATATTCCGCAGATGAGCTGCGTGACATGATTCGCAAGTTGTCGAATGGAATTAAGCTTCGCAATGAACAGTTGGCAAATTTGAAATAGAGTGTCGTATTACTACTTGTTGTAGGACTCGCTCGAATTGCGATGCCCAGAGTAAAGTATCTCCTTATTTAACGGCAACCTGCGAATATTGAGGGTCTACGACTCCATATATATAAATAAAATAGGACATAGCTGCGCAATGGAAGCATACGTTTCTTAAGGTGCAGCTTTGTTATGTATAGGGTGACTGTCCACGGCACTGGTTGTGGTGGTTGTCACATTATGGATGGTCTATCATTTTGAAAAAATGATGGTACAATGGATTTTGTCAATTTGAATGAAACAGGTGGGATATCCTTGGAGATGTCGTTACGTAAAGCGCGGATTTGCAAGAAACCGTTGCTTTTTATTTTGCTTTCTTTTTTGTGCATCATTCTCTTTTTTATGATTGGCATCTTCATGGGATACAGTCCCGATATGCTTATTCAGGTACCGTTTATCATGGCAGGCTACACATGTTTTGTATTTATGCTCGCCTATTTTGCCTATCGGCATTTGCAAGAGGAACAGGCATTTGTCTTCTTTATCGCATGTATAGCATTCGGTATACGGTTTATGTGGGTGTTACTAGTTGATACGAATCCGGTGTCGGACTTTCATATTATGTATGATGCGGCGGTGAAAATGTCGGTGGGGGATTTCTCTTATAACGACAGCGATTATTTTCAGGCATGGACATATCAATTGGGCTTCACCATGTATCAGGCGCTTATGATTAAATTATTCGGCACAAGCTTGCTGCCATTGAAAATCCTAAACGTACTTTGGTGCACGGGCATCACGGTGCTTGTATATAAAATCGGGCGAATGATCTTCAATGAATTCGCGGCTAAATTCGCCAGTATTACGTACTGCTTCTTCGTGCCAAGCATTGTGATGAGCTCGGTGCTCACCAATCAACATTTGGCCACTTTTCTGTTTTATCTTGCGTTTTACTATTTGCTCAAAAATCTTACTCCGGGCTGGAAGGTGAGTATTTGTACGGCGGTACTCGTCTCACTCGGCAATCTGATCAGACCGCTGGGCGCAGTCATTCTTTTAAGCATCCTACTGTATGTCGTGATCTATTTGATCGTCCTGAAGAAGCAATCCATCAAAAAAGGGATCGGGTTCGTCGTTATTTTCTTCACCACCTATTTTGCGGTATTCTATTTCGTCAGCCTTCTGGCGGTTAGCACGGGCATCTCTCATGCTCCATTAGTGAATCATGATCCGATGTGGAAATTCGTATTGGGCTTCAATCATGATACAGAGGGAGCCTTCTCGGAGGAAGACTTTAAGAAGGTTACCCAATATCCGCTTGGGGAAGAACGAACCCGAATTGAAAAGGAAATGGTGCAGGAGCGTCTATCCGATCTTGGAAAATTATCAGGTCTATTTCTAAGTAAGATCAGGCTCATGTGGAGCGAAGTCGATGCGCTGTATTGGAGCTTAAATACGGCCAGTGTTAGCCATCTGTTCAGTATGATTCATACGTATTCATACATCACATATTTTGTAATCATGTTGATCCTATTCATCTCAGTCGATCTTCTTATCATCTCCCGTCAGGATATGGATCAGAAATATTTGTTCTTTATAATATTGATATTGGGTTATATGGGAGTTCATTTGCTGATTGAGGTTCAGCAGCGATATCGGTATTTTATTATGCCGTCTATGATTCTGATTGAAGGCTATGGAGCCTATATGCTGGCTACCGTGATGTCCAGTTGGAAAAAACGCTATCCAATCCATAGGCTGCTGCGGATGCGAACGAAGGAAGCACGAGCAAATATGGCGGAGGAAGCGTAACATTTCTTCCTTTAAACAAGAATTAAACGAGATCCATCCATGAATTTAACCTTCCCGAGATATGCTGTCCATGTGAGAACAACTAGACCTAACCGGAAGGTGGAGCGAATGATAGGATGGAAGCGAGTGTTCGCAATCGGAGCAGCAGCTTGCATAATTGCTGGCGCCTCTATAAGCAGCAATGCAGCAGCCAGCAGTGCGGACACGGAAGAAGCAGGAAAGGCAAGTGCAATCGCAATCGCACAATGGAAGCAGTGGGTGAAGGAACATGTGAAGCCGATTGCAGGGGGCGTTGTAAACTTTGATAAAGATCGGAAGGCTGCTGAACGATTCAAGGATTTACAATTTCTGAAGCCGCTATTGCAGCATAAACGCCTGATCAGCTTAGGAGAAGCATCGCATGGTGCAGCGGAATATAATTCGGTGAAGGTTCGGCTGGTTCAATTTTTGCATGAGCAGCTTGGGTACGATGTCCTCGCTTTTGAATCGAATCTGGGCGAGGCGACTGCCGCATTTGTACAAGCCCGCAATCATACACCTGCTGAAATGATGAAGAACTCCATTTTTGGCGTATGGCAGGTCGAGGAGAACTTGCCGCTCTTTGAATATATCGTAGAGCAAAGCAAGACAACACGACCGCTCATATTGACGGGGATTGATGTGCAAGGTACTACAGAGCCGTTTATTACCTTCATGGAGAAATGGTTCGCGCATGCAGACAAGAGTAAAGCGGTATCGTTTGTGCAAACGGAACGTTGGTATTTGAAAGTACATACTTATAACGACATGGATCGCTTCAATCGAGAACAACCTCAACTGATTGCGAAGTATCGCCTGTTTCAGATGTTTCTAAGGGAAAACAAAGTGAAGCTGCAGGCTGTGTATCCAGAGCATCCAGAGCTGGTGACAGTCACGGAACGTGTGTTGCAGAACCGGATCGATATGCTGGAAACGTACTGTGGACGAATGGTGAAACTGTTCGCCGGTATTGAACCTGAGCGCCAAATGAAAGAAGCAAGTTATATACGGGATCAGCAGATGGCGAGCAATGCGGCATGGCTTGCGGAGCAACTGTATCCAGATAAGAAGATCATCGTATGGGGACACAATTATCATGTACGGAAGCATAACTCGACGATGGTGACTGAGCATAATGGCTTCGGCTTCGACAATAATCCTTATCCAACGATGGGAGAGATGCTGCCGTTCTCGCTGCGGAAGGACAATTATGTGATCGGTCTGTATGCTTATCAGGGAAGCTCCAGCAAGAACAGCAAGGAAACCGAGCGAATTTCACAACCTCACAATGAAGGAAGTATAGAAGAGCTGCTGAAGGCGGGAGGTCATGCCTATCAGTTCCTTGATCTCATGCAAGTTAAGCTTGACCCGCGTACATCATGGATGTTCACCCCTCGTATTGCCAAGGCGTGGGGCATGCTTGAAGAAACGATGATCGTTCGTGAGCAATATGACGGTATATTATTCGTTGATACGATTCACCCGTCACAGCGAATAGCGAAATAAGGCTGGAAATGAGGGGCTGCATAGGGGATGCAGCTCCTTTTTTTGCATAATCTGAGAAAGGGGATTTTCCTGCTATTTCCCCTCGCATTCCCTTCGCATTCCACTTGCGTTATCTCCTGTTCAGCCAATCATGATATGATAGGAGAGTATTCTTTTCCAGTCTGACTTGGATGGGAAGGACATGAAGCAGAGGCTGAAGAAGGAGGGGGAACCGATGATGCTCGAGCGTCGTGAGTTGATGCAGAAGCCCATGCCACAGGAAGTCCAATTTTATCGTGCTGAGAGCGAGATCGGAACACCGCTGCCTTTTAAAATTTATCGATGGAACCAAGCTGGCGGCAGCATACGTGATCATACGCATGACTATTTTCAAATTTGGTATGTGGTGAAGGGCGAGTTCATGCATACGATTAATAATCGTACGTACCGAATGGTGAAGGGCAATATTTTTGTTATTCCTCCTTATGCTGTTCATCGTGTGACATTGGTGCCTGGTCAGGGAATTGATATTATCGGTCTTGAGTTCCTCCCGCATTTCATTGATGAGCAGTACCAGCCGCACAATGGCAGCAGGGGCAAGTTCGACTACTCCTATCTGGAGCAGTTCATGCTGGATGAGGAGCATGTGACCCCGAAGGTGGCGCTGTCTGGCGCAACCGATATGGAAGTATCGAAGATTTTACATGATATGCTGGACGAGTATCAACAGGGCAACCGTTATTATGAACTGGTGCTCAAGGCGGACTTGCTGAAGCTGATGACACTGCTAGTACGAGAGATGGATCGACAGCGCCATTCCGATGATGCAGATGACCGGTTGGGCAAATTTAAGGAATTAATGACGGCAGCGATTCATTATATTCATGAGCATTATAATGAGGAGCTTCGCTTGGAACTGATATGCCGCAGATTTAATATTTCGAAGACGTACTTCTGTGATTTATTTAAGCGCTTCACTGGCAAAACATATAATGATTATTTGGTCGATTTTCGGATTCACAAGGCGGCCGCCATGCTGCTCGATACCGATATGTCGGTAACGGATATATGTTTCCAAGTGGGTTTTAATGACGTTCCGTATTTTTCCCGAGTTTTTAAGCGCAAGACAGGAGTCACACCGAGTCATTTCAAAAAGAACGCTTTGTCTGTGTGGCAGCATACGTAGATGAACTCAGACTCAGAGTGTGTATGATGCCATGTGAAATGATAGAAAAAATTGTGAACCCTTGCCCTCAGTAGATAGATGGGATGAGCAGCAAATAGGGAGGGAATAGCTCCTAGTAAGTAGTGAGCAGCTATAGCTGCATCGTATGGAGAGATATGGATAGTGAAAATAAGAAAGATCGGGTTCAGCGCATCAGAGACATCTGACTGCTGAAACCCGATCTTTTTTACATTATTGATGGCAAATACGTCCAGGTGATACGAATCAAGGTTTCAGATGTGTATTCAAAAACTTCACCATGGCATTGTAGAATTCGATGCGATTTTCCTCATTGTTGAAGCCGTGGCCTTCGTTGTCCTTCACCATATATTCAACGTCTACGCCTCTCTTCTTGAGGGCCTCGACGATTTGATCGGACTCTGCTTTGTTCACGCGCGGATCATTGGCGCCCTGCGCAACAAAGAGCGGTGTCACGATTTTGTCCGCATGGAATACAGGAGATGCGGCCTTCAGCATGTCTTTGTCCTTCTCCGGATGACCGATGCGCTCATAGAACATGTTGCGGTTCGCTTCCCAATAAGGCGGTAATGTATCGAGCAGGGTGAAGATGTTGGATACCCCGACATAATCGACGGCGGCTGCATACATGTCTGGCGTAAACGTGATGCCGGCTAATGTCGCATATCCGCCGAATGATGCACCGTAAATGCCGACGCGCTTCGGATCGGCGATGCCTTGCTTGATTGCCCATTGTACGCCATCCGTGATGTCATTTTGAATGTTGCGGCCCCACTGCTTGTTGCCGGCGTCGATGAATGCTTTTCCGTAACCCGTAGAGGAGCGGAAATTGACTTGCAGAACGGCATATCCGCGATTAGCCAGCAGCTGAGCCTCCGTATTGAAGCCCCACATGTCGCGGGTCCATGGACCGCCATGCGGATTCACGATCAGAGGGAGATTCTCCGGCGTCTTATTCTTCGGCAATGTTAAGTAGCCATGAATCGTCAAGCCGTCTCTGCTCTTATAGGAGATCGGGTGCATGTCCGCCATCTGTTCTGGATTGAGCCAGTCACTCAGGTTGGCGAGCAGCGTCAATTGATCCGTTGTAGAATCATAGTAATAGTATTTGCCCTGCACCTTATCATTGGATAGGCTGACGATGAGCTTTGTTTTGTCTTCATTGTAGTCGTTGATGCCGATTTCGCTTTCTGTTGCTTGCAGCTTGTGCTGCAGCTTTTTATGCAAAGCCTCGAATGATTCATCAAAGAATTTCGCATGTACTTTATCCGTTATATAGGCAGTCATGAGCAGTTTATCCTGCTTATGGTCATACACCGCTCCTGCCAAATCAACGTCCGGATGGGAATAGATCAACTGCTCGTTGCCCTGAAGATCGTACTTGACGAGCGCGGATTTGTCGCGTCCTTTATTCGAAACGGCATAGATCGTTTTGTCGTCCTTGGTGAAGCCGAGCGGGCTAACGGTGTCGCCGCCTGATGTCGTAATGAATGGCTTGAATTCTTCTTCCTCTGTAGCCCGGTACAATACGACACCTTCGATGCCGTCTGAAGCAACGGCAAGACGAATTTTGCCGTCATGGTCGGCAATCCATTCTTGAATGTCGCCCGGATTTTTCGCGACAAGCTTCGTTTCGCCTGTCTTGATGTTCAGCTTGTACACGTCAAATGCCTTGGCGTTTTCCTTGTTCATAGAGACGAGAATCTCGTCCTTAACGCCGGACAGTGTGCTGACTACGCCGACACGAACTTTATCGAATGGCGTTAAATCCTTTTCTTCATTGCCGTTGAACGCCGCCGAGTACAGGTGGAAGTTCTCGTCTCCGCCCTTATCCTTCAAGTAGAGGATATGATCGCCTTTCCAGAAGAAGCCGGAAATATCGCGATCCTTGGAGCTCGTTACGCGCACCGGTTCACTGGAACCGTCCATCTTCTGTACGAAGACATTCGCGCGATTTTCCCACGCCGCTGCATAGGAAATATAATTGCCGTCCGGAGAAAGCTGATAGGAAAAGCTTCCAGGGTTGCGCATGAAATCCTCGACGTAAATTTGCGGCACCCCCTTATTGTCGATACCGGATCGGCTCAGCTTTACAACGTTCTCAAGTGCGGATGCAGCCTCGCGCAGCGTTGCAGCGTTATTCTCATGCAGTTTCCCATCAGGGAATCCCTTGAGTAAGCCCAGCGTCTTGGCGCGTTCCGCGTAATCGGTCAAGCTCTTCTCGTCTTGCTCCTTGCCAAGCGCACGAACGAGAATGCGGGCAATCTCGCCGCGCTTAATCGGCGCATCAAGAGATGTGAAATCCCCGTCAGCTACCAAACCTGCATTTTTAGCAGCCTTCATCGGCTCGATGCCGTGTTGGTACGTGAGCGTCAAGACGGCAAGGCGGACAAATTCGTCTACGGAGACCGTAGACGTCAGCTTTGCATGTTCATCCAAAATTCCTTTGGACGTAAGCGCATGAATCCCATTCTGGTACCAAATGGTAGCTTCGGTTGGCTTCTGCGCCATGACAGACGCCGGCAGTGATGCAGCAAGTACAGCTGCAAGTGAGGCAGCAATCCATTTCTTTTTCAATGACCTGAACCCCTTTGTATATGTTCATAATTTAAACTACTCCAAATATATACGTAAATATTGGGATTGCAGGATTCATGTAAAATATAACAGTTAGAAAGGAGATATTGTTTTTATTCATCGTCATTTATTCATAAAAAGGCCCTTTCTTATTTGAAAGAGCCCTTTTATGAATGGGGACTATTTTTTTAAATGGGTATCCAAGAACCTGATCATGGCATTGTAAAAGTCGATGCGGTTCTCTTCATTCTGGAAGCCGTGGCCTTCATTGTCTTTCACCATGTACTGTACATCGATGCCTCTTTTCTTGAGTGCGTCTACAATCTGATCGGATTCAGCTTTATTCACGCGCGGATCATTTGCTCCTTGTGCGACGAAGAGCGGTGTAATGATCTTATCTGCATGGAATACAGGAGATGCAGCCTTAAGCAGCTCCTTATCCTTTTCAGGATGCCCGATCCGTGCATAGAACATATTGCGGTTCGCTTCCCAATAAGGGGGCAGCGTATTCAGTAGAGTGAAGATGTTGGACACCCCCACATAATCGACGGCTGCTGCATAGAGGTTAGGCGTGAAGGTAATGCCGGCAAGTGTAGCGTATCCGCCGAATGACGCGCCGTAAATGCCGACGCGGTTTGGATCTGCAATGCCTTGCTTGATTGCCCATTTGACGCCGTCTGTAATGTCATTTTGAATATCGCGTCCCCATTGCTTATCACCTGCGTCGATAAATGCTTTCCCGTAGCCGGTGGACGAACGGAAATTCATCTGAAGCACGGCATAGCCCCGGTTCGCGAGCAGTTGGACTTCCGGATTGAAGCCCCACTTGTCACGTGCCCAAGGCCCTCCGTGTGGATTGACGATCAGCGGCAGATTCTCAGGGCGTTTATTTTTAGGCAATGTCAAATAGCCATGAATGGTTAAGCCATCTCTGCTCTTATAGGAGATTGGGTACATGTCGGCCAGATTTTTAGGCTTCAGCCAGTCGCTTAATGTCGTAAGCAAGGTCAGTTGATCGGTTGTCGAATTGTAGTAATAGTATTTGCCTTGAACCTTGTCAGTGGATACAGCGACGATAAATTTCGTTCTGTCCTCGTTGTAATCCGTAATATGAACTTCGCTTTCCGATGCATGTAATTTGGTTTGGAGCTTGTGGTGCAGAGCTTCGAAACCGGCATCGAAGAAGTTAAGATGCGTCTTGTCTGTCACATAAGAAGCCATGAGCAGCTTATCCTGCTTGTCGTCATACACCGCACGATCCAGATCAACCTCAGGATGGGAATAGATAAGCTGTTCCTTGCCTTGCAGGTCGTATTGGACGAGCGCAGTTTTATCGCGCCCCTTATTCGTAATCGCATAAATGTGTTTATTGTCTTTCGTGAAGCCAAGCGGATTGACCGTATCCCCTGAATCGATTTTGATAAACGGTTTAAATTCAGCATCCTCAGAATCGCGATACAGTATGGCTCCTTCAAGTCCGTCAGAAGCTACCGCCATACGGATGGCGTCATTATGATCGGCAATCCAGGCTTGAATGTTGCCAGGGTTTTTCGCTACAAGCTTGGTTGCCCCTGTCTTCACGTTCAGCTTATATACATCGAATGCTTTCGCATTATCCTTGTTCATCGTAATCAGAATTTCGTCCTTCACATTGGAAAGTATGTTGACTATGCCGACTCGAACCTTATTGAATGGTGTCAGATCCTTTTCCGCATTGCCATTGAAGGCTGCCGAATATAAATGGTAGTTCTCATCTCCGCCCTTATCCTTCAAATAAAGAATGTGATCGCCCTTCCAGAAGAAGCCGGCAATATCGCGGTCTTTGGAGCTTGTGACACGAGTAGGCTCGCTGGAGCCATCCATCTTCTTCACAAATACATTCATCCGGCTCTCCCATGGCGCTGCGTAGGAGATATGGTTGCCGTCTGTGGACAACTGATACGAGAAATTGCCTGGGTTGCGCATGAAATCCTCAACAGAAATGAGCGGCACACCCTTGTTGTCGATTTGAGCTAGCCGGAGCTTACGCAGATTGCTTAGTGCTGAGGCGGCCTCGCCAATCGTTGCATTTTTATTTTCGTGCAGGCTGCCATCCGGATACCCGATAAGCAAGCCTAGAGCTTTCGCACGCTGCGTATATTCGGCCAATGTCTTTTCGCTGTGTTCCTGTGCCTCGGAATCATAGGCGCGCACGAGGATACGGGCGAGCTCTCCGCGTGTAATCGGAGCATCGGGGGATGTGAACTCATCAGCTGTGATCCAGCCTTCATTCTCAGCTGCCTTCAGCGGATCAATTCCATGCTGGTAGGTGAACGATAGTGCAGCGTAGCGTATGAAATCCTTAACCGGGACGGTGGATGTTGGCTTTGCCTGATCGGAAAGGATGTCTTTGGAGATGAGGGATTGGATCCCTTCTGTGTACCATGTTGCAGCAGCGGTTTTCTCTTGTGCGATAACGGTGAGCGGGAATGATGCAGCGAGCAGTGCAGCAAGCGTGGCGGATAGGATTTGCTTTCTCATTGCTTGAATAACCTCCTTATATGTACAGACCCATATATGTATATGTTAGAGTTACCTGTTTAGTATTGGATCATTTGCATATAAGAGGTAGCTTACTTGGAATCGTGTGAAATATACATTAACACCCCGGATCGACGAAAGTGTCGGTTCCGAGGTGCTGCAATTGGTGGAAATATTATCGAATGGTATAAGGAAGCTTGAACGTCCACAGCTCCGTACCATTATCGGCTGTTGGGCTGTCTACACCGAAGTCATTGTCGTTGACGATGACCAGCGTATTTCCATTGACAAGGGACACGCCTTCTATTTTTTCATAAGGGTACCTATGTTCAACAGCATCCAGCACGGTACGCTTGGCCAGCGGTAAAATATTGCTTAACTTCAAATCGGCAAGAGACATTTGCTCCAGCGTTTCGCCAGCCTTCTCGTCGTCATACTTGCCCAGAATGTTTGTAGCCGTAGTGAGATCGACGGCATAGATGCGCTTCAATTGAGCTTTATCGCCTGCATTTTTGTCACGCTCATCAATCAACAGTGTATTCTCGTTGACAGCTACCAAGTCGGAGATTACAATGTCCGCTTGCTCTAGGCCAGTGAACTGCTTGGCATCCTCCGTCATGTATACATACTCAGCAACAGGCTGTAACGTAGCTAGGTCTAGCTTGATGATGCGCAGTTGACGCGAGTTGTCTGCAGACTTGTCTGGATTGCGAAGCGGGCTCTGCATCGACATGAACATATATTTGCCGTCTGGCGTGATGCCAACACCTTCAGCACCGCGATTTTGACGAAGCTTATTGTACACAGCAGGCAGCACTTCTCTAGCTGGAACGAGCGGCGCAGATACTTGAGCCGCCCATCCCTTCGGGACAATGCGCTCAATAATCGTACCGTCACGCTTTACATGCACGATCGATGGACCGTATTCATCTGAAATCCAGAACGTGTCATCCTTGGCATTATAGGCGAGTCCCTCGATATCGAGTCCGTAAGGATCATAAGCGAGGCCTTTTTCCCCTTTTGCATCGAATGGGGCTTCATCACGACCTTTAATATTGGGGAGTCCTGTAACATGCGCATTTCCGGTCGTCGGATTTTTGCCATTCACCTTGAGCGGGATTTGCCCCAAAATTTTAATTTCACTTTGATCGATTTGAATCTTGTATAAGCTCGGCGTATAGCTTGCTAACGGGAACGTCCGGCGAGTTTTGCCGCCTGCTTCGACTTGACCGTTCGGTCCACGGTCGGCAGTGGAGTAGAACACATTGTCAGGATCGCCGGGCACATGCGTCAAGGAAGAGCCAATGCCCATCTTAATGCCTTCAGCCAAGTTCGCTGCATTGAGCTTATATTTTCCAGTCAGTTCAGGCTTGTCCGTCAAGGCAACACTGCCTCTGAATTCATCCCAATCTACATATTTTCCAGTGACTTCACCAAGTGCACGTAGAGGCATATATAAGCGAGAGTCGACTTCGATGGCAGGCGAGGCAGGAGTTACGGCTTGTCCGTTATTGGAATATTTGATGTGGTCGGCGATCGTGCCGCCAGCGGCATGCACGGATGGAATCCAGGTGCCGGCAGTTAGCAAAAGTGCTGTTGTTAGGGCAATTACCGATTTTTTTTTCATTCGTAAAAATCCCCCTTCTAAGTAGGTCATAATTTCTATTACCCTGCGAATCGTTCGAGTATTTTCTTAGAGAGTATAGCAGCCAGGTGTTAAGCTTATATAAAGGAAAGATTGAGAGTTTGTAAATATTGTGATCAGCATAATTGAGCATGCTATCAGTTCGGAGTTATTATTAAAATCTTTAAGGAAGGGAAAGCAGCTTAACGGCCGGTGCGCGGGCAATTGCAATGGGGAAATGGTGAATTTATATAAGACAAAGTACCAAACCGCCCAGAAAATCTATAATGTAATTAATTGAATTTTGGAGGTGTAAAATGTATAGTCAGTATTATTCTTACAACCATGATTATTCATATCCAACTTGGCAATATAGTGGTTACCAACAACAGATGTTAGAGAGACAACCTTTGCCTACTCCCAACAGAGATATTAATTTTGAAGTTCGATCCGCCAGTGTTGACAAACATGGGGATAATTTTGTACTTTACAGCTGGGATTATAGAATAAATCCACAAGAGTACTTGCTCTGCAGACTTTATGCTGAAGGATCACAAAATGTAATCAGTGCTGCATACTCTATAAGTGGAGCTTATCCCGTTTATACGTATGAGGATCATATTAGGAGTTCAAATGTATGGGTTAAAGGACTTCACAATAATTCTAATTATTACGTGAATTTAACCTTACAATTAATAGCAACAAAATAAAACGGATATAATTGTGCACTGCAGAATATATAAAAAGGACGGGACGAAAAGGCCCGTCTTCTTTCTGTTGCAAAAAGTGATATGAAAACACCCGTAATATAGTTGACAGCAAAAAATAGACTAGGTACACTAAATATATTGTTAGCACTCTATGTGGTGGAGTGCTAATTCATAACCTACTATGACAAATGCCTAATATGCAAAGAAATGAAAATACGAGAGGAGATTTTTATTCATGGCTAAGAAGCAATTCAAAGCAGAATCCAAGCGTTTGTTGGAAATGATGATTAACTCGATCTACACGCAGCGCGAAATCTTCCTTAGAGAGCTTATCTCCAACGCAAGCGACGCGATCGACAAAATGTACTATAAGGCCTTGTCCGATGACAGTGTGGTATTCAATAAAGAAGATTACTTCATCAAAGTATCGGTAGATAAAGAGAGTCGTACGTTGACAATAGCCGATACAGGGATCGGGATGACGAAGGAAGAGCTGGAGAACAACCTTGGTATCATCGCGAAGAGCGGTTCCCTTGCCTTTAAGACGGAGAACGAAGCGAAGGACGGCCATAACATTATCGGTCAATTCGGTGTAGGCTTCTATTCCGCATTCATGGTTGCTGATGTCGTAACCGTTATTAGTAAGGCGTTCGGCAGCGATGAGGCGTTTAAATGGGAATCGAAGGGCGTGGACGGATACACGATTACGCCGAGCGAAAAGGATGAGCCGGGTACCGTCATCATTTTGAAAATCAAGCCTAACACGGAGGAAGATCAGTACGACGAATATTTGGAAGAATATCGTCTGAGATCGATCATTAAGAAATATTCGGACTTCATCCGTTATCCGATTAAGATGGACGTGAAGAAGCATCGTCCGAAGGAAGACGATGACAAGGAGCTTGAGGAGTATCAGGAAGAAGAAACGATCAACAGCATGGTTCCAATCTGGCGCAAAAACAAGAACGAACTGACGACAGAGGACTATGAGAATTTTTATAATGAGAAACGCTACGGCTTCGACAAGCCGCTCAAGCACATTCATATCAGCGCAGACGGCGCCGTTGTATATAACGCGATCTTGTACATTCCAGAAAATACACCATTCGACTATTACACGAAGGAGTATGAAAAAGGGCTGGAGCTATACTCAAACGGTGTCTTGATTATGAACAAATGTGCGGAGCTGCTTCCTGACTATTTCAGCTTCGTGAAAGGGATGGTCGACTCCGAAGATTTGTCCTTGAACATCTCGCGCGAAATGCTCCAGCATGATCGTCAATTGAGCTTGATCGCGAAGAACATCAAGAACAAGATCAAGAGCCAGTTGCAATCCTTGATGAAGGACGAAAGAGAGAAGTATGAACAGTTCTTCCAATCGTTCGGCAGACAGTTAAAGTATGGTGTGTACAGCGAGTATGGCATGAACAAGGATGTGCTGCAAGACCTGATCATGTTCTACTCCTCCAAGGAGAAGAAGCTGGTATCGCTTGATGAGTACGTAGCAAGAATGCCAGAAGATCAGAAATACATTTACTACGCAGTTGGCGAATCAATCGAACGCATCGAGAAGCTGCCGCAAACTGAGCTTGTGTTGGATAAGGGCTATGAGATTCTGTACTTCACAGACGACATTGATGAGTTCGCAATTAAGATGCTCATGAAGTACAAGGAGAAAGAATTCAAGAACGTATCGAGCGGCGATCTCGGTATCGAGTCCGATGGCGATGACAAGTCTGCTGACGAACAAGACGAGAACAAGGAACTGTTCGAGGCGATGAAGGACATCTTGAAGGACAAGGTGAAGAGCGTTAAAGCTTCCAAGCGCTTGAAGTCCCATCCAGTATGCCTGTCTGCGGAAGGGGAAGTCTCCATCGAGATGGAAAAAGTGTTGAACGCAATGCCGAACAACCAAGCGGTGAAAGCCGACAAGGTGCTCGAAATCAACGTCAACCATGAGGTATTCCAATCCCTGAAGAACGCTCATGCATCTGATCAAGAGAAGCTGAGTCTGTATACGAACCTGCTGTACAGCCAAGCGCTCTTGATTGAAGGCTTGCCGCTGCAGGATCCGGTAGAATTCACGAACGATATGTGCAAAATTATGGTGTAACGAAGAGGTCTTCTTCGATAACAATGAAACATGATGGATGATAACCCGCTGTCGGCCTTAACGCTGGCAGCGGGTTTTTGCGTTTGTTATTTGCATCTCAGAAGGACGTCGATGGCTTTGAACATGATGCGAACTGCCTTGGCGGTGGATCGCAGTTGATTTAAGCTGCCAATCAGATAGGCATCAAGAGCAGGGTGGTAGAACATAAAGGTTCCAGAATAGCCCCATGCGCCCCACACATTATACTTTGCAGGGAGAAAGAGTGGGACAGTCCGAAAACGGACAATGCCGTAGCCATAGTCCACACCCGGTCTGAACTTCGTCCATACTTGCATCCGCTGGAAGCTGTCCGCGGATATCAGTTTTCCGCCCGTAAGGGCCTTCATAAATGTCAGCAAATTATCGGAGGTCGAAATCAAGGCACCGCCTGCGTACTCCATACTGATGCTTTTGTAATCGGTGATAACGGTCTGATCGGCGTATAAGTCGGCTATGGGGTAAGGATCTTCTTCAGCCGGCATTGAATAAAAAGCCATATGCGTATGATGGAGCTGCAGCGGTTCAAAGAGGTAATGCCGAAACGCCTCATGGAGCGGAGTGGATGTAATGCTTTCAATGAGTAGGCCTAATAAGTGGTATCCGGTGTCCGAATAATGAATTCCCTGACCGGGAGGGAAATGCGACTTTAAATGCTCCTTGGACCATTGGATGACCTCTTGCGGCATCCATTGGCGCGAAGGCTCCGAGGTGAACAGATCGAGCATTCGTGGGCCTTGCTTAGGTCGATCCTCGAAGTAATCATGTAATCCGGAGGTATGACTGAGCAGATGCTTGATTTGGATTTGATTGGAGTAATCAGTTCCCTTGTAAATATGCAGCTTGTGCATCAGATCAGGGGGAAGGTAACGATGGATAGGGTCTTCGTAGGAGAGCTTGCCTTCTTCTGCGAGCATCGCGATAAGTACTGAGGTAAACAGCTTGCTTATGCTGGCAATATAATAGCGTTGCTGTGGAAGGGCTGACTGGTCTCGTGTCTTGCCTTCCGCAATGTTCAAATGAATGCCCAAGGGCTCGCAATGCACGAGGAAATAGGCATTGTGAAGCTTGCGATTGCGTTGTATAACGCCTCTAAACTGCCGCTCAATTTGTTTCATTGCTTCCTGACGATTCATATTCGTTCCCCTTTCTGCCGCATGCGGGCGGCAGCGATGATATCGGCGGATGTACTGTCCATGACCTCAATGTCGTTGAAGCCTTCCGGCAGCAGGCCATTTGCGGTCATGACGGACAGACCTAACGTGAATATTCGCATTTTAAGCAGGATAGGTATAAGCTCTTCATCTGTGAAATCGGTAAGCTCCGGATCGGTTTTCATTCTGTCGATAAATCCATTCATTTCGTTAGGCTCATGCTGCAAATAGGGGTTCGGTCTCATGACCATATCGCGGAACAGCAGCGGGTATTCGCGAGCGAAGCGGAGAGTGGCAACACCAATGTCGTGGAAAGGCTGTCCCGTATCCTGACTGAGAAGATATTCGTCGCTCAAAGCAAAAATACGCTTTACGACCTCTTGAATGAGCTCTCCGACATCTGTGAAGTTGACATAAATAGGCGCAATTGAGCTTCCCAGATGTTCCGCGACCTTGCGGATTGTAATGCTGTAAATTCCTTCTCGCATGGCAATGCTGAAGGCGGCATCAATGATCGTATCCCGCGAAAATTTAGTCTTAGGCGGCATAGCTCGTTCCTCCCCAGTGGGTATCCAATGAAATATCGTCTGATACATATCAATTGATATTTATATATTCAGTATATATGTGGCAGGTGAATTTTCCATTACTCAGAAAAAATGAGATTCCAAAATTAAATATCGTGTAGATGGAACCAACTTCCTTCATAGCCAATCTAACGAAATAGAATAAGCTTATTCAAATCTAGAGGAGGATTATAAATGTGCTAACGGTAGACGAAGTAAGGCTGGCACAGCAGGGAGATTGCGAAGCATTTATTCGGCTTATTACTGGGATGGAGCGCAGTTTATATCGGGTAGCACGTTCCATCTTGAAGCGGGATGAGGATTGCGCCGACGTGATTCAAGAGGCGATATTCAAGGCGTTTCGCGCGATACATACCTTGCGAGAGCCTGCTTACTTCCAGACATGGATGTTTCGTATTTTGATGAATGAATGTCACCAATTAGTCAACAAGCAGAAGCGGGTTGTCGTTATGGCTGATCTTCCAATGAAGTCGGCAACTGCTGCGGATGATGAGCATATCGAGTATTTGGATCTGATCGCGGAGATTGATCGGTTGGAGGATAATCATCGTATCGTTATTTCGCTGCATTATTTTGAGGACATGTCTGTGAAAGATATAGCGGAGCTGCTTGATACGTCGGAAGGAACGATTAAGTCGCGCTTGCATCGGGCCCGTGCAGCGTTGGCGAAGGTGATGGACAATCCTTTTGAAAGGAAGGGCGACTATGAAACATGTTGATATGGAGCATGTGCTCAAGCAGGCGGCTGCCAATAAGCCTCGCGAGGTTCCAGGTGTGGTGCGGCAGCAATACGACGCTACCTATGCGAAGCTTCGAGAGCTTGCAGCTAAGAAGGACGCTGTGCCTGATGTTGTAAAGCAGAGTGTAGAGCAGTCCGTTCAAGCACTGCGATCGAATGCGGCAAGCCGAAAAAAGAGACGCATGCGCCAAGTCGCCATCATTACGGCAGCGGTGTCTTTTATCGGCATGGGCATTATCGGCTCTGGGTTCGTGTCGCCGGTGATGGCGCAGACCTTGAAGAAGATTCCACTTCTGAATACCGTGTTCACGATTGCTGGAGATTTAGGATTGCAGGCAGCGGATGAAAAGGGGCTCGTCGAAGATGTCAATCAAAGCATGACGCTTAACGGAGAAACGCTGAAAGTATCCAAGGTCATCTACGATGGGACGAGATTATCCGTGGGCTTTGTTCAGCCGGCGCCAGGGCGAAGAATTGAACAAGTAAAGCTGGCGATTGACGGAGAACTCGATCATTTTGCGAACAGTTTACGGGATCGCATCCTGTCGGAAGACGGCAAGACGGTAAACAGTGTCATTAATTTTAGGCCTAACTGGAACCTGCCCGATGAGTTTGAATTGAAGCTGTTTGTGTTCTTGGAGGGAATGGAGCAGGAGCGATTTGAATTCAGCTTTCCTGTGAAAAAAGTCCCTTCGCGAACCATCACATCTGACATGGTTAGAAAGTACGGAGAGACGACGATGAAAGTAGACAAAATCGTGATGTCGGAAGCTTCAACTCAAGTGATATTGAAATATACATATCCACAACACTTCATGAAGGAGGAGTCGTTGATGTACATCGAGTCTCACGTTGCCATTATAGATGATCGTGGAATTGAGCTTGAACTTGTTAATGGAGGCGGAGGGACGGGGACGCTGATTAATGAGGTTATGCACAGCACGTTGGATTTCAATTTCGCACCGTTTCAACATCCACCGAAATCAATTACGGTAAAGCCATATTTCATAAGAATCTCCAAGAATCCATTGTCTCAGAATAAAACTACGGTTACCGAGATGCCAAGCGAAGATAAGCCACTGATTCTCAGCCAAGGAGCGGCCGGAAGTTTGGAAGTGACGCGCATGAAATGGAAGGGCGACAGATTATTTGTCTATTACAACAAGGTTGGCGACAATCCGTTTGGTAACGGTCGTTATTTACATGTGGAAGACGAGCAAGGGCATTTGCTCAACAAAAAGCAAATTCGGGTGGTCGATCCCGAGAATTATGGCTTTGTCGCGGAATTTGACCAAGTATCGCCCGATCAGAAGCTGACATTCGTGACGGAGGATATTCCACTCGTGGATTATATCAAGGACTTGGAAATGACAATCCCTGTAACGGAATAGGTACACAAAATAGCTGAACGCAAACAGACAATGCGAAGGGAGCAATTTCAAATGAAATCATGGAATAAAGTATGGATGTGCATGGCGGCAGCAGCGCTTGTGCTGACAGCCTTACCGGAAACGGAATCCTATGCGACGAAGAAGGTCACACAGGCAAGTGAGCAAAAAACGATAAAGCTAAAAGATTTGGATAAGGAAATCCAAGAGAAAATTAAAAAAGAGGTTCGTGATTTGTCAGGCTTGTCTATCGCTGAGGCCGATGTGATCATGGAAGGATCGAACTTGACGATTACTTTCAAAGACAATTTAGGGAATATGATGATGAGCAAGAACACGAAGGAAATTATATTTTTGAACCTGCGCCTCACCTTCGCTCAATTAGATAAGACCAAGCAGAACAAGATGTTGGGCTTGCTTAATGAATTGAATCATAAACGGAAGTATGCACCGAAACAGGTAGATATACATAAGTCCTCGGGTCAAACCCGTATTTCGATGCTGGGTGAGGATTTTGCCGCGTCCATGACGGATCAGGATCATACCGCTTATATTGACTACGCCTATAAGAACATAGATGCTTCGATACGGAAAAATGCAGAAGCAGCCTTGAAGAAGTTTTCGAATGGCGGAAATCCAGTATTAACGAAAGCTCAACTGCACAAGTTCGTGAACAAAGATCCGAAAATGAAAGAGAATTCCTACGTATGGCGAATTGACGGCGGCAATGAAGAGCAGTGGGTAGGTCTGGAGATCGGTGCTGTTACGGGCAAAATCTATGATGTTCTCTTAAAGAAAATAGATGTTCCTGACAAAGACAAAGCATATGCGGATTTAGACATCAAGAAGGTGAAAGCTGCGGTAGAAGCCAAATCAAAGTCTTTATTCAATATAAGCTTGAGTGGGTACGGGGTGAAGCAGGAGTCGAAATACGGAAATAAATTTTCCTTTACGAAAAAAGGCAGTCCTGCGATAGAAGCAAGAGTGGACTTGAAAGGGAATTGCTTCGGCATCAGTCTGTTACCTGAGAATGGCAAGAGGAACTAATGGAAGCCGGAAAAGCTCCGGATATAGGCTCAAGGTAAAGCGCCGAATAAAATTTTGGGTGAAACTAATTTAGGAAGTTGATATAGGAGGATTTATTCATGAAACGATGGAACGTATTTCTTTTATCCGTAACCGCGGCGGCGCTGTTTATGGCCTCTATTCCGGCACCGACATCCGCTGCGGCAGCAGCGGCCAACTCCAAACAACAAGGCGAGCCGGGATTCACACAGACCGTTAAGGATTTGGACAAGGAGTTGGTGGAGAAGGCGAAGGAAGCTTTGAAGCCGTTCGTAAATGGAGAAATCGATTTTGAGGGCGTTCGGTATTCGTATAAAATCGATGGGAAAAAAGAGCCTACTCTTTATTCGAAAGCCTATCGAACCGTAACGTATCCCGTAAAGGGAGAGGAGAAAATATTTGCTGCCGAGGTTACGATCAAAGCACAAACCGGCGAAATCTATCAAATCAGACTCGATCCTCAACTCTCTTCCTTGGACGAGGGCATCCGGACAAAGATCAAGGCAGCCATCACAGAAACAGAGAAGAGTCTCTCGTATGACGATATTACAAAATTGAACATTCATGGAGCAAGCGGCGAAATCAGTACGTTAGGTCCTTACCATCTTGCCATCGACGCGAAAAGCGGCAAAGTGCAGATGGCAATTTATAATGTGCCGAAGTCTAAGGTTGATCAGAGGGCAGTCCAAGCTGCTCAACAGGCAGCAGGAGCATTAACCGGCGGAAAGAAGATAGCGTTCGATTCCGTCCAACGCTTTGTAGGGGAAGGGGCTGACCTTTATTTATTCACTCAAAATAACGAGCAGTCAATAAACGTAAGGGTTGAGGCGGCAACGAGTAAGGTACAGAATATTTCTTTGGGGGCAGAAAGACCAGTTTATAGCTCCAGGGAAGAGTTGAAGAAGAAGTTCGCCAAGCCAAAGTATACTGCTGCGGAAGCCATAAAAACAATGAATCCGATGATTAAGAACATATTCGGCATCGACGTGACAGGATACCAAGTAAAGGTAGAGGATAACAACTATACGTTTTTGAAAGAGGGCAGTCCAAGCATTTTGGCAGCTATAAATGAAAAAGGAAAGGTCTTCGTACTAAACAGAGAACTCGTTGCGAAATCAGAGGCTTTAGGCGCTCTTTCAGCAGAATAAATCAGAGAGCTGGTTGCTCTCTGATTTTTTTACATCTGATCAGAGTCTCTTCCGACGAGATTATGTGAACTCTACACCAGTTGCAGCTCCTTGCTGTGAATATCCACGTACCGCGCAATATATTCCTGGAAGGAGAATTTCTCGTCTCCCAGCGAATAGATACGGGCACCCGGCTGCAGAAATTTTAGGTTCAAATGCTTGATGACGCTTGGATAAATAGGATGAATCAAATCAATAAAATCGACATCATAAAAGGCGTTCGCAATTTCGAGCGGGGAAATTCCGATTCTCTGCAAAATGTTCATCGCTAAGTAACGGATAATATGGTATCGAGGATGGCAGACCGTGCAAAACAGATGCTCCTTCTGATAATGCTGCTCGATGAAATTCGCAAGCGGAATATCGATGCCGATCTCCCGTTGGCGGAGGTTGTTCATGAAGTCAGTATGGATTATGTGCAATTGCTGGGCTGAATAAAATTGCTCATCAGACAGCATCGCGACGATTCGTTCTTTGCTTTCCCCTTTCTTTAACAATCGGATAACATTCTGATCCTCGTATCCGTAAAGGGTATCCTTGTTATCGAAAGTAAATTGCGGGTAATAGGTCTTAAAGTAGGCATTGCCTATGCTGATTTTTACGCATCGCTCTGGGAGCTTGCTTAACAAATACTCGCTGGACAAATACGGACCATAAGCGTCGCTCGTTCTCATGTAAATGAACAGATCGCATTCGCCCAGAAGATCATCGCCTACGCCAATTTCTTGATTGCAACCTTGAATAGGAAGTATCTCAAGCAGTTTATAACTATAACGGAATGTGTGTGAAGACATCAAATACCTGCGTATCGGAAACACGTGGCAATTCCCGAATACAATACATTTTTTCATCGACTGAACCCCCTTTGTCTTGCCTATGCAGGCAGAATGTCAATCCATGCTTGCGGTTCGTATTCGGGATCAAGCTACAGGAGATAGTGATCTACGGGATTAAGAGGAAAATGATTGAAAGGGAGTTGGTATGTCTCTTGCCCCAATGAACCGCCCCATTTGATTTCGTAGTATCGCTGATATAAGGGATAGGTAACTTGATGGAGGTGGGATAGGAGCGGATCAGACTTCACCGTTGACGCCCCGGTATTATGATGAGTCACTTGAAGCCCAGTATGAATGATCGGGTAGCCTGACAATACTACTCTCCGATACCAATCTTGATCGGAAAAGTACATCGGCAGCAGCGTATCCCACGGGCCGGCAGTCTTTATCGCCTCCATCTGAAAAGCAGCGAGTGTATCCAGATTCGTGAAGGCAATTCCCCATTTGTAACCTACTTGCTGCCAAGCTGCAATTGTCGATAATAATGCTTCTGGAACCCCTTTAAGTGCTTCTGCATCAGAATGCATATACAGCACGGCATCGCAGTTCCTCTCTGCGCCCCATTTCTGCAGCATATTTTGGGATTGGCTATGTGAAAAAGGGATAGGAGGCTCATAAATAGACACGATGGAAGAAAGGGAGGTTTCCCGGCGGAGATCGCGGCTGCTGGAGTTGTCGATAACGACTGTATGCGGCCAACAAGGCTGAATGCTCGCAAGTGCCTGAACTAATAAATCGAGCCGGTTGACATAAAAAATGCCAAGAATATAATTCATCTGAAAGTCCCTCCACAAAGCTCCGACACATAGCGGATTGGATGATCTTATGTTTGTATATATAATGCAGAACAATTGCCGTTGGTCAGGGACAAAATGTCCCTATTTGCAAAAAAATATACAGTATAACGACGGATTATTCAGATGGAGAGCAGAACAATAATATGCTTACTTCATGCTTTCAAGTGTATGATCCCTGTGGTATGCTGTGATTTACAACAAGGCTGCTTACATGATGTCGAGAAGATAATGTCATACTGCCAGGGAGGAAGCATGGTCAGACTGAAAGATATTGCAGAGAAGGTCGGCGTATCGATTTCGACCGTATCACGAGTCATCAATCACGATGACAGTAGGAGAATCAGTGAAGAGACGAAGCAGAAAATATGGCAAGCCGCCAAATCACTCAATTATCATGCGACATCCACAGCCAATTCCAAAGCGCGTACCCGCACGCGGAACCACTCAACTCCAGTGTCCACTCATGCGATTGGCTGCATCCTTTCACTTCCCGACAACAAGTACAATCATCCTTACTTTTCTCCAATCATACAAGGAATAGAGGCTAAGCTGCTCGAGGCAGGAGCTTCACTTGCATTTTTGCATACCCAGGCCGAACTAAAAAGCCCCGTACTATTTGAATCTTTACTCCAGTCTTATCAGCTTAGCGGAATCATTTGTGTGGAAGGAATGAAACCTGCGCTATATAAGTGGCTAAAGGAAAGAGTGCCCAATATTGTAGGTATCGACGTAGCGGATCCTACCGTACCGGTCATTTCCTATGACCGAATGAATGCGGCGAGAGTTGCGGTTGGTCACCTTATTCAGAATGGTCACCGTAAAATCGGATTTATTGGCGGAAAGGGACTTCTCGGTCAACTGGAGCGGGAGAAGAGGTATCGTGGGTATCGAATTGCTCTGGAGGAAGCAGGCTGTGAGCTGAATCCAAATTGGGTCGTCGATGCAGAATGGGATGCGGATCGCAGCTATGATGGAATGAAGCAACTGGTCAAGCTTGAGGATCGCCCCACAGCAATGTTCTGTGCGAGTGATATGATGGCGATTGCAGCGATGCGCGCAGTGGCGGAGGAAGGCATGTCTATTCCCAGCGACATCGCATTTATCGGCGTAGATGATATCGAATTTGCAAAATATAGCTCCCCGCCGTTGTCGTCCATTCATATTCCGAAGTATGAAATGGGGTACGCAGCAGCGAAGGCGCTGTTGGATGGGCTTACCGCTCCTTATCCAACACCGTTTCGCATGCTGCTTCCCTTTGAACTGGTTGTGCGCGAGTCAACGAATAGTCAAGGAGCATCCTAGCTTGAAATGCTCCTTACCGTTGTGGAGAGGTTTCGCTTGCTTTCTCAACCTCACTCATTTGAACGGATGATTTGTTCAAGAAGCTTAGGGTACCAATCGTGAATCGAGTCAAATTTGAATCCGTGCTTGGCTGCCTTGCTTGTGTCCATTCCCCAATCGTCTGATATACCGAAGGGAGAACGGTGTGCATCATCAAGGGCTGCATCCTGCTCGGAATCAGAGGTATCCACGATAACTGCCTGCTTGGCGACTTTTTCTTCAATGAGCCTGATGATCTCGCTAATGGACAAGGCACCGTCCGAGCAGGCATTGACCGGCCCCTCGAAATGCTGGTTCTTTAGCCAGAATAGGAAGCGGGCAGCTTCGTCTGAGGTGATGAAGCTTATGCTGGCCTGCGGATTCGGAAGTCCAATCGGCTGACCTCGCTGAATATGCTCGATATGGAAATGGAGCCGCTTTGTATAGTCATCCATACCGAGCACAATGGGAAATCGAACGGCGCATACGGGGAAGGAGGCGTTCTGGAACAGAACAGCCTCGGCAAGTCTTTTGCCTTCTCCATATGCAATGTCTTTAGGTACATCCGCTGGAATTGCGTATGTATAAGGGGAAAATGCTCCTTCTGTATATTTTTCAGTTTGGCCGAAGGGATAGACGGATAAGGTAGACGTAAAAATATATCGCTTGACCTTGCCTACGAATATCTCGCAAGCTTGGAATGCCTCCTGCGGATGATAGCAGATATTATCGTATACGACATCCCACTCGGTATCGGCAACGGCTGCGCGCAATTGCTCCGGATCGGTTCGGTCAAGCTGAAGCCGCTTCACTTGGTCGCCAAATGAATCGACCGTATGTCCTCGTGTAGCTACGGTCACATCAGCTCCTTCTTGAATAAGCAAGTGAACAAGCTTTTTTCCGAAGAAGCGAGTTCCGCCTAAAACCAACACTTTACTCATGCCAAACTCCTCCCTTATTGTTTCATAAGGTGACAGGGGGGCTCGAAGTCTAGAATGACTTGGAGTATTCCCTCTTTTGTCATATAGAAAAGAAACCGTTCTTTAGTAAAAGGAAGTGCGACCCACCAAATACGAAAAGATCAGTTTCTTTGTACATTCAATATAACATGTATTTACTTTATATTCCAACGGACTTGGAAGCAGACATTTGCAGCACAATGAAGAAAAAAGGTCGAGTTCGGGTTCAAATATAACCCCCCTAACTCCACCTTTTCTGAAGGTAACGTTTGTTTCACAGGTAGTACAATTTAGTAAAACTACATAGGTGATCTACTATTTTACTTTGAGAAAGAAAACTGACAATGGTTGGAGGAGTTATTCGTCCTCAACTGTAACCTTTACACTTGCAAATTTTTTCGCCTTAGGCAGCCATACACTAATCCTCGTTGTGCCTGGCCCGACCGCTCTATATTCCAGTACAGAGCCATCGATGCTTACATCATCAACAACGGAGGTGTCGTACTCATGATCGATTTCTCCATTCTCCCGCTCCAAATTAATCTGATCGTCAGGATGGCGGCTATTGCCGCAATAGAAGATGGTTGAACCCCAGTCGTCCACCTTCAGTCTGCGAGGTTCAGTATCCTTGCCGAAGTTAGATGCTTTGCATTCTTTTGCCGGGATGGCCCCAACCGTTGGCGTGTTGAAAGTTAGTACGAATGATGTGCTTAGCATGGCAATCACAGAGAAAGCTAGTAATGTCTTCTTCAAATCGTTTTCCCTCCTCGAAATTGTGTGCTTCGTATTCTCAAACAAATCTTATAGTATTTACCATCTTTGTGTTAGTGGAGAGTTATGACTGTTTCAGGTGGTAATTTTACTTATAGTGTAAACAGCAGCGAGAAAGATCCTAAACAATCGCGCGTTAACGCGCATGGTTGAGCAACGTTGAATTTGCCCCAAATTTATTTAAATTTGGCTTTTCGAAATTTTATCCAAAATCTTATTGACGGTATAAAGTTGCGCATAATATAATGACGACAAGTCTATAAGTGTAATAATTACCAATTGGGATATAGTTTTGATTCCTATCCAAACTTCAAATTTCACCCCAAATATCTTTGTTATTTGTGCAAAGTGATAACCGCCCAAATTCCAATACACCTTGGGCAAACCTCATTACTATTTCCGCAAGCCCAAGAATCCGCAACAGGTTAAAAAATAAGCAAGAGAGCATCCGCCCATCAATTATTGCTGTATGACATGAATAGCGTCTTACAAATTCACCTCATTCATAATCAAGCCGACAGAAAGCATAACGATTCGATTCGTGCTTTATTTGCTTGTATTTCGTTTCCCTTGTCTATGTTAGCAGTCAAGAAAGAGTTTCGGCATCGCGTATTGTAAGCGCTTTATTATAGAAGGCGATGTGCTGCTGCAAGCGGCCGCTTATGGACAAAGCTTGCAAGCGTAATCGAGAGGAGAATGAGGAAATGAAGACAGAGAAGCAAGTTCGAATTGCCATGATTGGTGCACGAGGGAGAGGGACTATCGCAAAATATTGGCATCAGCCGGACGGGAGATCCATTGTAGTGGGGGCAGCTGATATTTATCCAGAGCGCCTTCAGGAATTCAAGGATGATGTTAACCCGGAAGCGTTCGTCACGACAGACTATCGGGAACTCCTTGCACGCGAAGATATCGATGCGATCGCGGTGACCTCGCCTGATTTCTGTCATGAGGAGCATGCGGTAGCTGCGCTGAGGGCTGGCAAGCATGTATTTTGTGAGAAGCCGCTGGCGATTACGGTGGAAGGCTGCGACAACATTTTGAACGCATGGAAGGAATCCGGCAAGCATCTGATGGTCGGCTTCAATATGCGCTACATGAATATGTACCGCACGATGAAGGAAATTGTGGATTCTGGTGTAATTGGCGAGATCAAGGCCGTATGGGTAAGACATTTTGTAGGCTGGGGCGGGTATTTCTATTTCCACGATTGGCATGCGAACTCCAAGAACAGTACTGGATTGCTGCTCCAGAAGGGATCGCATGATATCGATATCATTCATTGGATTACAGGGAGCTATGCGACGAAAGTGAGCGCATTTGGCAGCTTGGACTTTTATGGCGGGGATAAGCCGAATGATTTAACCTGTCCAACCTGTGACGAGCGGACTACGTGTACGGAAGCGAGTCCAGGGAGACTGATCGAATGCGCATACCGTGAAGAGGTGAATGTAGAGGACAATAACATGGTCATTATGGAGCTGGAAGGCGGGATTAAGGCCTCCTACTTACAATGCCACTTCACACCTGATTATCAGCGGAACTATACCTTTATCGGCACGGAAGGCCGGATGGAAAATAACGAGATGGAAGACAAAGTATACGTATGGACGCGCAAATCCAATACAGAGCGCGAGCTTGCAGACCGCGTGTATCAGATTAAGGAGGCGAAGGGATCGCATGGCGGAGCGGATCCGAATATTTGCAAGGACTTCGTCGATATGATTCTGGATGGCAAGGAGCCGATAGCAACTCCTCTTTCGGGCCGCATGAGCGTGGCTGTAGGTTGTGCGGCAACCCAATCCATTCGCCAAGGCGGCGGTGTTGTCTCTGTCTCGCCAGTACCGAATTTGGACGCTGCCGCCATACTATCGGAGGGCTAATCCATGAAGCAGCCGGATAGCTTGAACTTGGACGATGCACCGAGGAGGAAGAGGCGATGAAGGCAACAAATCTTGCAATGCAGCGTTCCGGTGAGCTTGCACTTGGACGCAACAGCAGAATGGAGCGAATCCGCAAGGGAATGGTGAAAAATTGGCAGCTGTATCTGCTCCTGCTTCCGGTCGTGCTGTACTATATCATCTTTCACTACTTGCCGATGTATGGCATTCAGATTGCCTTCAAGGACTTCATGGCGAATAAGGGGATATGGGACAGCCCGTGGGTGGGCATCAAGCATTTCGAACGCTTCTTCAACAGCTTCTACTTCGAACGCTTGCTGACGAACACGGTGCTCATCAGTCTGTATTCCTTGGCGCTAAGCTTCCCAATTCCGATCCTGCTTGCGCTGATGCTGAACGAAGTGAAGGCCGAGCGGTTCAAGAAAATCGTACAGACCATCACATACGCCCCACACTTCTTGTCGGTTGTCGTCGTTGTGGGTATGCTGTTTATTTTTCTGAATCCGAGCACAGGCATTATCAATCATCTGATTGTGGCGATGGGCGGCGAGCCGATCACCTTTATGACCTCACCGGGCTGGTTCAAAACGCTGTATGTGCTGTCCGATGTATGGCAGACGATGGGGTGGAGCTCCATTATCTACTTGGCTGCGCTTTCCGGTGTCGACCACCAACTGCATGAAGCAGCTACCATTGATGGTGCAACGCGTATACAGCGCATCTGGCATATTAATCTGCCTACGATAGCGCCGACAATTATCATTCTGCTCATTTTGAATCTGGGCAGCATCATGTCAGTCGGCTTCGAGAAAATATTCCTCATGCAAAATTCACTCAATATGAGCAGCTCAGATATCATCTCCACCTATGTGTATCGCACCGGTATTCTGGACGCGCAGTACAGCTTCTCTGCTGCCGTTGGATTGTTCAATTCCGTTGTCAATTTTGCGCTCTTGATTCTTGTGAACTACATTGCGCGGCGTGTCAACGAGACGAGCCTATGGTAAAGGGGGACAGATGATGATTGACCGTTCGTTTGGCGACCGCCTATTTAACCTAATCAATTACACGCTGCTTACTTTGCTTACTCTCATCGTTTTATACCCGCTCGTATTCGTATTGAGTGCTTCTATCAGCAATCCGGAACACGTGCTACGCGGAGATATGTGGCTCATTCCGAAGGGCTTCAACCTTGATGCCTATGCGAAAATTTTTCAAAACAAGGACATTCTGCTCGGCTACAGCAACACCGTTCTATATACGGTTATCGGAACGGCGCTTAATGTCGTGATGACCATATGTGCCGCATATCCATTATCTCGCCGTGATCTGGCGGGGCGGGGACTAGTAACCGGGCTTATCGTATTCACGATGTTCTTTGGGGGCGGATTGATTCCTACTTATTTATTGATTAAAAACTTGAACATGCTCGATACGCTGTGGGTCATGATTATCCCGAATGCCGTATCCGTGTGGAATATCATCATTATGCGCACGTTCTTCCAGCAGTCGATTCCCGGTGAGCTTCAGGAATCCGCGATGATTGATGGATGCACCCACATTCAAACGCTGCTTCGTATCGTACTGCCGCTGTCCATGCCGATTATTGCTGTTATGGTGCTTTTCTATGCAGTAGGTCATTGGAACTCGTACTTCAATGCCTTGATTTATCTGACGACGAAGGAGAAATTCCCCTTGCAGCTTATCCTGCGTGAAATTTTGATTCAAAGCGATTCCGGCGAGTTCGTGAAGCTGACTTCTGAATCAGCGGTACGGATGAAGATGAGCGTGGAAGGGTTAAAATACGCTGTGCTCGTCGTAGCGAATTTGCCAATGTTGATGTTGTATCCGTTCTTGCAGCGATACTTCGTAAAGGGCATCATGATTGGCGCATTGAAGGGGTAGCTCGGCACTGGCGCTGCCATCGATATTCTAATATTGAATAATCAAGGGGGACATGTGATGCGTTCAAGAAAATGGTTCACATTGACGCTTAGTGTGGTGCTAAGCTTTTCATTGCTCGTAACGGCGTGCGGCGGAGGCGGCGGAGGTGCAGCGAACGAAGGCAATCGCGATGAGCGTGTGGCGCTGATGAACAAGGAAGGCATGCCGATCGCGAAGGACAAAATGACGATGACGGCCTTTGCCGGAAAGTTCTTCGCTTCTGCCGACTGGAGCAAGCTGATGCTCTGGCAGGAATACGAGAAAATGAGCAACATCCATATCGAGTGGGAGACAGTGCAGGTCGACAGTCTGAAGGAGAAGCGTAACATTAAGCTGGCGGGCGGCGATTATCCGGAGATGTTTTTCGCCTCTGCACTGCCGAAGACGGACTTAATCAAATACGGAAGCCAAGGAACATTTCTAAGGCTGAACGACCTCATTGATCAATATGCGCCGAACTTCAAGAAGATTATGGAGCAATACCCGATTGTGAAAAAGGGGATTACAATGCCGGATGGCAGCATTTACGGCTTCCCAACGATATTCGATCCGGAGTTCAAATCGCTGTTTTATGGCACCCCGTGGGTGAAACAAGAATGGCTCGATAACGTAGGGATGAAGGCGCCAACGAATCTGGATGAATTGGTTCAGGTGTTGAAAGCGTTTAAGGAAAAGGATCCGAACAAGAACGGCAAGCAGGATGAGATTCCGTGGGGATCTCGGGGCGTCAGCATTATGATCAACGTTTTGCGCGGTCCCTTCGGCTTAAGCAAGAATGGGATAGCCAACCCGAATGTAGATCTCGATCCGGCGACGGGCAAGCTTCGCTTTGTTCAGTCAACTGATGAATATAAGCAATTGATGCAATATGTCGCTAAGCTGTACAAGGATGGACTGCTGGATAAGGAAACCTTCACGATGAAGGATACGGACATTACGTCGAAAGCGAGCGCCGGCTTATATGGATTCTTGGACGGTGTTGATCCGAAGGCCGTGTACAATCAGGACGGCTATGTGGGGATGCCGGTCATTCAAGGGGTGAACGGGGAGAAGCTGCTGACGAATATCGGTTCGCCGCTCGGCAACCTCGGCATGTTCGTCTTGACGGACAAAGCGAAGAATCCAGAAGCCGCAATACGCTGGATTGATCATTTCTATGGCGATGAAGGCGCGAAGATGTTCTTCATGGGCTTTGAAGGCGTTACTTATCAGGTGAACGACAAGGGTGACTATGAATATTTAGATGCGATTAAGAACAACAAGGATGGTTTGAATCTGGATCAAGCCATCAGCCAATACCTAACGTGGCCGGGCGGCTACTATCCGGGCATCGTGAAGCAGAAGTTCTTCAAGGGTGCAGAGGGCTATCCTTCTTCTATAAAAAATGCGCAGGATGCAGAGCCATTCTCGGTGAAAATGGAGGATGTGTGGCCATCCTTCAACTTCACGCCAGAGGAACAGGAAGAATTGACGACGATCCAGACGGACATTCAGACATATATCGACGAGATGCGCGACAAGTTCGCCTCTGGAGCAGCAGGCTTCGATCAGTGGGATGCGTACGTGAAGCAGTTGGAGCAAATGAACGTGAAGCGTTACTTGGAAATTTATGAAGCTGCTTATGAGCGTTATAAGGGCGGAAAATAACTATAATCGATAATGTGGCTCGCAGTGTACACTTGGAAAAGTGCTGCATTGCGGGTCACTTTTTTATGCGTGAAAGGGCTTAGAAAAAATATTGACACCGTTTTCATAAGCCATTACTATGAAATTTCGGATAATGGGGTCACTCGATTTCGAATGAAACGCATGAAAGGTAATGAGCAATGACGATCTAGCAAGTGTCTCAGCCACACCATATTCCAGGGACGTTCGCCATTTTGCAATACGAAAAACCCGCTGGATTAAGATGGCGGGCTTTTCGTATTTTGATGTTTTGGCCGTGATTATCGGTTGCTGTGCTTAGGAACGCTTATTTCCTTTCGAGCTGTGTGCATCTATCGTGTTGAGGAAATCCTTCGTAGTCCGAACCACATACTTAACCTCATCAATTGATCTTTCCATGAGCGTAATTCTATGTAGATCAAGAAGCATTCGTTTATCCTCGATGCCGTCCGCGACGTTGAGCTTCTGAAAGTCAAACAGTTCACTAGGTACAATATCCAGCGCGTGCATAAGGGATTCCAATGTCTTCAGAGTTACATTGACTTTACCGGATTCAATATCGGATATGCGTGACTTGCCCATGCCTTCTTTCCCGGTTCTTTCGGCAACTTGCTCCTGACTTAATCCCTTTGCGATTCGAATCATCCTTAGCTGTTCGCCAACAAGCTTAAGCAAATCTGACATGATGGTCACCTCAGTTAGAGGTTAGTGAATCACAGAAGAAAATGAGATATCACTATAACATAACAATAAAATAAATGTTATACTATAATGGAACTAGTATATGGAAATTTAGATGGATAGTGGATAATTGCAGTTAGTTTAGTAATCGAGGTGGAGGAAGAATCATGTCGGATTGGGTAACGGATACCTTGCATCAACGATTGGAACTTCTAAGAACACAAGTCGATAGACTGCCGGATATTATACAGCTGCAGAATAAGCTAGATGAATTGGAAAGCGCGATACAGCGCAAGCTGGAACGCAATGGCCGAAGATTGCTCAAGGAGTGGATAGAGGTGCAGAACGAGATTGCTTCCATGCAAATGGGATGGATTTATGCAAAGGGCGTACAGGATGGCCTAAAGATGCTCATCTTTTTGCACAAGTCAGAAGAGGAGTTGACCAAGAGCGATAGCTAGAACACGAACTAGCATAAAGATTGCCATGAGGCCCAACGGTTTTAACTGTTGGGCCTATTTAATTTGCAGGCATGCAAAGCAAATATTGACGATGAGAATCATTATCATTATGATGGTTAGAAGAGCTGTGCAAGCTCACCGATTTCTTCTATATAAATAGGAGGCAGCATGAAAACGATTAAGCAAGTAAATCAGGCTGGCAGCCGTATCACCTGGAGTGAAGCAACATACAGGCTTCGCGGGGCTGAATATTACAAGCAGATCCAGGGCTATCAATCTGCCCAGCAATGGACAAGCACGCATCTGCTTTTCATTACGACTCAGGGGCATGGAACCCTGCAGCTCGATAACCGGGAGTATTCCTTGTCCCGCGATTGTGCGTATTGGTTCGTTCCCGAGCATACATTTGGCCTGCGGTCTGACGCAGAAGATGGAATAGAGGCCTATCTCTTTTATTTTGATATGTATAAAGAAGTAGAGGGGGAAGCGCAGCTTCAGCCCCTTCGACGTGAGGAGGAGCTGGAGCAGCACGAGAGTATTGCAGTATCCTCCGTAGGGGAGCTTGCCCTGCATTGTGATGCGGTCGTTCGCATGCATGGCAGTGTGCATGCGCAGGAGCGATTCCGCGCCCAATTCGCCTTTCAGGAGCTTCTGTATACGCTATTGAACCATACGCCGCTGGCGATGAGCGAGCAAAGCAGCCCAGCAATTGAACGCGCGAAGGCTTACATGGATCTTCATTACAACGACAGCCTGTCGATCGAGCATCTCGGTGCTATTGCAGGTGTAAGTCCCAAATACTTTGTCGATCTGTTCAAAAAGACGTATGGCATGAGCTCCCATGATTATTTGACAGAGCTGCGGATGAACAAGGCGAAGGAATTTCTCAACCGATCCGGCGTGAAGCTGCGCGATATTGCGCATCAGGTCGGCTATCAGGATGAATTCTATTTCAGCCGCAAGTTCAAGCAAGTGGTTGGAGTCTCGCCTTCGGTATATATGAGAAGCCGCAAAAGGAAAATTGCAGCGTACGGAACGGGCGTTGCAGGCTATCTCCTTGCACTCAATATCATTCCGTATGCCGCACCGCTGCACCCGAAATGGACGAAATACTATTATGATCAATATCGCTATGACATTCCGGTTCATCTCAGTGCATACCGTGTGAACGAACATTGGGCTGCCAACATTGAAAAGCTTCAAGAAGTGTCGCCGGATATCATCGTGACAATGGACGATCTGATTAGGGAAGAGCAGGAGCAGCTCGAGCAGATGGGCAACATTTGCTCGATTCCTAGCGCAATGAATTGGCGCGATCAATTGAAGCATACGGCGAAGCTGCTGGGGGAGGACAGTGATGCTGAAAATTGGTTGAAACGGTACGACCGCAGAGTGAATTGGATAAGGGAACAGCTTCCGTTGCGTGTGAGGAATGAGTCGCTTCTCTTCGTCAGAATTCTGAGGCAGCAAATTTTCGCATATTGCAATCGCGGAATTGCCGAGGTCATGTTCGGCAGCTTGCAGTTGAAGCCCGCATTCCAATGGAAGGAGCCTATATATAACGTAGAAATGTCATTGGAGCAGCTCGCCCAAATCAATCCGGATCGCCTGCTCGTCAATGTCTGCCAAGAGAGTGAAACATTGGCCTCGTGGCAGCAGCTTCAAGAGAGCTGGCGATGGCAGCAGCTGGAGGCTGTGCGCCATCAGCGCATGCACATGATACATACGGATCCATGGGTAGAGTATTCACCTATTGCAATGGAACGTATGATGGAAACCATGCTCGAGCTTTTATCCGGAAAATGTCCATAACAATTCAGGAAATTATCCATTGGAGATTTGAGACAAACGTTCTATCATTTAATAGTGATAATCATTATCAATTGATAGAATTCGAAGGGAGTTCAGAAATAAATGAACAAATGGATGGCTAAGGGGTTATTATTGCTTTCACTTTCACTAGCTTTGACAGCGTGCGGTGCTGGTGGCGGCAAGACGCAAGAGGGAGCTGACACAAAGAGCGGCTCTGCTGCGGAAACGACTGCACCAGCGTCTAACACGGAAAATAAAGATAAAGAGGCTGCACCGTCCGGAGAAACAAGAACGATTACATATTTGGATCAGACATATACAGTTCCTGCTAAAAAGGATTTGCGCATTGTGATTTCAGGTTCTATGGAATCCATGGAAGATGCAGTTGTGCTTGACGCGAAGCCAGTTGGCGCAATCAGTGTGAGCGGTCAGTTCCCAGACTTGTTCAAGAAAGCGACAACGGAAGCGGTATCGGTTGGAGAGAAGATGGAGCCAGACTACGAAGGCATCTTAAAGCTGAAGCCTGACATTATCCTTGCTTCTACGAAATTCAAACCAGAGGCTATCGAGAAGTTCAAAAAAATTACGACTACAGTTCCGGTATCCCACGTTTCGACGAATTGGGAAGCTAATTTAAAGCTTTTGGCGGAATTGACAGGCAAGGAAAAAGAAGCGGAAGAAGCTTTGAACAAGTATAAAGCCGATCTGGATGCGGCTAAGGCGAAGCTCGGCGATAAACTGAAGGATAAGAAGGTTTTGGCCGTTCGCGTACGTAAGGGAGATCTTGCGATTTACCCTGAGGGCGTATTCTTTAATGCTTCCCTTTATAAAGATTTGGGCTTTACCGCTCCAGCAGAAGTGAAAGCAGCGAAAGCGCAAGAATTGATTTCGCTTGAGAAATTCTCGGAAATCAATCCTGACTATCTGTTCGTTCAGTTTTCTCCAGATGAGAATAAGGACACACCGAAAGCACTGGAAGAATTGGAGAACAATCCGATCTGGAAGAGCATTAATGCGGTTAAGAATGGGAAAGTGTTCGTCAATGTTGTAGATCCGCTTGCGCAAGGCGGTACGGCGCTTAGCAAATTCTTGTTCCTTGAAGCAGCAGTAGATAAGCTGTCCCAATAATTCGGCTGTTCAAATAATAAACAACAGGTTGGTACGATATGCATAATAAGAAGGCATTGGCGATTGCAATTATGATCTTGTCACCAATTGCCATGGTGGCGGTCATCGTATTATCCGTGCTATATGGAGCTAAGAACATTGATGCGAATACCGTATGGAATGCCGTATTCCATTTCAATCCGGACAATGTAGATCATCAAATTATTATGCACTCGCGCATGCCGAGGGTAATAGGAGCGCTCTTGATCGGAGCGTTTCTAGCCATATCAGGGGCCATGATGCAGGGGATGACAAGAAACTATCTTGCATCCCCTTCTATTATGGGGGTATCTGATGGTTCGGCCTTCGTCATTACGTTGTGCACGATTTTGGTTCCTTCTGCATCATCCATTGAAATGATTTTCTTTTCGTTATTAGGTTCATTGTTTGGCGTCGCCGTCGTGTGGGGGTTGGCCTCCACGATTCCAGGAGGGTTGTCACCGGTGAAGATGGCGATTGTCGGAACGGTTATTGGAACGCTGCTCAGCAGCATTTCATCTGCGATTGCAGTTTATTTTCAAATTTCACAAAACATCAGCTTCTGGTATAATGCAAGGCTTCATCAATTGGATCCCCAATTAATTAAGCTTGTTATTCCATTTGCCATTGTTGGATTTATTTTAGCGATGTCCGTCACCAGATCAATTACGACACTTTCGCTCGGCGAGGATGTTGCGGCTGGCTTAGGGCAGAAGACATTTTTCGTGAAGCTGCTTGCAACCGCTTCAGTCGTCATTTTGACCGGTATTTCGGTGGCGCTGGCAGGTAAAATTGGCTTTGTTGGCTTAATTGTTCCCCATATTGCACGCATGCTGGTTGGACTCGATTACCGATGGACGGTGCCTTGTGCAGGCTTGCTGGGGGCATTGTTCCTTGGCCTCGCTGATGTGCTCAGCAGATTCATCAACTATCCATTCGAAACTCCGGTTGGTGTAGTGACAGCCTTAATCGGTGTTCCATTCTTCCTCTATCTCATTCGCAAAAAAGGAGGGGGAGAACGTGCATAGAGATTCATTGCTTCGTTGGTGGATTGTATTTGGCGTAGGAATTGCTATGTTCTTAACCGCTGTCTATGTTAGCACGACGAACGGTGTCTTTGACATGACTGTGAAAGAGGTCGTCGATACGCTACTGCGTATTAACCCGCAGCCGGATCATGATCTTGTCATTTTCGAGTTCAGATTGCCGCGCATTGTGCTGTCTGCTATAGTGGGCCTCGGCTTGGGCACAGCAGGCGCTGTCATACAAGGCATTACGCGAAACGGCCTTGCTGATCCAGGCATTTTGGGCATAAACTCCGGTGCCGGTGCAGCAGTCGTACTATTTATGTTTTTCTTCCAAGGGAAAATCGTCGGCACAGATTGGTTTGCTGTGATGGCGATGCCTTTGTTCGGACTTATCGGTGGACTGCTGGCAGCCATCTTTATTTTTGCATTTTCATGGCATCGAGGCAGATTGGATCCGCAGCGCTTGATTCTTGTCGGTATTGCGGTAGCATCAGGTCTCGGCGCCTTGTCCATGTATATTTCGTTGAAGATGAACCCGCAGGACTTTGAGATGGCAACGGTGTGGATGTCAGGAAGTGTGTGGAATGCAAACTGGCATTACGTTGTAGCCGCATTGCCATGGCTTATCATTTGCGTCCCTTTCATCTGGTTTAAGTCAAGGAAGTTAGACTTGCTGCAATTCGAGCGCGACAGTGCGATGAGTCTTGGCGTGGCGGTCAATCGGGAGACGAATGTGCTGTTGATAGCCAGCATTGGTCTTGTCAGTGCTTGTGTATCCGTATCCGGCAGCATTGGCTTTGTCGGCTTGATTGCACCGCATATAGCGCGGAAGCTGGTCGGTGTGAGCCATCATCGTATGCTGCCCGTTTGCGGGATTATCGGGATGGTTATCGTTGTGGTTTCGGACTATATCGGCAGAACGATTTTTGCGCCGATTTCACTGCCGGCAGGTATCGTTGTGGCGCTGCTCGGCGTTCCGTATTTTATTTATTTGCTGTATCGAGCTCCGAAATAGCTCAATGCTAGAAAGGCATAATATTGGCCTCGGCAGAGTCATCGGAATTCATTCCGCATCAATAGGGGAGGAACCAGCATGAAAATAGCAGAACAACCGATTACGCTGCCGCGTTCTACGGTATATAATATGGTGTCTACGCATACGAACCGAGACTACCGAATTAGTGTCAGTGTTCCCGAGGGCGAAGCTCCTTCGGAGGGATACCCGGTTCTGTATGTGCTCGATGGCAACGCGTTATTTCCTCTTTGCGCGGAGTCGGCACGCGTGTTGAAGGGGCGAGGCATTCGCGGCTTCGGTCCGCTGCTTGTTGTGGGGATTGGTTATTTGACGGAAGGGGACTTTCCTGCGGATCGCTTCTATGAACTAACGCCTCCAACGGATCGCGCATCCTTGCCGCCAAGACCGGGCGGGGAGGAATGGCCGCCTACAGGCGGCGGCGACAACTTCCTTCGCTATATAGAGGAGGAACTGAAGCCGAAAATAGAAGAGGCTTATCCGATAGATCGATCCAAGCAAGCGCTATTCGGTCATTCGCTTGGGGGCTTGTTCACGCTGAATACGATGTTCACGAAGCCTGACCTGTTCCAGACTTATATTGCGGGCAGCCCCTCCATCTGGTGGAGCAATCGCTGCGTGTTGGAGGCGGAGAAGACCTTTACGTCGATCCGTGCTGTGGAGTCTGATCCATCCCCTGTGCGGCTGCTCATGACCGTCGGGGAAGAGGAGGCCTCGCATCCGAACCGGATGTTACATAATGCGGAAGAGATGCACCAGCGCTTGAAGAAGCTGGAGGAGAACGGCTTATCCGTTGATTTTCACGTTTTTCCCGGTGAAGGACATTTATCGGTATTACCCGGCTTGATTGGTAGAGCGGTTCGATTTGCGCTTCATAAATAAGGTTGATCTAGCAGTCTGCTCATAGAGCAGGCTGTTTTGTTCTAACATTGGCTTTGGAAAACAGTAGTATTTGGACTAACTGCGACACACTGTCCTATATGACATTTATCATGTCCTCCAACTGACGTTTGTGACTACTGCGTGCTTGTCGGATTCTTTATACTTAAGGTTATTAAGTTAAGGAATTACGCGATATCACCTATGTTCGTTAACAATTTAGGGGGAACTGACACGATGGCCGATTCGAAGCTTACTAGCTTGAAGAAGGAAGTTGCGCCGTATGAACAGATCGATATGCGATCGAGCATTCGACAAATATGCAATACGATTTTGCCGCTTTTGGCTCTATGGTATGCCGCCTATGCAAGCCTTGCGGTATCTTACTGGTTATCGCTCGTGTTCGTCGTAATTGCGTCCGGCTTTGTCATTCGGACATTCATTATATTTCATGACTGCTGTCATCAATCATTTTTTAAGAGCCGGAAGGCAAACGATATACTTGGGACGATTACAGGGGTGATCACCCTTGTTCCGTACCAGCAATGGAAGCACAGTCACTCTATCCATCATGCCACAAGCAGCAACCTAGATAAACGGGGAATTGGCGACATGTGGGTGCTGACGGTTGAGGAGTACGAGGAGGCTCCCTGGTGGACGCGTTTTGTGTATCGTGTATACCGCAATCCGCTGGTTATGCTCTGCATCGGGCCGATTGCCATCTTCCTTATTGCGTATCGCTTCAATAGTAAAGGTGCGAAGCGTAAGGAGCGAGTGAATACGTACATTACGAATATTGCAATTGTAGTGTTATATACATTGCTGTGTTGGGCCATTGGTTGGCAGGCATTTCTAATGATCCAAGGGCCAATCTTCTTCTTGTCGGGCATGCTCGGCATCTGGCTGTTCTATGTGCAGCACCAATTCGAGGAGACGTACTTCGAGCATGAGGATGAATGGAGCTATGTGAAGGCGGCCGTAGAAGGAAGCTCCTATTACAAGCTGCCGAAGCTGCTTCAATGGATAACCGGCAACATCGGCTTCCACCATGTGCATCATCTGAGCCCGAAGGTGCCGAACTACAATTTGGAGAAGGCGCATGATGCGTCCATCCCGCTGCAGAAGGCAACGACGATCACCTTGCATACGAGCTTGAAATCGCTCCGATTCCGACTATGGGATGAAGAGAGAAAGGTATTCGTTAGCTTCAAGGAACACAAGCAGTTGCTGCTGCAGAAATCAGGCCGCATTAGAAGTTCTATCAAGCCGGCTCCAAGAGCAGGCATGCAAGGGGAATAATAAGCACTGCCTGGCATCATTTATGGTAAGATACAATTAAATATGGCGTAAGGGAAGGAGGGGACAACCATGCAGAAATGGTACCATATATTTCACAGGAGTACGGGATTGAGCCCGTATGTATGGGTGGTCTTTTATATCCTTCCTTTTTATTTTATTTTTCGGGCCTCTTCACCGTATGAAGTTGTTATCGGAATCGTTATGATCCTAGCGTTCTTCGGCTGTTATGTGCTGTCGTTTGTATCAAAAGGCTGGTGGGTTTACTTTTGGACTGCCTTCCAAGTGATCATTTCGATTACAATGACCGTGCTGTTTGGGTATGTTTATTTTTCACTGTTCTTAGCGTTTTTTATTGGGAACATTCAACATAAGATCGGGTTTATTACGCTGTATACGATTCACCTTATAAGTACCATTGTGACAATTAATTATGGGTTTGTAACGAAGAACCCTGTGCTCATTACGCAGCTTCCGTTTGTCCTAGTCAGTATGATCGGAGTCATCCTCCTGCCTGTAACAACCTATAACCGCAATAAGCGGGATAAGCTGCAGGGGGAGCTGGAGGATGCCAACAAGCGGATTGCCGAGCTCGTTAAGCTGCAGGAGCGTCATCGCATAGCTCGTGATTTGCATGATACACTCGGTCAGAAGCTGTCATTAATCGGGCTGAAGAGCGACCTTGCAGGCAAGCTTATTCATAAACATCCCGGGCGAGCACAAGCGGAAATCAATGATGTGCGGCAGACCGCGAGAACGGCATTGAAGGAAGTGCGGGAACTGGTGACGCAAATGCGGGGGACGCGTCTGGAGGATGAACTGTTCCGCATCCAGCAAATTTTGAAGGCAGCTCAAATTGAGTTCAGGCTGGAAGGCGATAAGTTTACGAATCTCTCTCTCTTGCATGAAAATGTACTCAGTATGTGCTTGAAGGAAGCAGTAACGAACATCGTGAAGCATAGCAATGCAACGGTCTGCTCGATTCAGCTTGAGACCTCTCCGACTGAGCATACTGTTAAGGTAAAGGATAATGGGATCGGAATAGACAGCAGCATTCAATCAACAGGGAATGGCTTGCTGGGAATGAAGGAAAGGCTTGAGTTTATTAACGCAAGTATGGACATTGTATGTGATCAAGGGACGACCATTATTATTCGAGTGCCGATCATAACGAAACAACCGATTAAGGAGGTGGGGACGTGATACGAATTGTTATTGCGGAAGATCAGCGGATGCTGCTTGGAGCGCTAGCGTCTCTGCTGGATTTGGAAGAGGATATGAGTGTTGTCGGACGAGCAAGTAATGGAGATGAGGCTGTGAAGCTCGTTCATCAGCACAATCCGGATATTTGCCTGATGGATATTGAAATGCCGGGAAAAAGTGGGCTTGATGCGGCCGAGGAATTGAAGGGCTCCGATTGCAAGGTCGTCATTCTGACAACCTTTGCCCGTCCGGGGTATTTTGAGAGAGCTGTAAAAGCTGGCGCGAATGGATATTTGCTCAAGGACAGCCCGAGCGAGGAACTGGCAGACTCGATCCGCAATATTATGGCGGGCAGACGCATCTATGCTTCGGAATTGGTTGATGAGGCTTATGCAGAGGAAAATCCGCTGACGGAACGAGAGAAGGAAGTGCTCAGCCTGATTGCAGACGGCAAGAACACGAAGGAAATTGCCTCTGAGCTGTATATCACGACAGGAACCGTGCGCAACTATATTTCTGTTATTCTCGACAAGCTGAATGTGGGTAATCGTATTGAGGCGATTACGCGCTTTAAGGAGAAGGGCTGGTTCAAGTAAGCCGGATATCTATATCAATAGAGGAGTGCGCTCAATGTGCGACTCCTTTTTTTATGAAACCATAGCAGAATCTGAACAGTCTAATGAGTGAATATTCGATACGAGGTGATTGATAATGACGATTTCAAATCAGATAACAGCAATTCCGAAATTAGGTGTAGGAGCGGTAATTCGCAATCACCAAGGCGAAATTCTGCTGGTCAAGCGCAATCGGAATCCGGAAAAAGGGACATGGAGCATTCCTGGAGGCAAGTTGGATATGTACGAATCGTTAGAGGCATGCGTTATCCGTGAGGTGAAAGAGGAAGTTAACCTCGACATTACCGTAACCCAATTGCTTTGCACAGCGGAAACGATCCGTCCCGAAAATGAAGAGCACTGGGTGTCACTTATCTTCGATACGACGGTACAGAGAGGCGAAGCGCGAAATAATGAGGCAGACGGAGCAATCGGGGATATGCGCTGGTTCTCCCTGAACGAGCTGCCCGATCAATTGGCATGCTTCACGAAGCCGGCAATAGATAGATTACTAGGAAAAGTATAAGACTTGAATCTAGTTTCGTTTAAGTGGAACGAGTGAAAATATGTTGGGGCGCAACATTTTCCGGGAAATAATGTGGTGGAGCGACAAAACAGAACAAAACTGCTAACAGCAACAGAATTCTTGTATCCTGTTGCTGTTGTTATTTATCGAGGAATAATTGTTACGCTAACGAGCAGAAAAATTTTAAATACTGCAGAGCGCAAATACCGATCAAACTGTTGAAAAAGCTGAACTCTTCTCATGTAGAACAAAACCCATGAAAATACACAGCTCTTATTTATACAGCGTCAATCGGTTGTTTGCATGCAACACCGCAAAAAAGGTCATTGACACTCAGGATAGATAAGGATAATATTAACATATTAAATGTTAGTGAGCACTAACTATCTATTGTATCGTTCGAAGAGTACCAGGAAGGTGATCATGTGAAAGACAAGCAGACCTTGGACAGCAAAAGCAGGCTGATGCTCGCTGCCATCGACTTAATGGCTGAGAAAGGCTACAAGGGTGTATCGACCAAGGAAATCGCATCAGCAGCGGGCGTCAGTGAGATGACCTTGTTCCGTAATTTCGGGAGCAAACTCAATTTGCTGGAGAATGCGGTTGACCGTTATCATTATTCGGTTGAAATGACCCGGATCTTTAACGAGACAGTGACTTGGGATCTGAGGAAGGATCTGCTTGGGATTAGCCAGATGTATCATGAGATCATGGACCGTAATCGCAAATTGTTCCTCATCGTCTTAAGGGACGACGAATTGATCGAAATCCGTGAGAAGGCTCAGAAGCATCCGCGCAAATTGCTGGAATTGCTGACGCAATATTTTACCGACATGCAGAGTAGAAATCGAATGATTCAGATAGACGCAGAAACGCAGGCGATCACGTTTATGTGGATGAATTACGGAGCATTTATGACACAGCTATTTGGGGCGACGACGATTACGAAAGTATCCCTTCAGGCATTTATAGAGTCGAGCATCGAGTTGTTCGTTAGGGGGGTGAGTCCCTGATAGTTTTGTGCGTTGTAAGTACGGACAATAAAAATGAGAGAAGGGATACAATGATAAGTAAAAGATCCACATCGAACAAGATTGTCGGTCTAACGGCTTCGATGGGCTATCAGGTAGGGGTTCGAAGAACGCTGTTGATCTCGCCAGAACGAGCATGGGCGTACCTAACCTCTGCCGAAGGCTTGAAGCTATGGATTGGAACCGTATCGCCCCTGTCCTTTAGCGTGGGGGAGACCTTTCGATCCGCAGAAGGCATTTCCGGCCAATTCCGGGTCGTCAAACCGTACCAGCAGCTCCGTTTACGATGGTCGAAGAAGGAGTGGGTGGAGCCGTCCACGCTGCAAATTCGGCTGCTGTCCAATCAACCAGACAAAACAACGATCAGTTTCCACCAGGAAAATTTGGATCACCCGGTTACGCGTGAGCAGATGAAGCTGCACTGGGAAGACGTATTGGCTGCAATTCGGGAGCAAACTTCCCAATCCTAATATGCCGATCAGTCCGACCTAATACGCGGTTTATTTCAAAGACCCTTGCGGCAACAAGTACGAGATGCTGGATCGGTTGAACTAATTTGCGCAAGCAGAAGAACCCGCCCGTCAATCGCATAAGCAGGTTCTTTTTTCTTTTTTCAGGATCTTTCATTCCGTATATTCCTCATTCGAAGAACATATTGCTTCTTTCCTCATCGGCGATAGCCTGAATCTCTTCTGCTCCGATACTGATATAGATATAGCCTTCTTCCTCCTGCTTCTTCAAGGCACGCTCCTTCGTGAACTTCGGACTTGCCTCCCCAGCATCCTCATCATAGACGAGCAGAATGCCATCTGATTTGCGAAAGAGCAAGTCATCCCTTGCAATGAACTGCCACTTGCCGCTATAGGGCGCATTGCTTACCGTTCCATAATAATCAATGCCGCGCATAATTTCTTCAAAATAGGCCTGCTTCTCCTCGCTCCACTGTGCTTCTGGGTTGGCATACGCCGTTATGATTGAGCACTTCAATTGAGGATACTGACTCTTCAGCGAAATGGCAGTCTCGCAAGCCCATAAGTCGACTCCGTATTGTCCAGGAGTAATGACCCATTCCAGCCCTTCCTCCAGAAGGGGGATTAGCCGAGATTCAATAGCCTTGCGTATATAAGGAATGCCTTGATGCTTGTTGCTATAAATACCAAGCTCATGTGCTCGGTAGCCGGTGACAAGTAGATTTTTCAATGCATGAATCCTCCGAAGAACGTATATGTCTGTATAGGATGATTATAGACTGTACAGCCAGAAATGAATAAATTTTACGTTAACTAGGTCTAAATATCTAGTTTCCTCTACGGTTTTGACACATGTTTTAGTTCTAAAATCCCTGTTGCAGAGACGTATGCATTGGTTAATATGAGTAAGTGTACTAACATTTAGGGGGTAAAAATTTTGAAAAAATGGGTTGCACTATTATTGGGGGCAATATTAGTAGTAAGCATGACGGCTTGTGGAGATAAAAAAGACGCTGCCGGAACAAACAGCTCTTCTACAGCACAGACGACAACTGATACGGAGAAAAAAGAAGCTTCGCTTCCATCTGTCGATGAACTTATTCAAAAATCAATTGATGCAAGCAAATCGCTCAAGAATTTCGCTATGGAAGCCCAAATTAAGACGGATCTTACGATTAGCCAAGGGGAGCAGAAGCAAGAGCAAAATACAGAAATGAAGCTGAAAAGCGACATAACGAAAGAGCCGTTCAACCTGTATCAAGAAATGACAATGACCGTAACGGGACAAGGCGAGCAAAAGATTGTTCAGTATATTTCGAAGGATGGCGTTTATTCACAAATGAACGGGCAATGGACGAAGATGCCGGATGATATGAAGGCGCAAGTACTGGAAGGTGCCGAAAAAGGGGCAAGCCCGGAGCAGTCCTTGGAACAATTCAAATCGATTGCGAAAGATACGAAAGTATCCGAAGCAGGAAATGACTATATCTTGACTGCAGATTTGTCCGGTGACGGGATGAAAGAACTGGCGAAGTCGTTAATGAGCCAATCTGGTTCGAATAGCAACCCGCAAATGGCAGCGATGTTGGATCAAATGAATATTAAAAGCATTAAAATGACATATGGTGTGAACAAGGATACGCATCTCCCTACGAAATCTGATGTTGATATGACGATGGACGTAGAGGAGCAAGGCCAAAAAGTTGAAATTCATATGGTTATGAACAGCACGTTCTCCAAGCATAATGAGATTGGCGAAATTAAGGTGCCGAAAGAAGTATTGGACAGCGTAAAATAATTGCAAGTGCATATCCAAAACCGTCGAATCTATGGATTCGGCGGTTTTTTATTTGATGAATAGTCCTATCCTACTAGTTACTGTATCGGATTAGGGCTATGCTCACTTTGTCTGCTGTCATAGATTCGTTAAGATGAGAAAGGATTCTATTTTGGGAGGCAGACGATTTTGAAAAAGTGGAAGGCAGTACTAGTTGGGATCGTGGTAGTTATAGGATTAACCGCTTGCGGCAAATCAACGCCTACGGCGGAAGAGTTGATTCAAAAGGCAACTGAGGCAGATAAGACATTGAAAAGCTATTCATTGGATGTTCATGTCGAGCAAGTAAATGCAGTTCAAGGCGATAGCAGTCAGGAACAAAAATCGGATATCAAAATCAAAACCGACTTCACAAAGGAGCCGCTTGGCTTCTATCAAGATACGTCTATTGTGTCTGACCAAACAAACCAAACGATTAAACAATATTTCGCCAAAGAAGGGGTATACTCTCAGGTTAATGGCGAATGGGCCAAGGTTCCAGATGAGTTGAAGAGCCAATGGGAAGCGAACATCAAAAGCCAAACAAGCTTGACGCAAAATTTGGACAAATTCAAGTCACTGGAGAAGGAAGCGAAAATCACTCTTGAAGGCAATGAGTATATGATGACTACGGATGTGTCCGGCGATAAGGGCAAGGAGCTGGCGAAGACGTTGTTGTCCGAGTCATCTGGCGCAGAAGCAGCAGAGGCGCTAGGCAAGATGAACGTCAAGACGCTTACGATGGCATATGGTGTGAACAAGGATAATTTCTTCCCTACGAAGAGTGACTTTACACTCGTGCTCGAAGGGGAAGAGAACGGACAGAAGATTTCAATCAGTATGAAAATGACAAGCACCATTTCTAAGCACAATGAAGTGGCCGAAATTAAGGTGCCGAAGGAAGTAGTAGATAACGCGGCTTAATCATCGTACGAATACATACCGCTGGATCCATCGGATTCAGCGGTTTTTTGCATATTCTTGACAGGACTAGCATAGATCATGTATCATTTTCCTCGTAATACCATTTTATGAGGATAAGGATTAGAAAGGGGATGGCGGTATTGTCAACTGTTCTTCAACGGAAATTGGCTTAAGACGGGAGAAGTCTGCCCATTTTTAGCTTAACGCCAAATCGAAGAACAGTAGATAAAGAACCGATTCCTTTTTCATATACAAGTATGTCTCTATGAAGCTTAGGCGCACGATCACTATGCAGAACAGCTGTAGTGCGGCGTAACCTGAAGCTTTTTGGATGAATCTATATAGGGATATTTGTATAGGGCAAGGCGTTTGTTCGCCTTGCCCTATTTTGCATACCGAATTGAATAACTCTTTATTAGGCTGTTCTCTCGCTTGGCGTTGAGCATGATTATGCACACGTTAAAGGAGAGAATGAAATGAGTATGTTATCTGTAGAACAAGTAACCCATTACCATGGGGATAAGCGAATTTTTCTCGATATTAGTTTCCGCCTGCTACCAGGCGAGCATGCTGGAGTTGTTGGCAGCAATGGAGCTGGAAAATCAACCTTGCTGCGGATCCTATCTGGGGAGCTATTGCCCGATAAGGGCACTGTCGAATGGCTTCCTCATGTAAAGGTAGGCTATCTGCAGCAGCATATTGACCTACAGCCCGGCACGACAGTGTTAGATTATTTACGGGGGGCATTCGGGCATTTGTATGCCATGGAGCAGAGCTTAATGGAGCTTGCGCACAAGATGTCAGAGGATGCCGAAAATCTCGAAATGTGGCTTGCCAAGTACGGAGAGCTTCAGCATCGTCTTGAGCACTCAGGGTTTTACGATATTGAAGTGAAGCTGGAACAGATCGCCGCAGGCCTAGGGCTGCTTGATATTGGTCTGGATCGAGATGTCGAGAAGCTGAGCGGAGGTCAGCGGACAAAGCTGCTTCTAGGGAGATTGCTGCTGGAAGAGCCGCATGTTCTCCTGCTGGATGAACCGACGAACTATTTGGATGAGGTGCACATTGATTGGCTGAAGGGCTATTTGAAGGGGTATAAGGAAGCCTTCTTAGTTATCTCTCATGATAATTCCTTCTTGAATGAGATTGCCACATCGATCTTCCATGTCGAACACCAGAACATTAAGCGTTATGTCGGCAACTATGAGGCATTCCGCAGCGTATACGAGCTTAATAAACTCCAGCAGCACGAAGCGTACAGTAGACAACAGAAGGAAATTGCCAGACTCGAAGATTTTGTCCAGAAAAATAAGATTCGCAAGGCGAAGCAGGCTAAGAGCCGGGAGAAGATGCTGGAGCGTATGGAACGGATTGACCGCCCGATATCAGGCTTGAAGCCGCGATTTGAATTCCAAGTTAATATGGAGCCAGAGGGGACAATTATCAAGGCAGAGCGATTGCAGGTTGGTTATGCCAAGCCGTTGTGCAGGCCTTTGAATCTGTCCATGAAGCGAGGGGAGAAGATCGCGATTATCGGTCATAATGGCGTCGGCAAGACGACTTTGCTCAAAACCTTGCTTGGAGAATTATCACCATTACACGGTACCGTGCACCAAGGGGAACGAGTAAAGGTTGCCTATTTTGCTCAAGAAGTGTTCGTATCCGATGATACAGCCCTCGATCAACTATGTGCGTTCCGTACTGATCTGACGCAGCAGCAAATTCGCAAGCTGCTTGCGATGACTGGACTAACGGAGGAGCATATTCGGCAGCCGCTCAGTTCGTTAAGCGGTGGGGAACAGGCTAAGGTGCGGTTATGTGAATTGATGCTGACAGATAGCAACGTACTCGTACTGGATGAACCTACGAATCACTTGGATGTGCGGGCGAAGGAGGCGCTCATTGAGGCGCTTCGCAGCTACAACGGTTCAGTGCTGCTGGTATCTCATGAGCCTGACTTTTATGCAGATTGGGTTACACAGGTGTGGTCGTTGAAATAAGGGCTGCCGGTTTACAGCTCGATCAACAGGGGGGAGATTGCAGAATGCTGCAGTCTCCTTTTCTTCCTTTCATCGCGTTATGCAAAATTATACTATTCATATTTTATAACCGTGATATAATATTGGTTAAAATTAGGAAGGCGAGGTCGTGTGAATGCCACTTGAGACATTTACTGCTACTGCACATTTGCAAAAGGGTATGGTTGTAAAGGCCAGATCGAGAAATTTCGAGATAACGATTGATGAGCCCAAATCTTTAGGCGGTACGGACACGGCAATGAACCCGGTAGAAGTAGTGCTGTGTGCATTAGGCGCTTGCCAGTCCATTGTGGCGAGAGCATACGCCCGCAAGTTCAATATTGATTTGGAGCAATTTTTTGTTGAGCTCGAGGGGGATTTGGATACGGACGGCTTTATGAACAAGTCGGACGTCCGCCGAGGCTACTCCGAAATTCGCTACAACATTCATGTCAAGACCAGTGCTTCCTATGAGCAAGTCGAACAATTCGTGCAGTTCATTGAGCGCACCTGTCCGGTAGGAGATACGATCAGCGCACCTGTTCGTCTTGTATTGAATGACATTATTTTGGAGCAGGATACTCCACAGGTCACTTCATAAATTATGGTTTCCCTTAACCTTGGGCTTTGCTCTGTACAATACGGCTGATTCCTCCTATGATGAAGAGAGACTACGACATGGAGGCAATTCAGATGAGCAATTCAATTCGGCTGAATGAAGATTTCAGCAATGGGCAATTGGACAACAGTTTGAAGTGGTACTCGCCGCCCCGGGATTGGGAAATCAATAAAGAAACAGCAAGACTCATTGTTCGTACTGCCAAAGAAACCGACTACTGGCAAAAGACGCATTATGGCTTTCAGGTCGATAATGGACATTTTCTATATAGGGAGCTGGAAGGGAACTTCAGATTGACGACGAAGGTCTGCTCGTATCCTGTACACCGTTATGACCAGGCAGGATTAATGGTTCGCTATTCGCCAGACACTTGGCTCAAAACATCTGTAGAGTATATCCCGGATGCCAGCAACAAGCTCGGCGCGGTTGTGACTAACCACGGCTATTCGGATTGGTCGACCCAAGAAGTCGATAACGGCGAGGCTCCGCTTTATTTCCGTATTTCACGAATCAGCAATGATTTTTATGTCGATTACTCGCTTGACGGTTCTGCCTGGAAGCAGCTCCGCATGACACATTTGTTCGAGCAGGAGTCCAAACCAATTCAAGTGGGCATCTATGCCTGCAGTCCGCAGGGCGAAGGATATGAGGCGCATTTTGATTACATAACGATTGAAGAACTTTCTGATGATCGCACGCAAGTATATGCGTAACTTGTTCTTGCACGAGACTGTTTTTCACGTTTATAAGCGAAATGGTATCCAGAGAGACCCTTCCTGATAAGGGTCTTTTTTTCTGTACAGGAAAAGGAAAAGGAAAAGGAAAAGAATGTGATGTTCGAATCTAATGACGGTATCCCCTCTGATTTTCCAGTCGTGTGGATTTCCAGTAGACTGCATTATGCTCTTTCGTGTTAGTGCCTGAATGTTCCGCTTGGAATAAGTTGAATGCAGGGGCGTTTTCGTGCATAGTAGAGGATGAGGAAAGTTCGGAACTACTACAATAGAATGGGGAACAATCTTGAAAATGTTTAAAAAAGTATATATAGAGCTGACCAGCGTATGCAACCTGGCTTGTACATTCTGCCCGCCGACGGAGCGCAAGGCGAACTTCATGAAGCTGGATGCATTCCATCATATTCTAGATGAGATTAAGCCGCATACGAAGCACATTTATTTGCATGTCAAAGGGGAGCCCCTGCTCCATCCGAAGATTGATGAAATATTGGACGCAGCCCATGAGAAGGGATTTAAGGTCAATATTACGACAAACGGGACGCTCATACGCAAGAACAAGCATAAGCTGCTTGGCAAGCCAGCGCTGCGCCAGATGAACTTCTCGCTCCACAGCTTCGATGGCCATATTGGCTCGGAGAACCGTGACAAATATCTTGCCGATATTTTGGAGTTCGTGCGTGAGGCTGAAGAGCATAAGGTCATTTTCTCGTTCCGGCTGTGGAATTTGACCCAAGATAATAAAACAAACATGGAGCGGAATCGCAACCGCGAGACGCTTGAAATTATCGAAAAAGAATTCAATTTGGACTTCCGAATTGAAGAGAAGATCGTTCCGGGCAGCGGTGTCAAAATTGCGGATCGTGTCTATTTGAATCAAGACCATGAATTTGAATGGCCGAGCTTGAATGCTCCTGAAGATGAAGGCAAAGGCTTCTGTCATGCGCTTCGCACACAAGCTGCGATATTGGTCGATGGTACAGTCGTGCCTTGCTGCCTGGATGGGGAAGGTGTCATTAACCTCGGTAACGTGAATCAGGACTCGTTCTCAGAGATCGTCGAAAGTGAGCGAGCCAACAACCTGTTCTATGGATTCTCTCGCAGAGAAGCTGTGGAAGAGCTGTGCCGCAAATGCGGATATCGCAAACGCTTCGGCACATAGGACGATGGATTGGCGATCGAAACGAATAGAGGATCGAGGAGAGGAAAGTTCTTTTTGGTTCGAGCATTACAAATATTGCAAGAAGTAAAGCCCTTACCAACCGTACAAGGTGGATAAGGGCTTCTTTGGCTTTGGCTGCTTGTTTAAGGATTGCTTATTTTTTTATTCGCTGCTTGATTGAGGGGAACTGTAGGAGGCAGACATTTCAAGGGTTTATCAAAATGTTTCCAAGTTGTAAAATGTTGATATACGAACAACAGGAGAGAGATTTATCATGGGAAACAATGAATGGATGTTGATCGCGGTTGTTGTAATCGCAATTTTGCTTGGGATCTCGATCATGGCTGCGCTTCAAGGTAAGAAGTCACCGAAGAAGAACGGGAGAGCGTCCCAAAATCGGACAAAGAGAGGGACTATAAATAGAGCCTCAACACGTTGTCGAGAAGATGAAGCAATTTTATCAAGTAAGTTAGAGGATTTGACTGGGGTTGAGTTTGAGCGTCTGTTGGCCCTTTATTTCCGAGATCAAGGCTATGGGGTCACAGAGGTCGGGGTCGGCGGAAGCGACGGAGGCGTGGACCTTGTGATTACGGATCGACGAGGAGAGAAGACTGCTGTTCAAGCGAAATGCTATGCAAGTCACCATAAGGTTCCTGTGCAGACAGTTCGTGAACTCGTTGGAGCTAAGCGAAATCATGATTGTATTCTGTCCTTATTGGTTACGACTTCAGATTTGACTGGGCCAGCTAAGAAAGAAGCTGAGCAATTCAAAGTAGATTATTGGCATGGTGCACTAATTGAACAAAAGCTTCGTTCATGGGGGAAGTGGAATCCCGGCAAAAGAACTTCGAAGAAAAGCCGTCAGGAAATAGAAACTGCAAAAGCAGAGTGGAAGAAAGGTAGTAAGGAAAGTGCAGCAACTGCGTCAAAGACTTGTACTTGCGGCTCCCCAATGGTGAGAAGAAAAAGTAAGCAAGGACAAGCATTTTGGGGATGCTCAACCTATCCGAAATGCAGACATACGCAATCTATATGATGATACGCTAGGAAGCTTCAGGAACAGAATACATTTCTAACTTACTGATTGCCCGGATCAACTCGATGCGGGCGATTTTTTTATATCCTCTATACGTTTTTTAGAATTACCGTGTTACTATTAAGCATAGATATGGAAGTTGTCCATTCCATTCAGAAATCTTTACGAACTCATTTATTACTTCTTCAGAACAATTCCCCTATGATCCCAAGACATGTTGGATATGATAAGAACATCCAGGAAGAAGTACGAAGGGGAGAAGTCATATGAGTACGAACACCATTCAGGAAAAGTTTTTATTTTTGAAAACATTCATTCGATCACCTCGACAGATTGGGAGCATTATACCTAGCTCTAAGTTCCTTGCACAGCGCATGTTGGGCTCTGTAGCATGGCAAGAGATACAACATGTAGCTGAATTAGGTGCGGGCACAGGAGCAATTACCACATTCATTGATGCGGTGAAGCCGGATGCGGCAAAAGTTCTTTTATTTGAAAAAGATCCAATACTGCTTGCCCGATTGACGAACAGTTTTCCAGACTACGCTTGTTATCCCGATGCTGGCGAGCTTGACAAAGTATTGGATCGAGAAAACATAAAGCAGCTGGATTGCGTGCTGAGTGGCCTTCCCTTCTACAACTTCCCACAGCAGCTAAGAGAACACCTCATTGGGCAAATTCATGCTTCACTTAAGCCAGGGGGATTATTCATCGCCTTTCAATATTCCCAGCAGATGAAGCCGCAGTTATCCCGTTATTTCGATATTCAAAACATCCACTTTGTACTCTTGAATGTCCCCCCAGCCTTTGTATATGTATGTCAGAAGGGCGATGCAGATTCGTAGATTCGGTAATCCGGGAGCATAGAAAAAGAAAATCGCGACGGCTGTGCATTTTCAATTTGGATTGGGAATGGACGGCTTTTTTGCGTAGGGGGACGAATAACTATCCACCTTATGGATTAAATATCCAAATCAGTATTTCATAGTCTTCACAATGCAGGAATGATATGGTATCACTATCATAAGGATCTGGAGAGGGTGCGCAGGAGGAAATTATGAATCTAGTACTGCATATGTTGAAATCACTATGCCTAAGCATTTTTGCATTACTTGTAGTTGTGCTTATCGTGTTATTTCCACGCAAGCTCGATATTGGCCTGCAAGGTTATAAGATGTCGGCAAGCTATCATTTCAGTTGGTCGCAGTATGCCGACAACATTACAGGCTTCCTGCACGGTGTCTTTGTAGATCATACCTTAGGAGTAACGCGTTATGTGGAGCCCATAGGTGCTGTAGTACAGACAGCGATCGGGAAAAGCTTGACGATTATCGTGATCGGCTTTTTACTAAGCTCGATACTTGGTGTCATGAAGGGGCTTGCAGACTATAAGCTATCCAAATCAAAATGGAATGCGATTGGGAACGGAACGACGTGGCTGTTTCAGTCCGTGCCTGACTTTATGGTTGTACTGCTTATTCAATGGTTTGTAATTCGGTATATGCCGTTTATTCATTTTTTTGAGCAAAAAGAGTGGTATGCTTTTCTTATTCCATCTGTACTTGTTTCCATATATCCGGCTATGTATATTGCTAGAATTACGAGTGCCGCCATTGCAGGACAAGAAGGCCAGATGTATATTCAGGTCGCGAAAGCGAAGGGCGTGGCGGAGCGAATGATTTTGTACAAGCATGTGGGCCGCAACAGCTTGGGGACGATATTGTCCCACTTGCCTTCCTTGTTCGGATACTTGCTGTCTAATTTACTAATGGTCGAATATTTAATGAGTTATCCGGGTGCAGCCTACCGTTTGTTCCAAGCGATTGATTATGATACAAGCTTTGGATCTGGTGAGAATTATGAGCCGGGCGTTATCATTGGAATCGCCTGCTGCTTCATGATTATGATTGTGCTCGTCCAGTGGATTTCCTTCATTGCGAAGCGTTCCGTTACACCGAGATCGAGATAAAGGAGTGTCCTCATTGAAAAACTATACCCTATGGATCGGTGGGGCGATGCTGGCCGTCATCCTCTTTGTCATGTTCCTCGGTCCGGAATTGCCGTTCATAGACAAGTCGCTGTCGCCTGAAAAACATAGATGGTCAGAGCAGGGCAAGCTCATGCTGCCTCCGTTCCAACCTTCGGATTTGAATTGGCTCGGCTCCGATAAGAATGGTGTCGACAACTTGAGCAAGCTTGTCGTGGGGACGAAGGAAACGATTTATATTGTATTTTGCATCGCTCTGCTGCGCTATATGATAGCAGTGCCTTTAGGTCTGTTTGCCTATAAGCAGAAGGGGATTGCCCATTGGATACTGACAAGTTTCAATCAAATCTTTACGTTTTTGCCTGTTATTTTCTCGGCTATTTTATTGCTTAGTATGCCTTTCATTCAATACTCGAGCAATCGCATCATGTGGGTTATTCCGATCTTGGCTCTGCTTGAAGTTGGACGGGTAGCATATATCGTGCAGCAGCAAGCGAACCATATCTCGCATGAACTGTTCGTGGAGGCAGGGGAGTCGCTGGGATTAAGCAGATGGCGCATGGTTCGCAATTATTATATGCCGTCACTCGTTCCGGAAATCATCATAAACTTCTGTATTGATGTAGGCAAGGTTATGCTGCTTATTGGACAATTAGGCGTATTGAGTATTTTCTTGACGCATAACTGGGTGGAGGTTAATTACTTCACTATGAAGTTCCTGAATACGAGCATGAACTGGGTGTCTTTGCTGGCAGAGACACGCAGAGATATTTATGTAAGCAAATTTACCTTTGTCTTTTACCCAGCGCTCGCGATCCTGCTGACGGTGCTTACCTTCAATCTATTGGGAGAGGGCCTGAGACGTCATTTTAACCGCAGAATGGGATCGTATTTATAAAAGTGACCCGGGTAAGTAGTCTTGTGTAAACGAACCAGATTAAGACGAACAAAAAGATGTTCCCTTCAATTGAGGGAGCATCTTTTTTAATGAAATGGAGATGACAAATCACAATTATGTTTGCGGACGGATATGAAATGAACATTGTGAACGCTGATGAAGTAAGCGTATGTAGGCGATAGGCGGACAATATTATCGACCTATTGGAGAAATTAAGAACCAACTCGGTAAGGAGAATCTCAACCTTCTATTGGGGAATGGAAAAGGGGCTCATCACTCGCAACCCATGTTGCAGCGACGATAGCCCCTTATGATTACTATGAAAATTTTGCAGTGATTAGTGCTTTATAACATTATCCCTTTTTGTTGATACCAGAAGCACTTACGGGTACGGGAGCGGTGCGCTGCGTCCAGAAGGCCAGACCCATCGTAGCGAGCAGCAGTATACCGGTGACCCAGAATACCATATGAATCGAGAAGATACCGCTAATTGCTCCCCCGACGAGCGGGCCGAGCATTCCGCCAAATTGATTCGCGGTCTGGTTCAAACTAAAAGCGCGTCCGCGGAAATCACTATCTGTTGTCCGCACTACGAGTCCATTTAATGCTGGGAACACAGCACAGAAGAAGATGCCATATGTAAAGCGAATAATCGAGAACCACCATATATTTTGGAACGGAATTTGAGCGAGTGTACCGATACCACCCGCAAGCAGGCCGATCAGAAGAACCTTCTGGAAGCCGATACGGTCGGCAAGCTTCCCCCATCTTGCTGCGAATAGAATACTTGCAATACCAACAAGCGAGAACACAAATCCTGCAACTAGGGAGGCGTCCTTCGCCGAATGTCCGATCTCTACAATATAGAGAGGCAGAACGGGTTCAATCGTCATGACCGAGAATTGAGTCAACAGAGACAGCAGAAGTACAATCATAAATGGACGATTGACAGATGCGATCCGAATGGTATTGACGATCGAGCCGCTATCCTTGGTAGGAACGAAGTTCTCCTCTTTCACCCAGAAAATTACGAGCAGTGTTGCAATCAAGCACAAGACACCTGCACATGCGAATGTCAGTCGGCTGTCGAATAGCTTCGATAGGATGCCGCCAAGGAGCGGGCCCATAATGGTCCCGGTCGCGGTGGCGGTCGCCATCATCGATAAGGCATAACCGACCTTCTTTTCCGGCGTACTCGTACCGACGAGCGCAATTGATCCCGGGATAAAGCCTGTCAGTAGACCTTGCAAGATGCGAATCACCAGCAGCTGGTACTGATTTGTAACAAAGGCCAGCATGATGTACGTCACAAATAGCACAATTCCGGCTCGGATGATCATCGGCTTGCGACCGTATTTATCACCAATTGCCCCCCAGAACGGAGAGGAGATGGCACCAGCTAGAAATACGCTGCTAAATAAGATACCCGACCACAGCTCAATATGATCCTTTACACCAATCTGAATCAAAAAGAGCGGCAGGAACGGGACAACCATGGAAAAGCTTGATGAAACAATGAATGTACCAAACCATAGAATCCATAAATTTTTCTTCCATGTTTCCATTGGACTTTCACTCCTGTAGTTGTTTTCAGCAAGAGAGCGAATCCTTCGGAGTGTTTTCCTAGAATCTCGTTTCTATTTGCCTATTTCCTTTAGCACGAAACTATTATACACGACCCATCTATGAAAAGCTTACGTCGGCAGCTTTTGCATCTTATTTCTCGTTGTAGCGTATGCTGGGAAATGTCGAATGGACTGCAACTTAGTAAGAATGGGCGATCCCAATAGAGACAGTGCATATGACTCTCTATAGCAGTTATCACTCATTTTGTGTGCTGCAACCCAATTCGAGAGTCGGCTCTGGCATCACTATGACGATAGCTAGACTGCGAAAAAAATAGAGCGCCCTCGTTCCTCGCGGGCGCTCTATTTTTTGGTACACCTCTAGCGTTCGCGAATCATACGGCAGACTACAAGCGAAGTGCTGCAAGATCGAAGGCAGGAACAAGACCCTCCTTCGCCGCGCGGCCAAGCAAAGCCTCGACCGCGGCATAGCCGTCTTCTCCTAAATCTCTCGTAAATTCATTGACGTACAGGTTAATATGGGCATCTGTTACTTCTGGGGACATCTCCTGTGCATGAGCCAACACGTATTCACGCGATGATTCCGGATGTGCCCATGCATATTCGACGGATGCGCGAGCCCAGCCAGCAAGTGCATCCACATCAAGTGTGCGGCGGGCGATTATGGCGCCGAGCGGAATCGGCAATCCTGTATCAGCCTCCCACCAGTTGCCTAGGTCGGCGAGCATGGTAAGACCGTAGGATGGATAAGTGAACCGAGCTTCATGAATAACGAGTCCGGCATCAATGTGGCCATCGCGAACGGCAGGCATGATCTGATGGAACGGCATCACGACAATTTCCCCAACACCGCCAGGCACGTTCTGCGCTGCCCATAGACGGAACAACAAGTAGGCTGTGGAGCGTTCACTTGGAACTGCTACACGGCGGCCGGACAAGCTGGATGGGCTGGCTTGGGACGAAGTCCCTTCCTTCGTTAGGACAAGCGGCCCGCAGCCGCGGCCTAGCGCACCGCCACAAGGCAGAAGCGCATATTCGGACAGCACCCATGGCAGCGCAGCATACGATATTTTGAGTACATCCAATCCATTGCCGCTAGCAGCGAGATGGTTCGTGATGTCGATATCTGCATACGTGACTTCTAATTCCGGGGCACCCGGTATAAGACCATGCGCCCAGGCATGGAATACAAATGTATCATTTGGACAAGGGGAATAGGCAATCTTCATGTTTACAGCACCTCCGTTAATACAGCGCTGGCAGCTTCCAGTGATTCCAGCGCTTCTTGAATACGCCAAGCAGCACGATCGCGCGGGCCGACGGCGTTCGATATGGAACGAAGCTCCAGCACCGGCAAGCCAAATTCATGTGCTGCGGTAGCTACGCCATAGCCTTCCATCGCTTCAACGGCAGCACCGGGAATACGTACTGCCATGTGTGCCGCTGTTGCTGCCGAGCCTGTGACAGTTGCAACTGTTAGCACAGGGCCGGAGCGTGCTGGCAGATTCGCTGCTTGCAGTGCTGCCGTTGCGCGAGCAACAAGCTCAGCATCGACAGGGATGCGTGCGGAGCCGAATCCAAGCTCGTCCAGACTGATGAAGCCCTCCGGCGTCTCTGCGCCAAGATCGGCAGCAATGATGTCGCTTGCGACGACTAATGAGCCAATTTCAGCTTGCTCTGGAAATCCTCCGCCGATACCTGCGCATATGACGAGCCGATAATGCGATGAATTCGCGAGCGTCAGCGCCCGTGCCGTCCGAGCAGCGGCAGATGCGACACCTACTCCGCCGATGATAACGTCAAATTGCGGATGCTGTTGAAGACCACGCAATACAGCATCCCGTTCGGGCGCTACTGAGGTCACAATAAGTACGCGTCCGCCCGCATCTTGTGCAACCGCCTCATCGGTACATGTTGAGGCAGCTTTCATTTCCTTCATCATGTGTTTACTCCTTACCCATGCAAGACAAACGCTTCGTTCGCCGTTTATTGCATCCATGATTATTTAAAATTGATATACTTCATTCAAAGTATCTTGTTCATGAATTTCTGTAAAGAGCGGAATTACTTGCTGAATTCGTACAAGCTCAGCTTGATTTTTAGCTTGATTCATACATTATGTTTATACTAACATATTATACGGAGATTGATGAAGAGATGAAATGTCGGTAAAAATAACAGGTTTGGTCAGATGAATAACGCCATTCGAAGTGATTATCGGTTATGATAAACAAGGAATAAAACGATAGGCGAGTCAGATGTAGACGGCCGTTGGTTCGGAAGGAGTGGGGGGTACAAGTGGACACTCGGCGTTGGAGTGAGCAGCATGAAGTATCATCCGATAACTGTGATTATAAGCGGGATTGCCGCTTATCGACCTTGATGGAATGGATGCAGCGGGCAGGGGATTCCCACCTCGCAGCACATCAAGTATCGATGGATGAGTTGGTGAGCAGCGGTATGGCATGGATGTTGCTGACAGTTGACCTTGAACTGATGCGCACGCCGAAGTACGGTGATGTGCTTCAATTGGATACATGGCATAAGGGGGCCAAGGGTGTACAATGGCTGCGTGATTATGTTGCGTATGATGCAGAGCGGCAGTTAGTGGCACAGTCCTGCACCACATGGGCGCTTGTCGACCTGAACAAGCGGCGCATCTTGCGAGCCTCAGCGTTTCCTTATGACGTTCCGGTGAATGATAAGGATTCTGTAGGAGACATGCCGGAGAAAGTCGTGATACCGGATGAGACTCATCTTGAATTGTCGTACACGCTATACGTTAGACAGAGCAGCATTGATATGAACGGCCATTTGAACAATGCCAGATTTGCTGATATATGCTTGGATGCGATGACGCAAGAGGAATTGGAGCGAGGTGTGTCGCGCTTTCGAATTACGTACCATAAGGAAATCATTCTCGGGGATCAGGTAGATATATATCGATCTACTGCTGAAACGCTGCATGCAGAAGATAGCCGCTGCTTTATTCGTGGACAAGCTTCAGATGGCAGTACGCTGTTCGATGCGGAAGTTATTTATCGAGAAGGTTAGTTACTGGATAAGATGGTGCCGGATATTGGGGAGCGCTGACGTTGCGCTCCTCTTCTCATTGACCACGACATCAATCGTCAGATTCCTCAGATCACGTCGGCAAATTGATATTGTTGTCGAAAAAAGACACCGTCATCAAAATGATGATATGATACTATATTCCTGAATTTGGATTTACACCTTGGGGAGAGTGCCAAAATTGAAAAAAATAATCACAGCAGTTCTAGGGCTAGCCTTAACTTTTACAGTTATTATACCGCAGGGGCAAGCTAATGCAGATGCGAGTTCATATGGGCTTATGGATACGAAGGCGTACCGCACTTACGTTCCAATACGCTATTTGAGCGATAAACTTCATTATCAAGTGACATGGGAGCCTGTGAGCAAGCGCATAGAGGTGGTAAGCGACGATAATTATCTGGAGATGACATTAGGTACGACGCAGGCATATGTCAATGGGGTTGATACGGAGCTGGATGCAGCCCCCTTCCGATCAGGGGGGACGACTTATGTTCCGGTACGAATCGTCAGCGAAGCGATGAGTCTGAACATGGAATGGGACAAGAACGGATCGGTTGTCCATTTTTGGAGTGGAGACAGTCATGTTCGCCTGCCTGTCGTTTCGAAGCAGCGGAGCAGCCAAGCATCATCGATTGAGAAGAGTAAGCGAGCATTCAAGGTTGGAAGCAAGCGGGTGTATGCCTCGATGCTGACCATAAATCTGCTGCATCCTCGTATTCGTCTCGGCGTAGGAGTTGGTTACGGAGGAGAGGGCTCGGTCGATAACCTCAAGCATATGGCACAGCGTAATTATGCCGTAGCTGCGATAAATGGGGGCTATTTTGATGCCTACTCCAAGAATAAGGTGAGAGTCCCGTATGGCTATGTAGTTAGAAATGGAAGAATGATACATAATGGCTCTGGTGATAAACGGAGTGTGCTTGTGTTTACGAAGGGGAATCAGGTAGAGATGATCCCGGGAGAATCGTTCTTGGAGCGATTTAATGAAGGAGATGTGCAAGGAGCGCTGCAGGTAGGGCCGCGTCTTCTTACAGATGGCAAGATCACCGTCAATCTGAAAGGCGAGGGATTTAAAGACCCTAAAATATTGAAGCACAGCAGTATACGCAGTGCTGTTGGTCTAACGAAGGATTACAAGCTAATTATCTTGACTACATCTAGTGCTACGATTCCAGAGCTTGCTAGAGTGATGAAGCAGGCTGGCGCTTATCAGGCTATGAATTTGGATGGCGGGGCATCCAGTGGCCTTTATTACAATGGAAGATATATGACATACCCTGGGCGCAGCATTAGCAATGCGCTGCTTATTTTCAAATAAAAAGCATGATGAATGACAGCCGCAATTTGCTATATTAGCAGATTACGGCTGTTACTATATACTAATCTACCTTGGCTCCATATGCCTTAGCAAATGCAACGGCTTGGAACATATCAATTCGGACTTTAGCAAGATCCAGCGCTTTGAAATTCACTCCGCTCAAATCAGCCCCTCGCAGATCTGCACCTGTAAGCTTAGTTTTGGTAAGATTTGTGCGGGTTAAGTCGGCATCCCGCAGGTCAGCTTTCTCCAGCTTGCTTTCTGTTAGATCCGCCTCCATGAAACGAACACTGCGCAAATCCTGCCTCGTAAAATTCGCATGGCGCAAATTTGTATACGACCAATCTCCTCCGTTGATCGTAATGCCGTCCCATAATACATTGGTGAAATCAGTCCCTACCATTTTACATTCTTCAAATTTTGCTGCGAATAAATTAACTCCTGTAAATCGGCAATTCGTAAACGCGCTTCGCGTATGGATAGAGCCATTAAGTATAGCTCCAGTGAAGTCACAGTCAATAAATTGGCAGCCTGTTGTCAATGCTCCGGCCAGTTGAGCGCCTCGAAAACGGCAGGAGGTAAACGTGCAGTTGCGAAGCTCAGACTCGCTCCAATTCACATAGCTGAAATCGTTGCCGTTATAATGTTCTTCTATATAAGTTGTCATAGGGTTACTCCTTTGTAGATTACATTACGTACGATGTATATCATCTATTTATGTATTCATCGTAACAAGGAAATCTGCCTGCTTGCAATGCATCTGTTAGGAACGAACCCAACAAAGGATACGATTATGAAAAAATCCATTCGACATTCTTTTTTCGACAGTCATCTCGCAATTGTTTCGTATATACTATCACTATGTCTTCTCCCTCACATTGATCGACACATAAGTGGCATGAGCGGGCATTTTCAACAAGATCCCTGTACTTCATTATATTTTTTGGAGACGCGTATCAGAATTGGTTCGATTTCCAGATTATAAGAAGGATTTTACATATTTTTGTTGAAGTATTGCCCTTATCGGATATGGAATGATCCTTGAATACATGCAGAGGTGTGAAATGGGATTTAGAAACTGGATCACGCGAGGTATTTTCATTGGCCTCATTCTATTGGTTATTGGAGCAATAACATTCCCTTCTCTATTATCCACACAACCAGAACCCTCAAAAATCACGCTTACCCAATGGGATGTAATATGGGAGCAGCGGCAAAGCGCATGGAAGGACATTAAAAGCAGAGCAGAGGGATGGAAGCCTGTTGATATTCAAACTAACATTCCGTTGAAGCCCCAAGGAAACCAATCTGCTTGGTATCGAATATCAATTCCCTCTGTCCATTGGGAGCAACCCGGATTATACATAAGTATGTTATACGGATTTAGTGTAGATGTATATTCGGAGGAAGGAAGAAGACTATACCATTCTGCACGCGATTATGGATCTGATGTTTTTCAGGTCTTAGTACCGATAAAACCCTCTTCAAGCGGGCAGCACATCTACATTCACGCATTTTCAACAGTTGAACGAATAGGGATTCAAAAACCAGTTATTATTGGCGATTATCAAGACATTATACAAGATTATGCGAGCCAAGGGCTTATTGATATCCTACTAGGAAGCTCCTTGATATTTGTCGCCCTCGTGATGTTCATCTGTGTCCTATGTCTTCGCAACATTGACTTACCGAGCTGGTTGTCTCTGAATATTGTTATATTGTGTGCGGGTATTATTATGATCACGCATTCAAAATTTATTTATATTTTTTTCGGAGAATATGGAAGGTATACTGTTCGCTTATTCGATATAGCCATGCAATTTCTCTTTCCTGCGTTAACCTATTATTTTGAACAAATTACCGGTCCTGGACCGTATTCTCTAACCTCTAAAATCCGAAAGTTTCAAATAGGATATGGAATCCTTATGCTTTTGGGCGTGATTTTCATATCCCCTATGAACAATCAATTTTACGGCGTCTTTTATTTTCTTACAGTTACTGTGTATGCCATTATTATTGTCCTGCAGTTGTGTTTGCTAGTTGGTCTATCGATTGTATATGCTGTTCGAAAAAATGTGGATGCAATATTGTTTGCGATTGGCTTTATTGTTTTTGCTGTAGTGACATTAGGAGAATTAGTTTGGTTTTTGGTTCGATCTGGTCAATATGAACTTACCATTTGGAAATGGGGCGTTGTGGCTTTTGTTATTGCCTTTATTATGATTATGGGCAGACGAATTGTTGCCAACCATGAACAAGTAATTGAGTATTCCAAAGAGCTAGAAATGTACAACGGTAAGCTGCAGCACTCCGAAAAGATGCACATCATCAGTGAACTTGCGGCTTCTGTAGCCCATGAAGTACGTAATCCGCTCCAAGTGACCCGAGGATTCCTTCAACTTCTGCGAAATCATTCCGATGACAAGGAAAAGGAATATGTGAAGCTAGCCTTAACTGAGCTTGATCGGGCTTCAGGAATAATAACTGATTTTCTAACTTTCGCGAAGCCGGAGCTGGAGGATGTTGTGATTCTGGATGTTGGGGATGAGCTCAGGCAAATAGAAGGGATACTGACTCCGCTTGCAAATATGCAGGGTGGAGTCATAGATCTGGACGTAGAACTAGATCTGTTTATTTACGGAAACTCTTCTAAGTTCAAGCAAGTCTTTATCAATCTGATCAAGAATAGCATCGAAGCACTGCAGGATGGAGGAGCGATTCGAATTGAGGGGTATGCAGCAGAGGGGAATATTATCATTTGCGTCAAGGACACTGGCATTGGTATGGATAATCAGGAGATTGCTAGATTAGGTGAACCTTACTTCTCAAACAAGACAAAGGGGACAGGGTTAGGTCTAATGGTTACCTTCCGAATTATAGAAGTTATGAAAGGAAGTATTCATTTTTATAGCGAAAAATGGAAGGGGACGGAAGCAGTTGTGCGCTTCCCCGCAGCATTTGAGGAGCCGCCTCTATCGTTACATAGTGGGGCATAAAATAGATTAATTAGAGAGAAAGGGCATCCCACAAGTCATGAGAATGATAGGGAAGCCCATTTTCGAGGAAGGAAAAATGGATTACCAGAAAAAACGCCGAACATTGTCGGTAGGAAGTATTTCTGCCGGGTTTGGAGGAATGACGAGGATGAAGTGATCTTTTGTTTCTTCCTGAGTCGTCAATTCAACATGGTCAGGAATTGAAATGCCCAGTAGTTCTTTAATAGCTGCTTTCGGATTAGACAGCAATCGTTCCTTAAATGAGGGATCTTCCCAAGCTTTGTGAATGATTTGGTTTTTAAGTAGTTGATCCGCAGAAACCATGTGTACCCCTCCTTTAGAATGGGATATCTTGCGCTTCCAATGTATCATTCTGCGTATTCCGCAAACTACTACTTTGTTACCGAATTCGACAACCAATATGACAATCCGCCCATCATCAGAGCTTCCCGATGTTGTCGAATCCGGTCGGCTTCTTCAAACAGATTTTCTACTAATGAGCGGCTGAATTCAATGATATGAGGGGCTGATTCCGGCATGGCATCCAGCTTGGCTTGCAGTGTCAACGCTTCTTGACCAAAGGAATAAAGGACATCCGATACGGTAATGGCATGTCGAACGAACTGCTCAGTAAGTGGTTCATTTGTCGGAATTTGATTTATAGAACGAATCCAGGCCAGCAGGCAATTATAGCTTCCATCTTGCAGATCTGTCTGCCAATCTGCCCAATCGTCATTCATTTGCAAACAGATAAGCGCAGTATTAATGGCCTCGGATACTTGCGGGAGCCTGTCCTCCATGTCTGTTAAGTATAGAGCTCCGCTGCTTGCCAGCTTGACAGGTGCAGCCTTATAAGCGACCTTAAGGCGATTCGTCATGAATACATCCTGAATACGCTCGCTTGTGACGCCATGGACCCATTCTAATGTGTACTGCCTGAAGCTGTCCCAGAATGGGGACTGGGGAGGGAATAGCTGTCTATAGATGTCAAGCAGCTCGATGTAGCATAGATTTCCTAAGGCAAGCTGCTCGGTTGGATTACCGCAATCGTTGTCCATGACATCATCCTGAATGAAGTAATAGAGCATGACGAATATTCCTGCCAGAGCCAAGCGGCGGCAATGCGTTGTCGTGAGTCCAGTCATGTCCTGCATCCAATAAGGCAGACAATAACATATATAATTGTCCGTGCTTCGATCATTGCCAGGGTTGAACTTCTCCAAATAACGTAATCCTGCCGCATTCAAAGGGGCTGGGAATGCTCCGATGATACATTCGGCCTCATGAAAGACTTGTTCAATCTCAGACTGGAACGGTTCATACCAATGCATAGTTATCCCTTCTTTCTATGGAACGAACATGAAGACATCAATGAAGATAGATAAAAGATTAAGTTGCAGGAACATAAATATATGAAAATATAAAAATTTATTTAATTACCACCAAGTATAGAGGAAGATTGGACAAAACGACAAGAAAATTGCTGACCCTTCGGTATGAATCTCTTCCAACTTTTCGCTGGCATCTATATCCCTGCTGTGTTTCCGATTGTATTAAGCGAACTGCAGAGCATTTGGGAGAAAAGGAGACGCAACCTACATGAAGTCATTCCGTATGGTATAGAAATAATTGTTTATTCTAATGCGGGGACGGAGAGATAAAGAACGATGGGAGAATCGAGACTTGAACTTGAACAGATGCTGCAAGCGATTGAAGTATGGGAACGCGAGCAGAAGGATTTATCCATTTTTGAAAAAGTAGGACGGCTGCCGTTCACGCTGCTGGATCGCTTTACTCCCAAAGGGATACAAAACAAAATGGCTGAATTGCTGGATGAGCTGGGGGGCTATCTCCATACAGGCGGAAGCTATTTAGTCCAGAAAAAAAGCATATTGCAGAAGCTCTGCAACAAGTGGAAAGAAGAAGAGCCTGACTCGTTCGCGGCCTTCACTGCACAGGGGAGTCCTCTGGATTTGTCAGGTGTGAGGCAGATGCCGCTGGCCCTGAGCAATGCTGTTGCGGATTCGGTAAAGGAATCCAATAAAACAGTAGCATTTGCGCAAGGAGCGACGACCGGATTTGGCGGCATATTTACGTTGGCGGTTGATATCCCCGCGGTTCTAGGGATTGCTTTGAAAGTGCTTCAGGAGACGGCGATATGCTACGGCTTTGATCCGGATGATCCAAGAGAGAGGCTCTTTATTGTAAAGTGCATGCAGCTTACGATGTCGGACATTGTAGGCAAGCAGGCAGTGCTGCAGGACATTGGCGACTATGACAACCCGAATAGGCTTCGTGACTCCCTGTCTGAAGTACAGGGCTGGCGGGAAACGATGGTGTCCTTTACTGATAATTTTGGCTGGAAGAAGCTGTTCCAATCCGTGCCGGTCATCGGAATGGTGTTCGGTTCGTTCATGAACCGCTCCATGATTCATGACATGGCGGAGACGGCGCAGATGCTGTATCGCAAGCGGGCGGTACTGGAACGCATGAAGGTGCCGGATGCAAGTTGCTAAGCGTTAGTTGCAGACAGTGCTTATTGCTTCAAGCCGCTCCCTTGAATGAAAAGGAAAGCGGCTTGCAAGCAGCAGTTGGGCTGATTGTGCTGCCTACGGTACATTTCGCGTAAGAAAGACGGTACCGGTGAGCCAGTGTTGGAGAACAGAGTTATCTAGGACATGATGCGCTTTTGTCCCTCTAATGCTCGTATCTCGCTTACATTTTGCGTAAATTCCAATGTCCCCATATATTGCCCCGATTCATCCCGAACCGCGAAATAGCGTATATATACAAACTTATCCTTGAATGGTATCCAAAAATCTTCGACATCTTTCTTGCCTGCCTTAAAGTCCGCCAACAGCTCATTCACGACATGGACGCTCTGTGGCGGATGGCAGTTCTGAACCGTCCGTCCGATTACGGCTTTCGTGCGCGCGAAGATTCGATCCTTGCCATGAGAGAAGAACCGAACCACGTCATCTTGATCGATGAAGGTAAGATCGACGGGAAGATGGTTCATGATCATTTCCAGTTGCTTGACGGACAAGATTCCAGTCTCAAAGCGAACGTAACCGTCAAGTGATTCCTCATCAGTCGAATCATTCTGTTCGGGGAAGTCTTTAATGTGATGGCGCGCTGGGCTCCACGTTCCAGCAGGCTCTACCAAGCAATAGCCGATCGTTTCGCTCTCATGCGCGATTTTGAGCCATTCGTCTTCCGTTAAGGCGTTCAATGCCATCGGGAACAAAATATTCTCTTCCTTCGATATCATGGCAGTCACTTCATGTATGACGATCTGAAGCAGATTCAGGATTTTCTGCTGATTAGGTGTGTGCTCCATTAATTGACGCTTCGCCTCTTTAATGGAAGCCCGAATCTGATCATTAACGCCCCACATTACCTTTGTTGGACCGAAAATTCCATATTTCTCAAGATAAGGGAATAGCAGATTTTCTTTACGGCTGTAATGTTTATCGACGTCTAACAACAAGTTCAGGTCATTTAAGAGCTTGTATCGATTCTGCTCTGTATCATTTTTGGCATATTGTTCGCTATGAAGTTTCATTTTGAAATTGACGAGCTGATCGATCGCTTTATTTTCCAGCTTGAACGTATGAACGGGATGTCCTGGTTGATCTTCGGCGCGATCCGAACGATGGATATCCTCAATCGATCCTTCGAAGACGGAAGCGTGCACAGAGCAAAGACGCTGCACCTCTTGAACAGGAATGCCATCCTCCCTCATCAAGGCTTCTTCCAACTGCGATATTTCTTGTACGGTAACATTGCCGATCGCTTGCTTGAATCGTTCGCGCACAGCATCTTCTGATTGTCCGTTATGAAGATCCTTTATGATTTGTTTAAGAAGCTGTTGACGTTCTGTATGATGTAAGGTACAGTTCTCGCGATTATTAATAAGTTCACTCATTTTTAGCTCTCCTTTGCAATTGAGATTCATTATCAATGCATGGTTATGATAGCAAAGAAAGACTCTGGATGATTTGATTGAGATCACATTTTGCATCAAGTTTTTACGATATAGTTAAATCCGATTATATGCTAATAAAGGCTTAACAGAGGAGATCTTTCACATGACGTTCTATCGCGCTTTAACTCCGTATTATGATGTTCTCTTTCCGGCAAATGAAAAGCAGCTGCGATATATTTCATCCTATTATGCAGAAGGAAGCTCCTTGCTTGATATGGGAGCGGGCACAGGCAATATTGCTTACGCGCTTGCGGAAGCGGGCTACAACGTTACTGCGGCCGAACCTGAGGTGGCGATGTGTGCTCGCATCCGAGCGAAAGCGAAGCAATGCGGGCGGCTTACGGCCATCTCAACCTCTATGCTGGAGTTGGAGCAGCTCACCGATCACTATGATGGCATATACTGTGTGGGCAATACGCTTGCACACCTTCAGGACAGGAAGGAGATTCATCAATTTCTGCAGCAGTCGTACGGGAGTTTGCGGGCACACGGAACACTGCTCATTCAAGTTGTGAACTATGATAACGTACTTGCCGGAAGCAATTTTACGTTCCCGGTCATTCGCAATGTTTGAAAGAAGCTACGAGCTTGTTGATGATAAGGTGCTGTTTACGACGACGTTGACGGCTAATGGTCAGTCGGTGAGCAGCTCCATCCCCTTGATCCCGGTTACGTACAATCAGCTAGTGCAGATGCTTGAACAATGCGGATTTGATCATATCGAAGCTTACAGTAATTTTGAAAAGGCGCCTTATGCATCAGATGCCTCGGCATTGATTTTAGCTGCCCATAATTAGCTTGTAGCTTGTTTCCGAACAATTTCATAAGTCGCACGTAGATGACGTTATTTGCAGTTTCAAGCCGCTTCCTCAGATCGAGGCAAGCGGCTTTTCTGTTTCCCTGTGCAATAACGTTGTCCGCATTATCTCTAACGCAAAACTTTTGCCGACTTCATTTCTTCTATACCTACTCCTGAACCGTACGGCCTATTTGGATGGGGTGAACACCTTATATTTAAGAAGGAAGGGATGAATATTTTGTAAAGTAAAGTATGGCTGCTTGTATGTCTGTATGTAAAAATATGGTTTGTGTGTGGTGGACATTTCCATTACTATTTATGTACAGATATACACAGTGCGATAAAGAAAATGCAGTGACAAAATAACTTTCAAAAAATGCAATGAACACGCTGCACCCGCATGCGGCTGATAACGAGTCAGCCGATGCTGTATGGTGAAGCAGCGGCTATAACAAAAGAATAAGAGACAGGATGTGGTGCTATCCATGAAGGGAAAGACGCTGCTGCTTAGTCATGTCCGGGCTCATCTGCCGCTGTATGTGATAGCTGTGGGCTGCATGGCATTAGCCAATATCATTTATTCTCTATTCCCGACCTTGCTAGGGCGGTTCACAGATGATTTGCAGATGAAGGGGCTGACGAAGGAAGCGGTGATTCATTACAGCTTATGGCTGCTGGGAGTGGCAATAGGCTACGGTCTCTTGTTCGGTATCGGACAATACGTGAATCACCGCCTTGGACGCGAGTTCGAATTCAATACGAGGCAGAAGCTGTTCGTCCAATTCACCAAGCTGAGCGAGCACTATTATTCGAATCATGGTGTAGGCAAGCTGTTAAGCTACTTCATGAATGACGTGACCTCAGTCCGAGAAACGATCGCCAACGGTGTGAACCAGACAACGAATGCTACGATCCTGCTCTTGTCTGTCATCATCATGATGGGCATAAGCGGTATTCCGTTGTACTTGGTATTCGTATGTGTGCTTCCACTGCTAACGATACCGCTGATCGTCATCTATTTCGGGCCGCGCATTCGAACTCGCTCGCGAGCGGTGCAGGAATCACTGGCGGCAATGACCGAATCTGCAGAAGAGCAATTCGGAGGCATGAAGGTGACGAAGACGTTCGCAGTGGAGCATGTGGCAGAGGAACGCTTTGGAGCTACAGTCGATGAAATTCGTGACAATCAATTGGGGCTTGTTCGTATGACTTCTTTGTTTCAGGCGCTCATTCCGTTCGCAGGCGCACTTTCGCTCGTTATTGCGATCACGTACGGAGGCATTCTGTCCATTCAGGGACAGTTGTCTCTTGGCAGCTTCGTTACATTGACCCTATATTTGCGCATGATTATGACGCCCCTCCAGCAAATCGGCAACGTAATTAATGTGATGCTGCGCTCCAGAGCCTCGCTTGACCGCTTGAACCGACTGCTAACTGAAGAACCGGACATCCGCGAACTGGATGATGCGATGCCTATTTCGGCAGAGAAAGCGGCAATTGAAATCAAACATTTATCATTTACTTATCCTGAGGGTACCGGCGCATCCTTATCTGACGTGAGTATTCATGTTCCGACCGGGAAGACGCTGGGGATTGTCGGCAAGACGGGAAGCGGCAAGTCGACACTGGTGAAGCTTCTGCTACGCGTGTACGATCCACCGGAAGGGACGATATGGATTGGGGGCAAGGACATTTGCCAAGGAACGCTGGAGAGCTTACGGACGCAAATTGCCTATGTACCGCAGGATGGATTCCTGTTCAGTACCACGATTCGCGATAATATTGCTTTCTACGACCGGAATGCAGCAGACGAAGCCGTTGAGGATGCAGCAAAGCATGCGGATGTATGGGACAATATTATGGGATTCCCGGATCAATTCCGTACGAAGCTTGGTGAACGCGGTCTTACCTTGTCCGGGGGCCAGCGCCAGCGCACAAGCCTAGCGCGGGGGATTATTAAGAATGCCCCCATTCTCATATTGGACGATAGTGTAAGTGCAGTCGATGTTGTGACAGAGACGACGATATTGAACAACTTGCGAGCAGTAAGGAAGGGCAAGACCAATATCATTATTGCGCATCGCATTAGTGCTGTTCGTCACGCCGATGAAATAGTTGTGCTTGAAAATGGATGCATTGCGGAACGCGGAACGCACGAAGAGCTTGTCCGGACAGGCGGCTACTATGCCTCGCTCTATATGATTCAAGAGGAGGGGATGAGAAATGCCTGAGCCGACAATGAATGAGAACAGTAGGAATAACCCTCGGATCCAGCCTAAGAATCCCGGCCCACGCCTTGCAGATAGATCTCCAGACGATCGCAGGCAATCGTTTCGCGCCATGCTTGCGTATGCAAAGCCGTACCGCCTTACGTTTCTCGCGATTTTTTTATGTACCTTTTTCGCAATTGGTGCGGATCTGCTGCAGCCTTACCTTGTAAAGATAGCAATTGACGATCATGTACTAGCTGGCAAGCATGGAGTGGAGACGCTGTTTATGCTTGGCGGCGGTTATTTGCTGCTGGCGCTGCTCAGCTTATTGTTTACGTACATCCAGGCCAATCTGCTGCAGAAGGTAGGGCAAGGGATTGTCGGACAGCTTCGGAAAGACTTGTTCGAGCATATTACGAAGCAATCAATGTCGTTCTTCGATCGCCATTCGATGGGCAGTCTTGTGACGAACGTGTCGAGCGACACCGAAACGATTAATCGGTTCTTTACCCAGGTGTTACTAAGTGCAGTAAGGGATGGATTGTCGCTTATATTGGTTGTGGCCTTTATGTTCTCGCTTGACGCGAAGCTTGCGTTGTACAGCTTAATTTTATTTCCGATTATTTTTGCGATTGCGGTCGCCTTTCGCAAGGCCTTGCGATCTGCCTATCAACGCGCGCGCGGAGAACTATCCAGACTCATAGGTTTCTTGGCGGAGAATCTGTCAGGCATGAGTCTGATTCAGACATTTCATCAGGAACAGGAGCAGACGGAACGCTTTACTGAGCAGAATCGAAAGTATTTGCGTGAAAACCTGCGCGAGGTGCGAACAAGCATCATGTTCAACCGCTCCTTCGATATATTGGGCAACGTATCCATTGCATTCATCGTGTGGCTTGGCGGTTATGCGGTATTGGATACTTCTTTGGCATTCGGTGTTTTATATGCTTTTATCAACTACATTCGGCAATTTTTCCAGCCGATCAACCATATTACTCAGCAGTGGAATACGCTTCAGTCGACGAGCGTATCTATGGATCGCTTATGGCGCATTTTCCGCGTGCAGCCGGAAGTGACCGATCCAAAACCGGAAGATACCCATAAAGTGGCAGCCTCTGATGTCCAAGGGAAGATTGACTTCAACCATATTCGCTTCGCCTATGTCGATGACCGAGACGTGCTGCACGATCTGGATCTGCATATTAGACCAGGCGAATTTATAGGCATCGTGGGTACTACGGGGGCAGGCAAGAGTTCACTTGTGAACCTTCTAGCCCGATTTTATGATGTCAAGCGGGGAAGCGTGGAAATTGACGGGGTCGATATCCGCAAGCTGCCGCAACATACACTGCATCAAATTGTAGGACTTGTACAGCAGGATCCGTTTCTCTATTCCGGCTCAATCCTCGATAATGTCCGATTATTTCAAAATACGATAACTCGTGAAGAAGTGGTCTGGGCATGCAAGGCTGTCGGCGCGCACGGTCTTATCAAACGCTTGAAGAAGGGTTATGATACAAGGCTGTCAGAACGCGGAAGTGGTTTGTCGGCAGGGGAGAGACAGCTTATCTCCTTCGCGCGCATTCTTGTGTTTCAGCCTCGCATTCTTATTTTGGATGAGGCGACGGCGCACCTGGATTCTCATACAGAGCAGCTTATTCAACAAGCACTGCAAGTTGTATCCGAGGGACGGACAACGCTCGTTATTGCTCATCGCTTATCTACAATTCAGCATGCGGATCGTATTATCGTGATGCGGCATGGCCGCGTGACAGAGCAGGGGACACATGAATCGCTGTTAGCACAGGACGGATACTATGCCGAACTGATTCATCATTCTCGTTCCAATCAACGAAGAGCCTAACACCATCTGCATATATCACTCAATACCAGAAGCTCCTTATCTCCTGTAATCTGATAGTTGATTTGCGCAGGGAATAAGGGGCTTTTCCTCTCTACATTTCTGAGCCCTATAATTCGAATTCCCTATGATGGGTTGACTCATAATGGATACAGGATTGGTCTGATGTTTTAACTAAAAATAAATATTAAATTATAATTATTATTGATAATAACTCCGCAGTGTGCTAAATTAATAACACGCTTAATAATAATAATTATCATGTAAAAGATAAAATAAATACTGTGGAGGCGATAGTATTGAGCAAGCCGACGAGACTGACAACGAACCAAGGCGCCCCCGTAGCCAATAATCAAAATTCGAAAACAGCAGGGCAAAACGGTCCAGTGCTGCTGGAGGACTACCATCTGATTGAAAAGCTGGCGCATTTCGATAGAGAACGTATTCCTGAACGAGTCGTACATGCGCGCGGTGCAGGCGCATTTGGTGTGTTTCGTCCTTATCAAAGTATGGCTAAATATACGAAGGCAGCCTTTTTGCAGGATCCTTCGGTGGAAACGAAGGTATTCGTACGCTTCTCCACAGTTATTCACGGAGGAACGTCTCCTGAGACGCTTCGCGACCCGCGAGGATTTGCCGTAAAGTTCTATACGACAGAAGGCAATTATGACCTGGTAGGCAACAACCTCCCTATATTCTTTATCCGCGATGCGTTTAAGTTCCCGGATATGGTGCACGCTTTGAAGCCAGCGCCGCACACCAATATCCAAACTCCAGATCATTATTGGGATTTCATGTCGCTGTCACCTGAATCAACGAACATGTTGACATGGCTGTTCTCCGATTTGGGTATCCCAGCGAATTATCGTGAAATGGACGGATTCAGCGTGCACGCCTTCAAATGGGTGAACGCCGATGGCAAATTTATCTATGTAAAATATACATGGAAGTCGCTTCAAGGCGTGCGCAGCTTGACTGCAGAAGAGGCCGAGCAAATTCAAGCGAAGGACTTCAACCATGCTACCCGTGATTTGTATGAATCGATTGAGGCAGGCGAATTTCCTGAGTGGGATTTACATGTACAAATGATCGATCCAGCACAAAGCGATGATTTTGATTTCGATCCGCTTGATCCTACGAAGGTATGGCCAGAAGAACTTGTGCCGATGATAAAGATAGGTCGAATGACCTTGAATGAGAATCCGGCGAACTTCTTCGCCAGCGTTGAGCAGTCTGCATTTTCTCCTAGTGTATTGGTGCCGGGCATCGAGCCATCCGAAGATAAGCTGCTGCAAGGACGCTTGTTCTCCTATCCGGATACACAGCGCTATCGTCTGGGCGCGAATTACTTGCAAATTCCGGTGAACTGTCCATTTGCTCAGGTTCGCAATCACCAGCGCGACGGTGCAATGAATGTGAATCAGGATCCGTCGCCGATTCACTATGAACCGAACAGCCATCCAGGTGCATATGTTGAAGCTGGGGCACAATACGCAGAAAGTGAAATGCTGCTTGACGGTACGACGATGAGACGGACGATTAGCAAGACAAATGATTTCGGGCAAGCAGGCGATAAGTACCGCAGCCTGACGCCAGAGGAGCAAACACGATTGATTGCGAATTTGGTCAGTGATCTAAAGCAGGTGAGACCGGAGGTTCAAATGCGCGCATTGTGCAACTTCTTCCGGGCAGACGCAGGCTATGGTGCTCGGGTTGCAGCAGGTTTAGGAATTGATGTAAGTGCACATATGCAGCATATGAACCAATAACAAGCATTTCACATTACAAAAACAACGATAAGAAGGGAAGGGACCCATATGAATCGCCATTCGATGAACTCATTCGTACAACCTGACAATAAGCGAGAATCCGTACATTTGACACAGCAGAGAGAAGCGGTCTTATCGTTCGTGAACCAAGCGGAATCCCCCGCTACCGCGATTGAAATTTATATCGGGATGCGTGCCAATACAAGACGTATTTCGCTCTCTACGGTGTATTGCAGCTTAAAATATTTTGTGAAGAACGGTATCGTGCGCGAATTGAATGAAGACCATACTTCGAAACGCTATGAATGTATTGCGAAGTAAATAAAATGATGAATGATAAGAGCACTTCTCCGAGAGGGAGAGGTGTTCTTTTTTTATAAATGAGCAGGCGATGATTGCAGCTGATATGGGATGATTATGGTATATTAAGGGAGTAGTGAACGCTACGAATCGGTTATACATGTTGTAACGAGGGTTAGGAGAAATGTCTATTGAAGCCGAATCCAGAACAGCTTCAATCGCTGTGTGAGCAGATTGAACTTGTCCTGCTGCCTGAAGCAGATATTCGGAGCTTGAATGGAGATAATCCCGTTCAAGTGTCCAACATCCCGGCCGGCTGGGATGTGATTGGTGCAGGAAATTATGCTGTCGTATTTAGCCACAAGCAATATGCCAATCTAGCCGTAAAAGTATATGCGACAGGTCGAAAAGGGCTGGAGGACGAAGCTGAAGTATATCGGCGGCTTGGCAAGCACCCTGCCTATTCTGAATGCTACTGCGTGGGCAGAGGCTATTTGGTAATGAAACGTCTTCCTGGGGTGACGCTGTATCATTGCTTTCGGCAAGGAATTTCAATACCGCAGTCTGTATTAGACGATATTGATGAGGCGCTGATGTATGCATCCATGAGGGGGTTGACACCAAGGGACATTCATGGGAAAAATGTCATGTACGATGGCAGCAGAGGCTATGTTGTGGACGTGTCTGACTTTCTTATCCCGCAGCCGGATCGAATGTGGAAAGATTTCAAGCGTGCCTACAAGCTACTGTATAAGCCGCTTGGTCTGAAGTGGGGAGTTCCAGTTCCAGAGTGGCTGCTAGAGCTGCTGCGCAAAGGCTATCAGATCTATCGCAGACGAGCGGCTGTATTTACAAATCCAAGGGATTAAAGGCGGAAATAGAGCATGAGATAAACCTCAACGATTATACACCGGCATAGGATAGATGGAGGTTGCAGGCCACAGTTCGTGTATGATAAATGAAGTGATTACTGCTGTGAAAGGAACGATAGGATTATGTCAACCGAGAAACAAAGCCCGGCTTCAGACAAGAAGTGGGACAAGCAAACATTAGTCGTGCATGATTGCCACGACGAACGGCATTTTGGCGCAGTTACGATGCCCATGTATCAGAATAGTTTGTTTACATTTTCTTGTCATAAGGAATTCTATGAGGCGTTGGATTCCCCACTTGAGCACCATCTGTATTCGCGAGGCAACAATCCTAGCGTGAATGAATTGGAGCGGCGGTTGGCTATGCTGGAAGGCGGAGAGGCCGCTCGCTGCTTTGCTTCTGGAATGGCGGCTATTTCCGCAGCAATCATGTCGGCCGTTAAGAGCGGCGATCACGTCATATGTGTGGAGCATGTATACGGGCCAACTCGTGAGATGCTTGGGAATTACCTGCATCGCTTCGGGATCGAGACGACATTCGTAGATGGGCAATCAATAGAGTGTATAGAAGCTGCGGTTCGGCCAAATACATCGCTGTTGTACCTGGAAAGCCCGACAAGCATGACGATCAGATTGCAGGATCTGCGCGCCTGCGCTGAACTGGCCAAGCGGATTGGAGCCACAACGATTATTGATAATACATGGGCAACTCCGATATTTCAAAATCCGCTTGCTTTGGGTATCGACCTGGTTGTCCACTCCTTAACCAAATATGTAGGTGGACACAGCGACATTATGGCAGGAGCGATTATCGGCTCACAAGAGCGACTAAAAGAAATCGGCCGTCAAGAATTCCTATTGTATGGGGGAATTATGACGCCGCAAACGGCATGTATGGCCATGCGCGGGCTGCGGACACTTCCGCTGCGTATGGAACGACTGCAGCAGAATGGTCTGGCCATTGCTGCTTATTTGGACGAGCATCCATATATTACTCGAGTCAATCATCCGGGACTTGCTTCTTATCCGCAGCATGAACTGGCAAAGCAGCAAATGAGCGGGTATGGCAGCTTGTTCTCATTCGAAACGGATCTGCCGCTTGAGCAGGTGCTGGATTGGGCGGATCGACTGCAAATGTTCCGTATCGGCGTAAGCTGGGGTGGTTATGAAAGCCTAGTACAGGTCGTTCGTCCCCAAGCGGGTTCAAAGAACGAAAGTCTTGTGCTTGTACGGCTGTATGCTGGGCTTGAGGATCCAAATTTGCTCATTGAGGATATGCATCGTTCCTTCGAGCAGTTGGGGCTGTCGTAGAACCATCATATTTGGCTTGAATGGCAAAGGGCTGCACAAATCAAATTTGTGCAGCCCTTTTGGTTTGGATTACAGCTCATTATTTTTCAATACATAGCGAGATTTTGAAATCGCTTTCTTCATCTTCAATATAGGCCGCAATTTTACGAAGCAAGGCAGCAGTCTGTGATCCTGAAGCAGTTAATTCATATTTGAATTTCATCTCGTCCTGGGATAGAACGATTTGTTGAGATGACTGTGGAAAGCTGCCCATTTCATCTCGAAGTGCATAACTTGAGCCTGCATGCATCATGTCACTGGATGGACGCGGCACAACTGGATTAAAGACACTCTTTTTCCCGCACAGGTCCTCATAGATTTGCAGTTTTTTCAACCAATTGTAATACATCGAAGAGCTTTTGAACCCGAAGCCCTCTGCCATCTCATGAATACGATTTGTAAGACGAAGCTTCTTAATGGTTTCAATTTGTTCGTCTCTCTCAAGGGACTCAATGTCCTGAAGAGAAGGGAAGTTCATACAATCAGCTCCTTAGTGGAATGAAATCTCTGGATTGATTTGGATAGATTATAATCTGTCAGATAAAGAAATACAATGTGTCAATTTTGTTACGAGGGCCAGTTCGCGTAATTTGAAAATGAAAGGAAGTAAAAGTCGTGCTGCCATCATTCTTTAAAATAAGCTTCCATTTTCCTTTTAAGCTATCAAATAGAAAATAATAATTATTTAATTATATCATAAATTGAAATAATATTTCAGAAGGGTATAATAAAAAATAGAATGTGAGAAGGACATACTGTCGTAAGAAAGATACCTGCATCCTTGCTGTATTTGAATGCGTTTACATGAAAGGCATGAAAGATAGATATCACAAAGGTTCTAAGGAGGAAACATATTGCGCACACGATCATTAGCTGTGAAATCGGAGCATATTATCATCGGCCTAATGTCAGGTACATCGCTAGATGGAGTAGATGCGGCAATCGTTCATATTGAGGGAGCTGGCCTATCGTCTAAGGCGAATATGCTTGCTTTCCATTGCAAGGAATATGACGATGAACTTCGAGAGCGGCTGAAGAAACTGTGTACAAGAGGAGGAACGAGCACAGAAGGAATATGCATCATGAATGCATATATGGGAGAAGTGTTCGCATTGGCGGCACAGGAGGCGGCAAGCAGTGCTGGAGTTGCTATGGAGGATATCGATTTTATCAGCTCCCATGGCCAGACGATATGGCACCAGCCTGTGGTGGATTTGGCAGATCGCTGTGCAGTTCCTTCTACTTTGCAAATTGGGGATATATCGGTCATTGCCAAGCATACGGGAATTCCCGTCATCGGAGATTATCGACCGGCGGATATGGCGATTGGCGGACAAGGAGCACCATTAACTCCTTACGCGGACTATTTATTGCTGCGGGATTCGAAGGTGGGCAGAATTGCACAGAACATTGGCGGCATAGGCAATTGTACGATTCTTCCGGCTGGTGGAGATCGGGACTCGGTGTCTGCTTTTGATACAGGCCCAGGCAATATGTTAATAGATCAAGCGATTTATCAATTGTCCGGCGGTGCTCTGACCTATGATCGCAATGGAGAATGGGCATCACGCGGCCAATTGAACCATGAACTGCTGGATGAACTGCTTACTCATCCTTACTATGATCAACCTCCTGTGAAGACGACTGGACGTGAAATGTTCGGCGAGGACTATGCTCTGGAATGGCTGGAAAAAGGGAGAGCGCGTGGGCTAGAAGCAGAGGACATTGTAGCTACGTTCACCGCTTTGACAGTACGCACGATCGCAGATGCATATCGACAGTTCGTATTCCCTCATCATTCCGTCCGCGATGTCATTGTAAGCGGAGGGGGAGCGCGAAATGCTACGCTGATGCGGTGGCTGGCAGAGGAGCTGCCAGAGCAGATGGTTGTGGCATCCGATGAAATGGGCTTGCCTGGAGATGCGAAAGAAGCAATCGCATTTGCTTTGTTAGCAAATGATTTTATACATGGGCTGCCGAATAATTTGCCTCGTGTTACGGGAGCCGCACGGCCGACGGTTATGGGCAAGCTGGCCATGCCGTAAAATGCAATCATGACAGCTGTGTCAACACTCAAATGGAAGCGGAGGCTTATTTCTAGATACATGCTTTTCGTTTGCACTCTATGATCTTTGATTCATCACTGTAATGTGGAGGGAATTGGACGATGTTGGAGAAGCATGTCGAGATGGACAGTATACGATTGCATAACGCGTTCGCTCTTATTGATAATGCGATTACGAACGAACTTATTCCTGGAGCAGTAGTGCATATTCGGTGTGGTGGCCGTTCGTTCGAGTATGCCAGTGGAAATGCAATTGTGACAGATACCGATATGCTCCCCGTTACGATCGATACTTTATATGATTGCGCATCCTTGACGAAGGTCGTAGCTACGCTTCCGCTAACACTGATGCTGGTAGAAGCTGGGAATCTTAGGTTGGATGATCTTGTAGCCTCATATATCCCTGAATTCCATGACTATGGAAAGGAAATGATTACAATTCGCCATTTGCTTGCGCACACGTCAGGACTCCCTGCACATCGAGACTTGTATTCACAGGGATGGTCACAAGATAAAATCGCGCAAGCACTTAATCGAATGAAATTGGAGTATCGACCGGGTGAAGGGTGTCAATACAGCTGTCTCGGTTATATTGTCCTTGGGCGAATCATTGAGCATGTATGCGGCCAGTCGCTCGCTCATTCAGTGGAACAAATGCTGTTAAAGCCGCTCGGCATGACAGATAGCTGCTATAATCCGCCGCAAGAGAAGCGGTTGCGGATTGCAGCAACCGAATATGATGCGAGGCTGGGGGCGTATTGCTGGGGACGGGTTCACGATGAGAACGCGGCTGCATTAGGCGGAATCGCGGGAAATGCGGGGTTATTCACCACAGCGCGTGACCTTGCACGCTATGCGAGTCTCTGGCTAAGAAGAGCGGAGCATAGATACGGGGCACAATTGCTGTCAGACAGCATCATGCAAGATGCACTTGGCTGTCAGACAACTGCCATTCCGGGTGCGAAGCGGGGGCTTGGCTGGGTGCTGCGCGGCGATATTGCTGATTTTGCAGGGAAGGGCTGGTCGTTACGCGGCTTTGGTCATACGGGTTTCACAGGTACAAGTATATGGATTGATCCCGAATGGGATACAAGCATTGTCTTGTTGACAAACCGTGTACACTTTGGCCGAGAGAAGAGTGTAGTAGAGCTTCGCCAACAATTTCACGAAGCGGTTTTTGAAGCAATAGACAGAAAAAGCTGATTTTACAGCTTTATATTGAGGTATAGTGACTTCTTTTTCATGATTTCCATCCATTTACGCTTGTTATTCGCCATGAGTGAACAGCAGGCGTTTTTGTCTTTCGGTATAATAGATGAGCCGAATTGTTATTTTTGGTTATGCATATTTGCATGTAATAGGATATAATGGAAATCATCTGTGTTGTGGAAACATGTCGCATTTTCATTATTAAAGGAGCATTTTGATGACATTACCAATTCTTTATATGGTCATTCCTTGCTATAACGAGGAGGAGGCCTTGCCGATTACGACACCGGTGCTGGTAGAGCTGCTTGAAGGACTTGAACGGGACAAGCTGGTATCCGCCGATAGTCGAATTGTGCTTGTTGATGACGGAAGCCGCGACGGCACGTGGCAGCAGATCGAGAAGGCTCGCGCCGCTCATCCTGCCATCTGCGGATTGAAGCTTGCTCGCAATGCAGGTCATCAAAAGGCGCTGCTTGCTGGGTTGATGTATGCAAAGGAGCATGCAGACTGCATCGTGTCGCTTGATGCTGATCTTCAAGATGATACAGGGGCGATTCGAGAGTTTGTTCTCAAGTTCCATGAAGGCTATGAAGTGGTGTATGGCGTTCGCAACAGCCGAGCGACAGACACCTGGTTCAAGCGCTGGAGTGCTGAATCTTTCTATAAGCTGATGCGTAAGATGGGGATTCCTTTGGTCTATAACCATGCGGACTATCGATTGATGAGCCGACGTGCGGTTGAGCATTTAGGTGAATTCCAGGAAGTGAACTTGTTCTTGCGGGGGATAGTTCCCTTGATTGGATTTCGTTCCACCACGGTGTCCTATGACCGCATGGAGCGCGTTGCCGGCGAATCCAAATACCCGCTTCGCAAGATGCTGTCATTTGCCTGGGATGGCATTACGTCGTTCAGCATTAAGCCGATGCGGCTAGTTACGACACTCGGTTTCATCAGCTTAGGAGCGAGTATTGCTGCAGGAGGATACACACTTGTATCGAAACTGACGGGTCATACCGTATCTGGCTGGGCTTCGTTGATGTTCTCGGTCTGGTTCATCGGCAGCATTCAATTGCTGGCGTTGGGCGTTATCGGTGAATATATTGGGAAGATATATAATGAAGTAAAACGCAGACCGCCATATATTGTGGAGACTGTATTGTCGGACAAAAACGTGTCGAAAGACGAAGTCAAGCCGTCTTGGCCAGGTGCCAAATCAGATGCACAGGGGTGGTCCCATTGAGCCAGAAGCAAGCAGGCTGGCTTGGACTGTTCAGCCGTTACGCCATTGTAGGCGTGATCAATACGTGCATCGGTTTGGGATTAATCTACGCATTGATGCATCTAGCAGGATGGGCTCACTTCGAAGCGACATTTGTCGGGAATACCATTGGGGTGCTGTGCAGTTACATCCTGAATCGGCGCTTTACGTTTCAGTATGAGGGGGCGCAGTTGCGCAGCTTCATACGCTTCCTTGTGATTTCCCTTTTGTGCTATGCAGCAGCATACGTGCTGCTCCATCCTGCATTTTCAGCGTTGGTTACGTCATTATTTGGCTCATTGCCGCTGTCATGGCAGCAATCGCTGATTGTGCTAGGTGAAGCGGGAGCATATACAGTGACTTCGTTCGTTCTTCATCGTCTAATTACCTTCGCTGCATCATCATCTGTATCAGACAATACTGCCCGTTCGAGGCAAGCGAATGATGAACACCTCAGAGAAGACTATGACAATTACCGTAGAGCAGAACGCCAATAATGGGATGATGCACTTCCTCTTTGGGGAAGTGCCGTTTTTCTTATGAGGAGAGTGATTTTTGCATGAGACGAAAAGATTGGGTAGCTTGGGGATCCGTATTCATTGGAGCTATCATTTTAATCAGCATCCTGTTTACATCGCCATATATCGGAGTCGCGGATAACGGGGACTTTGACCGGATTGTACGCAGTGGGGGAATATCGCCTCTGCCCGATACATTTACTTATGATGACAAATATTTCGGATATAGCCATTCCAAATATGAGTATGGTCCATTTGCGATCAATTATGCCTCCTCGCAAGTGCTGTTTGTCTTCATTGCAGGTCTGCTTGGGAGAGTGCTGAATTCATCTTATTTTCCGATGCAGGCAATGGGCATCGTATATTCGTTGCTGCTGCTAAGTACATTATTCGTCATTATTCGTTACGCATGCGCTGGCAAGCGCTGGCTGCAGATAACTGCAGCACTGTGTGTACTGCTCGTCTTTTTCGATATTGGCTATGTTGCCTATTTTCATTCTTTTTTCGGAGAATCAGTCTCACTCCTGTTTTTACTGCTATCCACAGCAATTTCCGTCATTCTAGCAAGGCAGCAGCAACCTTCGATTACCTGGCTCGTACTGTTGTTTGTTTGTGCGTTTATACTGGCGGCTTCCAAAATTCAGAATGCACCGGTTGGATTGGTATTCGCTTTGTACGGGCTTCGATTGTATAGAAAGCGGTCAGACCAATCTTGGAAACGGGTAATTGCCGGTGGGGTCGCCTTCATGATCGCGACGACGGGGCTCATCTATGTTTTCGCACCGAAGGAATTGAAGCAGATTAATTTGTACCAGACGATATTTTTCGGTATCTTAAAAGATTCTCCTCACGTCTCAGAGGACTTGGATGCGTTGGGCATCCCTCAGAAATATGCCGTACTTGCTGGAACAAATTATTTTCAGACCGATGTGCCGATCAAGCAGGATGCGCCTGAACTGACGGAGCATGTATACTCTAGGCTTGGACATATGGACATTGTCGGTTACTATTTGCGCCATCCTAGTCGAATCATCGACAAGCTTGAGGCTGCATCTGCACAGGCAACATTCATTCGTCCTTATTACTTAGGGAGCTATGAGAAGGAACTGGGTCAGCCTCGCGGTGCAATAGCGTACACCTACAGCACTTGGAGTGAGGGCAAAAAGAATTTGATTCCTAAGAACTTCATCTTCTTCTTTATTTTCTTTTTGCTTTACTTTGGCGTTATATTAAAGGAATATATCCGCAATAAATATAAGCGGCATGTACTTGATGTTACGATCATTGTAGCGTTGGTTGCTATCATTTCTGTCGCGGTGCCGCTAGTCGGCGATGGAGAAGCGGATTTGGGCAAGCATTTGTTTTTGTTCAATGTGAGCTTTGATATTATGATCGTATTCACAATCATTTGGCTAGTATCTCAGGTACGCCGCATATTTGATCGTTCACCGGAATTGTAACAGATGGCAGAACAGGTGGAATGGTTGTACCTGTGTCCGTCTTCTGTTTTGGAAGATTCATGACAAAGAGGCCGCCACATAGGGACGGCCTCTTTCTTATAAATCCTTCACATTGTCGTGCATGACGGCTAAGATTCTGCGGAATGTTTCTACTTCTTCCTCCGTCAATCCTTCGATTGTTTTCCGATAAGCCTCAATTGATGGGGCTAGTATTTCCTCTTTGATCTCTCGGCCTTTGACGGTTAAGAATACACGAAGTGATCGTCGATCCGATTCATGCGTTACCCGATAAATGAAGCCCTTCTTTTCTAGCTTGAACAGCATGCGGGCTACATTCGTCTGGTCTTTATGAAGTCGCTCTGCAAGTTCCTTCTGTGTAATTCCTTCCTGTTCCCACAACACCACTAGGATTTCCCATTGGTCTACGGTGATGTCGAAAGGGTTTACGACCTTCTGATAATAATTATTAAGCTTCAGATCCGCCCGATGAACAATGACTCCGATATACTTTTCTAATTCCAAATGTGGACCCCCAGGTTCATTCACATCGTTATTATATTGCTCAAAGCGCTTGCTTTGAACAACCCCTATAGTTGTTATGACCATTATAGGTAAGGACAAATAACGTGTCAATGAAACTGGTTGGTGGTCGGCTGCAATGCAAATCGGGTTACTTCTGTGTCGACAGGGGCTGTGAAGCCGTTTTGCCGACAACCTTCATAACCATCTCGGCGGCACGTTCATACCCTCCTGCTTCGCGCAGAGATTTGCCGATGGAGCGGGCATTCTCCTTGTAGGTAGGGTGATTTAATACTTCCAATAGCGCATTTCGCAGCACTTCCGGCGTAAGACTTTGATGATCGACGATAACACCAGCGCCTCGCTTTTGTACTTGCTGAGCGACCATAGGCTGATCGGATGTTAATGGAATCATAACGAGCGGAACATTGTAATATAGGGCTTCACTGGTGCTGTTCATGCCAGCGTGTGTAATAAAGGCATCTACTTGTTGCAGAACCTCTAATTGAGGCAAATACGGTTTGATGATGAAATTATCTGGAATCAGGTCAGCGATTGGCTCCATATTGGTTTCTTTGCCGGATGATAAAATGAATTGAATTGGCTCATCTCGAAATGCTGCGAAACACAGCTTGTAAAATTCAAGGTTGTTATTCAAAATGCTCCCTAGCGATATATAGACCGTCTGCGTGTAAGAAAGCTTGCTGCGATCCAACGTAAAAGTTGGGGCATCCATGCGAGGTACGATGGACGAGCCAGTGAACACATAGCTGTCATCCAGTTGCTCTGCGTCCGGCTGCAAATCACGGCTAAGATGCACGACCTTTAGCTCCCCATAAGCCTTAAAGATATCTGAAATTGCAGGGACAGACAATTGATAACGGTCAGCTAATTGCTTGGCGATTTCCATCGAGGAATCATAAATCGCCTGCATCTCTCGCTCCTCCTGCTCGGTCATTTTTTGTTCCGAGCCAAGTGGTTTTGTGAACACGAATGAAGTGATGGAGCATACTGCTGGCATGCCAAGCCGTTCGGCAATCATTTGCCCGCCCCAGCCCAATAAATAATCGTAAATCAAATAGTCATATGTGTTCTGCTCAGTCAGTGCAAGAACCTCTGGGATGATCGGCTTGATCATGCCGCGCAGGATGAACTGGATAAATTGATAAGGATGTTTGTAAATAATAGGCTTCAATACAGGATCCTCGGCAAAGGATCCCATGGCATACGTATAAGTCAACACTTTCGCACCTGTTGCCTCAATCCGCTCGCGGTATTCTTCCGTACATACATAAGTGACTTCCTCGCCTTGTTTCACAAGCTGCTGCACCAAGCCTAATGATGGGTTAACATGCCCTTCAGCAGGGGGAATAACAACTAATGCTCGTGCCAAATCGTCCACCTCCGATAATGAATATGAATAAGATTGTTTCCTCATGACATTTCTCTATTGCGTACAGGTTGGAAAAGGTCAGCATAGCACAGGAGTAGCAAGTTTTGGGCGCAGAGCCGACCTTTCGGCTTTATTTCTAATGAGGTTCCGTTAAAATCCAAATAACAAGCCTTAAGGGGTGATTGATGACTGAGCGATGCGGACTGACTTCTTCGCAATGCGGGAAGAGGCAATCAGACTTAATAAGACAAAGCAAATCTGCAAAGATAATGCAATCATGACACCTGCGTAAATTCCCCAGTGAAAACTTTCGCTTAAGGCTACAATTGCCCCACAAATGCCAATGTTTGCGGCTATGCTGAATGAATCAACGAATTGGAGTGTGGCCGACACTTCGCCTTCCTTGCCTTCTTCTGCCTGCTGCAGGGCTATGGCACCGATCGTTGGAGTAGCCAGCCCAACACCGAAACCGGTAATGATTTGCGACAACAGTGTCATCGCGATGTTGCTGCCCGGTAACAGCATGGATGTAATGACGAGCCCAATTCCCACGATCATAATACATAAACCGAGCGTGATTCTCCTTTTTCGGCCAGTTCCTTGGTCGCGCCTGTCCAGTTTTGCTTGCAACCATGCAGCGGTTGACCAGCTTAATGCTCCTGCCGCTACGAGTAGCCCTGCATTCGCTTCTGATATGCCTTTTACCTTTGTCAATCCGAGAACCACATAGCTTTCAGTCGCGAAATAACAGGAAATATACAGGGCTCTTGATACGATAATTGCGGGTAAGCCGCGTTCTACAGTAAACGTTCCATGCGGGAGCAACTTTTGGAGCGGTAATACCATGACGACTAATCCAATCACAGTAAGTGCAATGCCCAACCAATCGTCGATTCGACCTAATCCCGTCAGTAGAAGCCCTGTTCCGACAGCGAGCAATACGGAATACGCTTCCTTGCGTCTATCTTGTGCACGAGAGCTACCTGACTTCGTTATGCTCCGGAAGGAAGGCAGCGTCATGATAAGTGCGATCGCAATAAAGGGGAGCACAAGCCAAAACACGAATCGCCACGATACATAAACGGCAATTAGGCCGGCAATGTAGGGTCCAATTAGTGCGGGAAGCACATAGGCGGCAGAGAAGGCAGCCAATATGGCGGTGCGCAATGAGTCAGGATAACGGACAGTTACAATGTAGTACACACAGGTGACAAGCGCACCGGCGCCGAACCCTTGCAGGGCCCTTCCTGCTATAAGCATATACATATGAAAGGAAAGTGCGGCAATGACGATGCCAGCTACAAAGATAGAGAACGAAATTAGAATGGATGCAATTAAACCATGTTTGTCGATTTGTTGTCCTACAACCATTGAGCCGATAATTTGAAACAATAAAAATGTGCTGAATATCCAACCGTATAAATGGATGCCTTCCAGGCTTTGTGCAAGTGCGGGAGCAATTGTCGTAATGGCGAGGCCTTCGAAGGCGACAGTTGTTAAAATAAGTATGATGCCAATCGTTAATGCACGGTACGGGACTTGAAAGATTCCAGTGTTAGCGGGGGGGATACCAACACACCTCCTTCCAAAAAAAAGATTGCTTTGACGATATTGGTCGTAGCAACTATTTAGTGATAAGAGAGGCATAACCGACGTGTATGGATCCTATACAATGGTTATGCCTCTTCGTTATCATTATTAGTTGCTATGACTATTATATGCACGACAATTATTTATGTCAATACCTGTAAATCAATCCTTTTCGCTTGAAAAGGTTATTACCATTTCATCCACAGATTGCCCTTCCAGGTCGGAATGTTGGCCCATCGCTGTCCTTTTTTATCATATTTAACTGCAAGTACAGTTACCGTCTGAGGTTTTAATTCGCCTGCCTTTTTGCCGTTAAGGGATTGGTATATTGCTGTCGCTTTGGTCAGCTTCACAAGCTGGCTTTGCTCTGGATTCCTTACCCATGCTTTTCCTTTATAACTATTAATCTGATACCAAATCAATCCGGAATTATCGATTTGCTCATTGATGATTGGGGCGATTTGTGCGCTAAGATTGCCGACTTGTTTGCCGTTTGGACTGTTATATATCGGTGTATTGGAGCTTAGTGTAACAAGCTTGTTGTAAGCATTCGGATCCTTCATCCACACTGTGCCTATCCATGTAAATACCCGGTACCAGGTAATATTGTTTTCATCCTTCGATGCTGCCTCCACATAAATCACTTGGGGGCCTAAGAGTCCTACTTTTTTGCCGCCAACTGAATCATAGAGCGTAGTGTTTTGTTCCAGGTCTACGAATACAGTTTCTTTCGTCACGGCACCAGTTGTATTCGCTGCTTGCTCAGCAAATGCGCCTGTTGCAGCAACCGTACTGAACGCCAAAGTCAAAGCCATCACTGCCACTAATTTCTTCATTATTGAATTCTCCTCTCTCATGGTTATACAATGGTATGGTTTACTACTAAGATGAACATTCCAATTGCTGGGCTTGCTGAATAAGTCAGCATGGTATAGCCTTTTCTTAGGTGTATATTTTCGTGATGAGGTCATGAAGGTCGAATTATAGGAGTGATATGAGGAATGTTCCCTGCCTTGTTCAGTATGTAACCCGTTTACATGGTAGTGAAACAATAATTTGGAAAGGATGATGAGGGTGAAGACATTGTGGAAGTGGCTGCGCCGTGGATTGTTGACGGTCATCATATTGTTTATTTTGCTTGCTGGAGCGGCGTATTTTTACATTCAGCCTTCTACTGCGATAGGCTGGCCTCCTCAAGTTGAAGTGTCCTTGGCTGATCGTTTGGAGCAAATGGTACACAATCGTTCACTTACGATACAAATTAGCGAGGAAGAAATTAATGGATGGGGCTCTCAGCATATGCAGGAAACTGAGCCTTATCGTTCGTTGAAGGAAAAGTGGAACATTACTGGGATGAAGACAAGGCTTGCAAATCGAGAAATGGAAGCGACCATTCAAATGGAGCCCATCTCTCATGTGCAGGCTGAAGTAAAGATTAAATATGAATTGGAATGGAGCGACAGCGGTCAATCCATTCGTGCAGTGCCCGTTGATGCCCGCGTGAAGAACATTTCACTTCCGCTCTCGTGGTTCTCGCTAAAACCGATGGAATTCTCGTTATCTTCACAGCTCCCTGAATGGGTTAAGGTCAAGGAAGTGAAATTCCTAGAAGATGGGTGGAAGCTTCGCTTCGGATTGAAGCTGTAACTTTGCTCCGTACATTTTTCGTACGCAGTAATGAGTTTACGGGCCTTGCTGGACAGGAGTATATAAGTGACGTACGCGTCAAGGACTTGTACCTTGAAGAATACGGATGATAGAAGAGGATGTGACGGTTTGCCTAATCGTGAACAGCTGCTCCAACTTCAGATGAACTTCCGCTCTATGCTGCGCGGGATGCGCACGCAATGGGAACGGCATTTGGAGCTGCAGAATTTGAATGTAAATATGACTCAATTTGCCGTACTGGACTTACTATTCCGGAATGGCTCGATGAAAGTAACCGATGTTGCAAAGGAGCTTCGTTTGACACCTGGCGCAGTGACGGGCATTACCGACAAACTTACTCAAATGGATTATGTTGCGCGCAATCGCGATGAACTTGACCGCCGTATCAATTATTTGGAGCTTACGGAAGCAGGGCGGCAGAAGGTCAAGGCAGTGGAAATACAACGTGAGTTTGTATTCGCCCGTTACTTTGAAGGGATACCGGATGAAGATTTGCTGCATTTTCTGCACATTTGCCAGCAAGTGAACCTCAATCTGGATGAAATCTCAGAAGTTGGGGAGTAATAAAAGCATCACATGATGCTGGATGGAATCATGGACATCAGAATGTCCGCGCCTCCTGCGACCAAGGAGTGAAATGGCCGTGAGTAACGGTTGGTGGTTGATGGTTCATGCTGTTGTAATAATCGGACTTCTTTACTTGCTTTATAGGATGCAGAAGAAACATGTATCCTTTACAAAGCGGGTATTTGCCGGACTCGGTATAGGCATTGTGTATGGAGCGCTACTTCAGCAGCTATACGGGGTTGAGCATGACACCGTGCACGTGCTCAATGATTGGATCTACATTGTGGGTGGCGGCTATGTGAGTCTGCTGCATATGGTCGTCATTCCACTTATTATCGTATCGATCATATCCGCGATTTTGCATGTGACGACGAAGACCGGTGTAGGCAAGATGAGTGTAGTGATTATTAGCATTCTCATTGCGACAACTGCTGTGGCAGCTGCTGTGGGCATCGGATCTGCACTGGCTTTTGACTTGTCGGCCGTGAACATGGAGGCAGGGCAGCAAGAGACCGAACGCGGACGGGATTTGAATGAGAAGGTCGGTGAAGTGCGCGACATGACCATTCCGCAGCAGGTACTGGAATTTATACCAACGAATCCCTTTCTTGATATGACGGAGGCAAGAAGAACATCTACGATTGCAGTTGTCATTTTCTCCGCTTTTGTCGGTATTGCGGCATTAGGTGTTGCAAGGAAAAAGCCAGAGCATGGGCGCATGTTCACCTCCATTATTGATGCGCTTCATGCCGTTGTTATGCGGATGGTGACTTTGGTATTGAGATTGACGCCCTATGGGGTGCTGGCACTTATGATCCGCGTCGTGTCTACGACAGCACCAGCGGAGATATGGAAGCTAGGTCGGTTCGTGATAGCCTCCTATGTAGCGCTCATTGTCATGTTCCTGATTCATCTTCTGCTGCTTGGATTGTCGGGCATCTCGCCTGCCCGTTATTTGAAGATGGCAACGCCTGCGTTAGTTTTCGCATTTACATCGCGAACAAGTGCTGGTTCGATCCCGATCAATGTGGATACGCAGCGGGATAAGCTGGGGGTACCGGAGAGCTTTGCAAATTTTAGCGCCTCGTTTGGCGCTTCAATGGGCCAGAATGGATGTGCCGGCATTTACCCCGCCATGCTTGCCGTTATGATTGCACCTACCGTAGGGATGAACCCGTTAAGCGCGGGATTCATTCTTCAGCTCATTGCTGTTGTTGCAATCAGTTCCTTTGGTGTAGCTGGCGTTGGCGGAGGTGCTACATTTGCAGCGCTTATTGTGTTGTCCTCGATGAACCTGCCCGTCGGTCTGGCGGGACTGCTCATTTCTGTAGAGCCGCTCATTGATATGGGACGCACGGCATTGAATGTGAATGGTTCAATGCTCGCAGGGGTGTTGTCTTCGCGCTGGCTTGGACAGTGGGATAAAGAATCTTTCATGCGCGGAAATAAACACCCAACCGAGGATGAGTCTTAGAAAATGCCATATTGAAATGAATTGCAGCCAAAAAGGCCCGTCATGCAGACGAGCCTTTTTTCTTTCTTTTCAGTTGGTTGCATGTAACGTATATATAACAGTTAGGATGTACGCTTTCCTGTCACTAGAGAGATAACGAAGAGAACAAGGAATACAAAGAACAGCGCTTTGGCTATAGAAGCTGCCGCTGCGACGATACCAAAAAAACCAAACACACCTGCGATGATGGCAATAAGCAAAAATACGGCTGACCATTTAAGCATAAGGTGTTCCTCCTTCATTGTGATCATTTTGATTTCGAAATAATGATTTCAGATGCCTAATTTTCGTGTTTGCATGTTGATTAACCACAGCTTAGGATTACCAAACAATTGGCTAATTCTGTTTCAAAGCCCCTTCTTCAGGGTATTAATTCATAATTGCTATGCGGAAAAATGTGTTATGCTTGGGAACACGGAGAAAGGCGGTATTCACCTATGATATTGGAGATTAGTGCATTACTTGCTGCAATAGCGTTCGCAGTGCTGGTGTTCTATTTGATTCAAACGTTGTTGTCAGCTAAGCGCTCCCTAGAGCGGGCTGCAGATACGCTTGAACAAGTGCAGCAAACCGTGAGCTTATTGAGCGGAGACTTGCAGGGTGTCGCCAAAAATGCAAATGAGCTCTCTCAGGATCTATCTGAGCAATTGAAGAAAATGGAGCCGGTTATGGATTCCGTTCAACATGCAGGTGAAGCATTGAACGAAATCTCAATCGCTGCGAAGCAAGTTTCGGTCGGATTAGTTAAGGGAGTACGCCGAGCAGCAGGCCGATTTGAACGCAAGCCAGATATAGATAAACGGGAACCTAAGATGAACCGGGCAACATCTGTATCAGCGCCAGCTCCGGCAGCGACGCAGAGGCAGCCAGAGGTTGCTGCAGCAACGAAGGAGATACCTTGTACAATTGAGGATAATCAATTGCGGGAACAACTGCCACAGGGACAGGGTCAAGCTCATGCATCAGCTGCCCATCGGCAGGATTGGAAGGAATGGATTGATGTCGGAACGAAGCTGTGGCAATTATGGAGACAGCGCGGTTAGCGCAGCCAAGCCGGTTAACAGTATAGTTAGCCGGCTTTCACTTTTTTTCACAAGCAAGTAACAAAAAAGATGATCTTATTTAACTTTTTCCGGTATAGTGGTAGTTGGGAATTATGGGGGACTATGTCGAATAGAAACGAACTATATATCATAATCGATGAGGGGAGGAGAGTATGATGAACGTTCTCGTCGTTGATGACAATCCGACGAATGTCATGCTCATTCGGGAAATCCTTCGTAAAGCCGGCTACGACGGAGTGCAGACGGCTTCGTCAGCCCATGAAATGTATGAAGTGCTTGGAATGGATGGACCGCTTGGACCGATGTATGTACCCGATATTGATCTTATTTTATTGGATATGATGATGCCGGAGATTGATGGCTTGGAAGCCTGTCGCACAATCCAGCAATACTCCGAGCTTCGAGATATTCCGATCATTATCGTAACAGCGATTGGGGATTCTAATATGCTCGCTGAAGCGCTGGATGCAGGTGCAGTTGATTATGTAACGAAGCCGATCAACCGGGTAGAGTTGTTGGCTCGCATTCGGTTGGCGCTTCGACTGAAGCGGGAGAAGGATTGGCATAAGGAGCGGGATCGCCATATTCGCGATGAGTTAAGCTTAGCAGCGAAGGTGCAGAACTCTGTACTGACAGAGCCTTATCAGGATGAGCATATTGCGATCAATGCACTGTATCAGCCTTCTGAGGAGCTTGCCGGAGATCTATATGCCTGGTTCCCATTAGGGAAGGGAAGATACGGAATTATTATTATCGATGTCATGGGCCATGGTGTATCCTCTGCCCTGCTTTGCATGTTCATTGCATCTGTCCTTCGGGATGCCGTGATGCAGATTGAACAGCCGGATCTTGTACTGAAGAGGTTGAATACGAAGTTTCATCAGCTTCATATGAACGGGAATTTAATGCTCTATTATATGACTGCATTATACGTTGTTGTAGATACGGACAAGGGCTGCATTCAGTATGCGAATGCAGGGCATCCGCCAGGCGTTGTATTGATGGAGGACGGTAAACTTGTATCTTTGGAATCTACCGGATATCCGGTAGGCATGTTCCCGGATCTAGAGGTAGAAACCAAAGAGGTACAGTGCCATTCGCGTGCTCGAATTGCGATGTATACCGATGGTCTGATGGAGTCAGCAGGGGGCAGCGTGGAGGAAGCGATGGAGCGCATCGCCAATATTCTCCGTCAAGAGGAGACGCTGGATAAAAGCGCGTGGGATGAGTTGTTTGCCCATGGATCTGAAGAGGACAGCGAAGATGACAAGTGTCTGATTTGGGTGGACGTTCATTGATATAGAAGGAGGAGCAGACAGTGAAGTTACGCACGAAATTGATTGCTGGCTTCGTTCTGTTCATGCTTATCATATCCGGACTTGGCTGGGTGTCTTATGATCGCATGAGCAGCTTGCAGCAGGATCTGGATGAAATCTATTCGAAAAGCTTCCGCAAAGTAGAATTGTCCTTTATGATCCGTGACAATATGAATAACATTTCGCGTGAACTAGTAACAGAAATGCTAAACCCGACAGTTGGTGTGAATAGTGGTCATGAGCTAATGAAAAAGGGGAAGATGTATCATGAGAACATCATTACCGCATTTCAAGAGCTTACAGAAGACTATTCGACGGCTCAAGAGCAGAGGCTTATCGATCAAGCGAAGCGCGATTGGGTGAAGTACGATAATTACGTTCAGAAGACAGTGGGATTAGCTGATAAGAATAATTATGAGGAAGCCAACAAGCTGCGCAACAGCGAAGGCTTGGACTATCAACAAAATTTGCTAAACAGCATGAATGACCTCGCGAATTATCATGAAATGAGCATTGACAATCAAGTGCTGGATGCGAGAAAGCATTATGATCAATCGATTACTTGGACTGCAGGAATTATGGCTACTGGTCTTGTTCTTTCATTTGCAATTATGATGTGGGTTATTCCTAGCGTTACACGCAACTTGAACACAATGTCGATCATGATGCGCAGCCTAGCGCGTGGCCGGCTTCGAATTGTACGCAAGCTTGAACCGCATACGAACGACGAGATCGGGGAAGTCATTCAAGTATTCAAGCGCATGGCTGAAGATTTGGAAGCGCGCAAGAAGAATGAGGAATTATATCGCAAGGCCCAAGAGGAGCAAGCATGGATTGACGGCAACGCTGCGCGCGTTACGGAGTTGCTCAACGGAGCAGCCACTCTGAATCAAGTAGGGCAGATGTTCATCAGTGAGTTTGTGCCTACTCTTGGTGCGCAGTATGGAGCTTTGTACATTCGAAATGATGCAAACCATCCGGATGAGTTTGAATTGTTCGGCACGTATGCGGCGACAGAAGAGCTGAAGGCCCAGAACAAAATGGTTGTTGGCCAAGGCTTGCTTGGGCAATGCGTGGCTGATGAGAAGCCAATCATAATAAGCGACATGAAGGATTGCTCCATTCGCATTGAATCAGGCGTATGCCAATCTCAAGCGATTGAGCTGATCTTGTTCCCAATAACATTCGAACAACGAGTAATTGCTGTGCTGGAGATGGCATCGCTGACCAAGATGTCTCCTGTTCAGCATCAACTGCTCGAGCAGCTCGCACAGAAGCTTGGCGTAATCGTGCATACCATCTCAGGACGCTTGCGTGTAGAAGAATTGTTGCGTGAATCACAGGCGCTTACTGAGGAACTGCAGGCCCAGTCTGAAGAGCTGTTGACACAGCAAGAAGAATTGAAGCGTTCGAATGAACATTTGGAATCTCATACCGAGGCCTTGAAGCGTTCAGAGGAAATGCTTCAGCGTCAGCAGGAGGAGCTGGAGCATTTTAATACCGAACTGATCGCCAAGACGCGTGCGCTGGAAGAGCAGATGTTGGCAACTCAAGAGAAGAATGAAGAGCTTGAGGGTGCACGGACGATATTAGAGCGCCAGACGCTGCAATTGGCCTTGGCGTCGAAGTATAAATCGGAGTTTTTGGCTAATATGTCCCATGAGCTGCGCACTCCACTGAACAGTCTGCTCGTACTGTCCCAACTGCTAGCGGAAAATAAGGAAGGCAACTTGGAACAGAAGCAGGTCGAATATGCGCGCACCATTAATATGTCTGGCTCTGATTTGCTGAAGATGATCGATGAAATTCTGGATTTGTCCAAGATAGATGCAGGAAAGATGCAATTGAATTTTGAAAAGATCTACTTGAGTGAACTGGCATCCTTTATGCGCGACAGCTTTGAGACGATTGCGGCACAAAAAGGCTTAAAGTTCCATGTAGAAATGGAACCCGATTTGCCAGATTCCCTTGTCACAGATGGACATCGGGTGAAGCAGGTCGTTCGCAATTTGCTTGGCAATGCGTTCAAGTTCACAACGAAAGGCTCGGTCACCCTGCAAATCACGAAGGCGAAACCGGATCAACTTCCTTCTTCACTTCAGGAAAGTCAAGAATCATATTTGGCTATACATGTGATAGATACAGGAATTGGAATTCCGCGAAATAAGCAGGAATTGATCTTTGAAGCGTTCCAGCAGCTGGATGGGACAACAAGCCGCAACTATGGCGGTGCAGGACTCGGACTGTCCATCAGCCGCGAGCTGGCAAGGCTGCTAGGCGGCAAGCTGCAATTAGTGAGCCAAGAGAATGAAGGAAGCACCTTTACTTTCTTCCTTCCTATGAAGGCAATTGAGCCGTCTTCTATTCCGGTCAATTCCTCGGTTGCCCTGTATGAAAAGGCAATTGCTGAAGCTCAAGCCTCTCTATCTGGAGAGAAGGAGCATGAGCATGCAGAACTGGAGAATAGTAAGCTTGGCAAGCCGCATATGCCATTAACATCTATGACTAATGAGGCAATTGCACTTACAGAATGGGAAGAAACGTTGCTTAAAGAAGTTGCTGCTGGTGAAGAAGAGGAAGGACATGGGTGGCCGTTTGGACAGAGGAAGCTGCTCATCGTCGAAGATGACGGGCCGCAGCGCCAATCCTTGATTGCTTTGATCGAAGGAGCAGATGTAGCAGTTACGGCTGTTTCGACGGGAACGGAAGCACTCAAGGTACTAGGGGAAGAAAAGTTCGACGGTATGGTTCTCGATCTGCTGCTTCCTGACATGACGGGATTCGAATTAATGGACAAGATTAGCAATCATTCTCGTCTACGCCGCATTCCAATTATCGTCTATACAGGCAAGCTGTTGGACGCAAAGGAAGAGACGGAGCTAAAGAAGCGGGCGCAGAGTATCATTATAAAAGATGTGAAATCTCCTGAACGTCTGCTGCAGGAAACGATGATTCTTTTGAAGCGCTCGGAGGAATCTCAGTCAGGCGCTGAAGAGGAAAGCCGAGGGCCAAGTGATTTGCTGCTGTCAGGCAAGCGCGTGCTGCTTGTAGATGATGATGTCCGCAATGTATTTGCACTATCCAGTGTGCTTGAACAATATGACATGAACATCGTGTACGCCGAAAATGGTCGTGAAGCGCTAGAAGCATTGGATAAGGAAACGAATTTCGATCTTATTCTCATGGATATGATGATGCCGGAGATGGATGGCTACGAAGCGATGCGGCGAATTCGCGAGCAGCCGCAGTTTGAGAAGCTGCCGATCATTGCGCTGACGGCAAAGGCTATGAAGGAAGATCGCAATAAGTGCATTGAAGCAGGAGCGTCTGATTATGTCAGCAAGCCGTTCCAAACAGAGCAGCTGCTTTCATTGATGCGAGTATGGTTATATAAATAACAGAGAATCAATGTTGAGACGATGAATGAAGGAGCAAGGATGAGACATGAACGGAAACGGACTCGGTTTACATGATGAGAGAAGAAGACCCCAGGATGCGGACCGAGAACGCATTGAAATAGAATTGCTGCTTGAAGGTGTTTTTCGAGTTTACGGCTACGATTTCCGGGACTATGCATATCCTTCGCTCAAACGGCGCATCTGGCATCAGGTACATGCCGAGAATGTGGCAACAATATCGGAGCTGCAGAGCCGAGTGCTCTATAACCGAGATTGCTTGCAGCGGTTTGTCCGCAGCTTGTCGATCCCCGTTACAGAGATGTTCCGCGATCCGTCGATGTTCTTGGCCTTTCGTACTCAGGTCGTCCCTATGCTGCGTACTTATCCATATATTCGGATATGGCATGCGGGCTGCTCAACTGGTGAGGAAGTCTACTCCATGGCGATTTTGCTGCACGAGGAAGGGCTGTATGAGAAGACGAGGCTGTATGCAACCGATATGAATCCGCAATCGCTGCAGAAAGCCAAAGAAGGCGTCTGCCCGATGGACAAGATGCGTACGTATACGAAAAATTATTTGGATGCGGGTGGAACGAGCTCCTTCTCCGAATATTATACAGCTTCTGGAGAGGGAGTCGTCATTCATCCGTACTTGCGTAAAAATGTCATTTTTGCGGAGCATAACTTGGCAACGGATCGATCCTTTAATGAATTTAACGTCATCTTATGCCGAAATGTCATGATTTATTTTAATGAGCCGCTGCGCAACCGGGTTCATGATCTTTTCTATGAGAGCTTGGCGCCACTAGGTGTGCTTATTGTCGGAGGCAAGGAGTCCTTGCATTTTACAGGGAGAGAATCTCAATACGAGGAGATTGATCGTAACGAGAAGATTTATCGTAAAATACGATAGGAGGCACGATTGTGAACACCTTGGAACCAATCAATATTTTGCTCGTTGATGACAGGCACGAGAACTTACTTGCGCTTGAAGCCGTATTGTCCGAGGAAAGCTATCGCTTGGTCAAGGCTACTTCTGGAGAGGAAGCTTTGCGCCACTTGATGAAAGAGGAATTTGCCGTTATTGTGCTTGATGTGCAAATGCCGGGCATGGATGGGATTGAGACGGCAAAATGGATTAAGGCGCGAGAAAAGACTAAAAATATCCCGATTATATTCGTGTCTGCTAATTATAAAGAAACCGAGCATTTATTCGCTGGTTATTCAGCCGGCGGGGTTGATTATATGGTGAAGCCGTTCGTTCCTCATATTTTGAAATCAAAGATTCACAGCTTTGTAGGCATATTTCAGGCACAGAAACGGCTGCAAGCGCAGAAAATGCTTCTTCATCAGAAGACGAAAGAACTGGAGCGGATGAATAGTGAGCTGGCCGCAGCCAAGGAAGCTGCAGAACGTGCCGCGCTGGCCAGAACGCAATTTTTAGCGATGATGAGCCATGAGATTCGCACGCCGATGAATGGAGTGCTCGGCATGGTTGATCTGTTGCTCGATACAGAGCTGAACAGCGATCAATTGAACTATGCGGAACTGATCCGTAAGAGCGCTGATACGCTCATCCGCACCATTAACAATATTCTCGATTTCACCAAGATGGAATCGGGGAAGCTGGAGCTGGAAGAATTTCCGTTTGATACGAACTCGCTCATTACAGAAGTGTACGAGCTGTTCATGGTCGAGGCGAATAAAAGAGATTTGACCTTATCCTATTCGATGGATGAGGATGTGCCTGCATTATTGTATGGAGATATGCTGCGTGTAAGACAAATTCTCATTAATCTCGTAGGGAATGCGGTTAAATTTACAAATAACGGAAATGTCGGTATCCATGTGTCTATTATCGACACGAAGCAGACTGAACAAGGGAAGCAGTTCCACGTTCAATTCGATGTGCGAGATACGGGCATCGGTATTCCGGTAGATAAAATGGAAGGGCTGTTCCAGCCATTTGCACAGCTGGATTCGTCTATGAACCGCAAATATGGCGGAAGTGGATTGGGGCTTGCGATATGCAAGTCGCTCGTGCAACTGATGAATGGAGATATTCGTGCTACTCCGGTTCCGGAGGGAGCATTATTTACATTTGACGTATGGCTTAAGGAATGTGGCGAGTAATTGCCACATTCTTTTCCCATTTGTTTCGATTCAGTGAATGAAGGTTATTTACCAATTAAAGTACACTTTACTAGTTTACCTGTGTTAGGAGAGGAAAGTTATGAGCGGAAAGAAGTTTGCAGTGAAGATAATCCAGCAAGAGGGGCAAGTAATTGTTCAACCTTGTGGAGATTTGGACTTGGCAGCAGCCAAGGAGTTCCGTTCCACGATGGAACCGATTGTGAACGATGCGAAGACAGAGCTTACATTAGATTTGAATGAATTGACGTATATAGATAGTACAGGGATTGGAATTTTGATCTCGATTTTGAAGATGCGTCATGAGCAGAAGTCTGCTTTCCGTATTACGAATGTACCGACACATGTCCAAAAACTTTTTGATATGACTGGCATTTCGAAATTTCTGACCCCGCAAGCCTAAACAAATGAACGATGAAAGGGAATGAATCAGAATTATGGAACACGCAAGAGAGCTGAAGCGCGTTAAATTATCATTGCCGGCACAGGCCGAATATGTGGAGTTGGCACGATTAACGTTGTACGGTATCGCAAGCCGTATCGGATTTTCCTATGAAGATATTGAGGATATGAAGGTAGCGATTTCGGAGGCTTGTAACAATGCGGTGCTGTATGCGTATGATTCGCATGGTGGAGTCGTTGAAGTATTGTTTGAGGTTGCTGAGGATGAGATTGAGATCATCGTGCAGGATGAGGGAGCGAGCTTTGACGCAGCAAGCAAGACCAATGGGTTGGAAGCTTTGCACGATAAGCAGCTCGAAGATATTCAGGCCGGTGGACTTGGATTCTATTTAATGCAGGCGTTGATGGATGAGGTTGAAGTGAAAAGTGTCGATGGTCATGGCACCGTAGTGAAGATGAAGAAGCGGCTGCAACAAAGCGGGGAACTTCTATGAGTGCTGCCCCTCAACATCATTCATCCGATAAAGCAATCCGGCTTATCCACGAATACCAAGCAACAAATGATAATGAGATCGCTACTATCCTCATTCAGAAGTATGATCCAATGGTAAAAATGGCTGCTGGCAAGATATCGCGCAACCGACCAGATTTGTATGAAGACTTGATGCAAGTTGGCAATATGGCATTAATACGCTTATTGAAGCAGTTTGACAGTTCATTAGGCGTTCCTTTCGAAGCTTATGCAATGAAAAGCATGATCGGCCATATGAAGAATTTTTTGCGTGACAAATCATGGTATATCCAAGTACCCCGCCGCATTAAGGAAAAAGGCGCGCTCGTGCAGCAAACCATTGACGAACTGACGATGAAGCTCGAACGATCGCCGAATGTAAATGAGATTGCGGAGAAGCTGGAATTGTCCGTCGAGGAAACTGTCGAGGTGTTGGCAGGACGCGAATGCTATCATTATGTCTCCCTAGATACGCCTCTATCTCAGGATGAGAGTGCTGCTACATTAGGGGAGCTGATTCGGTCTGAGGCCGATGATTTCGAGTCAGTGGAACGCAAGATGGATCTTATGGAAGCCATAAAAGAGCTCAAACCGGAAGAACAAAATGTGTTGGCACTTATTTATAATGAAGGATTATCACAACGCACCGCAGCGGATCGCCTTGGCATTTCTCAGATGAGCGTATCTCGCATTCAGCGTCGTGCAACGGAAAAGCTTAAAAAAATATTGACTGCGAATGACGCTTCGTAGAATAGATGAAGATGCTTGTCTATATAGACAGCATCTTCATTTCGTGTGATATTCAATTTCTTGAACTCCATTTAATGAAGGATTTCCTTCTATTCTTCCTTCTTCAGTTCTTCTGCAACTTCCTCAGCTACATCTGCTGTTGCTTCTTTCAATTGATCCGCAGTGCCTGCTGTTGCTTCCTTAACTGTTGCAGCGAATTCCTTAGATGCTTCTTTTACGCTGCTCACGACGGCTCCTGCTTTTGAACCGACGTTTTTTACCGTTTCGGCTGTACGGGATCCAAGATCTGTTGCCAGTTCTTTTGTTTTACCCCCTACTTGCTGTGCCTTATCTCCAATATCCGCGCGTAGCTCACGTCCAGATTTCGGTGCTAGAAGCAGAGCGGCAGCAGCACCTATAGCGCTCCCGATTAGAAGCCCCTTTACGAATGTACTGCAATTTGTTTGTGCGTTGTTGCATTCTGCATTTTGGCTCATGATAACCTCTCCTTTACGCGTAGTCCATTGTCTTACTAGTGGATTACACATATTTGGGAAGTTTGAAACAGAGGTGCCGCTTATCGTATTCCTTATTTGCGATCCCTCAACCATTGCATCGCCATGATCGTGAATAGAAGCCAGATAGCACCAGCCGTGAAGCCGCCCAGCACATCTGTGACATAATGAACGCCTAGATAAATGCGGCTAAGCCCGATGCATATAATAAGTAGAGCGGTAAGCACAAGAACATATCCGGCAGGCTTTCCTTGTTCTTTCAGATGCACCCATATCAAATATCCAATCATGCCGAAAAAGGCGGTACTGACCATGGAGTGCCCGCTTGGGAAGCTGTACCCATGCTCAACAACCCAATGCTCCCAGTCTGGTCTTGCCCGCCGGAAGCAGAGCTTCAATCCTTCATTGACTAAAGCGCCTCCGAGCGAGGCAGTCAGCAGGCTCATGGCATCCCATCTGCGCTTGAACACAAAGGCAAGGAGTATAATGAGTATGCCAGCCAATGGCACAACGACACGGCTGGAGCCTATATGGGTAATCCAGGTAACGATAGAAGTTAACGTCGGGGAGGCTGCTTGGCGAACCGTTTCGGTTACGTAACGGTCGAAATCAGTCGTTTGATTCAGAAGCACACTTCTAGTTATAAAAAAGAAAACGATAGCCAAGATAAGCGTCGCGGCTGCTCCCCCAAGAAGATTTAGCGCAAACTTGCGCTTTGCTTCTGGCGTAATGCCTCGATATTGTTGATTCACAGTTGTCAACACTTCTCCTTTGGGTGTATGTTTACATTACAAGATGTCCGATAATCTTTCTTAATGTACGAAATAGGGACAAAAGGTAAATATGTAATATCAATAACATATTTCCATGCTTTGTTGCAACTGGAAGAATGAAAGGAAGACGACCATGAATGAACGTTTAGTGGAGGAAACACGAAACGGCTGGTTGGAGTGTGAGCATCGCGGAGCAATTTGTGGTGTTGATCGCCAAATGCAGCCTCAATATGCGCTTGGGGATATACATACACCGATGTTCCTGCGTTCAGCAGGAAAGCCGTTGCAGGCTATCCCTGTTGTGCGAAGCGGAACACTCGAGCATTATGGTTTGGCGCCTCGGGATTTGGCACTCATGACGGCTTCTCATCGGGGAGAATCCATTCATATTGATACGATGGAGCACATTATGCAATGTGCAGGGCTTGAAGAGAAGCATCTGATTTGCTCCCCCTCTTATCCACTGAACGAAGAAGTGAAAGAGCAGTATTTGCGCAATGGCGGAGAGCGCCGAAGAGCGTACCATAATTGTGCCGGGAAGCATTTTGGCGTACTTGCATGGAGCCATATGATGGGCTGGGATCTGAATACGTATGCGGAGCCAAGCCATCCGGCACAGCAGGAAATTACGCGTACAATTAGTGAGATGGCTGGCATTGCTCCTGAACAGATGCATGCAGGTACCGATGGCTGCGGCTTCCCCGTATATGCACTTCCACTTCAAGGGTTGGCAACCGCATATATGAAGATGGCCTGTCCTGAGCTCATTGCGGATAAAGCGACTCGTACGGCTGCTGAGCGGATTCGAAACGCGATGCAGGAGCATCCATTATTAGTTGGCGGTACGAATCGAATTGACTCGCTGCTTATGGAGGATAAGAATATCGTTGCCAAAGGCGGCTTCAAAGGAATATTCGCTTTCGGACTGCGCAATGAGGGATTAGGATTCGCGTTCAAGGTTGCGGATGGATCAGATGAGGAATGGTCACTTATTGTCGGTTCCATACTTGAGCAGATCGGGTATCAAGAAAAGTCAACGATAGAGCGTATCCGTCAAGTGTTCCCAGGTACAATTCTGAACGACAACGGTCGAATAGTCGGTGAGCAGAAGGCGGTATTCCAGCTCCAAGCATTAGAGTGATCGAGATGACGCGCAATCGGTTGCAGCATGACATTGCAGAAGAGGTGAGCTTATGAATTCCATACTGTTAGAGGTTATCGGAACAACTGTGCAAGAAGTGAAGGAAGCAGCACTGCATGGAGCGGATCGCATTGAGCTGATAACTGCATTTTCAGAAGGGGGATTGACCCCCAGTCTTGGGCTTATTGAAGAGGCGGTCGCCTCTGTCAGCATTCCGGTTAATGTGATGGTGCGACCTCACAGCCGCTCATTCGTATATGATAAGGATGATCAAGCAACGATTTTGCGTGATATTCGCTTAATACGTAAGACGGGAGCGAATGCCATCGTGTTTGGCGCATTGACACCAGAGGGCAAAGTAGACGCTGAACTGCTAGAACGGGTATTGGATGCAGCCGGCGAGATACCGCTGACCTTCCATCGTGCGATCGACCAATCCAGCGACCTGCTTCAAGCCTTGAATGTGCTGCTGGCTTATCCGCAAGTAACAACCGTGCTGACCTCCGGTGGCGAGCCAAGTGCGCTGCAAGGACTTGCATGTATCCAGGCAATGGTCCAAGCAGCCGGTTCATCGCTTGAAATATTGGCCGGAAGCGGCCTTACAGCAGAGACGGTAGTTGATTTTGTAAGAAAGGCTGGAGTGAAGCAGGTTCACTTCGGCTCGAATGTACGCATTGGCGGTCATTCCTTAGCGCCAATCGATCCTGAGCGCTTGCGTGCATTGCGATCGTCTCTTAATACGATAACGGTGTAAAATAAGAAATAGCTCCCAATCCGCTCTGCTAAGCAGTGCGAGCTGGGAGCTATTTTTACATTCATCCGATAATCGGTGGTGCGATCAGGTTAGTGGATTAAGAGCGGCGCAATTTGCCAAGCTCGGACACAATCGCCTCAACTTCACTTATGCTGAAGGCAGGCTTGCTCATAATGATATCGTAAATGTCCTTAATGTCATCATATTGCTCCACGGAGAACGCAGAGGACTGCATGGCTGCTGCTGTAGCCATCTTTAATTTATCCTTGATCACATCAATCATCATCTCTACATTGGCTTGCGTTCTTTCATTGGTAATCATGGTTCTCCTCCTTAGACGCTATGCTCGATAACGTCCTATTCAACATGTCCGTATTGTATCACGAAAGAAGAGGAAACAAAATGCATGTTCTTGCTTATTTCAATGCGGTTTCTCTTGATGCGCTTGCTTTTTTCTTGTGTTCGCACACCGCTTGGCATCAGTGGAAATGTACAGTAGAATGAATCATTAAGTACAATGATCAGAAGGAGCTTTTGCCCATGCAAGTCAATGGAAAGATGAATAAGGTATATGAACAGAGCGGGCAAAAAATTCGCTGCACCATTGAACGGCTTCGTGAATGGCTGCGCCAGGTTGCCAGCGAGCATCAAGGAGAGGAAGTTGTGTTCATCTGTATCGGTACAGATCGGTCTACAGGTGATGCGCTCGGACCCTTGGTTGGATCGCGCCTTGCACAAAGCGGCTTGAAGGTGATTGGAACCATGGAGGAGCCATGCGATGCCACCAATCTGGAATTCCGTATTTCTTCTTTGCGTAAGGAGGAAGTGACGATTGCAATCGACGCTTGTCTGGGGCATCCGGGTTCTGTTGGACAATATCTAGTCAGGTATTCCTCCCTGCAGCCAGCAGAATCGGTAGGTGCGGATATGCCGGCAGTAGGGCAGTACAGCATAGCCTGTGTCGTGAATGTGAACGGACCGAAGCCATACTGGACCCTACAGACCACATCCTTGCATCACGTTATGAAGATGGCAGACGATGTAGCGGGGGCGATCATCGAATCATTTCTTCCACAGCCAAGCATAAATCCGAATCATCTTCCATACAAATGATGTCGTGGGCAAAAAAAGATGGAGCCGGATCACCCGCCGCCTCCATCATGTGGTTCATATGCATGTATGTTTAGATGCTGTACCGATCCGTTCTAGGGGAACGGATCATTTTTTGGTTTCCCGGTCCGTCAGCTTGATAATGAGCTGAACTAACCCGAGAATAAATGCACTCGTGGCGAAGAAAATTTCGAACCCTTGCATATCGTTCACCCCCCATCTGTATGAAGTCGCAGATTACTGGTATGAGCGATGCTTTGAACTGGCTGCTGATTCGGGTATATATGGGTAGTGTAATATACTATATATGTATGGATGTTTTTGGAATGAAAGAATGCTTTGGACAAGCTTTTTTGAAAATTTTATGTAATGGTAATAAAAGGCGCATAATTCGGTGTGCTCTGCGTAAAATGGAAATTTGCGTTTTTAGTGAGTGCGCCTATATGAAAGAGGGATGAGACATGGCAAGAATTCAGGTAGATCCTAATTTTACGATGAATGTGGAGCAGCAAGGAGAAGGGCCTGCTGTCATTTTGCTTCACGGCTATTGCGGAAGTTCGCAATACTGGGAAGAACTTATGCCGATGCTGGCGACGAGCTATCGCGTCATTGCACCTGATTTGCGGGGGCATGGCAAGTCAGATTCACCAGTAGGTGCATATACGATTGAGCAAATGGCAGATGATGTGCTTGCACTTGCCGATAAGCTTGAGCTTACAGAATTTGTGCTGCTTGGCCATTCCCTTGGCGGATATATTGCGTTGTCATTCGCTCAGCGCTTTAGCAACCGATTAAAGGGATTTGGGCTCGTTCATTCCACTAGCTTGCCTGATACCGAAGAAGGAAAGAAGAACCGCTTGTCTGTTGTTGAGACATTGCAATCACAAGGCATTGTTCCTGTTGTAGATGGGCTGGTTCCGAAGCTGTTCGCACCGCAGCATTTCGATGAGTATGCGATACAAGTGAACAAGGCGAAGGAAATTGGTTATGGCACTCCACCGCAAGGGGCTGCTGGGGCAGCACTGGCGATGAGAGAACGCCCTGACCGGACTGCAGTACTGGAGGCTTCCCGTATTCCTGTACTATTATTAGCAGGGGAGAATGATCAAGTTGTAACGCAAGAGAAAGCATTTACGGCCAGCGGTGAACATATCTCTCAAGTCACACTGGAGAAGGCGGGCCATATGAGCATGATGGAGACACCGATGGCGCTAGCGGATGCGCTGCATACGTATTTGACGAAGGTATTTCGTTAATCGATCGGAAAATGTACCAGTAGATGCAGAATAAATGGGCGATAAGGCGTTAAGGGCATCTTCACTTGAGGAAGATGCCCTTTTTCGCTATACTTGACTTACTTTTTGGATGTTGCATTCACGAAAATATTGACATGAAGCGAGGCTTTGGCATGAATGAGGCGTTTAAAGCACTTGCGGATCCGACGAGGCGGAAGATTATAACCCTGCTGAAGGATAAGGACATGACGGCAGGCGATATCGCTGAACACTTCAGTATGACGAAGCCAAGCGTGTCTCATCATTTGAATGGGCTGAAGCAGGCTAAACTCATTATCGATGAGCGGCGGGGCCAGCATATATGGTACTCGCTCAACACAACCGTATTGCAGGAGGCTCTTGGCTGGTTTCTTGATATTATTTCATATCAGGATAAAAGAGGGAGTGATGACCAATGAAGCTGCCTAATCAAAATCCGGAGAGAAAGGCATTCCTTGTATTGTTAGTGTACAATGTGATCGTAACTGGATTGATGTGGTTGGCATATCCAAAGCTTCCGGACAGGGTCGTATCCCATTTTAACTTCCATGGCGAGCCTGACGGCACGACGGAGAAGACGATAGCGTTTACGATCTTCTCTGCCATCTTAATTCTTGTCCCCGTACTTATGCCGCTACTTCGACGAGCAGATCCGCAGCAGCACAATTACAAGAAATTCGAATCGACATACATATGGTTCGGGTGGGCATTGTCTGTATTTCTGCAGGCCATATTTGGCATCATGATCGGCTATTATTTCGTTAGCGATATTCCAGTCCAATCCCTGATTTTGACTGCGCTTGGATTGCTGTGGATGTTCCTTGGCAATATGCTTGGGCGCGTTCGCTTCAACTATTTTTTTGGTATCCGTACACCGTGGACGCTTGCCAACGAGCAGGTATGGCGCAGTACGCATCGGCTGGCAGGAAAGGTCTGGTTTTTATCAGGCTTACTTGCATGTACAGGGGCCTGGCTGATGCCTGTTCGTTGGGACGGATATATTGGTTTACTAGCAGTAGCGACATCGGTTTTCGTCCCGACGATTTATTCCTATATTGTCTTTCGATCTAATTCACAACCGAGGTGACTGTCATGCACCAAAGGGATTATTTGCTCCGATTAATTGAAGAGATGACTCGCATGATTGGCCAAGCGCTTGGACTTAGGGAGAAGAAAAAGCGTGAACAACTGATTGTCGAGTGGGATGAATTGCTGCAGCGCCGTTTCCGTATGAGCGGAGAACTTGCTGATAAGCTCCAGGCAGAGGACATTATGCGGCTGTTCCGGACAGGAGAACGCCTGCATGCGGATGAGATACAAGCCTTGGCAATCGTGCTGTATGAGCGGGCTAAGCTGGAGTGGGAACGCAGCAGAAATAATGAAGCAGCATTGCCGTATGGGGCTACCGAAGTGCCGCGGTATGGAGAAAGTACGTTGGAAGCTGGGACGGAAGAGACGTTATATATAAGAAGATTGATGAAGTCTTACGAGCTGCTGATAGAGGCAACTGCACATGGCAGTGATCGAAGGCTGCTTCCCGTACAGGAGGCGATGGATTCGATTTATCAGGCAATCAAGGGCTATCATATCGATGATCGTCTGCGAGAAAAGATGTGGCGCTGGTTCGAACGGGAAGGGCGTTTGGCTGACGCGGAGGACTCTCTGTTCATATGGCTGCGTCGTGCAGAGATGCATCAACCAGAACAGGTAGTAAATCGCTGTGCACAAGCCTTGCAATTTTACGAACGGCTGGATGCAATGTCAGATGAATTGCTGCTAGAGGGCGGTTTAAGCCGGGAGGAGATTCATACTGGCATAGAGGATATTAGCAAGATTACAGCATTGCATATGGAACGGTAGGGGTTAACAAAATGGAACAATTAACAAAGCTAGTCGAACGAGTGGTACAGGAACAAATATTGAGCAGTGCGGTGCTCAGCCAGCTGCGGCGCAAGCCGGAAGAAGGTTACACCAAGGTGTTGGTCAAACCAGTGCGGCTGCGCGGGCAAATTCAGATTCAATTCGAATACCATTATGCTAACAAGGTAACGCACGATAATGTACCATTAACAGAAGCGGCTGTAAAGATGATGTCTTTGTTTGAGACCACATTCAAGCAGGGGCTGCTGCGGACAACAGAGGGCGACTACCAGGTATTGATCAGCAAGAAATTCAAGGTTACGATTCGCAAGCAAGCTGCAGTTGTGCGCAAGGTAGATGTGTCGCATAACCGGAAGAAGCAATATGTACTGAATGAGGGTGTTCCGGTTCCCTTCTTGGTGGAACTGGGCATTATGGGCAAGGAAGGCAATGTTATCGCAGCGAAATACGATAAGTTCCGGCAGATTAATCGCTTCTTAGAAATGGTGGCAGATGTGTTGCCGCATCTTCCGCGTAACCGCACAGTGCGCATTATTGATTTTGGCTGTGGTAAATCATATTTGACATTCGCGTTGTATCATTTTTTGCATGTAGAATCCAAGCTTCCCGTTCACATTGTCGGATTGGATCTGAAGCGGGACGTTATTGAACGGTGCGAGGCGCTTGCAAGACGTCTAGGCTATGAAGGACTATCCTTCCTGATGGGTGATATTGCCCAATATGAAGGAACCGATGAGGTCGATATGGTGGTTACACTGCATGCATGCGACACGGCAACAGATGCAGCGTTGAACAAGGCCGTCCGCTGGGGAGCGCGGGTGATTCTATCCGTGCCTTGCTGTCAGCATGAACTGAACCGTCAGGTTGAGCAGAGTGTATTGGAGCCTTTGTTAAGACACGGTATTTTAAAGGAGCGGTTCAGTGCACTCGCGACAGATGGGCTGCGGGCTAAGTTGCTTGATTGTATTGGCTACCGCACGCAACTGCTCGAGTTCATAGACATGGAGCATACACCAAAAAATATTCTTATTCGTGCTGTTCGTACAGAAGAATCTGATGGGCAAGAGTCAAAGACCGATCCACAGATGTGGCGTGAATATGAGACGTTCAGACAGTTTTTAAAGGCAGATCCTTATTTAGAGCATGCGCTGGAAGATCTGCTCGCAGTACGAGGCTGTCAGCGAACGATGTAAATATCGATCATTCAAATTCAAAGAACCTTCTAGTCTTCTAGAGGGTTCTTTTTCATTTCCATTTTACATGGAGCGGGCAGTGGTGTAAGGGAAAGGAAGACAGGTTCACACTTGCGTACTTAAGGCGTCTCCTGGGACAACTAACAACATGTTTCTCTTCAAATTCCATTGAAATTGGACGATATAGAGGAATAGGAGAATTGGATTAGGCAACATAACATGTCAATGCCCGTCATAGGGAAATACATCGGTAATCGATCAGGGCAGATTACGTTGTCGCAATAGAATATGCAGGACGCCTATGTCCGCTCGATCCGAACAGCATGAGCAGGATGGACGAACAGAGCGGGACAAAGCGGAACAATAGGCTGTACTGCAAACGAAAAACCTAGGAGGTTGACAGTCAATGACGGGAGCTTATGTCACAGATACTCCGGAGTACTTGCTAATGTCGCTTTTGCACAGTCGTACAGTGCTTGAGGGAGATAATTGTATTGCTACGGGAGTATTGTCTTATTTAGAAGGAGATGTCATGGAGGTAGAACTGCCTGAGTTCGAGCGGTTTGAACTTGGAGAATCACTGAAGGTGACCATTTATTCAGCGGTGGGCATCTTCAATTTTCATACCCAGGCGGTAGCGCGGCATGAAGGCTCTTTGCTGCTTATTCATCCGCCGCATCAGCAGCGTAAATTTACAGATCAACGCCTGTATCCGCGGATTGAGGTACGGAAGCATGGATATGTATTGCCGCCACGACCGACAGAGGGGATAGCAATTACGCCGACGCCGATACCGATTCAAATTGAAGATATTAGCCTGAATGGCGTCGGATTTTATATGACAGGAGCATTTCCATTAGAGGAGGGGAGCGAAGCAGAAGCTGAATTGCAGCTTGGCTTTGCTGTGCCTTGCCGATTGAAAATTATTCGCACGATGATGCGCGAAGAGGATACTTTCTATGGCGCCAAGTTGCAGGTGACCAGTGATTCTGCGTTCCGTTCGCTGCGTGCATTTATTATGCGGGAACAGATCAAGCTTCATATTGATCGTAAATCAAATAATTCAAAAATAGCTCGCCCATAACGTGCCAGAATAGTGTATACTTTCTCAGGTACATAGATATGAAATGGTAGGAGAGAAAGGAGATGGAGATGCTTGAAGCTTGCTTCTCGTCATTTACGAATTATATTAGCCTGGTGTATCGGCATCGCGCTCCTAGTAAGCGCCTTTCCATCAGTAACTTCTGCGGCGAGGGTAAATAATCGTTTTCCGGATAAAGTGATTCAAAAAATTCCGTACCAGCCATTGGTGAAGGATAAAGAGGATAGAAGGGACATTCCGGCAACTGTTGTAGGAGTTACGTATCAGCAAGTTACGAATATTGATCCCGGGATTGCGCTTGTTGATGTTGATTTGCCGCAGCAGCAGTATGTCATTCATCCTCACAAGGCAGGTACAACCACAGTCGAATACAAATGGACTCAGCCCAGTGGGGAAGATATCTATCATAAATTTACGGTAACGGTAACGGATCCGGCAATATCGATCCAGATTCCAACGGTCAAATTTATTAATGAATATGACTATAAAGATAGCTATAAGCAGCTTTATTCTGCTGAGATCATTAGTTTTAGAGATTTATTTGATGCTGATTGGAGCCAAACCAACGATCGACAGATTCAATACGCGTCTAACAACGGTGTCTTTAGTCCAGTAAGTGAAGATACAAGTAAACCGGGCAGTCCATTTTCAGCTATAGCTATGAAGGCTGGGGATGAGAGATGGGTATTCAAGTTGACAACAAAGGTCGGTACTGAGTCCGTAACAGCGACCTATTATAAAGATTTTAAAGTGAACCAAGAACCTGCATTTACACCGGATCCCAAGGCTCCATTGCAGCTTTTGCAAGGTGTAGAGACAAATATTTCAATAGAGCATCTATTTACTGATCCGGATAATGATGAGCTATTCTATTCCATACGGTCTAAAAATGGCAAGGTGCAAGTTAGTCTGCTGGGCGGTGATCAGATCTTGATTAGCCCAATGCTTTCCGCAGAGGGAGAAGACGAACTCATCATAGAGGCTGATGATAAACGGGGAGGCACCGTTCATGGCAAACTTGCACTACATATCAGCAAGCCGCTTGCTGTAGGGATTGCCGGTACATATCCTGAAGTGGATAACCAAGTTGAAATGATGCCAGCTAATAACGGGGAATATTATATGGCGCCATTCACCACATATCTCCCTACGCAAGCAGAGCTTGAACAGCAAGTGACTGTGGGGGACGCACGGAAGGCGGAGCTTACAAATGCGGGCAGCCTAAAGTTCGTTATTGATCAACAAGGTGGTCAATCTAAGGAGCTTAAAGCGGGCAAATACGGTCTCTATCAATATGATGGATCCACGGTAAAGCTGGAACATGCCATTGAACTGACAGGAAAAGAAAAGGTCATTCGGGAACTGAAGGAGCTGGCTGCTGCTAGAGGGGAATCGAACTATAATATAGTGGACGCTCAGCAATGGCTGTTCACGAAGGGTGATAATAATTTCGTCCGTGCCAAGATTGTAATGGCACTGCTGACGAATTAGAAGTGTTATAGACAGAAGGTCAACTATAGGGTTGGCCTTCTTTTTGATTGTCCATCATAATAGATATAGAATTGGTAGAATCGAGAAAGGAGGGAGGGTGTTGATGAAGGCGGGCTTTCAACGAGACGGAGACAGCAATTTAGTTATCTTGTATATAGGAATCGGAATCCTATTTGCTGTACTGCTTGTTGCGTTGTGGCGGCAGGGCTTGTTCTATGATCGCGATGTGCTTGTGTTGTCGCTCCTTCTATGTGCGGTATCGGCAGGCATGCTTGTCAAATGGAAATCGAATTGGGAAGCGGCACTTCCACTTCCGCTCATGTATCCGCTTCTCCTCATGATTGGATATTCCGTAAACTGGGCCCTAGGGCCTGCGACCGTATATGGCACGCAGATGCAATTTATTCGAAACGCCATGTTGTTGGCATGGATTGTGCTGCTGGCCATTGTACTGAATAGAGGGGGGAATCAGGCCAAAAGGAATATTACAGGTATATTGCTGTTTGTCGGATTTCTGATCAGTATCAGCGCGCTTAGCATGCTGTACGGATGGGTGCCGAATAAATCCGGTGTGATGGTGAGTGGAAATTCGGAATTATCGGCGTTTGGATTTCGTTTAGGCGGGATCGTCCAATATCCGAATACACTTGGCGTGCTTGCGGGGGCATTTGCACTATATCATCTGAACGAAACGGCATACATAGCGCTTCAAGCTCGAGCATCGGTGAACGGGCTGACACGTCGTTCTTTCAAGCAATGGCTGATCATAGCTGTCCCGCTTGTTCCTCATCTAGCCGTCCTTGGTCTTAGTGAATCGAGAGGATCTTGGATCGTGTTCAGTATAGTATGGGCAGTCGGAATATGGAGGGCGCAAGGGCATCGCATTGCCTATGTGCTGACATTTCTCTGGTTTGGGGCATGGTCATTCGCGGCGGCCTCCTGGAGTGCTTCCATATGGCAAAGCGGAAAAGGCTGGCTGCCGCTTCCTCTATTGGTTGCTTGGATTGCCTCGATTATGTTGTTTGGAGGGGTGTTGCTGTATCGGAGTCGGATTCGCTGGCTGCAAAGCGGATTATTTGCAGCGATCATGCTGCTGTTGCTCCTATGCAGCAGCTACTTGCTGCCTACAGGGGCAAGCAGCCGGATTACGGATCATTATGCCACTGCTGGTGCACGCACGATGTTCTACAAGGATGCGCTAGTGCTGTGGAGGGAACATCCATGGTTCGGGTCAGGGGGGGATGCATGGCGGCAGCAGTTCAGCCGCATACAGAGCCAGCCATATGTGGGGAAGGAAGTGCATAGCAGCCTCCTGGATATGCTGCTTGATGTCGGGCTGGTATGGACTCTGGCTGTCGTCAGTCTATTGATTGCAGCATGGATTATGGTATGGCGTCGGCATGCTGGGTGGGGAATGGCAGCAGCAATGGTGCTGGCACATAGTCTGCTTGATTTTGACATGGCTTATGGGCTTGTCGGACTGCTGCTCGCTGCATTTCTAACGCTTGGCATGTATGACGACGCAGCGAACATGAACAGCAAAGCGGTAAGACTATGCTTTATGGCTCGGCATACGGACACGAATCGCAGCAAGCAGTTCGTTGCACTGCTGCTCGCCGTGCCATTGGCAGCCGCAGTTGTGCTCGCCTCGTGCCACCTTGTGGCACAACAGCTCGCCGCGGCTGCCAGCGCTGCTGCCGACAGGGCCACCGGCGCTGCCGGCCTAGCCCGTGCGCATGCGCAGCAAGAGGCCGCGCTGCGCTGGGCGCCTGCGAACACGGCGCTTCGCATCGCCGTGAGCCGCACCTTGCCTCCGCGGGAAGCGCTTGCCCTTCTGGAGGAAGGGCTGCGCTATGAACGCGACGGCAAGGGGCTCTATCGTGCGCTCGCCCTGGCAAGCATGCGCCTGGGCCGCGCTAATGACGCCGGCGCTTGGTGGGAGGCGGCGGTAAGCAGCGACCGCTTCGATCGCACGCTGCAGACCGAAGCGGTTGAGAAGCTGGCTCTCGCGGCGCATCTCGATGCGAATCGCGAACAAGCAGCTTTATATGCGACCGCGGCGAGCAGACTGTATCGCCGCTACGAATCGGAAGTGCTGCTGGTTCAGCGAATGCACAAGCCTGCCAACGATAAACGCTTTGCGCTGACAGAGGAAGCGAAGCGTGCATATGGCTCCATTGCTTCGTACAGGATGATTCAGTAGATTATAGGCGGCTGACATACATGCCCACACGCACATCTCTCTGCGAACATACGTTACTAGGGAAGTAACTCATGGACGAAAGAGGAGACGATGATGAAGAAGCTACCGTGAATCCAACCGCCGCAGAAGGATCCAAAACGCTCGACAACACGCTTGTCTAGGCGCGTAAAGTATGTCAACAGGACGCGAATACTTGGGCCGATTTTACATTGTTTCACGGTATTGTAGGTTCAGTCTCACGGAGTTCCTTTCAGAACGAATGGATTTTTTGCCCGTTTCTTTGTGAACGGCAGGGTGCTCGAAACAAGTCCCTTCGACAGATTTGGAGTCGTTCGCTTTTAACAAAATGTAAACCTTAACGAATGCAGGCTTCGGATACAAATCTTCGACTAGGAGGAATATTGTTCCGAATGTGCAGCGTACCGGCAGGTGTCGAAGCATTTGCCGTTATCGGCTAATCTCCCTAACATAGCCCAAAGACCGATCCTTGAGCCATTACCGCTCTTGGATCGGTCTTTGTTCGTGAGAAGCTTGATTTCACTTATTCTTAGTATTCCTTATCGTAATCGACAATACTGCGGGCAGGCTGTCCATGTTCAACATAGGCCTTCAAATTTTCAAGGAACAGCCTTACAGCACGTTCCTTCAGTTGATCGGTATTGCCCCCGATATGAGGGGTGATGATAACATTATCCATGGACCATAATGGATGATCCTCCGGCAGCGGTTCGATGTCGAACACATCAAGGCCTGCACCTGCAAGATGGCCATTTTTCAAAGCGTCGGTAAGTGCGCTTGTCTTCACGGATGCCCCGCGGCCAACGTTAATGAACAGCGCTCCTTGCTTCATGGCGGCAAACGCAGCTTCATCATACAAGTTCACCGTCTGTGAGGTTTTCGGCAATATATTTACAACTACGTCGCATTCAGGCAGGACTTCATTCAACTGCTCAATTGTATACAGGCTATCTACATGATCAGTCGACCGAATAGAGCGGCGGACACCTAGGACACGCATACCGAAAGCTTGGGCGATTCGTGCAACCTCTGTACCGATTTGACCGACACCGATAATCCCCATCGTCTTGCCGTGCAGCTCCGTAAACTTTCCTTTCGTGTCCCAGTTATGGCGAGCTTGATTGCGAATCGCTTGCGGAAGATTACGTGTAAAGCCAAGCAGCATAGCGAATACCGTCTCCATCATCGGAATCGGGTGCACGCCTCCAGCAGTTGTGAGTGTGATATCGTGTTTGCGAAGCGCGTCCATCGGTACATAATCCGCCCCGGCAGTCCATAGCTGAATCCAGCGAAGCGGGGAATCATCATAGAAACATTCTTCCTTGACGGCGGGTGACCATCCGAATATGACCTCAGCTTGGCGGAACACGTCACGATCCAGTTCTTTAGCTCGTCCAGCAATGATATTGAAGCCTGGTGCAGTGATCCGAACGTGCTCCAGAAGTTCAGGCGGCAAATCTAGTGCACATACGATATTTCTCAAGATGAAGTCCTCCTTAGCGTCTATTTCTTATCATCATATACTGAATCCAATTGGCACGTCTACGAGAGCTCCGGTGGAACAAAGACAATAGAAATAGGCTGCACGGAGGGCAGCCGACAGTTTGGGTAAATTAGAAAAAGCTAGCCTCCGAATGATTTCCGGAAGCTTGCGGATAATTTGGCCTGATCCACATTCCACAGCGCAGCTAACTCGGCGGATACATTCTCGTCCCACCAATCGGACAGCTTCTTGCGGTTGGCTCCATTCTCATGAATCCAGATCAAATTCTCGATTACCTTGCGGTAATATAATTGTTCTCCTTGCTGGACAAGATCCTCGGGAATCCAGACGTTCATTCGCTTAATGGTTCGATACAATTCATTATTGCAGGCACGGCGGATTCTTCTGGCGGTAGGAAGAGGCCTTGCATGGCGCTCCTTCGGGGCTTTCAATCGATGACGACTCCTTTCCTGCATATTTATGTTCATCATATGCAGGTCTCCGACCTAGGTGCCTTGTTACACGCTATTTGGAATCTACTACGATATAGCCTACCATCGGGCCCTCATGCTTCATATCCGGATGGGTTAGGCAGACGATGCGATGGACGCCTTCCTTTGCAGTGAAGGTGATTACGGTTTCCTTGTCCTTCTCGATGCTTCCTTTTAGATTCATGCTTTCGATTTCGAAATCATGTTTTATGCCGTTACCCCCTCGTATGCGCAGTTCTACACGCTCACCGGCTTTAGCATGAACCGTTCCGGGTATGAATTGATACATTTCGATTTCACTGCCATTTTCCAGCTTGGATTTCACTTCTCCGGTCACCATGTAAACAATTCGGGTCGATTGGGGATCGGCTTCTACAGCCTGCTCCGAACGAATGGATTCATATCGCCAGAACGCTGCGGCGACCAGTATGGCAGAGAATACAATTGCACCAATTCGCAATTGCTTGCGAGAAACGATCCAAAAGCGTGTCAATTTTTGAAACCTCCTTTTAACTAAATGAGTATCACATATTAGTGCTTGCTCGGGCAGTTATATTGGGGGAGCATTCATGACTATTGAAAATGATTGAGAGTACAAGCTTAAGCTTAGTCTATGTGTATGCATGATTAGATTGGCGCATGACTTGGTTTGTTCCGGGTAAAAGGAACACCAAGATCGAAAAAGCCAAAGTCGACGATTGGAGTCATGATGAACCGTATGATAGAATAAGCTGGGAATTAAAAAGGAGAGAGACGAGCTATGGCATGGATACATGATGTGGTAAGTTCGCTGCTTCACTGGGTGCAGCAGCTAGGGGAATGGGGAATAATGCTGGGGCTCATGATTGAAGTCATACCGAGCGAAATCGTGTTAGCCTATGGTGGGTATCTAGTTTCGATTGGTAAGGTGAGCTTCATTGGCGCTGTCATTTTCGGTACAATTGGCGGGGTGCTGGCGCAGCTGATTGTATATGCGATCGGCAGATATGGCGGACGTCCTTTTTTGGAGAAGTTCGGGAAGTACATCCTGATCCGCAAGCATCATATCGAGAAGTCAGAAGAGTGGTTCGAAAAGTACGGAACAGGCGTTATCTTTTCTGCACGCTTCGTACCGGTTGTTCGTCACGCGATTTCCATACCAGCAGGGATATCCAAGATGCCGGTAGGAAGATTTACGTTCCTGACAACACTGGCTGTAATCCCGTGGACCATCCTTTTCGTATACTTGGGATACGCGCTTGGAGACCAGTGGGAACATATTAATGAGAAGGCGGCACCTTATGTACAGCCATTTATTTTGATTGCACTTGCCGGTCTCACGATATATTTTGTTATAAAATATATGAAATCCAAGCGGAAAGAGGAGAACCCGAAATGAGCAAACATGTAGCGAATATATTGGGTCAAGGAATTTCACCGCAAGCATTTATCGACTCTATGCAAAAAAACAAGGAAGCCCTCATTTCCTGGTATGATCAGTTTGCTTGGTCAAGTGAAGAGGAAAAGGAGTTTTTCGAGTCACTCCAATATCGTGATGATATCCGCTGTCTTATCTTGGCGGCAGATTGGTGTGGCGATGTAGTTCGCAATGTACCTGTTGTATTCCGCGCTATGGAAGCAGCAGGTATCAGTACTGAGGTATTGATTATGGAGCGGTTCCCCGAGATTATGGATCAATTCCTGACAATGGGCGGACGATCCGTTCCAATCGTTATTTTTGCAGATACGGGCGGTTTTGTTCTTGGTCAATGGGGACCGCGTCCAAGCGATGTTCAGGCTCACATGATTCGATTCAAGCAAGAGAATCCGGATCGTGAAGCACCAGATTATCAAGATAATTTAAAAATAGCCAGACAGCGGATTCTGGAGCAATATGGCGAGGGAACGGGCTATCAAGCCCGAATTACGCGCGAGTTGAGAGAACTGCTGTCAGGGTTTTAATATAGCAAGGAGCTGACAAGATATTGTTTACGATTAAAAGTTTCAACCTAGGTCCTGTCCAAACGAACGCTTACCTGTTGACGAACGCAGAGACGAAGGAAGCGGTCGTTATTGATCCCGGTATGAATCCAGATCGATTGCTGCAGGCGCTCGATGGGCTGAGTGTGAAGGCAATATTGCTCACACATGCGCATTTCGATCATATTGGCGGTGTGGATCTCGTACGCAAGGCACACCCATGCCCGGTGTACATTCATGAGCTTGAAGCAGAATGGCTGACAACACCAGAGCTTAATGGCTCGACAATGTGGCAGCAAGTAACGCCGCCAATGTCTATGAAGCCAGCCGAACATTTGCTGCAAGATGGGGATACGCTGGAGCTTATCGGTCATTCCTTCTACGTGATGCATACGCCGGGGCATTCGCCAGGCAGTGTGAGCTTCCTCCATGACAAGCACTTGTTCGCTGGTGACGTTCTATTCCGCGAAAGTGTGGGGAGAACGGATCTGAGAGACGGCAGTATGAAGACATTGTTGAATTCGATTCATAAAAAGCTGTACACACTGAGTGACGAAGTAACGGTCTATCCAGGGCATGGCCCGACAACGACAATTGGCTATGAGAAGAGCCATAACCCGTTTACTTAATATGAGGCTGGACTAGTAAAAAAGCGTTAAGTATTCCTGATATACAAGGGTGCTTAATGCTTTTTTCTTTATTTTTTTTGGATTGCTGAAAAGAAGAGGTTTCAATCTTTTCCATATTCTTCTTGTTTATGGTATACTTAGGAAAGGAAGCACGCAGCATCGATGGGCTGTCTGCAAGTACTCCATTTTTAAAGATTGAAGATTATACGAAGGGAATAAGCAGGTATGAAAATTTTATTTATCACAACTGCTCATAATAGCATGAGTCAAAGAATGTTTGTAGAACTAACAGATCGAGGTTACAAGGTGGAAATTCACATTACAACAACTAAATGTGACATGATTAAAACTGTTCAAAATCAGAATCCAGATTTAATTATATGCCCGTTTTTAAAAACAGCAATTCCAGAAGAAATTTGGAAAAATTACGTGTGTATCATTGTTCATCCAGGGATTGTGGGAGATCGCGGCCCTTCTTCATTAGATTGGGCAATCACTAATAATCTGCCGGAGTGGGGTGTCACTTTCCTACAAGCAAATCATGAGATGGATGCAGGGGATATATGGTCTACAGACAATTTTGTGATGAGCAATAAAACGAAGAGTGCATTATATCGCCACGAAGTTACACAAGCAGGGGTAAAATGTTTATTAGATGTAATAAAGAAATTTCAGAGTAATCGATTTTCTCCTATCCCCCTTAATTATGAAAATTCAGAAGTAAAAGGGCGGCTCCATATTACAATGAAACAAATACATCGGAAGATTGATTGGAATGATTCTACAGAAGTGATTTTTAAAAAGATTTGTGCAGCAGACAGTAACCCGGGAGTTCTTGATACAATTTTTGAAGAAGAATACTATTTGTATGGGGCTCACAAAGAAAGTAAACTCAGAGGAGCACCGGGTGAAATTATTGGAAAACGTGATGGGGCGATTTGTCGTGCTACCGGTGATGGAGCAATCTGGATCACACATTTGAAACCTAAGGGATATTTTAAAATTCCTGCTGCACTCGCGTTAAAGAATAAGTTAGATCATATACCAGAGTATTCTTTAACGCCTTTTGAAATATATACAGGAGACTCATATAGAGAGATTTTTTATGAAGAAAAAAATAAAGTTGGATATTTATATTTCAATTTCTATAATGGAGCGATGAGTACAGAACAATGTATACGTCTGCAAGAAACGTTGATTGATATAAAAAAAAGAGAGATAACTGTACTTGTATTAATGGGAGGACATGATTTTTGGTCAAATGGTATTCATTTAAATACGATTGAGCACAGTGAAAACCCTGCGGATGAATCATGGAGAAACATTAATGCTATGAATGATTTAATTTTGGAGATTATATCTATGAACTCTAAACTGGTTATATCAGCTCTACAAGGAAACGCTGGAGCTGGTGGAGTAATTTTAGCACTTGCAGCTGATTATATATATGCTCGAGATGGTGTGGTTTTAAATCCTCATTATAAAAAAATGGGTGGTTTATTTGGTTCAGAGTATTGGACATATCTTCTTCCAAAACGTGTAGGGGACAAGAAAGCGTACGAATTAACAGAGAAATGCTTGCCAATTAGTACTGCAACTGCAAAATCTATAGGGTTATTAGATGATGTATTTGGTCAAACTGCAGTAGAGTTTGTAGAGCAAATCGTTTTTCGTGCGGAAACAATAGCAAATTCTTTGGATTTTCAACAGTTTATTTCGAAAAAAAATGAAAAAAGAAAAAATGATGAAGCAAGCAAAGCACTAAATCAATATCGAGAAGAAGAGTTAAAGCATATGTGGAATAATTTCTATGGTCTAGATAAGAGCTATCATATCGCGCGACATAATTTTGTATATAAAATTCCTTGTACAAGTAGTACATTAAACTGTACTCTAAGTTAAGAGAGAAAGGTGATTCAGTTTATCATTCTCGGTTCTGTTGCAAAGTTTAAAAAGCAGAAACAAGTATTGATGGGCTAGTAAAAAAGCGTTAAGTATTCCTGATATACAAGGGTGCTTGATGCTTTTTTTCTTTATCTTTTTTGGCTTGCTGAAAAGAAGAGGTTTCAATTTTGCTAGCTTCTTCTTATTCATGGTATGCTCAGGAAGGAAGGCACACAGCATCGATGGGCTGTCTGCATACGGTTCTGGACAGTCCCTTTTCACAAAACGGAACACAATCTGTGCAAGTGAAGCATAATCACGTAACATAGGGAGGAGACAGCCTATGAATACCGAACAGTCAAAGGATGAAATAATCAAAGCAGAGCACCATGGTCGAATTGCCCGTCTTCAGCACAAGATGGAGATTGCAGGGATCGATTTGTACTTAGTTACACACAACCTGGATATATATTACTTAACAGGCTCGATGCAGACCGGCTATGTACTTGTGCCAAAATGCGGCGAAGCCGTCTATTTCGTGAAGCGCAGCTATCCGCGCGCGCAAAAGGAGTCGATCATTCGCACAGCTCCGCTTGGTTCATTCCGTCAGCTTGGTGAGACGATCCGATCTTACTATGAAGCGTTGTTCCAAGGGGAAGGATCTGTCGTCATTGCAACAGAGTTCGATGTGCTGCCTGTTCAGCAGTATGAACGATTGAAGGCGGTCATTCCTGGAACGAGTTGGACGGATGGCTCTACCCTGTTCCGCGAGCTGAGAATGCTTAAATCCGCCTATGAGCTGGATCGCATTCGGACGGCAGCCTCAGCGGCCCATCAAGTGCTTGATGCCGCAGCAGATTATATTCGACCAGGCATGACAGAGCTGGAGCTCATTGCGTATATTGAACGTGAATTCCGGCTTAAAGGGCATGTTGGTTTAATTCGGATGCATGGCTATAATCAGGAGCTTGTTACGGGGATGGTGGCCTCGGGAAGTGCAGCTGCAGAGCCTTCCTATTTCGATGGACCAGCTGGTGGGCTTGGGCTGACGCCTGCGAGTCCGCAAGGTTCCAGTCGGAAGTCAATAGAAGTGAATGAGCCTGTTCTTGTTGATATCGGGTGCTGCATCGACGGATACGTTATTGATCAGACACGCACACTCGTCATGGGCCAACTGGAGGAGGAACTGCAGCGCGCATACGACGCGTCGGAAGCGATATTGCGTGCGACGGAGAAGCGATTGAAGCCGGGTACGGTGTGCGAGTCGCTGTATGTAGACGCACTTGCAATGGCGGAATCGTTCGGGCTGCAAGATCACTTTATGGGATATGGCGAGGATCAAGTTAAATTTCTCGGACATGGCATTGGCATGGAAATTGATGAATGGCCTGTTCTTGCTCGCGGATTTAAGCAGCCGCTGCAAGAAGGAATGGTTATCGCGATCGAGCCCAAATTCACCTTTCCAGGTCGTGGTGTAGTAGGAATTGAGAATACATACCTGATTACTGCAGATGGATATGAAACGTTAACGACAGCTGAAGAAGGATTGCGGATCATTTCTTCGTATGCATAGGCACAAGCGAGGGTCAGATTTGAAGCTATAGCCGTAAGTAATTATAGAGACTGCTTTTGTGACCAATTGATATACTCGTACGTATACATTTACAGGAGCCATAAATTCTAGTACCATATAAACTACATCTAACGGATGGGAGGCATGGACAATGCTGCCTTTGGGAGAGAAAGTAGTCATTGTTGCCGACCGTTTCGAACAACATTTGCCTATCGGGGAATACGGCTATATTATTGCCTATGACCGCAATGCAGACAACGCATTCGACTATGTCATCCGAGTTCCGAGAGCAAACCGCAACTTTTTTGTGCCAGCATCCGACGTCGATCAAGAGGAACGGCTGCTGCAGCAGGAAGCGGACCGCATCGAACGGGAAGCACTTATCGATTATGCACTGGCGACTCATAATGAATCGTTATTCCGTCGAATTATGAACGGAGGCGCAGAACCTGAGAGTGAAGAGAGCGAACAGGACGGCGCAATGTCACAAGAAGAGTTCATTCGCCAAGTGAATTTAAGAGCTTGGATTTAAAGAAGACACCGATCACCGGATATTCCGGTGCTTCGGTGTTTTTTTGCATTTTGGATTGAAGTGAAGATTACACCGTCCTTATGCAGAATGACGCGTTGAGTTGATTACGCTTCTAAGCTATAATAAGGGGATGAATTTGGCCATGATGGCGCAAGGAGGAACTGGCTGCCGATGAGCATTCACGCAAAAGACGTCGAGCACGTTGCTAAGTTGGCAAGACTCGACTTGAGCAATGAAGAGAAAGAGCGTTACACGGAACAACTGAACGCGATTCTAAAATATGCCGAAAAATTAAATGAGTTAAATACGGATGACGTTACACCGACGACCCATGTTCTGCCGATTCGGAATGTCATGCGTGAGGATGAAGCGCGTCCTTCGCTGCCGATAGAAAAGGTAATGGCTAACGCGCCGGAGGAAGAAGAAGGACAATTCAAAGTACCGGCCGTTCTGGAATAAGCGAAATAAAGGAGGATGCCCGCATTGACGCCACTTGAGATGTCATTAACGGAAGTAAGACAAGCAATATTGGAGCGCAAGCTCTCCGTCTCTGAATTGGTGGACGCGTCATTCCGACGCATTGCCAGCACGGACGAGCAGGTGCAAGCATTTCTTACGATGAATGAAGAAGGTGCCCGTACCGAGGCGGCTGCAATCGACAAGCGCATTGCAGCAGGGGAAGAACTCGGCTTCTTGGCCGGTATCCCTGCAGGGGTGAAGGACAATATCGTAACAGAGGGAATTCGCACAACCTGTGCAAGTAAGTTCCTTGATAACTTTGTACCCGTGTATGACGGAACAGTATCCCGCAAGCTGAAGGAAGCGGGAGCAATTACAATCGGTAAGCTGAACATGGACGAATTTGCAATGGGCGGTTCGAATGAGAATTCTGCTTATCGTACGACACGCAACCCTTGGGATTTGGAACGTGTTCCGGGCGGTTCCAGCGGTGGTTCTGCCGCTTCCGTAGCTGCGGGACAAGTTGCATTTTCATTAGGTTCTGATACAGGCGGTTCGATCCGCCAGCCGGCATCCTATTGTGGCGTTGTTGGCTTGAAGCCGACATATGGCCTCGTATCTCGCTTTGGTTTGGTTGCTTTCGCATCCTCATTGGATCAAATCGGTCCAATTACGAGAAACGTAGAAGATGCAGCCCTAGTGCTCCAAGCGATTGCTGGCTATGACAAGATGGACTCGACTTCAGCGGAGGTAGATATCCCAGATTATGCGGGCCAGTTGACAGGAAATGTGGCAGGTCTGCGAATTGGAGTGCCTTCTGAATATATTGGACAAGGCGTCGATCCGAAGGTGAAGGAAGCGGTGCTTGCTGCCTTGAAAGTATTTGAGGATATGGGAGCAACTTGGGAAGAAGTATCGATGCCGCATACCGAATACGCGGTGGCGACTTACTACCTGCTTGCTTCCTCGGAGGCTTCGTCCAACCTGGCTCGTTTTGACGGTGTTCGCTATGGAGTACGCGCGGACAACCCTGACAATCTGCTTGATCTATACCATCGTTCCCGCAGTGAAGGATTCGGACAGGAAGTGAAGCGCCGCATTATGCTAGGCACTTATGCACTCAGCTCCGGCTATTATGATGCCTATTACTTGAAGGCGCAAAAAGTCCGCACCTTGATTAAGCGCGACTTTGACGAAGCGTTTAACAAGTTCGATATTTTGCTTGGACCTACAGCACCGACTACGTCGTTCCGCATCGGTGAGCAAATTAATGATCCACTAGCAATGTACTTGAATGATATATTGACGATCCCGGTCAGCTTGGCTGGCGTTCCAGCAATTAGTATCCCGTGTGGGCTTGCTGATGGAATGCCTGTCGGTTTGCAGTTGATTGGTAAGGCGTTCGACGAAGCTACAGTGCTTCGGGCGGCCCATGCGTTCGAACAACGCACGGAGTTCCATAAGCTGCGTCCGCAGTTGTAATTGAGGAGGCTTACGACATGCCAAGTACGAAATATGAAACGGTCATCGGCTTGGAAGTGCACGTTGAGCTGCACACCAACTCGAAAATCTTTTGTGGCTGCTCCACCGAATTCGGAGCTCCGCCTAATACCCATACTTGTCCGATTTGCTTAGGTCATCCCGGTGTATTGCCGGTGTTGAACCGCCAAGCGGTCGAATATGCAATGAAGGCTGCTATGGCGTTGAACTGCGAAATTGCGCCGATTAGCAAGTTCGATCGGAAAAATTATTTCTATCCTGACTCCCCGAAAGCATATCAAATTTCTCAATATGATCAACCGATCGGTCAAAATGGCTGGATCGATATTGAAGTGAACGGGGAAACGAAGCGGATCGGCATTAACCGACTGCACTTGGAAGAAGATGCAGGCAAGCTGACTCACGTTGATGGCGGCTATGCTTCCCTCGTTGATTTCAACCGTGTAGGCACACCGCTCGTAGAGATCGTATCTGAACCTGAGCTTCATTCACCAGAAGAAGCGAAGGCATATTTAGAAAAGCTGAAGGCGATTATGCAATATTGTGACGTATCTGACGTGAAGATGGAGGAAGGCTCTCTGCGTTGCGATGCGAACATCAGCTTGCGCCCGATTGGTCAGAAAGAACTGGGCACCAAGGCGGAACTGAAAAATATGAACTCCTTCCGCGGCGTTCAGCGCGGTCTTGAATATGAAGAAGAGCGTCAAGCGGATATCCTCGATGATGGCGGCAAAGTGGTACAAGAGACACGCCGCTGGGACGAAGCGCAGGGACGTACACTTACGATGCGCAGTAAGGAAGAAGCCCACGATTATCGCTACTTCCCGGATCCTGATCTGGTCACACTTATTATCGATGAGGAGTGGAGAGAACGTGTACGTCAATCCATTCCGGAATTGCCGGATGCGCGCAAGGCTCGTTATACGAGCGAATATGGCTTAACAAGCTACGATGCAGAAGTTATTACGGCATCGAAGAAGCTGGCTGATTTGTTCGAGGAGAGCCTTCAATATACGAAGGACGCGAAAGCAGTAGCAAACTGGATTATGGGCGACCTACTCGGGTACTTGAACGCGAATGGCCTTGAAGCGGATGCTTCAAAAGTTACCGGTCAGGGCTTGGGCGAAATGATCGGCTTGATTGAAAAGGGCACGATCAGTTCCAAAATCGCTAAGACCGTCTTCAAGGAGATGCTGGAGACTGGAAAGGCTCCTCAAGCTATTGTTGAAGAGAAGGGGCTTGTACAAATTAGCGATGAAGGTGCAATTAAGACTGTCGTTGAGCAAGTAATTGCGAGCAACCCGCAATCAGTTGAGGATTACCGTGCGGGCAAGCAGAAGGCGATTGGCTTCCTCGTGGGACAAGTCATGAAGGAAACGAAGGGGAAGGCTAACCCTGGTCTTGTAAATCAATTACTGGTTCAATGCTTGGGCGAGCTGTAAGATATTCAATCGAATCTGGCACCGAATTTAGAAAAGGAATGCGGAAAGCATTAGAAAATACAGAGCAATGCAGAAAAGCGGAGTGAATCTCCGCTTTTCTTGTAGCTTTATATGATTTTCATAAGGATTGTAATGTGTGATTCCGATAAGGTGGGGATGTTCGTGATACGTCAGCTGCAAATGAGTGATGATGCAACCTTGGATCAACTGTGGAATCTGCAACAGGCCGCATATCGAATAGAAGCGGATATGATCGGTTTTGACAAGATACCGCCCTTGTTAGAAACGGTAGACGATCTGCGCAGAACTAGTGAAATATTTTTTGGCTGGTGGGAGGGGCAGCAGTTGGCTGGAGCCGTATCTATTGAGATGATCGGACCGGTCGTTATGGATATATGCAGGCTTATGGTACGACCGGACTATTTTCGTAGAGGTATTGGAGCTGGTCTATTAAGCCATGTGCTGCATATGCCGGACGTGCATACGCACCGAATTGCAACAGGAGTTCGCAATATACCTGCATTGACGTTGTATGAGCGCGAAGGTTTTCAATATGTGCGCGACGAAGAAATTGCACCAGGCGTGTGGCTTCGCCATTTGGAAAGAAAGGGGGAGGGTTCATATGGAATTGCTCGCGGAGATACCTGCAACGAGTCCGTGGGTAATTGATGACTTTTCGTTGACCCTCCGATTACTGCTTGCGATGCTTCTCGGTGGCTTGATTGGATTGGAAAGGGAACAGGCGAATCACCCGGCGGGGCTGCGTACACCTATTTTGGTTTGTATTGGTTCTGCACTGATTATGCTGTTGTCTATTTATGGATTTTCAAGCTTCGTATATGAAGGAAATGTACGTGTAGATCCTGCTCGTCTTGCCACTGCGGTTATTACAGGATTGGTTTTCTTGGCGCAGGAACGATTATTTTTACAGGCAAGTCAATCGCAGGCCTTACAACGGCTGCTTCGTTATGGGTTGTTGCGGCGATTGGATTGGCTGTAGGTGCTGGATTTCAATACGCGGCTGTGGTAACGACGATCCTTGTTATTGTTATTTTGTTTGGGTTTAATAAGGTGGAACAGCGATTTTTCAGTGGGAAGCGTATTCGCGTTTTGACTCTGGATGCGGACTCTACTTCTGAGTTTCTTCATGAGCTCCATGTGTTCATGGAATCACATGATGTTATCGTGAAGAAGATGACGTTCTAACGGTTATTGAACCAACCCGATGATCCGATGACAGGAAAGCGGGCAGAATTACAGCTTATTCTCGGTATTCCAAAGCAGTTTGACATGTTTTTATTTGTTGGGCAGCTTGAACGAATAAACGGTGTCCGGACGGTTACTATGGAATAAGTCCAAAGTGATCCTAGACTAAAGTCGGTGAAACCTTCCTAGACTCGGGAAGGTTTCTTTCATTTCTCTTTCCAACGTACAATAAACGTAAGCTTATTTCGTACGGCAAAGCAAATTCACGCAAGAATGTTGCTGAGTGGAGAAGGGAAGAGATTATGGTGTATCGTAAGTTAACGCAATTTTCGGATGAACTTATCGTGAGTCAAGTACAGCAAGGTAATGAGGAAGCGATGCGTATTTTAGTGGAAAGATACCGTCCGTTTGTGATAACGTGTATTTGTCAGACGGTACAAGACCGCTATTTAGCAGAGGACATCGCACAAGATGTATTCGTGAAGGCTTATCGCCATATTCATTCATTCCGTGGAGATTCGAAATTCACGACATGGCTTTATCGGCTTACGAAGAATCAAATGATTGATATATTGCGCAAAAAACGCAAGGAAAGCCATGTAGAACGATTAGAACCGTATCATATTGCGTCCATCCAACTTCATGACGTTAAAGACATGCCAGATGAACTTATCATCAAGAAAGAAAGATGTGAAGAAGTGCGGCGCGCACTTCGAGCACTGCCTGAAAAGTATCGCATGGTGATGGAGCTGTACCATATGCGGCAGCGAAGCTATGCAGAAATTGCACAGGTGTTGGAAATGCCGGTTCGAACGGTTGAAACAAGATTATATCGCGCTAAAATGTTGTTTAAGCGAGCATGGCAAGAACGTGCTGGAATAGGGGCTATGTAAGGAGGGGATAACGTGGCTGAACGAAACGACGAACCGTTTCATGATTTGAATAGAGAAATAGACAGGGAGTATACGACAAAGGAGCAAGCAACAAATAAAGAACAGGATGAACAATTCCTTCGTAAGCGTCTGGAGCAGCTCGAACGTAGAGGCCGCATGTCTCGCGCTCATGAGGATCATCGTGGGTTTTCCCCAGGCCCGGGAGCGCCTGTACCGCCCCCGCCGCATCCGATGTATGGAACGATGCCTCCGAAGAAAAGTAAATTTGTTTCCTTGTTTCTATCCTTTATCTTCCCTGGAGCGGGTCACTTTTACTTGGGATTAATGCAGCGCGGGCTACTTATTATGATGATGCTGGCGTTGGATATCGTAGCGATTGTATACTTTACAGCTATAGATGCTAAGGTTAATGTGCCGCTTGTTGTGTTGCTTGGATTAATGCTCCCAGTTATCTACTTCTTCAATCTGTTTGATGCGCTGCAGTATACGGAACGAGTAAATCATCAAGCGATGTATGGGGGATTTGAGCCAGTGCGGCAGGGGCCGCTCTTAGGGCTGCTTCTTTTGTTTTGCGGTGTTGCAATGCTACTGCTAACCGTTGATCCAGTCTGGCTACGATGGTTCTTTACGTATGCGGGATCCTATGCGGGAGCTGCGCTCCTCATTGGCGGCGGTATCTTTTTGCTTATTAAGGAATCACGCAAGAGACGCTGACGGACAACAGGAGGAGATGGTCTTCAGTGGTTAAGGTAGGAAGAATAACTGCATCATTGCTTCTTGTCACTGTCGGAATTATGTTGCTGTGCGATCAGTTGTTTGGATTCCATACCTTACAATTGTTACTGACATGGTGGCCCTTGATATTTATTATTTGGGGCATCGAGTATATATGGACTGGCGTGTATCATAGTAAAAAAGGAGATACTAGACGGCTCCGTTTAGATTTTTTAGGCATATTTGTTTCGGTGTTCGTCGCAGTATCCGTATTTATGATTGCTCAACCATCCCTTTTCCGCGATTGGGTAAGGAGCATCCAATTTGACTTCTCGATGATGAAGGAGATGACTGGTGATAAGGGAATGGCAATCCAGCTTCCTAAAGTCGAGCACCTCATTCCTGAATCGGTGTCAAAGCTGGTTGTGCGCAATGACAACGGATCGGTAACGGTTCAAATAGGAAATGTGCAGAAGATTGAGGTAGAGCTGAGCGCGATTGCGATCGGGGTAGATAGAGATACTGCACAATCGTTGGCTCATCAATCTGGAGTGAACATTACGGATAATTCTGAAAATCACATGGTGACAATATCGGCAGATGGCGCGAAATACGCAGGTTCACAGCAACGAATCAAGATTGACATGATCATCACCATTCCGCTTCATCTCGCATGGTCGACGGATGTGAAAGCCAGTAACGGCGACATTGCTATCCATGATATGAAGGCCGAATCGGTGGCAAGAAGCAATAATGGAGACGTTAAGCTGCTTAACATCGAAGGATCAGTTCAGGGAGAGACGATGAATGGTAATCTGTTTGTACAAAATATCCATGGAGATGCCAAAGCATCAACTATGCATGGGAATATTACCATATATGACGTTCGTGGAAAGACAACGGCGGAAACGAAATCTGGAGACATTGACATTCATGAATCGGCAGGTGCCGTACAGGCTGAAACCTTAAGTGGAGACATGCTTATCGAGTCTCAGGATATCGGTGGGAATTGGAAATTACAGAACATGGCAGGTGATACGACCATCGGCATTCCAGAATGGGCAGATATTGCGATTCACGCGACAAATAGCTTTGGCGACATCAATGTGGATTCGGATTTGCCATTCCGAATTGTAAAGAATAAAGTAGAGGGTACAATAGGAAATGCCATGTATCAAGTAAATTTGGACACAAATGGTGACATAAGCATACAAAAACGGTAACAGCGCGTCGTATTAAGGATTGACAAAATAAAAAACTTCCACGTACAATGGACATATAGAAATTATTTTCTGAGAATCGTTACAATCTACGATTTGATTGGGTAACCCGTATAGAACTAATGTGAGCGTAGAAGGCGGTGGACAAGATGAAAACGCGGGTTCAACATGCATTAGGGCATCTGAAAATGTCCGGAGTACGCATCACGCCACAGAGACATGCGATATTGGCTTACCTGATGGATGCGATGAATCATCCGACAGCAGATGAAATATATCGAGCACTCGAACCGGATTTTCCGAGTATGAGCGTTGCTACCGTATACAATAACTTGAAGCTGTTTATTGAAGCGGGGCTCGTTCGTGAATTGACATATGGGGACAGTTCTAGTCGATTTGATGCCAACGTAACGGATCACTATCATGCCATTTGCGAGCGGTGCGGCAAGATTGTTGATTTCGCCATTCCAGAATTAATGGAATCGGTGGAGAAATCGGCTTCGGAGGCAACTGGGTTTATCGTACGGGGACATCGGATGGAAGTTTATGGTGTATGTCAATCCTGTGCGGAATCGGCTAAGGAGCAATAAATGATGGTCGATATTCAATATAATGCACAAATGTAAATGCGCGCGGCAAATTAATGCTAGCGCGCTTTTTTATTTGAAATGAATACATGTATGCAGTCTTAGAGTGGGAGTGACTTTAGATGAGAAACAATGGGATGGGGAGAGGCGCCCCGCATTACCGCGCTTCACAAGGAGGCAGAAGGAAGCGCAAAAAAGGTAGGGGAGGCGGTTGTCTCTTTATCATAATTGGCTTGGCTATTTTAGGTGCAAGCATATGGAAGGGCTGGGATGGCATCAGGGATTGGCTCCCGGGTTATAATATGGCTGATTCTGAAATGTCTCGCGTAGAACAGCCATTAATATGGGACGGTACTTGGAGTGGATATGGAACGAAGGGGAAAGGAAAGCAACTGCTTATCCCCGTTCAGGCTTTGTCTGATAAGCTCCCTGTTGTATATGAGGAGAGTTCCGATGCGGTGATTATGACAAGTTCGAAGGATGTTGCCTCTTTGCCGCTTGGAAGTTCTACTGGAAGTTTGAATGGTCAAGAAAAGAAATGGTCGGCTGCCGCTGAACGAATTGGCGGTGAAATATATGTTCCGATGACCGCTTTACAAGACATATACGGTTTAAATGCTAAGCAATACGACACAAATGGTGCAGTTCAGATTAGTACACCGGGTCAATCTCTTCAGCTTGGTATCGTTGCACAGCAACAGGAGGATAAGGAAATAGTTTTGCGGCAAAGCCCGGATAACCAAGCTGCGATTGTAGAAAAACTTGCGGGCGGAACGAAGGTAACCATTTGGAAAGAGGAAGGGAAATGGCTCCGAGTTGAGGCAGAAGGCGGCAACATCGGTTACGCAGCGAAAGATGAGATTCAACGTAAGGAAAGGATCACAGTTCCGCTGGCTTCTCCGGCGCCCGTACCGAAGTTCGTGAAGGAGAAGCGGCCTGTAAGTTTGGCTTGGGAAGCTGTTTATTCGCGCAACCCGGATCCTGCTAAGTTGCCTTCCATGCCTGGAACGAATGTTATTAGCCCGACATGGTTCAGTTTGGCTGATAATGAGGGAAATGTAGATGAAAAGGCAGAACCTCGCCTTGTACAATGGGCCCATCAGAATGACAAACAGGTATGGGCATTATATAGCAACAGCTTTGATCCAGATCGAACGACTGCTTCGCTCGCGACCTTTGACAAGCGAAATCGAACGATCGAGCAGTTGGTTAAGTTGGCGGATAAATACAGTGTAGATGGCATCAATATTGACTATGAGAATGTAAATGTAGAAGATCGCGATAAATTAACGCAGTTTGTCCGAGAGCTTACTCCTCGTTTGCATGCGAAAGGCCTTGTTGTATCCATTGATGTAACGGCCAAGTCAGGGAGCGACAGATGGTCTCAATTTCTAGATCGTGAACAACTTGCCCGTTCAGTCGATTTCATGATGGTTATGGCCTATGATGAGCATTGGGCGACCAGTCCGACGGCAGGTTCTGTCGCATCCTTGCCGTGGGTGGAAAATGCGATGAAGCGAATTATGGACGAAGACAATGTGCCTTCGGAGAAGCTTGTGCTCGGGATGCCGTTGTATACACGCATATGGACGGAAAAGGCAGAAGGAGGAGAAGTAAAGGTATCCTCTAAAGCAGTTGGTATGCAAAAAGTTCAAGATTTGATTCAGGAACGTAAGTTAAAGCCTTTATTTTCAGAGAGCACTGGTCAACACTACATCGAGTACGAGGAAGAAGGATCGACTCAGAAAATATGGATTGAAGACAAGCATTCCATTCAGTCCCGGATTCAGTTGGCGGAACGTCTCAAACTTGGCGGAGTAGCAGTATGGGCCCGGAGCTTCGCGGATGACGGAATATGGAATGTACTGAAATATCGGAACTCATAATTAGAATTTTACAATGATTGAAATGAAATAAAAGACCCTATCTTTCTGAATAGAGAGAGAGGGTCTTTCTTATTGCTAGAAATTGATTTGTTCACTCACTAGGAGCGAGCTCGTGAAATCAGAGATGTATATTCATGCTGTTGTAGGGTTCAACGAGTTTTCTTGCAGGAAATCTCTTTTCAAGCATGCTTCCATCGCTATGATATTGTAATATCATTTTTCTTGTCTTGCTCTGCGTTGCTTTCTACAGCTCCACTTTCTGCAGTAGCTTTATTAGGATCAAGTGTCAGTATGGTTCTGCAGAACATGCAACGATCAGTTTTTCCAAGAATTTTGGTTTGCCTTGCACACTCTGGGCACTCTAGCACTACTGCACTGGTCGACAGCATTCCGGCCCAAAAGTAGATTGCAACGCTTCCTAAAAGCAGAATCATCCCCAGAACCATGAACACTCCAGCGAAGACACGTCCTTGTGTGCCCCACATGAGGATGCCGGATGTACCAAGCACCATCATTCCCATTCCAGCTAAAGTAAGTACAAGTCCCCACAAGCGAAATTCATTGATTTTACTCGTTTTAAAAAGACGTTGTTTCATCGCAGCCTCTCCATTTCAAGATTGAAAATGTTTTCGAAGGAAGAAGGAAAGAGAGTTTCTATGTAGAATTATAAACTATCATTTGATGTAAAAGAAAGCCAAAAAAGCGTGGGGTCGAGAATGAAACATGTATTGGATAACTCCATTGATCAATTAATTGGTGCAGCTACAGTTAGCGGTCTTTATATATTGGAGCGCAACCAATTGGATGCTGATATGCACCAATATATTGAATGGGATCGCTATGTGCTGGTTGTTGATGAAGAGTGTCCGTCTCATCCTTATGAGTCGATGGAAGTGTCTGCTGACGACAGCTCTGTTGCGCGCTGGATATGCATTCACCCAGACAGGTGGGAGGAATGGAGCGTTTCGGATGAGGCAAGATCACTGCTTCCATTTTTCGGGCGTGGCAATATTCGAGTGGATCGCGATGGGATGCTGGCATTATGGCAGGAGCAGTTGATTCAGGAAGAGAAGACGCCGAATCAAATGCAGTATATGAAGACATATGCGCTGTTCCTGGAGGCATGTAATCAAGCGAAGCATTTACGCAAGCTGGAATATATGCTTGATGCCTATCGATGCGTGGATTTTGCATTTTATCATTTGGCTTCACTTGCGATTATGGAGCAAGGGGAAATGCCAAGACAAGCACTCTGGCAGCAAGTAAAGAGATTAAATCTAGGTGTCTATAAAATGTATGAGGAATTTACGACGAGCTCAGAAACCGTATCGCAACGAATTGAGCTTGCCATGCTTGCCTGTGAGTTCTCACTGGCAACGAAGAGTGCGGAATGCTGTGCCCCGTTATTGAACTGGCTGAAGCAGGCAAAAGGGCCAGTACCTATATCAGATATTATGCAACATCACGAATTCAAGTGGATGGCTGGATATATGCCTGCACTATTAAGCAAGCTCGCACACCGTGGTTGTGTAAAGGAACAATTGATTGACCATGCCAGTCCGTACGGCAAACTAGGAAGTACGCGTGCATATGAGTGGGTTGGTTAACAGCAATGCAATAGAGATTAAGACAGGTCGCTGCATGGCTGCTCATGCAGCGTTTTAACTTTTTTGAAATAAGTGTTGACTTCGGCCTGAGATGTATGATACATTAATACTCGCCTCTTCGAGAGAAGCACTTCGAACGAAAGCTGAATAAAGCAATCATTCGAAAGATTGAAAAAAAGATTTAAAAAAAGTGCTTGACTCCAAAAGGCAAACATGATATATTATAAGAGTCGCCGCTGACAAAGCGGTGAGAAAAAGAAAGTAACTAAGAGATTGGTTACTGACTGAGATTGTTCTTTGAAAACTGAACAACGAGCAACGTTTGTGAATGAGGTAGCAATACCTCGTCAAAAGATA
>NZ_JASIUF010000003.1:0-196985 GCF_030363895.1 Paenibacillus sp. S-12
GTGGAGCTGACCAATACTAATCGGTCGAGGGCTTATCCTATTTGATTCAAAACACGAACTTTCGCATTCAGTTTTCAGGGTATAGCCTGAAACATCATATTCCCTGATAGCTCAGTTGGTAGAGCACTCGACTGTTAATCGAGTTGTCACAGGTTCGAGTCCTGTTCGGGGAGCCATGGAGAGATGTCCGAGTTTGGTCGAAGGACATATGGACACTTAGCTCGGAGGATTAGCGAAGTGGCCAAACGCAGCAGACTGTAAATCTGTTCCCGTCCGGGTTCGGTGGTTCGAATCCATCATCCTCCACCATGTAGGGGCATAGTTTAAAGGTAGAACAACGGTCTCCAAAACCGTTGGTGTGGGTTCAATTCCTGCTGCCCCTGCCAAGAATATTTAATACAATATGGCGGTCGTGGCGAAGTGGTTAACGCATCGGATTGTGGCTCCGACACTCGAGGGTTCGATTCCCTTCGATCGCCCCATTATCACATTGGGGATTAGCCAAGCGGTAAGGCAACGGACTTTGACTCCGTCATGCATAGGTTCGAATCCTATATCCCCAGCCATTTGCGGACATAGCTCAGTGGTAGAGTATCGCCTTGCCAAGGCGAGGGTCGCGAGTTCGAATCTCGTTGTCCGCTCCAGATGTGGCGCCATAGCCAAGTGGTAAGGCAAAGCTCTGCAAAAGCTTTATTCCCCAGTTCAAATCTGGGTGGCGCCTCCAAACATCTTTTGTGCCCTTAGCTCAGCTGGATAGAGTATTTGACTACGAATCAAAAGGTCGGGAGTTCGAATCTCTCAGGGCACGCCATTAATTTCATATGCCGGTGTGGCGGAATTGGCAGACGCGCGCGACTCAAAATCGTGAGGGAAACCGTGGAGGTTCGAGTCCTCTCACCGGCACCATTAATGAACAAAGTATCCTTTAGGAAAAAATCCTATAGGATTTTTTTGTTTATGCTTTAAATCTTCAGTTAATGTCAGTGCCCCTAAAAAGACAAATAGTCAAATAAATATCGAACTCCTATTGCAGATGCCATTATCTATCATCCGAAGGTGTTTGGTGGATGCGACATTGCCCAAAAGCGCAAAATACCTGCATTTATAGCACATCCTACACCTATCATTGTACCGACCGGTACTTTTACTAATCCTATCCTTCCCTTCACCTTACGTATTCGATGGTTAAATAAAATAAGCTATCAGTTGAATCGACTGATGATATTATCATTTATAAGCATGATGAATAAGTGGAGGCGTGAAACATTAAACTTGCCACCTCGAAGCTTAAGTAAAAATGAACTGTGTATTGACGGGCGTGAAATTCCAGTTTTGTATGGATGCAGTCCTACCGTGGTACCGTATGATCCAAAATGGAAAGACAGAGTATGTATGGAGGGGAGCTGGTTTGCACCTGAAGTGGACGAATGGCTTCCTTCACAGTCGTAGGAATCCTTTATCTCTGCAGGTACGCCGCCTATTGCAATTAGTTTTAGCAGTATGCCCTTAAAACAACCTGATCAAGTGTTTGGAATGATTAGGAAAGCATTAAATCAAACAGGGCAAAGGGGAATCATCATTACGGGCTGGAGCGGACTGTGGACTTCATTGAAAAACATCTCGCCGCTAGTCGTTTTTCTTAATAAAAGGGTGGCTGGAAATGAATAAAAAATGAGCCTTGCAGGGTCACACGAAGATAACTCGTATGAATGGCAAGGCTGTTTTGTTTCGAATGCATATTATTGATTTTCAGGAAGTAGTTCAGTCGTTGCCCTTTCCTCAACGGATGAATCAAGTGTTTGTTTAGTAATTTGCTTTATTTGTTCAGGACTATTGGTGAATCGCTTAATCATTTTCTCGATATCCAGACCAGACACATCTTTTAACATTTGGGGAGCAGTCGCCATAAGTTGTGTGACATAGTTGCTTACCCGTGCTGCACCTTCACCATTTCCTGTGTCAACGACAGTGAGCTTATCGATGGACTTGAGCGGCTCTGCAACTTTGCCAGCAAGTTCTGGCATCATCTTAACGACAATATCGAGTACAGCAGCTTCGCCAAACTTCTCGAACGCTTCAGCCAGCTTCTCCTTTGCTTCTGCTTCCGCTAAACCGCGCAGACGGATGACTTCAGCCTCAGCGGTACCACGGGCACGCTCTGCATCAGCAATTGCAAGGCCTTCCAGGCGCTTTTGTTCAGCAAGAGCTTTTGCCTCTGCTTCGATGCGATATTGCAGCGCATCCGCTTCGAGCACTTTGCGTGATTTTTCAGCCTCGGCAGATTGGACAACTGCGTAGCGATCTGCATCTGCCTTTTTTTTCACTTCCGCATCATATTGCTTCTCGCGGCGAAGAATTTCTTTGGCTTCCAGATCAATTTCTCGTTCCTTGCGGACAATTTCCACGCGCATTTGTTCCTCAACAACGCTTTGCTTGGAACGTGCTTCTTGAATGAAGTATGCTTGGTCTGCTTCCGCACGAGCAAGATCTTGATCCTTTTTGAAGGCAGCGACCTTCAACTCTTTCTCTTTAGCAGCTTCAGCAATGTTTGTATCTCTAAGCAGTTCGGCCTTCATTCCTTCTTCTTCAGCTTTTGCCTTCTGAATTCGTGAATCGCGAACAGCTTCTGCTTCAGCAATGTCTGCATCACGTTTAACGGCTGCGATACGCGGTTTGCCGAGTGCATCTAAGTATCCGTGCTTATCTCGCACGTCTTTAATCGTAAAGGATACAATTTGCAGACCCATCTTCTTCAAATCTTTAGCAGCTACACCCTGCACTTCCTGAGCAAATCGATCACGGTTGCGATATACCTCTTCTACGGTCATAGAGCCTAGAATAGCGCGTAGATGACCCTCTAGGACTTCTTGAGCCTCACTCTTTAAGGCTTCTGTCGGCTTGCCGAGGAATTGCTCTGCTGCCGTTGCAATGTCCTCTACGGTACCGCCAACTTTAATAATGGCAACCGCATCTGTCATGACTGGTACGCCTTGCTCGGTATACACCTCTGGTGTGGTTACGTCCAGCTTGTGTGAGAGTAAGGATAAAAACTGTGATTGCTGAAAGATCGGCAGGATGAATGCACCGCCGCCTCGAACAATTTTCATTTTTCGGCCTGATTCATCAGTCGATACGTTCTTGCGTCCTAGGTAGGATCCAGTAACGATCATGGTTTCGTCTGGGCTGACGGTTTTGTACCGAGCCCAAAATGCAAGACCAAGTACGAGTATGACGCCAATCAGGATTAATGGAATGAACAATGCTTCACTAAACTCCATGAAATACAGCTCCCTCTTTATATATTTGTATAGGCAAAGCCTGAATACACGTTGGTTACATATAATGAGGCAAAATCATATGTCTACAGCTAATTGCAGGATAACTCAATTTAATGTTCGGGACGGAGCATTTCCTCGGTAAGCGGGGATACATACAGGGTGTCTTCCTTTACTTCAACAACGACGATAGTCGTACCAGATGGAATGGCCTCTTTATCGAAGGAGGCTGCAATCTGATTTGTAACTCCGGCGCCAATTCGAACGATAACTTCACCATAACCCGCAGCCGGAATCGCAACATTTACTTCACCAATTTTGCCGGCCAGTTCAGCAATCGAGAACCCAATCGAATTCTCACTATTCTCCATCGGGCGAACATATAGAAAGTAAACACTAATGGATACTACAATAGCACCAGCAAGCGCGGTGAGGAGAATAGTTGTCGGCTGCCAAGCCGTATAACGGCCGAGCAGAATGCCGATTGCTCCAAGTGTGGATAAGCCGCTCACAAGAATGGTAGGCTGCAGCACAGTTAGATGGCTGTCTCCAACCAAACCATCGAATACGTGACTTAACACTTCTCCAATTAGAAGCGAAACGATAGCGTACAGAACACCGAATATAAGCAAGCCCCAATATAACGTTTGCATGACGATGCGCTCCTTTCTCATCGCTTGAAGGAAGTGACGCCTGCAGCGAGTGGGTAGTTATGGGAATATATACGTAGATAGCGAAACTTTGTTTCATGCCCGATCTCGACAGTCCAGTATAGGCTCGATCAAAGGTCGGTCAGGACCCCCGACTTGAGTCTAGGATCAAAAACCGTCCCCGGCCTGTTTTGGCAAAACACGTTTCCACCTAAAATAAAGACATAAGCAAGACACGACGAAAGGTGGTGACGAACCGAATGCAAACGAACAAAGGTAACACATTCGCTTTTGTACTGATCGCGCTGGGAGGATTCATTTTGCTTAGCAAGTTCGGGATACATCTTGGCAGCTGGTTTGGCTACTTGTTCCCTCTCATCTTGATTGCACTCGGCTACTATGGAGTGAAGGCAGGAAACTCATTCTTCGGGTGGATCTTTATCATTGTCGGAGCGATATCGCTTCTTGGGAAATTGTCCTGGATCATCGGTATCATCGTTGCCGTAGCAATGATTGGTTTCGGAATATCGATGTTGGGAGGCAAGCGAAACAAGAGCCATCCATTTTAACAGAAGCGATAATTAATAAAAGCAAATAGTCGGTTCAAGGAGGGTAAGACTGAATGAGCAACATTTTGAAAAGGGTTCGCGACATTACAATGGCTACGCTGAATGAACGGTTGGACAAAGCAGAAGATCCTGTTCGCCTGATTGACCAGTTCCTGATGCGTACACGACATGATATCACGGAGGCAGACCGTCTCTATCAACAATATGTCATGCATGCGAATCAAATGAGAAATCAAATGAATCAAGCACAGGAATTATGCACTCGCAGAGAACAGCAGGCGATGCTGGCCTTGAAGGCGGGGGAGGAGTTCGCAGCCAAGATTGCATTGCAAGAGAAGCTGATGCATGAGGATAAGGTACAGCAGTATTCAGAATTGTACGAAAAGAGCAAGGACGCGATTCTTGAGCTGGAAGAGCAATTGAACATGTTGAAGAGCGAATATCAAGCTGTATATGACAAGCGCCAATATTACATCGCAAGAATGCAGACGGTTCGTTTGCAGCAGCAAATGAACGAACGTTTTGGACAGTATGGTGTTGGGCAAGTGGATAGTATGTTCCGAAGACTCGAGGATCGTGTATCAGGAATGGAATGGGAAACGCAAGGCATTCAAGATGTGCGCCGCATGAGCGGGCAAACAATGGGCAATATCAACCCGGAACGGGATATGGCTTTGAAGCGCGAAATGGAGCGCCTGAAACAAAAATTAGATTCGGCAAAGGAGTGAAATAAGCCATGAACAGAAAGTTGTACCGTTCGACACGGGATCGTAAAGTATGCGGTCTCCTCGGCGGCTTAGGTGAATGGCTTGGATTCGATGTCACTCTGCTGCGTGTCCTGTTTGTAATCGGAGTTTTCTTCTCGGCGTTTACATTAATCGCCGTATACTTTGTGGTATCACTAGTAGTACCTAAGGATCCATACCAGCCATATGGGCCTAACGGTTACGGTGCAGGCCCATACGGAGGCGGCTATCAAGGCCATCAGGGTTACCAAGGCGGCTACTCCAACGATCCGAACTATTACAACGGACCTCGAGCAGCAGGCCCGACGAATCCATACGGTTCTTCCACATTTGGAGGAATGAAGCAAACCAACAGTTATGATGCGGATTACGCATCTTCTAATGATTCTTCCATTGATTCGATGATGATGGATATCGAGAAAAAAGCATTGAAAAAAGAAATCGAAGAACTTCGCCAAAAGGTAGCGAAGTACGAGAGAGGGGACAAATAAGATGGGTGTATTTAAACGTATTAAAGACATGACTAAGGCTTCTGTACATGAGTTGTTGGACAAAGTTGAAGATCCAGTAGTAATGTTGAATCAATATTTGCGCGACATGGAAGAAGAAATCCATGATGCAGAAGTAACCGTTGCGAAGCAAATGGCAAATGAACGCCAAATTAAACATCGTTATGATGAGGCTATTCGCTTCACGGCTGATCGCGAAGCACAGGCAGAACGCGCATTGAAGTCTGGACAAGAAGAGATGGCGCGCAAATTCCTGGAAGAAAAACTGTACTACGATCAAAAAGTTGCTGAATACGGTGACCTGCATGCCCAAGCACAAGGACATGCGGAAGAATTGATGCATCAGTTGCGTTCCATGAAGGATGAATTCTACAAGCTGCGCAACAAGCGCAATGAATTGGCTGCTCGTGCGCAAATGGCGAAGGCACGCAAGCAAATGTCTTCCATTTCAAGCAACCATGCCATCGAGTCAGGTTCTGCATCCCGCGGTTTCCACCGTATGGAAGAGAAGATTATGCAATTGGAAGCAGAAGCTGAAGTGATGCGTGTACCTTACGGCGGATATGCAGGTACATCATCTACTTACCAGCCGCCTGTAGATGTAGAGAAGGAAATGAAGGTCAACGAACAATTGGCAGCATTGAAGCAAAAATTGGGCCAAACGGAACAATAAATCCTTGGGAGATGTCCTAGGTTATGATATGCTAACATAGGTAGCTTACGGCGATGCGCTAGCATCGCCGTAAGTGCTATCCGCGAATGTTTGTGACAGGAGGTGCGACATGAATAAAAACAACCGATTGCTTGCGTATATTCTAATCTTTTTCGGATTGCTCATATTAATCGGCAAGTGGCTTAGTTTCGTAACGTTTGTCGCCCTTGTTATGCTGTATTTCGGCATGCGCAAAGTTCGTGCTGCAGAATTGCGTGTAGGGTACACCTTGCTTGGTATAGGTGGAACACTCTTGCTCTTGGAACATTTAATGCTGTTCGTCGGAATCATCTTGATATCGTTAGGGATATTCTATTCGCGAACTCGTAAAGATCAGAAACATGAGCATGTTGAAAAGCGCCAAAACATTACATCCAGTTTGAAATGGGATCGAGTTCCATATATTTTGCATAGCCAGAGCATGTGGCATTTGATTGGGGAAAGTGATATTGATTTGTCCTTGGCAATACTGGAAGAGCCGGAAACGACTCTCATCTTTCAAGGCGTATTAGGTGACATGGACATTACGATTCCAGACGACATTGGTGTGTATATCGAAGCTACGGTCATTTTTGGACAAATTGATGTGGGACGCGATAAAGAAACTGGATTTTTGAACAAGTGGACGTGGCGATCGCCGAATTACGAGTTCATGGAACAAAGAGTGAGACTCCATATTTCTTACATCGTAGGAGATATTGATATCAGGTTGCACATGTAGGTAGGACAGGTTAGCGGAGAAAGGAGATGCAGAGGCCGGCATGGAACCAAAAAAGCATGTGAATATGGTAGTACGATTAATGGGCGAGACGCTTCTCCTTTCTATCATACTATTCTTTGTCATCATTTATTTAATGCAATCATATGGTTATGTGCAGCCTTTTGAAAGCTGGATCGCAGGCGTAAAGGCCACATTGTCCGTATTGTTTGTCGTCGCAATTATTACGTCGATATTTGCGTTCTTTCAAGGTTATCGGATGAAGCGGCGGGTGGAACTGCTGCGCGAATCGATGCTGCTCTTGGAGAAGGGAAATTTATCGCGGCCGATGCCGGATCTCGGGGATGATGAGATAGGACAGCTCGCTGAGCAGTTGGAGCGGGTAAGCAAGCGTTGGGAAGAGCAAGTGACATCGATGCAGCGCTTGTCCACGAATAATGCTCAATTAGCAGAGCAGGCTCGGATTTCTGCGATTATTGAAGAGCGGCAACGCTTGGCGCGGGAGTTGCATGATGCAGTAAGCCAGCAATTATTTGCAATATCCATGACAGCTACCGCTGTAAGGAGAACACTGGATGTTGATTTTGATCGGGCGGTGCGACAGGTGGAGCTGATTGAGGAAATGGCTTCTGTTGCCCAGTCCGAGATGCGTGCGCTGCTGCTTCATTTGCGTCCTGTACATTTGGAAGGAAAGGGCTTGGCCCAAGGCTTGTCGGAGCTGATCCGTGAGCTTCAGTCCAAAATTCCAATTGAAATTCATTGCGAAATGGATGATCATATTGGGTTAGTGAAAGGTGTAGAGAACCATCTGTTCCGAATTGTCCAGGAGGCGCTTTCAAATACATTGAGGCACTCCAAGGCATCACGAATGGAGATCAAGCTGCAAAATCGAGGTGACTTTGTTCGTTTATACCTTCGCGATAATGGGATAGGATTTGATTGGGACGATAAGAAGCAAGCGAGCTATGGCCTTCGCACGATGCAGGAACGGGTGAATGAGGTGGGAGGCTCCATTCAGTTCATCACTGCGCCTGACAAAGGAACCCGGATCGAGATTCGAGTTCCTGTCATGAGAGAAGAGCCTGGTTTGAAGGAGGAAGAGTTGAACGATGGAGATGGAAGCATCAATGATGGACAATCCTATTAAAGTATTGTTGGTAGATGACCATGAAATGGTTCGCATCGGCCTTGCTGCAGTGCTGAATACAGAAGATGGCATTGAGGTTGTAGGAGAGGCAAGCAATGGGATGGACGGAATACGTCTCGCCCAAGAATATAAGCCTGATGTTGTCTTAATGGATCTTGTGATGGATGGCATGGATGGCATAGAGACGACCCGCAAGCTACTGCAGTTGTATCCTGACTGCAAAGTAATTGTGCTTACGAGTTATTTGGACGATGAAAAGATGTATCCAGTTATTGAAGCCGGAGCCTTTAGTTATCTATTAAAGACGTCCCGCGCTACCGAAATTGCAGAAGCAATCCGGGCAGCGGCCAGAGGACAATCTGTATTGGAATCGCAGGTCGCTTCCAAGATGATGAATCGTTTCCGCCAGCCTGCGCAGCCATCTGCAGCGCATGAGCAATTGACAGAGCGTGAAATGGACGTGTTGCGCTTATTAGCCCAAGGAAAGTCCAATCAGGATATCGCTGATGATCTGTTCATCGGAATTAAGACGGTAAAATTTCATGTTACAAATATTTTGGCCAAGCTTGGTGTCGAGGATCGCACACAGGCTGCAATTTACGCGTATAAGAACGGATTGGCTGAATAGCAAAAACCCGAGCGCTTTCTTAGGAAAGTGTTCGGGTTTTTTTTAATGGATGGAGGAGTAGATGCAGGATTTCTAAATAAAAAGCAGAAAAAATAAGGAAACTAAAGCCAAATCAAGGGCAATGCGTCCACCAGGGAAGAAAGGGCCGGCTCTGTAGGTTTCAAATGCGCTTGTGTGCACTTGATTCGATGCATCTGCAGTTTGAAGCTTGCTGTTGTTCTTTTTCCCTTTACGTGTTTTAGTCTGGGGGGGCTCAGCAGAGATAGAGGGAACATGGGAGTTAGTAGCAATATCGCCATTTAGTATGATTTTCCCTCTCTCACATGAGGTCAGTCGTCCAATGTATTGATCTCCATTTTGCATGACAACGCACACGGGTCGACCGCACAATTGTCGGATGAATGTCTCATCCAGAGGAACGGGAATCACGGGGGATAAGCCTCCATTCTTGTCGGTTGTCTATGTCAATAGTCTATTCCAGGAATAAATGTTACGTATGGTCATTCACCTAGAAGAAGCCCGCCTAATTATGAGAGGTATAATTCTCCGATAAGGTAAGGTGATGGAAGGATGATGCATGCAGTACGTCGTTCAGTCATTGCAACAGTAGGGCTGGTGTTGTTAGCGTTTTGCGGCGCAATTGCGATCATTGGAAGCAGTGATCAATGGCAGTGGACGGGAGGCAACGGGACGGATGCAAATATTGATCTTGTGAAGCGGGTGAACATGCTCTGGGTGCTTGCTGAATTGGTCGGATCAAAGAAAGCACGCACTACAGTGCTCATCCAAGGAAATTATGCAGCCGGCGGAAATCTAGAAAAGAAGATCGAGCAGTGGCAGAAGGATACGGGGATCACGGTACAGCTGATTCAAAAGCAGGAGCAGGGTAAAAACGTGTATCGCGGGAAATTCGTCTCGGATTCAATTGAAGAAGCAGTACTATGGTTTCAAGAAGATGATGGGCGTGCATACTATACGATATCCATACAAGGTTCAGCCAGAACCGGAATGACACAGGCGGCGGCGGAAGGGGAACGGATTATGAAGAGGGTGCCAGCGCGCTATGGGGCGGAATGGACAGCTACCGTTCAAACGATAACGAGTCATTCGCTTAAGGATAGTTTTGAACGTGCGGAGCGAGCGCTGCAGGAATGGGGAAAGGCTGAACCGCTCGATCGCTATGAGGATGAGCGCACGATTAGTATATCGTACCAGACTGATTATATGGGAGCAGGGGTGCAGATGAAGCAAGGCACAGCGAATTTGCAGCTCGCTATTCATGAAAATAGAGATAAGGGAGAAACGCGAATATCCTTTGGAACACCGCTGATTGCAGGCGAATATTAGTGAGAATGGAATGAGAATTGCCGTGGTGCCAAGCTATGAGAATAATACTTGACGTCAAGGAAAGAATGGAATCTGCTCGGTAAGTATGCTAAAATGGCATCACATCCGAAATAGGAACTATATCAGATCTATAAACGAGTGTAAGGATGATGGAGAGAGATGACTGTGATGCAAAATCATGAATCCCAATTGGCAGAAGGTGCCGTCTTCTACATATTCGGTGCTACCGGCGACTTAGCTCGCCGCAAATTGTTCCCGGCTATATATAGTCTGTATCGCGAAGGCAAGCTAGGAGAACGCTTCGCAGTTATCGGACTAGCCCGCCGTGCTCGTACGCATGAGGAATTCCGTCAGGATGTGCGTGCGTCAATCGACGAATTTTGCCGTTATCCGGTTCAAAATGATGAGGAATGGAACCGGTTTGCTAAGCATTTTGAGTACAAGCCGTTGGATATTAATAATGTTGACGGCTTCCGCGAGCTGCGTGAGCAATCTGAGAATATCGAACACGAGTATGATATCCCAGGCAACCGTCTGTTCTACTTGGCACTGGCTCCGGAATTGTTCGGAAGTGTATCGCACAATCTTCGTGAAGGCGGATTGCTGGAAAGTAAGGGCTGGCACCGTCTCGTAATCGAGAAGCCATTCGGTTACGATCTTCCGTCAGCAGAGAAGCTGAACGAAGAAATCCGTCAGGTGTTTAAGGAAGAAGAAGTGTACCGTATCGACCACTACCTTGGCAAAGAAATGGTACAGAACATTGAAGTGCTACGGTTCGCGAATGCTTTCTTCGAGCCGCTCTGGAACAATAAGCATATTGCGAATATTCAAATTTCCCTGTCTGAGACAGTTGGCGTTGAAGAACGCGGAGGCTATTACGATCATGCAGGAGCATTGCGTGATATGGCGCAGAACCATATGCTGCAAATGCTGACGATGATTGCAATGGAGCCGCCTAGCCGTTTGCATCCGGAAGATATCCGTGATGAGAAAGTGAAGGTTCTTCGCTCGCTGCGCCAATACCTTGAGCAAGAGGATGTACAGCGAAACGTTGTGCGTGGCCAATATTCTTCCGGTTCCTTGAACGGCAAAGAGCTTCCGGGCTATCGCGAGGAAGATAAGGTGAACCCGGCTTCCGTAACGGAAACTTATTTTGCAGCACGCGTATACGTAGATAATTTCCGCTGGGCGGGTGTACCGTTCTATATTCGGACAGGCAAGCGTCTGCCGGTGAAGACGACTGAAGTCGTGGTTGAATTCAAGAACATGCCAACGAACGTATATCTCGGTCAGAAGCATAAGCTGGAGCCAAACTTGCTCGTAATCCGCGTAAATCCGATGGAAGGCATTTATGTGAAGCTTAATGGTAAGAAGCCAGGTGCGGAAGGCGGCGTTCAACCGCTTGCAATGGACTTCTGTCAAAGCTGCATGGTTGGCATCAATACGCCTGAAGCTTATGAGCGTCTGATCTTTGATGCTGCTCGCGGCGACTCTACGTACTTTACACGTTGGGACGAAGTGGCTACTGCCTGGTCATTCGTTGATAATATCGCAAAAGCATGGAAGAAATCCGATGAGGATCTGTTTACTTATCCAGCAGGCTCTTGGGGCCCTGAACAAGCAGACAAGCTTCTGCAGGAAGATGGCTTCCACTGGTGGCCTGTCAATGGACAGGAAGAAAGTGAAGTTGTCTGGACGAAGTAGTTCGTTCGTATAGAATAGAATGATAACGAGCTGTGCCCTGTACAGGCACAGCTTTTTTGTGGAGTTTTTGTGAAGTCTGCTTATTGGAGAATATGCTTCATTTTTAAAGTGCCGGTCTCGTGGCTATGACGGGGGATGGTTTAATTCCTATCAAAAAACTCGGAAAAGCTATTGTTTTCTGAAAAAAATATAGTTATACTAGATTCTATAGCTTGTTAACCATCAATCGGGAGGAATCAACATGAAACGCAACAAACTATGGATCATCGGGCTGCTCACTCTCATCGTCCTCGTGGTGAGTGCATGCGGTAATAATACGACTCCTGCGAAGGATTCAACAGCCACTACGGCGGAAGGGTCAGGCCAACCGAAGGATGGAGGCAATATTATTATTGCAGTACACGAGGATCCTCGTGTATTGAACCCAATGTATTCGAATGACCGCGTTACATTGACGATAAATCAAACCTTGTATGCACCGTTGTATACGGTTGAAGACGGAGGCAAGAAGAAGTTCGTACTTGCGGAGAGCATGACTCCATCGAAGGATTTCTTGACTTACACGCTGAAGCTGCGCAAAGGCTTGACATGGCATGACGGCAAGCCGCTCACAGCAGACGATGTCGTCTTCACAATGAACAGCATCTTGGATGAGAAGCAGCACAGTACGGATCGTGAATCTTACATCTTTAATGGCAAGCCGCTGCAAGCGAAGAAGGTAGATGACCTGACAGTTGATTTCGTTCTTCCGCAGCCTTCTGCTTCCTTTGAGGGTATATTCGCATCATTTAAGCCCATTCCGAAGCATATTTTCGAAGGCGAAGCTGACATTGAGAAGAGCAGTAAAAATGCGAATCCAATCGGTTCTGGCGCCTATAAGTTCAAAGAATATCGCCCAGGCGAATATGTAACATTGGACCGCTACGATAACTATTTCGCTGGCAAGGGACATTTGGATCAAATCATTTACCGCATTGCGAAAGATCCGAACGCAGCGAACTTGGCGTTGCAAAATGGCGAGTTGAATATGCGCAAGGTTGATCCTGCCGATTACAATAAGTTGAATGCAAGCGGCAAGCTTAACATGGTCGTATATCCTGAGGGCCGTTTGAATTACCTCGTATTCAACATGAACGTGGATGCAATGAAGAAGAAGGAAGTTCGCCAAGCGATCTCATATGCAATTAACAAGGAAGAGCTGATTCAATTGGCTTATGGTTCGGCAGAGTTCGCAGATCCGGCTTCATCGATTTTTACACCGGATACGACGTACTACACAGCAGATGTTGAGAAGTATGACTATAGTGCGGAAAAGGCGAAGGAATTGCTGCAAAAAGCGGGCGTAAGCAACCTGAAGCTGAAGCTTGCATACTCAAATGCCGTCAAGATTCAAACAAGCCAAGCGTTGTATATTCAACAAAAGCTGAAAGAAGTAGGTATCGAAGTTGAATTGATGCCACTTGAGTCTGGTACATTCTCCAATATGGCGCTTGATCCAGACAACACGAAATTCGATCTGTCCTTCAATGGTTATGTTATGGGAACTGAACCGGATTCGTACAAATCGCTCTACTTGAGCAATCAATTGTACAACTACGGCCACTACAATAATCCAGAGCTTGATAAGCTGTGGGAACAAGCAGCAGTAGAAATGGACGGCACAAAGCGTGGAGAACTGTACAAACAAATCCAACAAACGATTGCGAATGAAGCGGTTATATATCCAATTGCGAACGACAAAGCAATTATTGCGGTAGACAAGCGTTATGGCGGTCTTGAAGAAGCGGTTGCGAAGCCGGTCTTCATGTTCGAAGATTTGTCCAAAATTTATATGAAATAAGCACGGATCACTCGATTACGAACGTATACATCCAGAATACAGGCGCCAGCAAGAGCTGGCACCTGCACGGAGGGGATTGAATTGCAGAAATACATCTTACGACGCATTCTGCAAGCCATTCCACTGCTCTGGTTTATTTCAATCGTATCATTCGCGCTCATCAAACTAGCACCGGGAGATCCGGTGCTTTCGTTCGTCACACCGAACATGAACGCGGAGGATATAGAGCGAATACGTCATGACCTTGGATTGACGGAACCAATCATCGTGCAGTATTGGAATTGGCTCAAAAATGTATTTTCAGGGGATTTAGGCTACTCACTGATGAGCCACAGGCCGGTAACGGAATTAATTTTAGAGCGGCTTCCCGCAACGATCGGTCTTATGGGCTCGGCTATGCTGCTGTCACTTTTCATCTCGGTACCGCTTAGCATGTACGCTGCGTCACGTAAAAATCGTCTTAGCGACCGCGGCCTGAGTTTACTGTCATATATCGGGATTTCGATCCCAAGCTTCTGGTTCGGTATTATGCTGATTTATATTTTTGCCTTGAAATTAAACCTGCTCCCAAGTATGGGAATGCGTACAATCGGAGTGGATTCGACGCTTGACATTCTGAAACACGGGATTCTGCCTTGTACGGTGCTGACCTTCATGAATGTGTCTGTCTATATGCGATACATCCGCTCACATACCATAAGTCAGCTGGAAGAGGACTATGTCCAAATCCAGTATGCCTACGGATCTACCCAGGGCACGGTATTGCGGCGCCATGTGCTGAAAAATGTGCTGCTTCCTGTCGTTACGATTCTCGGCATGTCCTTCCCTGAACTGATTGCGGGAGCATTTATTACTGAATCAGTATTTTCATGGCCAGGGATGGGAGCATTAGGGATTACTTCGGTATTTCAACTGGATTACCCTGTGATTATGGGCATTACGATGATCTCTTCCGTTATGCTGGTTGTCGGGAACTTGATTGCTGACCTGCTGTACGGGGTAGTGGATCCACGAATTAAGACAACGGGGTGAGTCAGATGAATCGAATGATATGGCGAAATATCGTCACACAATTGAAAGAACAGAAACTGGCCCTGGTAGCATTGATTCTACTCGCGGTTCTCATTGCCGCTTCCCTATTGGCATTCTTAAGTCCTCATGATCCAGATAAAATGATTGTGACGGAAACACTCCAGTCGCCAAGCATATCTCATTGGTTCGGTACAGATGACCAAGGACGCGATGTGTTCGCACGGGCCTTGTATGGGGGACGCATTTCCCTTAGCGTCGGTTTCTTATCGATGTTTATAGCGGTGCTGGTAGGTACAGCCGTAGGAACAGTCAGCGGTTATTTTGGCGGCTGGATTGATAATACGTTAATGCGGATTGTTGATATTTTAATGTCGATACCGTCCTTCTTCTTAATGCTTATTTTAAATGCTTACTTGAAGCCAGGGATAACAACGATCGTACTCATTATTGGGCTGCTTAGCTGGATGAACATATCGAGAATCGTGCGTGCAGAAACATTGTCCGTCAAGGAACGGGAATATGTTTTGTATGCACGTGTATCAGGCCAAAGCACGTTCGGCATCATCTGGAAGCATATTATTCCGAATATTATGCCTACGATTATCGTTACGGCAACGATCAATATTGCAGGGGCAATTATGATGGAGTCATCATTAAGCTTCCTGGGCCTTGGAGTACAGCCGCCGAATGCTTCCTGGGGAAGCATGTTGAACAGCGCGCAAGGGTATATCGGGGAGGCGCCTTATATGGCCTTGTTCCCGGGATTACTTATTCTGGTTACGGTGCTGTCGTTCAACTTCCTCGGAGACGTGCTGCGTGTTGCTTTTGAGCCAAAAGCGAATCAACGTTAGTCCATAGAAACCGAAAACTTCTATTTTGCAGGATATAAACTAATTTGCAGGGCTGTAAACTAGTATGCACTAATTAGGTCTGAAATCAGCCGCCAACGGTGCAGATGCAGGACTAACGATACTACACAACGGAGTGAGACTTATGAATGAACTGCTATCCGTTCAACAACTGAGAACTTCGTTCCATACACGCGACGGAGAAGTGCAGTCTGTCCGGGGCGTCAGCTTCGATGTTCACGAAGGCGAAGTCATTGGCATCGTCGGTGAATCGGGCAGCGGCAAGAGCGTGACAGCGAAGTCTCTCATTGGATTAATACAGTCTCCGGGACAGATTAAGAGTGGTAGTCGAGTGCTGTTCCACGGAGATGATTTATTAGATATGTCGGAAAAGGAGCTGCGACGCATTCGGGGGAATCGTATCGCAATGATCTTTCAAGATCCGATGACGTCGTTGAATCCGGTTGTAAAGGTAGGCGCGCAAATCGTTGAGGTGCTGCAGCGCCATCAGAAGCTGTCGAAGGGCGAGGCGCGAAAGCGGGCAATCGAGCTGCTGCGTCAGGTCGGTATCCCGTCTCCCGAACAGCGGATCGATCAATATCCACATGAATTCAGCGGCGGTATGCGTCAGCGTGCAATGATTGCCATGGCGCTTTCCTGCCAGCCTGAGCTTTTAATTGCAGATGAACCGACGACCGCGCTTGACGTTACGATTCAGGCGCAAATTCTTGGCTTGATGAAGGAGCTTCGGGATACAACGCGTACTTCGATTCTTCTGATCACGCATGATTTGGGCGTTGTGGCCCAAGTATGTACAAGAGTTATCGTCATGTATGGCGGATTGATTATGGAAGAGGGTACGGTTGAGGATATTTTTGAACGGCCGCGCCATCCATACACGAAGGGACTGCTTCGTTCGATTCCGAAAGTATCGACCGGAACGCGTGAGCGTCTGGCCACAATTGAAGGAACGCCCCCGAATCTGCTACATCCGCCGGAAGGATGCCCATTCATGGAACGCTGTCCTTCTGCCATGGAGCAATGCCGACATATGCCGCCGGTCGTGACGACAGATCCAGGGCATCGCTCGCTCTGCTGGCTCGTACAGAAGGAAGAAGAGGAGCGTCTGGAACGGTTGGAGAAGGGGGCTGCGAAATGAGCAAGAAGAACGAAGTACTGCTGGATGTGCGCGGATTGAAGAAATATTTTCCTGCCTCCAAATCGCTGCTTGGACGCACTCAAAAAGTGCTGCGGGCAGTGGATGACGTCAGCTTCCACATCCATAAAGGGGAGACGTTCGGGCTGGTCGGGGAGTCTGGCTGCGGGAAATCGACGACTGGCCGCTCGATCGTAAGACTATATGATGTGACAGAAGGCGAAGTGTTGTTCGACGGTCATAACATCGCGACGATGAACGAGAAGCAGTTGAAGCCGTTTCGCAAGCGGATGCAGACGATATTTCAGGATCCGTACTCCTCACTAAATCCGGGCATGAACGTTACGCAGCTCATTAGTGAGCCAATGGCGATTCATGGCGTAGTAAACCGGAAGGATCAGCGTGATACGGTACTGTCGCTGTTGGAGAAGGTTGGTCTTAAGCCGGAGCATGCAGAACGTTATCCGCATGAGTTCAGCGGCGGCCAGCGTCAACGGATTAGTATTGCGCGCGCACTGTCGGTGCGACCTGAGTTCATTCTATGCGATGAGCCGATCTCGGCGCTTGATGTGTCGGTACAAGCTCAAGTGGTCAATATGCTGGAGGATTTGCAAGAGGAGTACGGACTGACATATCTGTTTATAGCACATGACCTATCCATGGTAAGACACATTTCTGATCGGATTGGCGTGATGTATTTGGGCAAGCTGGTAGAGGTCGCACCTAGCGATGAGCTGTACAACCATCCTGCGCATCCGTATACCCAGGCGCTTTTGTCAGCAATTCCTATTCCAGATCCGAAACAGGCGGGATCATCAATCTCGATGTTACAAGGTGATTTGCCAAGTCCGTTGGCAGAGATACAGGGCTGCAAATTTGCCTCACGCTGTCCATTTGCTACTGAACGCTGCCGTCAGGAGGAGCCAAAATGGCGCGAAATTTCTCCTGGGCACTACGCGGCTTGCCATTTAAATGATGGTCAAGCGTAAATAGTGTTGAAGTTAGTTTTCGTATAGCAATTACGATAGGCAATAGGTATCCCCTAGCTAGTATGGTATAATGTGAAATATTTGTTAATTGGCGCCAATTTGCGATGAGGGAGAGTGGAATAGATGTCTATGGAAAATCGGGTATCCCAAAATACGGCCATTATGATAGAACGCGCTCGTCGTAAAGGCATTACCGATGATCAACTGCTGCATGCAGCACGTACAGGGGATGTCAGCGAACTTATAGCGATTAATGAAGAGTGGTATACGTTTGACGATTTTGTATCCTATGCGAACGAGCATGATGAGCCTCTCGCTCAAGCAATTGCAGTGGGATATCGGATGACATTTAATACGAACAATGGTTTATCGGTATGGCTGCAGGAGCGATTTGGCTTGCAAGAGGGAGAGCATTACACGAAAGAAATGGGACGAATTTCGGGTTTGAAGCTGAGTATGGAAGATATAAAGTCGCTTCGCTCCTCATTGGCCTTGAATTGGACGGTCGTGGATGAGGGAGAAGCAGCAGATGGCTTGAACATCGTAACGCTTGCCGTCCGTGCTTTGCTTGCGCAATCATAATGTAAAAAAATGATTTATTAAATCAGAGCCGCCTGTTTTCTCCATGGGAGAGGAAGGCGGTTTTTTATATGGGAAGGGCAGGAAAAAATGAGGGGTCGCAATGGTCTATGTAAGACGACGAGGACGAGCACTATGGGAAAATCTCATATTCTTTTGCACGTTGTTCGCTTCAACCCATTTATAGGATGGCGTATTTTGTGTTACAATAGGACTTACGTGATTTTGTGATGAGAGGGCTAACGATATGAGTAAATTATCCGAACAATTAGCGCAAGAGGTAGAGAAGCGTCGTACCTTTGCGATTATTTCTCACCCAGACGCTGGTAAGACGACATTGACAGAGAAGCTTCTCCTGTTCGGGGGCGCCATCCGTCTCGCAGGTACGGTCAAGGCTCGCAAAGCGAGCAAGCATGCAACGAGTGACTGGATGGAAATCGAGAAGCAGCGCGGTATCTCGGTTACGTCTTCGGTTATGCAATTTGATTATAACGGACATCGCGTTAATATTTTGGATACACCGGGTCACCAAGACTTTAGTGAAGATACGTATCGTACATTGACTGCAGCCGATGCTGCTGTCATGTTGATTGACGTAGCGAAGGGTGTTGAGGCACAGACGATTAAGCTGTTCCAAGTATGTGCGAAGCGTGGTATCCCGATTTTCACATTCATTAACAAGCTCGACCGCGAAGGTCGCAGCCCGTTCGAATTGATGGAAGAAATCGAGCAAGTGCTTGGTATCCGCTCTGTGCCGATGAACTGGCCGATTGGCATGGGACGCGGCTTGTGCGGTGTATATGATCGCATGAAGAACCAAGTCGAGCTGTTCCAGGACGATAACACGAAGATCAGTGTGAAGAAGGTAGAGGATTATAACGATCCGGCAATTCGCCAAATTGCAGGTGACTATTTGCATGATCAATTGTGCGAAGAACTGGAGCTATTAGATGTAGCGGGCGATGAGTTCGATTACGAGAAAGTAAAACGCGGTGAGTTGACGCCAGTCTTCTTCGGAAGTGCCGTAAATAACTTCGGCGTGCAGACTTTCCTGGAGAACTTCTTGCAGTTGGCTCCGAAGCCAGCGCCTCGTCAGTCGACAACAGGTTCAATTGATCCAACGAACGAGAAGTTTACGGGCTATATTTTCAAAATTCAAGCAAACATGAACCCGGCACATCGGGATCGCATTGCCTTCCTGCGCATTTGCTCCGGCAAATTCGAGCGCGGGATGTCCGTTAAGCATGTACGGGCAGGCAAGGATATTAAGCTTGCGCAACCGCAGCAATTCCTTGCCCAGGATCGGGATATCGTGCAGGAGGCATTCCCAGGCGATATTATTGGTCTGTTCGACCCGGGCATTTTCCGGATTGGAGATAGCCTGAGTCAAGGCGGAGAAGTGGTGTTCGATGAGCTGCCAACCTTCTCTCCTGAGATTTTTGCCCGAGTGACGGTTAAAAATGCATTGAAACATAAGCAGTATCAAAAAGGCGTCGATCAGTTGACTGAGGAAGGTACAATTCAAGTATTCCATTCCACGGGTGTATTCGACGAGACGATACTGGGCGTAGTCGGTCAGCTCCAATTCGAGGTATTCGAATATCGGATGAAGGCGGAGTACGGTGTTGATGTGTTGCTGCAGCGCCTCACTTATCAGTTTGCAAGATGGGTAACGGGAAATCCAAAGGATATTGATCCTGCGAAGTTCCGTATCAATTCACAGCTCGTCAAGGACAAGAACGGCAACTTTGTCGCGTTGTTCGAAAATGAGTATGCGATGCGTACGGCTATGGATAAAATGCCAGATTTGAAGTTTATGGAGACAGCTCCTTAAAGAGAATAAAGTGAAAGCCCGCCAAATCAATGGCGGGCTATATTATTATCCCAGACCCAAAGGCCTGTGTAGGATGGAAGTACGACACTGCCATCTATATCTGGTGTAAGCAGATCGCAGGCAGTGGAGCCGAAGAACCAATTCGTGATGTACTTGGCCTCCTCCATCGAGGGGAAGCGAAAGGAAGTGGACAATTCTGTACGATGGAACCCGTACTGTTCTTCTAATGCTTGTATATAGACTTGCAGAGAAGCTGGAACAGCAGGAGCGGCTACACCCGTCCCAAGTGTCTCCCATATTGCGATACGGCCACCGGGACACAGCACGCGAGTCAGTTCGTTCATGATGCGGGCAATAGCCTCAACCTGCTGCTCACGATCATTGAGTTCACAAACCCCGTAGCAAACCGTCCAGCCAGCTACAATCAGATCAACAGAATGGTTAGCTAGAGGCAGCTTGTGGTGCACAGCCTCTTGTATGTGCAACTTAGCGGCTGTAGGAGCGGTAATTTTACCTAAAAATGCATCGCACTCTATATTGCTCTTCAACTGCTCTAGCATTGCCGTAGAGGCGTCCAGCGCGATATAGGAACCGTTTGGCCATTCCTTGTTGGACATTTCTGTTAATACAACACGCGTAAATCTTCCTGTTCCTGCACCAAGCTCTACAATCCGATCATAAGGCTTCGTTGCAAGCACCTGTTGAACAGAATACTTCCACTCGAGTTCATCGTCCTCGTAATGGATCATGCGGTCATAATCAGCTGCTTGCTGTGCATAAATGTTGTTATGATCGGGGTTATTAGACATGGCGGATTGAATCTGCTTATTGTTCGTTTGTTGTAAGGCTGCATCCTGTTGGCTTGGGTTAGGAATATGATCCTTTGACGGATTGGTAGGCACTTTATGCTTCTCCTTTCGAAATAACAAGCAAATGAATTAAATGATTCAGTTGCTCTGCCTTTACTTCAAAGGAATGGTTTTCCAACCAAGCAATCAGTCTGGAAAGATCGGCAAAATACTCATCATGAACTGCCTCAATGCCTTCAAAGTCTTCTGCTTCCTTCAAGTCTTCAATGAAGGAGGCGCGATGCGCGTCGTCCCGGAACATTAAATCTGCGATAACGATGCGCCCGCTTGGCTGCAGCACACGGCACATTTCCGCCAGAACAATTTCCTTCTGTTCATCCGTTACATGATGCAGCGCATAGGTTGACACAATAAAGTCGAATGCCTCATCCGCCAGCGGCAATGCTAACATATTGCCTTGCAGCAGCCGAATGTTCGGCCATTTTTCCCGACATCGCTCCAGCATGGCGCTTGATTGGTCAATTCCCGTCATCTCCGCCCCTTGATTGACGCAGCGGCCTGCAAGGTTGCCGGTGCCGACGCCAATCTCCAGCCCTTGTGCGCCTGGCTTCGGCTTGGCTTCTAGGCAGACCCGATCAAGGATATCTTCATAATTTGCATGTACATCCAACGGCCCAGTACCATTCGCCACTAGCTTATCATAATGTGTTGCTTGCTTATCAAAATTCCAACGATCGCTCCAATCACTGCGTAGTTTCTGGTATTGTCGTGATTGCTCGCCAATTGCATGCAGTCTGCCCATCATCATCTCTCCTTGATTCGAATTTTCATTTTCATAATTGAGAAGCTTGTCAATCTGATTAATGAGTCGCTTTAGCTCGGTATATTGCAGAGCCAGCTCTTGTCGTTTTTCTAATAAGAAGGGACGGACTGATTCCATATTTCCTAGAATCGCATCATCAATGCAGCAACGAATTTGCTCAATTGACAAATTCATCTCGCGAAGAGCCCCTATTGTTCGTAGCCGGTTCATATCAGTTTCATTGAATATGCGATAGCCATTTTGTTCTTTCGTGAGCGGAGGCAGCAGTCCTTTTTGTTCATAAAAGCGTATTGCCCTCGTGGTCATACCGAGTTGCTCCGCGGCTTCTTGAATTTTCATGGGCATCAGCTCCTTGCTTCGATATGCATTCATTGTAGCGTTTGACGCAGCGTCAATGTAAAGCGATATGTAAAAAAGACGCAGAACCATAAAACTCGGGGGATGAGCTTTACGAATTCTGCGTCTTTTTCATGTGGGGCATGCATAATGGAATTGTCGAAAAATAGAAAATATGATGCTGATGAATTATTTTGCAGCTTGGTCGCTTTTCAGCTTGCTCTGAAGTGTGTCGACTAACTGTTGACGAGCTTCGCTGCTGCTTGCTTTCCAGATCATTTCGAACAATACGCCAAGTCCGGGCAATGCGCGCTCGTCATAATCGATGGAGCCTTCAATCATATCGACGATATCTTCATCTGGCTTATTTTTTACTTTTTGTACAATTGCTTGACGCAAATTCAATGTGACAGCCATTGGCAGTTCTCCTTCCTTCGCGTGCTGCTGTTCATTATTCCGCCGTTGTATAGAATGGCGTATAGGCAGTTATGTCTTAGCTCATCCAGATCGCCACTAAGCATACATTGCGGAACATGCCAGCTTCATATTTTAACGTTCCCTGAGTACAGGACACTCATACGTGGAAGGATTGGCGTTTCACCTGCAGAGATGGGCATGCTATAATGGAGGTTATAAGAATGTTGTCGGAAAATGGGGAAGGTGAACCTATGGCTGCCAAAAAACAATTTGCCATTATCGGTATGGGGCGTTTCGGCACTAGTGTTGCGAAAAGCTTAAGCAAGATGGGATTTGAAGTGCTGGCGATTGATTCAAGTGAACAAAAAATACAGGATGTTGCCAATATGGTTACACATGCGGTATCTGCAGAGTCTACAGATGAGGATGCGTTAAAGGCGCTTGGCGTCCGCAATTTCGATGTTGTCGTCGTTGCAATTGGGCAAGATATTCAGGCGAGCATATTGACTACCCTTATCTTGAAAGATTTGGGTGTGCCGACGATTGTAGCCAAAGCTCAAAATGAGCTGCACGGCAAAGTATTAAGCAAAATTGGCGCCGATAAGGTTGTATTCCCTGAGCGAGATATGGGGATGCGCGTTGCGCACAATCTGATATCGCCTAACATCTTGGATTATATCGAGCTGTCGGATGATCACAGCATCGTCGAGATTCGCGCGACGCCGCTCATGATCGGCAAGAACTTGAAGGAGCTTGATATCCGCGCAAAGTATGGATGCAACGTCATGGCGATTAAAAATAATGGCAAGACGAACATTTCTCCATATGCAGAGGATCGCATAAAAGAAGGAGATGTGCTTGTCATTATCGGACAGAACGATCATTTGAATACGATGGAGCTGGCATTTTCGGAATCATGAGAGAATCATTGAGCATTACTTCGATACAAAATAATAAGGTGAAAAGCTGGGTACAACTAAAAGAACGGAAGCACCGCAACCGTGAAGGCTTGTTCATCGTAGAAGGGATCCACCTTGTTCAAGAAGCGCTGCGCTTTGGGCTGCAGGTGGATGTTGTTGCTTATGATTTGGAGAAAGGCATACCGCAGGAGCTGGAGTCGTTCCATAATCATGCTGAAAATGCGTCTCCCTTAGGTCTAGGCAACAATACCGAATGGATTGCGGTGACGGATGCCATTATCCGCAAATGCAGTGATACGGAAACTCCGCAGCCTGTCATTGCAATCGCGCACAAACCCTCCGCTTCTGTAGATAGCTTGCTGGCGTCGCCCAATTCGTTGGTGGTGGTTGTTGATGGCGTACAGGATCCAGGCAATCTCGGAACGATTATTCGAACTGCAGATGCAGTTGGTGCAGACGGTGTTGTCATTGGCAAAGGAACCGTCGATCTCTATAACCCGAAGACGATTCGTTCGACCATGGGCTCGCTGTTTCATTTGCCAGTGGTGGAAGGTGACTTGACGGAGCTGCTTCCTGCGGCGCAAGCACATGGAGTTCGTCTAGCCAGCACCAGCTTACAGGCAACGCATTCTTGCTATAGCTACGACTATCGCCATGCGTCATGGCTAATCGTCGGCAATGAAGGACAGGGAGTGTCACAGCAGGTGCAAACACTAGTGGATGACACGATTATTATTCCGATGCGCGGACAAGCGGAATCGCTGAATGTCGCGATGGCTACCACTGTTCTGTTGTATGAGGCAATGCGACAGCGTCATTATTCGGGGTAACCAGTCATTAAATTTGTTAGTTACGGGACACTTTTTTAAGATAGTATAAGACCTTTTATAACAGCGACAATAGATAAGGGTTCACTCAAGCCGTAAAAACGGATTGAGTGAACCTTTTTTATTGAAAAACAAAAGGCGGAAAAGACTGAAGACTTATTAGATATGGCACGGATTAGCAGCAACGGCCGATGGACAATCGCTCACAGATGTGGCAGAGGGGATTGTCGGCTTTGATGCATTCATGCACATGAGCTCCCTTTCCATGCCCGTCTTATTCATAGCGGGGATCTTATGTCGCCTCCAGCTGCTGTTTACCGGCTCATGGCGAATCGTGTTCCGAATGCGCGTTATGTTGAGATTCAGGGCGCCGCACATATTTTCAGTGCGGATTCCGCTGCAGCATTTAATGAGGCTGTCATTTCCTTTCTTGTTGAAGTGTCGACTAGCACCTCGTTGGTCTAAAATCGGCGATCCAACGAGCATAGTCAGTGTGACGGCATAGCTGCTTTTGCCTCATTACTAATTATTTTGTTCCGTGATTGATACACAAGTCTTATATAATCTTGCTGCTAACAAATCACAAAAACCACAGAATTATACCTTCTGTGGTTTTTGTTCTTCTTTTACACATAGTAAGTGAAATGAGAGTGAAAAATTTGAAGAATTTGAGAACAAGAATAATAAATATGAATTATCCCCCTTGATTGTTAATTACTGTTTGGTGTAGGGAGGAAAAATTGTGATATATTCTTCCTGCTAATCCCATTCGTTAAATTCATAGCAAAACAAATACATAAAAATACAAATAACATGGCTATGGGTGGATGGAGGATGGAGCTAACTTATTTATAACTAGGGGGAACAGAAATGAGAAAAATGAGATTGCCAATTCTCATGCTAGCTTTTATCATCGGACTCGTTGTATTAAGTCCTGTTAAAGCTTCAGCAGCGAATCAATTTACGGGTGGACTATTGGATAGTCTGCCAGTTCAGGTCGGGCCTGCAATTGGGCAAGGGAAACCAGTAACGGAAGCGACAGATAATAATCTCTCGTCATATATTTCGATGGGGGGGAAAAACTTAGCTTGGTATACATTCCCTTCTCCGAAGGATATAAATGCACTAGTTTTGCGATATGACGGTGCAATTACTGTTGAATTTTATGATGATCAAAGTAATCTGATCTCAAATTATAGCCTGTTAAAAATTGATGGTATTCAAACACTACCTGCAACAGTTAAAAATGTTTCTACGGTTGTATTGAAATCTGCTGCTACTGCTTATGTCTATGAGTGGAATCTATTCGAAATACCATCAGCACCTCCTTCACCTACAACGATTTCCTGGATTCAGGGTGGGGATAAGTTTGTTCGATTGGACTGGGTATCTACTGCAGCGAAGTCTTACAATATAAAGCGATCCACATCATCAGGTGGCCCGTATTCCTTGTTGGCAAGTAATATAGCTGATACAACGTACACCGATAACACAGTGACTAACGGAACTGAATATTTTTATGTAGTGACTGCAGCCAATGAAGCGGGAGAAAGTGTTAATTCACCGCAGAAGAATATTAAACCAAATGCGACGCAATATACCGGTGGCTATCTTGACGGACTTGCAATCGATATGGGGACAAGCATTAACAATCCAACAAGCACAGTAAAAGAAATCACGGATAACAATGAATCAACATATGTTGGCATTAACAATAAGACTTTCGTTTGGCATACTTTTAACAAGCCAACAGAAATAAATTCAGTCGTAATAAAGTATGATAATAGTGTCGATATTGAATTTTATGATAACAACTACAATTTGTTATATTCCTATACTCCATTACATATTAACGGTGTTCAGACACTGCCTACACCAGTTAAAAACGTGTCAACGGTAGTAGTGAAAGGGAAACCGGGGACTGCTTATGTTTATGAATGGAATTTATTTGGAAAGCCTTCGACCCCACCAGTACCAACGAAGATTAACTGGATATACGGTGGAGATCAAATTGTTAAGCTAGATTGGGATACAACAGCTGCAAAATTCTACAATGTGAAAAGAGCAACATCATCAGGTGGCCCGTATGCATTACTTGTAGCCAATATTAGTGGTACAACTTATACGGATAAGTCTGTAATAAACGGAACGACCTACTATTATGTTGTGTCAGCAGTTAATGAAGCTGGCGAAAGTAAAAACTCTCCGGAAAGCAGCATCATGCCGTCAGCAACAAAATACACCGGTGGTTTGTTGGATAGTCTAGTAATTAACGCAGGTCCAGTTATTGGAGATACAAAAGAAAAAATAAGAGAAATAACAGATAACAAGGAAGCCACCTATACATCACTGGGTAAGAGTAAACATGTTTGGTATACATTTAAAATGCCTAAGGAAATATCTTCATTTATTGTGAATGCTCAAGGTGAAGTGACCCTGGAATTGTATGATGAGCAAAATAATATTCTACTTGCCTACGATGCCACTAAAAATAAGGAAGTAGAAACTCTTCCTGAACCAATTAAAAATGTGTCAACAGTCGTTCTAAAGTCAAAAACAGGGGCTACTGTTTATCCTTACGAATGGAACGTTTTCGGTACAGGCGAAGAGGAGCCTACTCTTGATCCAATTCAATTAACTGCATCTGGTGGCGACAAAAAAGTTGTTCTGAATTGGAACGTCGCTAAAGGCGCTACGGGCTATAATGTAAAACGGAGTACAACTGCAGGTGGCTCGTATGCATCAATTGCTACTGTTACGAGCAGTACGTACACGTATACAGATACATCTGTTACCAACGGAACAACATATTATTATATCGTTGCTTCGCTATACGGAACATTTGAAGGTTCAGTATCCAATGAAGCATCTGCAACTCCGAAGTCTGGCGGTACAACGCCTACAAATCCTACAAATCCTACAAATCCTGATCCAGGTAACAATGAACCTGGCAGCCGTGCATTGCTTTTCATTACGCTAAACAACGGTATTCAAAAGGAATACGACCTGTCGATGGCGGAAGTAGAAGCATTCATCAATTGGTACGAAGGACGTGCTTCTGGAAACGGAAAGGTTATGTTCGCATTTGACAAGCATAACAATAATAAAGGGCCATTCAAGAACCGGAAAGATTATGTCTTCTTCGACAAGATTATTACATTTGAAGTCAATGGATATGACACTGACGGATCGACCCCAGACAAAGAAACTGGAAATCAGAATGAAAATAAGCCGCAGCCGCATTATCCAGAAGAAGAATATTAATAATACTTAGTTTATATAATTCAATAGTGAATGTTGTATAGTGACAGAGCCATGTAAGGAGACTATCTCCCGAGTGGCTCTTTTTGTTTAATATGAGATCTACTCCTTGTTTTCTATGTAGGAAATACGTATTCACACGCAGTATAGTCCTATAAACATACAAATATGTAATTGAATTTCCAATATTTTAGTATCTATGAAAAAGTCTTTTTTTGCTAGGATGGAAGATAGCGCATTATATCATCTTTTATCTCTAGCAAAGTGAGGCTATGGAAGTGACTCTACGACGTAAAATTGTCATATTAACAGCTATTGCCGCTATGTTTATAACCGGAGGTCTGGCATGGGGAGAGTCGAAAAGCACAGGACTGCCCTTCGATGATATTACTGGGCTTTACGGACAGCAAGATATCATCAATCTGTATAAGAAAGGCATTGTGACGGGTTCCGGTAACCGATTATATGAGCCGGAGAGATCTGTGAGCCGGGCAGAATTCATCACGATGGTCAATCGAATGTTCAACCTGCAGCCCGTGGCAAGCGATATTCCAGCCTATGATGACGTTACGCGCGGCGCTTGGTATTATGGGGCTGTGCAAGCTGGTTCATTGCTGCATTTGGTGGAGGGAACAGGAGAGAGGAGCTTCCAGCCTCAGCAGGCCGTAACCCGGCAAGAAGCCGCAGCGATTATCGTACGTGCATTTAAGCAATCTGCAAAGACTGATTCTGGGGTGTTGTCCTATCCAGATGCCTCTCAAATTGCGAAATGGGCGAAACCGTATGTTAGCGTCATGCAAAAGCTGAAACTGATGAATGGTGACGAGGAAGGATTTCGACCGAACGATTCATTGACCCGTCAAGAAACGGCTGTTGTATTGAATCGAGCTCTTCAGCGACCGGATTGGTCGAAAGCTTTGACAAAAGCTCCGCCGAAGCGAATTGAGATGGGGTGGAAGCATGAGCTGACGACTCAGCAATATATCTCGAAAGTGTCCGGATCAACCGTTAATACCCTTTCACCAAGATGGTATTTCCTCGATGCCAAGGAGTCGGTGACTGATCAGACAGATAAGACGCTTCTGACATGGGCCAAGAACAATGGCAAGCAGGTGTGGGCGCTTGTGGGGAACCGTTTCAATGCGGATCTGACACATGAAGTGCTTACCAATCCGACGAAGAAGACCTCAGTTATTACGAAGCTTATCGGTTTTGTGAAGACGTATAAACTGAATGGTTTGAATCTTGATTTTGAAAATGTTCGTCCGGAGGACAGACAGGCCTTAACTGCATTTGTGTCGGAATTGGCTGCTAAGCTGCATCAAAATAATGCGGTTTTGTCTATCGATGTGTCTCCTGATTTGGGTACAGATTGGACGGAGGCGTTCGATTATGCTGCTCTCGGCAATTCAGCGGATTACATGGTGCTAATGGGGTACGATGAGCATTGGGACGGAGCGCCAACGGCGGGTTCTGTGTCTTCTTTGCCATGGCTGCAGCGAGCACTCGACAAGCTGTTGAAATCAGTGCCGTCTCATAAAGTGATAACCGCCTTCCCCTTCTATTCACGGGACTGGACGGTAAGCGGAAAAAGCGTAACCTCCCGTGAACTAACCTTAATTGAGCAAGGAGAGTTACTGCGCACGCGCAAGACAAAGTGGGATGACCGGACATCGCAATACGTAGCAGATTTCATAGAGCGCGGGGCAAGACATCAAGTTTGGGCGGAGGACAGCCGTTCGCTTGCTGCAAAGTATGCAATGGCAAGCAGCCGCAATGTGGCTGGGTTCGCTTACTGGTATGTGGGAGCTGAAACGAATGATGTATGGAAGGCCCTAGATAATCAGTGGAGATACTCTAATTTGCAATTTTAGAAAATGAGAAAATATTTATTTTTAGTAAGGAGAGAGCGTACTAATATACGCTCTCTTTTTGGTGTTATTCATCGGATTATGATACATAAGGCCAGATAGAGTACAAATATGCATTTATCAAGATGAAATAATATAAAGTGAAATTGCGACCTGCATGATGGATTACGAAAATGATCCATTTACAGGTTGTTTTTTTATAAATGCAGGCATAGGATCACCCCTTTACTTTAACCACTTATCGAAGGAATGTAATCAGTAACCCTTGTTATCCTCAATTTCCCAGATCCCCGTTATATAATGATTTCGAAGGGGGGACGAGATGAAAATTAGGGTTCAAATCGATGAGAGCATTGAAGAAGATGAAATCATCATTCGAAGCCGTGTGCTGGATGCAGAAATACAGCGACTGCTCGAACAAATTCAGTTGCTGCAGCAGTCCACGCTTCGGCACATGATCGGAACAGATGAGGATCGGCAATATGTGCTGGATGTAAAAGATATCTCCTATTTCGAGACACAGGGTGACTATGTGTATGCGGTTCAAGGCAGGAAGCAGTACCGACTTAGCTTTCGCCTGTATGAGTTGGAGCAGCAGCTCCCGCAGGATCGATTTATGCGCATTTCCAAATCGGTCATTCTCAACATCGGCAATATTGCGCATATTGAGCCGACATTGGGCACCCCTTTTCTAGCTAAGCTGAGGGATGGTGCGGAGTCCGTATACATTTCAAGACAATACATTAAGGCACTTCGGCACAAAATTATGGGGGGATAAGTGATGCCTAAAATATGGAAGATTATGATGTTAGGAATGCTGATGGGCAGTCTGGTGATGTATGTACAGGCATGGCAGTTTACAACCATGGAGAATGAGCTTGTAGCCTATGCGTTTGCTGAGTTTATGAAATATTGGACAGCTTGTATAGGCATTGGTATATGCTCCGGCCTCACTTCCTATGTGTATTCGATTCAGAAAATACCGTATATGTGGAAGAGTGCGCTTCAAATATTCCTTATTATAGGTATCCTTATTGGAGCTTCGTTGATTCTAACTTCGGAGTGGCAGGCTATTGTCCGCAACTTAGGAGTGGGGCTGCTCATTTTTGCAGTATTCTGGTCGATTGATCACTATCGTTATAAAAAGATATGCGATGAGATCAATAAACAGTTGAAATAGGCGTGTTCGCTCGGACGGCTTCTTCTTTTTTCCTCGGGGCAAGCATACACTGAAAACGTACAGGCTGCTCGTTGCACCGACCGGAAGGGGGAATCGGATGTGAACAGGTGGCGTTCGAGCGGGTTCCGCGCACGGCGATGGAGATGGCCGAAAATTTCCTGGAGCAGACGTCGCACAGGATGGAAAGCATCGGGGTGGCGCCCACGCAGGTCTACAGCGGTTCAAGTAGATGCAAAGAGCGCTTCAGGATGGAGCAGCAGACAATCGAAGCCGAAGCGGAAGCGTAGAGCCTTTTTTATTGCGCTCGTGATTTTTACACTGTTGACGGTGCAATTATTCGTCTATGTAGATCGAAATGTAAAGGGGCCGCTTATGCATTTGGCCAAAATTCGTGTGAAGCAAATTGCGACGCAGGCCATTAATCGAGCGATTACTGATCAAGTGATGCGGGGAAGAGAGCTGGATAAGCTTATTGAGTGGAAGACAGATTCTCGCGGCAAGGTGACGAGCTTTGTTCTCAATTACAACGAGCATATGCGAATTACCTCAGAAACAGTGGATATCGTAGAATCATCTCTAAAAAACATCCATGAAATTAGTGACAAGATTCCGCTGGGTCAAGCGTTGGGCAGCCCGTTGATCGCATCCTTTGGCCCGCGGATTCCGGTTAAGATGGAGCCGCAAGGTGCGGTTAAGGTGGAACTGAATACCCGCCCAATGGATGTTGGCATCAATATGGTATTGGTTGAGGTGTATATTAAAGTAACGGAAGAAGTTGCGATCGTTATTCCTTTTGATTTGGAACCAGAAGTGGTTGAGACGCAAATCCCTATTTCTTATCTGCTCGTCGTAGGTGATGTTCCGATGTACTATTATGACGGAAAGGGGCAGCCGGTGGGAGCGAATCGAGAGAAGGCTCCTGCCTTGTCATTGCCTATGCAGTCGATTCCAAACAGTGTAGGGAGCGGTAGCAGCTTAGGAAGCAAACAGGGAGGAATAACTGTTCCTGCACAAATAGAACCACATGCCCCGCCAGCTCCTGCTGATACCGGTGAGGTACAGCAAGGCGGTCACGAAGGCTAGTCTTGAAACATTGGTGCATCCAAATGAAGAAACGTATAAGATATCGGAGAAAATGGCGGCTGCGAACATCGCGACATATGGTGAAGTGAAATCACTAACAGAAAGGGCACGTTCCATCGGCATCAGTCGACAGGTGTGCCCTTTTGCTTCCATATAAGGTGTTTCATTAACGCCGATTAGATTTCATCCGCTTGCGTTTGTCTGACTGTTCCCATTGATACAGAAGCGGGAATGGATCGAATGCATATTCCACAAGCCCTCGATCCCGATACAGCCCATAGTGGAGATGGGGAGGAAATTTGCCAGATGTCCCTGGCTTGCCGTAGCCTGAGCTGCCGACCCACCCTACCGTTTGTCCAGGGGTAACGATATCGCCGACCTTAATGTTTTTTTCATAGCCAGACAAGTGGGCGTAGTAATGGTAAATGTTATTCAGATCGCGTATGCCGATCCGCCAGCCGCCGTAACGGTTCCAGCCCTTCACCTCGACAATGCCGTAGCAGGTGCTGCGCACAGGCACACCATACCCGGCAAAGATATCGGTGCCTTCGTGAATACGGTATCCCCCGTAATGCCGTCCCATTCCAAAGGTGCTTCGATAAGAGTAGGAGCTTCCAAGAGGCAATGGGAAGGTGTACTCGAACAAATCCAATTTATCGAAATGCTCGAAAATTCGCGCATACTGCTGGACACGCTGAACCGCGCGTGGATTTGTATAATAATTCCACAGTCCATTGCCAAAATCTTCGTCATTCGGTCCATAAGCGCCAATTCGCGAAGCGACGCTATACAGCAAGTCCACATCATTCGTGGAATCCGCACGCTTGTCACCGGAACCATCACGCCCGATTCCACGGAATAAAGAGATGGATTTAGGATTGTTATCGTTTATGTCTGGATTCATCATGCCAACCCATTTAAGCGGATCAACATATATGCCTGTGAGTCTGTCCGGATGCTTGCGCTGCTTTGGGTTTGCCTTCGTCAATGCACGCTCATACTGATCGATGGCAGCTAAGCGGTACCAAGGGATTCCGGTCAGTATCGATATTTGCTCGTACAAATCGCGTCTTTCTTTCCATACAGCCCCTTCTGGAGCCGATGATTGACTAGAATTTTTTTCAATCCCTGAATGCTGTCCGGATTGCTTTTTCAGCTGCTCTGAATTAGACGGAGCTGCGTGAGTTACAATTGCTGAGAATGGTGCTATTAGCCCTATCCACAAGGCAAGTCCTGCACATATATAGGGTGGAGCTTGTCTCATGACGCAAATTTCCTCCTTATTCCATACCTGAAAAGGTCGATTTAATGTTAGAATGTGCGTAAATGGCCTTTTTATCCAAGCAATGGACACGCAGGTATAGATTTTGAAGGGTTCATGGTATAATACAGAATTAGGTCAAGGTTAAGCGAACAAGAAGGAAGGTAGACTCCATGAAAACGAGAGAGCAGAAGCAGAAACCAGATTGGATACGCATCAAGCTGACTACGGGAGAGAACTATTCCGAGATCAAAGACATGATGCGCTCCAAAACGTTGCACACTGTATGCGAGGAAGCACGTTGTCCGAACATCTATGAATGTTGGGCGAACCGCACGGCGACGTTTATGATTTTGGGCGACATCTGCACTCGTGCTTGCCGCTTCTGTGCGGTTAATACCGGCATGCCGACGGAATTGGACTTGCAGGAGCCAGAACGCGTAGCAGAAGCTGCAGAGCGCATGGGCTTGCGCCATTGTGTCGTTACATCCGTAGCCAGAGACGATTTGAAAGATGGGGGAGCATCGATCTTTGCAGAGACGATACGTGCGATTCGTCGCCGGTTGCCACTCTGCAGTGTGGAAGTGCTGATCCCCGACTTCATGGGCAATTGGGATGCGCTTAAGCTGGTAATGGATGCGAAGCCAGACATACTCAATCATAACGTCGAGACGGTTGAACGGTTGTCCGACCGTGTACGTGCGAAGGCGAAGTATGAGCGTACACTCGAATTGTTGAAGCGTGCAAAGGAAATGCAGCCGAACATTCCTACAAAATCCAGCATCATGCTTGGTGTAGGAGAAGAATGGGATGAAATTTTGCAGACAATGGACGATCTTCGTGCCGTTGATTGCAACATCATGACGATTGGGCAATATTTACAGCCGACGAAGAAGCACTTGTACGTCGAGAAATATTACACTCCAGAACAATTTGCAGAGCTGAAGAACGAAGGATTGAAGCGTGGGTTCAGCCATGTGGAATCGGGACCGCTCGTACGCAGTTCCTACCATGCGCATGAACAAGTCCAGTCCGCTCATAAGTCAATGACCGCACAAGCATAAGCAGCGGCGAGTCGATGGGTATGAGACGGAGTTCGCCTAATGAGTGCCCGTTCGAGAAGCCGATGTCCAGCAGCAAGAAGATTGGATCTACTCGAAACACCCTGACTCCTTATGAGTGCTGCTTGCGATACTTATAAGGAGAAGGCAGTGGCAATCGGGATGAGAGGAGCATGCAGGCCTCTTCGAAACAACCTCGATAAAGCGCGCTCCTCCGTTCGTGCTTGAGCCTGCTATGGCAGGGGAAGGGGGAATCACGGACGTGATTCAAATTGGAGGCAGATCGTACGAAGTCATTCATGAGTACAAAAACGCATGGAATCCAGAAGCATTCAAGGGGCGTTATAGTGAAGTACTGGAACGGTATGATTACATTCTAGGGGATTGGGGCTACAATCAGCTTCGCCTCAAAGGTTTCTTCCGTGACACTCATGCGAAATCCACAAAGGATACGGCCCTGTCCGGAATGATGGATTACATTAATGAATACTGCAATTTTGGCTGTGCCTATTTCATATTGGAGAAGGTAGGCAATAAGGATGCCCGTGTGCGAACGGCTGGCGAGCTAGGAGATGAAGCAGAACAGGAAGGTGCAGCAGCATTGGAAGCGCCTACTGAGGATCTGCCGCAGCAACCGAAGCAAGGAATCGCGCTGCAGCCGAAGCAATCTAATCAAGATGCGGTGACAGATCCTGTACAAAAGCCATCCTCATCTGAGCGCAAGCCTCGTCATTCTCGCAACCGCAACAAGCAGAATAATGGCAAGGGCGGCGCAGCGAATCCTTCTGGTCAGCAGCCTAGGGCGGCTGCGGAACCGAAGGAGCGGGCAGAGCGGGGAGAACGCACGCCTAAAGAAGTGCGTTCCTAAAAACGAAGAAGATCATAGCTATAAACGGCACCCCTATTCATTAGAAATGAATAGGGGTGCCGTTTATATTTCAACGAAGTTAGAATACAAATATGCCCCACCGTTCCAACAGAACAGCGGGAATCGAAGTCGAGATCTATACGTTATAGCAGCCGTGCTCATCATAACCGAGGAAGGCTTCTCTTACCCGATTCCAGAATGGGAACGGACGATATCGGATAAATGTCACCTTCTGATCAGCGACCCGGCAGCGGATGGAGTGCAATTGCTCCAGCGGTATGTTGATATGATCGACCGTAAGGAGCAGCTTTTGCTTCTTTCGGGAATGGATGTCACAATGATGGTGCTTTGGCAAAATGAGCGATGAACCGAGTGTACGGTACACACGGTTGTTAATGGACGCAATTTCAGCAAGCTGTAACGATGCGATAGAAGGATGCACCATAGCGCCGCCAAGACTCTTATTGTATGCTGTGCTTCCTGATGGGGTAGACACGCATATCCCATCTCCGCGGAACATTTCGAACAGCTCGTCATTAATATCAATTTGTGCGACGAGCGTGTTTTCTACCCCTTTAAGCGTAAATTCATTTAAGGCGATGTATGTCTTGCAGTATTCGGCGTCATCTGCGTCTAACTGCAATTCAATTAACGGATACTTGACGATGCGCGGTGAGATTTGGTCTTGAGATCGATTTTCTGCGATCAACTGTACGAGCATCTCAATTTCATCTGGCTTCCAATCGGCGTAAAATCCGAGGTGGCCGGTATGTATGCCCACGAATGCCAGCTGATCAAGCTGATTGATGTATCGGTGGAACGCTTGAAGCATCGTGCCGTCTCCGCCTATAGACAATACAATATTCGGTTCGTCATCATCACGGACTAGGCCCCGAGCGTTGGCCAGTTGGTGGAACGTATCGGCCAATGCGGCTGATACGTCGTCTCCCCGGTTCATTACTGCGTACTTCAAGGCGTTGGCTCCTTTGCACTGCTATTCATTAAGATTTATAACGAGTATATCCAATTCCATATTATACGTTCTACAGCGGGAATACAATCGCCATTTCATCTAATCAGTGCCAAGGTCATCTTATTTGCTGGTTCGGCGCATATATCGAAGCAGTACGATAGCTGCAGAGGCAGCGCTTAATAAGCCGATCAAAATTGTTGCAGTCATAAGTCCGGTCTGCGTAGCTGACCATGCTATATCCCATATCTTCAATGTTTGCATGGAGTGGCGGGAGCTCGAAAGCCAAGCAGGCAGCAGAGACTGCACGGTGCTTAAATGCAGCAGCGGATATAAAATACAGGCGGCAAGTGCTGCAAGTAAGCTGTGGACAAGCCGAGACAACAAGAACGGCATATATCTTAAATCACACTGGTTCATAATACTGACGATTTGTGCATGCACAGACAGTCCGCCCCATGATAGTATCCATGCAGCAGCAACCACCTGTGCATGCATACCGGCAGAGCCTGCTGCTCCAGCCCCCTTAGCCCCAAGTGTAACCTCGAATATTCCGCCGGAGAAGGCAGAGGATAAAGAAGGGGGCAGGTGAACGGCTCGAAGGAACCATTGGAGCACTGCCTCCCATGTATGCATAACACCAATCACAGTTAATAAGTCCAATGCGACGGAGAAGAATACGACGAGACCACCCACTACGATCATAAGCTTCAAGGAAGAGGTAACAGCCTCCTGCAATAACGTTCCTAGGGAGCGGCCATCCTTCTGCCTCGCCACATGCATGGCCCAGAACGCTCTAATCAGTATGGAAGCTCTCTTTGTACACTGGCCGCCAGGTGCAGTAAGTTCGGTTGATGATGTTAATGGAGTCATTGGAGCTTGCGGAGCGTGAAATCGCATCAGCAGCCCAACGACGAATGCGGATCCATAATGTGCAAGGGCGATGGTGAGGGCGAGCCGAGCGTCGCCGAAGAAGCCAATGGAGACGGCACCAATCAGAAAAATAGGATCGGATGAAGTAGTAAAGGCAACGAGACGTTCTCCTTCTTCACGGGAGATTAGCTTTTGCAGCCGCAATTGCGTCGTTAGCTTAGCCCCAACAGGATACCCGGAAGCGAACCCCATCGCAACCACGAAGCCGCCAATTCCAGGAATACGGAACATTGGGCGCATAATTGGATCGAGCAGCGTGCCGATGAAGTGTACAATGCCGAAACCAAGCAATGCCTCGGATATAATAAAGAATGGGAGCAGGGAAGGGAACAAAACGTCCCACCATATGGCCAATCCCCGTGTAGAAGCGGTTAAAACGGTATTTGGATATATCATCATCAATAAAATAAACATGCTAATTGCTGCTGCGATGAACGTGATAAGCATGGAGGAGCTTGTCCGCGGGCGGCTCATTGCTAATTCACTCCCTCTGTTATGTTCAGTCAATGGGACGACCACTGCTATACCAACATATGATGAAGGGGCAACAATCATGCAGTTCTCCTTTCGAACACTGCGGCCGTGATACAATTTTGTCTTCATTCTGTAATCAAAACGTAAAGGAAACGCTTGCATTTCTCCGTGTTTTTTTGGGAAACATTATGGTACACTAAAATAAAGAAAGATGAATTATGCGTATCCGATCGTTAGGGGTGATTGGAATGAGCATTATCGCAGGCATCCTCGTATGTGCTTTTGTATATGTCATTCGAGAGTCGTTAATGGGATCTCCAGAAGAAGATTGGTAAATGTTAAGTAAGAAAATATAATACCGCTACGTCCAGACGCTGAACAGATGCTCAGCGTTTTTTTGTGTTCTTATTTATGTGTTCATCGCTCAATTGATTGAAACTTCTGCTCGTTTGTAATAAAGTGTTGAACATGGACTACTTCATTGCCTATGTACCGGCTGCTGGTTGCAGCCGCATCATGGAATAGATAGGAGCGATTATGGAACGGTATAGTCAATCGATATATGAGGCAATCGGTGGAGAGGCAACGGTGCGGAAGATGGTTGAAGCTTTCTATCCACGAGTTCAGGCTCATCCTTTGCTTGCGCCTTTATTCCCAGAGGATATTGAACCTGTAATGGAACGGCAGTTTATGTTCTTGACGCAGTTTTTTGGAGGACCTCCGATCTATTCAGATCAGTTCGGGCACCCGATGATGCGGGCGCGGCATTTGCCGTTTCCGGTTACGCGTGAGCGTGCAGATGCATGGTTAGGCTGCATGCGGGAAGTGCTTCATGAAATAAATATGGAGCCAGGGCTTGCGACAATGGTCATAGATCGCTTGTCAGGACCAGCCTATCATTTTATTAATACGAATGACGAGGCCTGATTTGTTGCTTCTTAACAGAACGGCTCATGTATTCCATAATGGTGTCGTTTTCAATGGACTTCGTATGACTCGACATAATCGATCAGCAGAAAAGAGGAACGATTTATGGAGGTTGAACCGCTGTTTACGGTAAAGGTAGGATGCCCTTACTGTGAGCAAGTATTTGTCACCTCGCGTGTACGGCCTCGCTTCAAGAAGCCTACACTCATCGACAGTGACTTTTGTACGCACTATGATAACGGGAAGGTAAATCCGGACTATTATGTGGTTCGGGTATGTCCTTCATGTGGATGTGCATCCACAGAAAATTCTTTAAAGCACTGGTATGAACCGCAGCGCAAGAAATTCGAGGAACGCATTGCGAAGCAGTGGACAACTCACGATTACGGTGGCGAACGTACTTGGGAGGATGCGCTTGCAACGTACCAGCTTGCGCTGTTAACTGCCCAGACTATTGGGGAGAGCCATCGGGTGGTCGCGGGCATCCTTCATCATATTGCTTGGTTGTATCGATATCGGAATGATGTGGTGGAAGAACGACGATATTTGCAATTCGCGCTTGAAGCCTACGTTGCAGTGCTTGAACAGGAATGGCGGGATCAAAATGATGCGCGGCTTATTTATATCATTGGAGAGCTGCATCGCAGATTAGGTGAATTTAATGAGGCAGTCAAATGTTTCAGTCGAATTATCCACGACAAACGAATCATGGATGCGGCAATGATCCGAGCTGCCAGAGAGCAATGGACCCTTATCCGCGAGGAAATGAGAGAAGGAACCGAAGACGTACAAAATACATAATTGATCGCCGAATGGATGAATAGACAAAAAGACGTGTATCCGGCACAACTGGCATGGATACGCGTCTTTGTCTTGTTCTCAGCGTCTGAAATTAACGAATAGCTCGATCTGCAAGTAAATAATCGCTGTCTGCATCAACAATAACGAGACGGTTGCGGCAGCATGGGAATACAAGGAGCCTTTTCTTGCCGTCATGGATATCCGGAAGCTCACTTGGCTTGATTGGGAGAAGGACATTGTCTTTATGACAGAATGGACAGGAAGACACGTACAGGTCACCCATGACATGATCATACGGCAGTGTGTTTTCAAATGGTATCATTCCGTGGTATTCTCCGGTGATTTGTCTGTATCAGAAGGGTTCTGTTGTGCTTTATTAAGTTCAGCAAGCTTTTGCAATAGAATGTGCTGCGGCATATGCATGAGCTGCTCTAAGGGAACATGAAGTGCCTTAGACAGTTTGACAGCGGTGTCTGCGGAGATTGGTAATGGTCTCATCTCACGATCCTCCCTATGCGAGTTCATATGATTTTGATATAGTTTAGTTATACACGGTCAAGATGCAAAACTCAAACTTTGCAAGGTTGAATAGGGTGGACAAATTAAGCCAAATGAAAGGTGTGTGCACGATGAAACAACCGTTAAGTCAAACATGGGATTTGGATGTCTTTTTTGAAGGTGGATCAGAATCTGAAGCACTGAAGGCTTCATTATCATCCAGTGAGCAAAAGATTGCTTCGATCACGAATGAGCTTAAGGCAATGGCGATACCTCAATCTGTTAAAGAGGCGCAACAGCTTGCCAAATTGACTGAGCAACTGCAGCAATTGATTATAGAGTTGCGTGAGGCTGGTGCTTACATAGGCTGTTTGACGGCACAAAATGTGAAGGATAAGAAAGCGATTCAATTATCGGATCGTGTACGTTCCATCGGTGCCCGAATGGTAACTTTAAATACGTTGTATGATGAGCTATTGCGCGGCATGGATGAGCAAGTATGGTCTGAATTCGTTGTACTGCCTGAAATTGAAGGAATTCGCTTCAATTTGACTGAACGCCGTGAATGGGCAAAAGAGAAAATGTCGCCGGAGAAGGAAGCGCTTGTAGGCGATTTGGCAACGGACGGATATCATGGATGGAGTGCCAACTACAATACAATTGTATCCCATTTCCGTATCACGCATGAAGAGAATGGGGAGACGGTGCATCTTTCAGCAGGACAAGCTGACAACAAGCTGTCCGATGCTGATCGTTCGGTCCGTGAGGACATGTTTATGAAGTGGGAAGAGGCATGGGGAGAGCGTGCAGACTACTGTGCAGACGCATTGAACCGCATTGCAGGCTTCCGTTTGAAACTGTATGAGAACCGCGGATGGAAAGATGTGTTGAAGGAGCCCCTTGCATACAATCGGATGTCGCAGGCGACGCTGAATGCTATGTGGGAAACCATTACACGCAACAAGCCAGCGTTTGTGAAGTACTTGGAGCGCAAGGCTAAGCTGCTTGGTGTGGAAAAACTCACATGGTGTGATGTAGAAGCGCCAATTGGCGGCACGCAATCGAAAATCTCTTATGATGATGGCGCGCGTACAATTGTAGAGCAATTCGAGAAATTCAGTCCACGCATGGCTGAATTCGCAGTGAATGCTTTCGAAAAGCGCTGGATTGAAGCAGAAGATCGCTCTGGCAAGCGCCCAGGCGGGTTCTGTACATCAATGCCTGTAAGCAAGGAAACGCGTATATTCATGACTTATGCTGGCACACCATCGAACGTGTCCACGCTTGCACATGAGCTTGGACATGGTTATCATACGCATGTGATGGAAGGCTTGCCTCCATTTGCACGGGAATATGCGATGAATGTGGCAGAGACGGCTTCCACATTTGCAGAGATGATCGTAGCAGATTCAGCGGTGAAGCAGGCGAAGGACGAGAAGGAGAAGCTGGCGCTGTTGGAAGATAAGCTTCAACGCTCGATTGCGTTCTACATGAATATTCACGCGCGCTTCCTGTTCGAGACTCGCTTCTATGAGAAGCGCAAGCAAGGCGTATTGTCCTCAGAGGAACTGTGCTCACTTATGGAAGAAGCACAGAAGGAAGCGTTCTGTGGTACATTGGATTCATACCACCCGCACTTCTGGGCGTCCAAGCTGCATTTCTACATGACTGGTGTACCGTTCTACAACTTCCCATACACATTCGGCTATTTGTTCAGTACGGGATTATACGCGCGTGCATTGCAGGAAGGTGAGTCCTTCGCAGCGAAATATGATGCGTTGCTGAGAGATACAGCGGTAATGACGGTAGAAGATCTTGCACAGAAGCACCTTGGCGTGGATTTGACGAAGCCAGATTTCTGGCAATCGGCGATAGATGTAACATTGCAAGACGTGGAATTGTTCCTGCAAATGACTGAATAAATTAGAGTGACAATGGATAGACCGTGCAAGTTAAATGAGGCTTAAATAGAAAGGAAAACAACTTGGTGACATCAACTAGGCTTCTTAAGCTGTTCCATGCTTTGTTTTACTCAACGAATGCCGTACTGCTTTCTTATTTGCCGCTCCTATTGCGGGAGCGGGGCTTCGAACCGTTTGAAGTAGGCACTTTATTAATGTTGGGGCCTTTTCTGGCGATGTTTGCACAGCCTGCCGCAGGTCTGATTAGTGACCGCATCCGAAAGGTTCGCCCCCTATTGATCGGCCTGTGGATTGTATTGGGAATATCAGCGTCATTAGCTTTTTTGACAACGGATCGTATCCTTGTCGCGGTTAGTATTCTGATTTTGTATATTTGCTATCTTCCATCGATTTCCTTGCTTGATACGTTAACAGTTAAAATAGCCAATTCAATGCAGCAATCGTATGGAGCCGTTCGCCTTTGGGGATCGGTTGGTTTTACCATTACGGCTGTAACGCTAGCGCAGGTATTCGATTTGCTGGGTGGAGTGGATTCGCTATTCTGGATGTATTTGCCAGTTTGGTCCAGCTTTTTTATCGGCATGTTCTTTTTGAAGGAACCGAGATATGAGGATAGTGAGACTGATGAAGTGGTGAATATGACCATTTTGAAAAAGGCGCTCACCATTCCATCCTTGCTAGTATTGCTTGCTCTTATTTTTGTCATTGGGATGCCTCACCGGATGAACGATGCGCTATTGTCGCTGCATATGAGCGATTTGGGCGCAACCTCCGGGCAGATCTCGATTGCGTGGGCCGTTGCAGGATTCAGTGAAGTTTTTGGCTTCCTCATTATGGGTCGAATCATGAAGCGCTACCGAATGCTGACATTGCTTTCCGTTGTCAGCATGTTATATGCGCTTCGATGGCTGTTGTATTCGATCACGACTGAGCCGGTGATGCTAATCGTGCTGCAAGGAATGCATTCGATTACGTATGCTTGCTTCTGGGCTTTGGCAATCGAATTCGTAGTGCAGCTTCTTCCGCAGAAATTAGCAGCTACAGGACAATCGATGCTTGGTATGGTGTTCTTTGGCTTGTCCGGATTGGCAGGAGGAGTTGTTGGGGGAGCATTGCAGGAGTCGTATGGCGGTGGCGTCATGTACAGCATTGGCTTCATTCTTGCCCTTCTTGGAACGGTGGGGTTCATGTTATGGATCCGCAAGGATCGCCAGCGTAGACTTGCAATTGAACAAGAAGCAGCAATTTAACATTGATGTAAATGGACAGGAAATTACCCTAACAGGCTGATGGCGATAGGGCAGGAAAATGGAATCATAATAAAAACGGGGCAGCCCTGAGTAGAATGCTACTTAAGGCTGCCCCGTTTGTTATATTTACCGGATAGATTGGGGTAAATTAGAATTTGAATACTTGGATGGTGCGCTGCAGTTGGATGACCTTTTGCTGCATTTGCTCAGTAGCGTCGGCCATCGCTTGTACGGATGTAATCTGTTCATTCATTGAAGCGGATACTTGTTCCGTTCCAGCAGCAGATTGCTGGGTAATGGCTGAAATGTTCTCAACGGCACTCGAAATAGTAACAGCGCCTTCAAGCATCGCATCGCTCTCATAGGCAAAGGTTGCGATCCGTTCGGTGATGAATTGGATGCTGTCTACGATCTCCAGGAATATACGTTCCGTTTCTTTAATCAGATCAGTTTGAGCGTGTACAACTTCTTCGTTGATATGAATATTCGTTATTGCTTGGCGGATGCCGGATTCAATGCTTTTTACGAGTTGAAATACTTCCTTAGTCGAAGCAGACGATTCCTCAGCCAGCTTGCGAACTTCTTGGGCGACGACCGCGAATCCGCGTCCATGTTCACCTGCACGTGCTGCTTCAATGGATGCGTTAAGAGACAATAAATTGGTTTGTTCCGCAATATCCGAGATGGTTCGTGTAATCTTGGAAATGCCCTCTGCCTGTCTCGCTAGTTCTTCGATTGTTGAGGCAACCTGATCAGTTGCTTCAATATTGCGTTGCATGCCGGCACTTTGCGTCTCTACTGCGGTTCTTCCCTTGGTAACAAGCCCTACAGTGAAAGCGGAGCGATCGTTCATTTCCTTCGTGGAATGTGTATAAGACTCCACCTTCTGCTCAATTTGCTTGACGGAATTTGACATTGATGCAATATCCTCAGATATTTCAGCCGCACCAATTGCAAGTTCATTTGATGAAGATGTCACTTGTTCCATTACGAGCCTCAAATTTTGATTCATATGGTACATCTCTCTGCTCGATTCGGATACGTGGCGAGTAATATCGGTTGTTTGCCGCAAAATTTCACGAAGCTTAATGATCATGGAATTGAATGCATGCCCAAGTTCTCCAAGTGAATCATTGGTCGTAACGGTAAGGGTTTGGGAGAAGTCGCCCTTGGATACTTGAAGGGCTGACTGGGCGATGTCTTTGATTGGAGCACTCAATGAGTTTTCGAGAAGGTTTATGATGGGATAACTGATGCCGATTAAGATAGCAATAATGATTATGCCGGTTGCAACACTTACATCAGCTAGGAGTAGGACTATTGTCGCCAATGCGAATAGACCAACGATACCGTAACAGCCGAACAACAGCTTTTGTTTGAAGTTTAACCGATAGAACCAGTTCATGAGACCGCTCCTTTTTTCACTGTCATTCCATAATATAGAATTTGGAATTATTATAGCATCGGCGGAAAGGATGGTCTATGAAAATGTTAGCAATTTCAACACGATTAGACGAAATTCGTCAACGTTCAAATAAGGATATGTAAGAATGTGTTGATTAAGGGAAAATAATCCTGTATACTGTGACTAAAGAACCAAAAATTTGAAGCTCGTCTTCTGTGAGAAAGGGAGGAATCAATCAATGAAATCTGTTTCAATGCCATTGGCTAGGCAAATCAGCCTAGTTTTTGACCAATTAGAATCAGAACTGATTGGCCTGACAGGTGGGACAATTGTAGTATGCCTTCGCAATGATATTGTGGGCAAATTCGGAGTCAAGCACGATGCTTTAGAAAGCTGCGGTGGGGAGCTTAAGCCGGTTCGACAAGGATTAACGAGACAGCAAGTATCCCAATTTTTACAAACAGCTATTGAGAGTTTGAAGCATAAGAAGAACTGGACGCACGGCGAGATTGTGTACGACTTTACGGTGAAGCATGGTGAGTTGCAAGTTAGCACATGGTTTGAATCCAACTACAATATGGTTCATATTTTGGAGAAGAAGGAAGATAGTTTACATACTTACAGAAATGTATCCTAATGAAATAAAAAGTAAAAAACAAATGCTTATTCAACTACAAAGCAGGAGTACCTTCCGACAGTTTACTGTAAGTAGGACGCTCCTGCTTTTTCGTTAAGTATGGGTGTAGCTTTACAATCTCAACAGCTATAATTAGCGAGCGCGACCAGCCAATTGCTGTTCAGCAATTTGCACAAGACGCTTTGTGATGTAGCCTCCGATGGAGCCCATATCACGAGATGTATAGTTACCGTAGTAACCGTCTTGGGAAATTGGAATACCCAATTCTTGAGCAATCTCAAATTTCATTTGTTGAAGAGCTGCAGTTGCTTGAGGAACAACGAGATTGTTGCTGCGGCTTCCGCTTCCTTGTTGTTGATTTGGCATGTTGTTCACCTCCTTGTGATAGTTATTATGGAGAGATAGAGGTGAAATATGCGAGAGGAAGTGATCGTTTTGGAATGTAAATAATGCCAAGTCTGGATGACTTGGCATTATGGCGGAAAGTGAGTTGATATTCGGACACGCTCCCATTTATGGGTGTTGAATTTCAAGTTCCAATTGAAGAACAATCGGCTTGTTCGGTTCGAGTTCTATTAGGCCTGTAACATCATTGCTGAACGGAAGATTAGGTGCATCAGGAAGCCATGTATATGGTTCCACACAAATAATCTCATTGGCATTGCCTCGCGTATAGAGCACCCAATGTTTAAACCATGGTTCGTTGCCTGTATAACGAATGCGGTATCCATCTTCGCGGGACAGCCAAGCCTCAGGCTTATGCTCCCCAATGCTGAACACGGTATCGAAGTCGGTCCCCTCTAAGTTCATTCCTTCAATCAGTTGTTCATTATCGCCAAGCGGCAATGTATTCCCTGTCATAATGAGCTCCTCGTCAAGTTCGTACACACCTGTAACAGGAACCTGCAGTTTCCAACGTTCCGGTTCACCGTCAAGCTGGAACCAGGTATGTGTCCCAAAGCCAAATGGTGCAGCCTGACCGCCGACATTGGTGACTTGCAGTTGCTGAGTCAACTGGCTCCCCTTTAGTTCATAAGTAAGCTCGAACTGGAGCGGAGTAGGGTATTGCTCCATCCAGTGCTTGTCATCAGAGGAGTGGAATTGAACGGTGACCATAGCGCGATCCTCCAAGGCTTCAGCTCGGACAACTTGCCAAGACTGCAAGCGATGGAGTCCATGGATATGGTTGTTGTTGGCTGTATTTTGATCGAATTGATAGGAGACGCCAGCATACTGGAATTGTCCGCGGCGGATTCGTCCTGGAGGCATAAGCATCGGAATGCCGAAGTGATAAGGCTTCGTCATATAATAATCTAGATCGCTTTCGGCTGGTGTACGCAGTATGTCGCGTTCAAGCACTTTGTCCCATAACCGAATGAGATTAGCGCCTAGCGATGGCAGCAAGGTTGCCTCAAGTGTGTCGCTATGCAAAATGACGGTTTCATACTCGTTCCATGTGCCTTTCGTTATTTGGTACATGCGTTTTGCCCCTTTACTCGTGGAGTTATGTAATGATTAGTTACTTTTCATGATAGCAAATTCATGCTTGAAAGTCATTGAAGCTAAATTAGGGTGGAGAATTGCCAAAGACATGGCATAGACTAGAGATTGATTGACAAATCGATAAATCTTCGCTATTCTTATGGCTAATTCTTAGTTATGTAGAGCTCGCATAAGTGAGGATCGAAATCGAAAACAAAGAAATTGATGATGAGGGCAAGTACGCTATGCGGTAGCTCCAGAGAGTCGGTGGTTGCTGTGAACCGACGCGAATGCATAGGTGGAATGGGCCTCGGAAAGCTATGTTGAACCTGTGAAATACATGAAGTAGACATGGCCGCAACTCAGCGTTACTGAGTATAAGGCTTGCAGAGAGGAAGTCGGCAATTGCTGATGAATGCTTCCTTGTTGTGCTCGTAAGATAGGGCGCAGTATTATTGAATATGCAGGCGAATTAGGGTGGCACCACGGTTCTTCGTCCCTTGCGGATGAAGGGCCTTTTTTGCGTTCTAGGAAGAATGATATTTGTAGAAAAGGAAGTGTTGCGTGATGAAACGCGTACTCTCGGGTATTCAGCCTAGCGGTCAACTGACACTCGGTAACTACATTGGAGCAATCCAAAATTTTGTGAAGCTGCAGCATGAGCATGAATGTTTCTTTATGGTTGTAGACCTGCATGCGATAACTGTTCCACAGGAGCCGGAAAAACTGCGGGAGCAGACAGAGGCTGTCGCTGCCTTGTATATTGCAGCTGGCCTGGATCCAAACAAATCGAACATCTTCCTGCAATCTCATGTTCATCAGCATGCAGAGCTTGGATGGTTGATGACGACACTCTCCTATATGGGTGAGCTGGAGCGAATGACGCAATTTAAGGATAAGTCGGAAGGCAAGCAGTCAGTAGGTACGGGGTTATTCGTATATCCGGCATTGATGGCTGCAGATATTTTGTTATATCAAGCTGACCTTGTTCCTGTTGGCGATGATCAAAAGCAGCATTTGGAACTTACACGAGATTTGGCTGCCCGGTTCAATGGGCGTTTCGGCGAGTTCCTGACGGTGCCTGAACCCTATATTCCAGAAGTAGGGGCGCGTATTATGTCATTGGATGATGCCTCCAAGAAAATGAGCAAAAGCAATCCTAACCCTGGAAGCTTTATTGCCTTGCTAGATGATCCAGCTGTCATTCGCAAGAAGATCAGCCGTGCGAAGACGGACTCTGAAGCGCTTGTGAAGTACGATCCTGCGAATAAGCCGGAAATCAGCAACTTGATGAGCATTTATGCTCACGCTGCTGGTATGTCTATTGCAGAAATTGAAGCGAAGTACGAAGGGCAAATGTACGGTCCTTTCAAGAAAGACTTGGCAGAGCATGTAGCTGCGCTCATCGAGCCGCTTCAAGCCCGCTATCATGAGGTAAGACGCACAGGTGAACATCACGAGGCGCTGCGTCGTGGTGCTGAGCGAGCACGTGAAGCGGCAGAGCAGACTTTGACGGAAGTGAAGCGCCGGATGGGCTTTGTTCTCCCGCAGTAAATGTGAACGGACTAACGGCCTTGAAGCCTTACTGGTTTGCTGTACGCTCTTGTTGAGCGGCTCCTCGACGACGAAGCTTAGCCTTTACAATGAAGCCTAATCCCATATTGATGATGGCTAGCGCAGTAAAGAGGAGAGCAAGCCAGACACTGTGGCTGATGGATATGGCTGTTGCGATTAGCAGTGCGATTGACGAGCAGGCGAACCATAGAGATAACCATTTGTTCATAGGGATGACTCCTTTTCGCAAAATAATGTTACAGATAAGTATAACATTTTGAAGGCCGGATAAAATAAGTTTGCAAGCTTGCACAACTAGAAGCGCCTAATTGCGAAAGGAGATTCACCTATGTCTAATCGTTCTGGCTCCAACAACTTGGTTGTTCCTCAAGCTACTGCTGCATTGCAGCAAATGAAATTCGAAATTGCTCAGGAATTGGGTGTTCCAATTCCACAAGACGGCTACTACGGGAACTACACTTCCCGTGACACTGGCTCTATCGGGGGATACATGACGAAGCGTTTGGTGCAAATGGCACAACAATCGCTTTCCGGTGGTTCCCGCTAATCGAAATGCACTAATGATTTGGCTACCCTGCGCGCGTGCGGGGTAGCCTTTTATTATTTGCGAACAATTGAAAACATCGGAATCGTAAAACACAAGTACAAAAAGAAAGTGCATAGCCTTCTGTCTACACAGAGCACTCTGCACCTCACATTGATTTACCAAAAACTTTATTTTACTCGTACTCCAATCCAAACCGCTTGCCGGTATGGGATTTGTTCAACCACCCGACAAAATAATCAAGCGTCTCATACTTGGCGTTCATCATGACAACTGCTACAAGAGGAAACTGCTTGCGATGCCTATACCTGACGTCAGCCCAGCGGACGGCATACCCATAGCCCGTTGGCTCTACTGTCGCACAAGCATATTTCGAAATATAGAGCAGTGCCTGGACAGCAGAATGCTCTTTTGATGCCTCTACCGCAGGGTGCTGATCACAGTAGGCTGTCTCCGTCCAATGGAGTCGGTTGTGATTCCAATTCCCGATTCGAAATGTGCCCTCTGGCAGCGGCTTGACCACATTCCATCTGGAAAGGGATACAGTTGGAATGAGTGTGTACGTTTGAGAAGGGACGTATTCTTCATCGAAGAGAAGCATCTGATCCTTCAACTTCTTGTGCACTGAGGCCCTCCATATGAAATATACAACGAGCAGCGCATACAGAACGGGAAACACAATTCTTGGCGATGCGATACCTAGCCCCCACAAGGCAACAGCAACGAGGTGGGAGGAAAAAATGATTGGATCAAACAGGGAGATGAAGTCAAAGGACAGCCACTTGTCTGTAATGGGCCAAGCAGCCTGAGTGCCATAAGCATTGCACAGGTCAGTAGCGACGTGTATGACTACGGCCAGCGCTGTCCACAGCAGCACATGCCAGAACAGGGCACCTTTGCTCAACCAAGTAGTAAGTCCTGAGATTAGCAGCGCCCATATCGGCATCATTGGAATTGAATGCGAAATGCCTCGATGCTGACGGATATAGGCAGTATTGTTCTTTAACTTGAGCGCTACATCTGCATCTGGAGCCTGCGACCCAAGGAGAACGCCGAAAAAAACGGCTGTAGCCGTAGCCGGATGGGTCATGACGGCTGGATCAATATGAGAAAGTCCGGCAAGCCCTAATCCAATGACAGCGTGTGTGCTTGTATCCATATTCGTAATCACCCTCTTGTATTGTGAGCAATTATGTACCAGAATATGACTCATGAATTCAATTTACAAGTAAATGCAGTGGGGGCAACCTAATAAACAAGGGGGAATTCAACAATGAACATTATATTCGTCGAGTATCGAGTTGATCCGGATCAACGAGCACAATATCTAGAGCAAATTACGGAGCGTCTGAAACAGTTTCCACAAGTTGTATTATATGAAGGGACTGATCAACCGAACGTTTTTGTGGAGCAGTGGATGAATACAACGCCCGAAGATTATAAGCGTCTGAAACGGATTCGACTGGAGGATTCCAGCGAATGGGATGCGATTACAGCATGTATTCCTGGCGGCAAGTCTAAGCTGCATATATGGGAGTTTGCATCTATTTCGTCGCAAGGATAATTACTCGAATGTGAGGAAGATCCAATAGATTGTCAAAATGATGAACGATGCTGCAATACATTGTCAGCAATTGGACGTTTTTGATATGATGAAAATTACAGCGGAAACACTTCGTTTCTGCTTTGGTTTGTACTACACAAGGAGGATAAGGTCATTTTGGATAAACAATATACTTATCAGGCTTCTTCCGATTCCGTTCCGATGTCGCCAGAACCGATGCGGGTGGATTTATGGAAAGAGTTTGTTCAGTTAACAAAGCCGGGCATTATTCGCTCTAATCTTATGGCTGCGTTTGCAGGTTTTTGGGTGGCCGCCAAGTGGGATATTCCATGGGTGACCTTGCTGTGGATGATGGTTGGTACGGCACTCACCATGTCATCCTCATGCGTGTTCAACAACTATTTTGATCGAGACTTCGATATGAAAATGGAGCGAACGCGCAACCGCTCGCTTCCGACAGGACGCTTGAAGCCAAATGTTGTACTCTGGTATGCCATTATTCTCGGCATTGCGGGTCTATCCGTCTTGTTCCTGCTGACGAATCCGTTGACAGGCTGGTTTGGCGTTCTCGGCATGTTTGTGTATGTAGTTATTTATACATTGTGGCTGAAGCGGACATCTACGTGGAGCACGTCCGTGGGTGCGATTTCAGGAGCAATGCCTCCTGTTATGGGCTACACGTCAGTGACCGGTCAAGTGGATATCGGGGCAATACTGCTGTTCCTCATCCTATTTTTGTGGCAGCCGCCTCACTTCTGGGCGCTTGGTATACGCCGGGTAGAAGAGTATCGAGCTGCAGGCTATCCTTTGCTGCCGGTAGTCAAAGGAATTGAGCGGACAAAGAAGCAGATGATCCCATATGTGGCACTTCTGCTACCCGTTACTTGGTTGTTCTATGCGTATGGATATGTTAGCTGGATTTACAGTGCGTTAGGAACAATTCTCAATCTAGTTTGGTTGTACATCTGCATCTCAGGCTTCAAGGCGAAGGACGATGAAGCTTGGGCGAAACGAAATTTCTTATTCTCCATTAATTGGCTGTTGCTGCACTTGTTCATTCTTGTCTTGGATACAATGGGGAAAGCTTGATCACGAACTTCATAAATTTGAATTCAGCCTGACCAATATGGGAGCATACCGGGAGGAACAGACGATGTCTCAATGGGCGAAGAAATATTCTTTGCAAATCTTCTTAATGTCATTGGTTGTGGTATTTGCGGTCATTGCCGCATGGTTATATTGGCCGCGTGAAGATTTCAAAAAGGCACCGGATTTTTCAATGCAAAATGTGGATGGAAGCACAGTAAGTCTTGATAGTACGAACGGAAAGGTTAGGCTCTTCTATTTCTATTTCACGAATTGTCCGGACGTCTGTCCACCGACAACGTTCATGCTGTCCGAAGTCCAGACTTTGCTGAAGGACAAAGGCGTGTTTGGTAAAGACGCAAGCATTGTATCCATTTCATTTGATCCGGAGCGAGATACGATGGATGCAATTAAGAAATGGTCGCAGAAATTCAACGCTGACTACTCAGGCTGGTACTTCCTTCGTGGTCAAGAAGCGGACGTAGCGAACATGATGCCAGCGTTGGACTCTGCGGTTATGAAGGATCAGGACGGTAATTTCACGCATTTGAATGTCATCACACTTGTCGATCAGAAGGGCAACATTCGCAAAGCGTACAATGCAAATGATCGTGAGCGAACAACGCCTGAAGTGATTGCAGAAGATGTTATGAATTTAATTAAATAATTGGTTAGCTAAGCGGGGGGAGATCCGGATACACGATGTATTCGTCTAATCCCGCTTTTTCTAATTGCTGAATCAAATAATCATCAGGTGTTCCTTCTACCCCTGCATAACCTCGGCGCGTATATAGATGCTCTGCATCAGGAAATGTTTCTCGAAGCACAGCACGAATGCGTTTCCCGGAGGAGTCATTATCCATAAATAAGTATACGGGCTTATCCCCAACCTGCATTCGCAGCTTCTCCGTTCGTTCGGTATTCAGTGTTCCAAATGTACACATGATGTCCACCTCGTTAGCCAACAGCCTGCGTAGGCGGCTGCGGTCGTTTTTGCCTTCAACGATGAGGGCGATTTCCATCGTGTTCACCTTCTTTCCATAAAGCGGTACGGAAAATATCCGAGTCTGATAAAGGAAAAGATCAGCCGGATGATTTCGGGCTAACAGTAGTGTACCACGAAAGATGAAATCCGTTGCAGTGCCATGAGGAATGCCGCATAACAAAATTGGCTTGCCCGTAGGCAAGCCGTATAAGGAGAGAGCGAGATGGGGGGTTACAGCAGAGGAGCACGCAAAATGATGACGAGCAGGATGAATAGGGCGAGAATTACGGTGGTTGCTGTCCAGAAGCATGAACTGAATCTCAGCCCTGGGCCACCGTAAGGCTCAACATAATTACCCATCTTGATTCACCCGCTTTCGTCGGTAGTCATTTCTCATAATCATTGTATGTTAGCGGAACAATCCTGTTCTGTGCATTCACCCATATATGAGAATATGGGCGAATGCTGTATGAAGTAATCAAGCTGCAACAGGGTGAAGCGCTCCATTTACTCGATTCGTTATATAGTTGGACGTGTTGTTGGCGGTCGGCTGCTATGGATAGGCTTGCCAATAGTTGTTTGCTTGCCTGGAGGTAGCAGCGTTACAGCCAGCATGAGCACGAGAAAGGCTATGAAATAAGGGGATACATGACCGCGAAGCTGACCGGCAACCATAGGTCCAATGAAGGATCCGATGGAAGAAGCAATCGATAAGATGGAAAAGATCCTTCCATATCTGGCACCGCCACTCAACAGCAGGAGGTGTGCAGACAAAGCGGGTAAAATAATTCCTTTCGTCATGCCGATCAGAAATAAGGTGACAAGAAGAGGAACAGGCCAGTGCACCGCAAGGACGAAGAACAGAAGCGCTAATGAAAAGGAGCCGATCCATGTGCGCATATAAGCCGAGTATTGATTCAAGAACAGCATGCTTAACGTAAGCAGCGCACCGAGGCTGACAGCCGAGAATAGTACGCCTGTCTTCATAATGGAGGTAAGTGCGTCAGTCATAAATGGCAGTTCGAAAAATAAAATGCCCTGCGAACAGGCGATGGCAAGCGGCATAAAGTAAAAGCGCCATGGAATAGCAGGTGATGGGGCTATTGTTGACGTAGGGACGCTTGGTGTTGTCGTCTTAAAGAAGGAGTTCTCCTGTACATCCCGAATAAACAGCCATGCCATTGCTCCTACAAGAATAAGGCCAATCCCCAGTGCTTGGAATGCCATGACGAAGCCAATCTTGGACACGAGATAAGCACCAGCGGCAGGAGATACCACAGAGGCAAGTGTATGAACAAGCCCGTTGCCAGCCATTAGCTTGCTTTGATGAACATGATCGCGTGCCATGCGTGCAAGCAAGGATAAGCAGGCAGGGGAGAGGAACGCGAGTACAAATCCGCTAATCGAGCGCAGAATCAGCAGTTGCCACGGATTGACGACATGAGCCTGCAACATGAGGATGATTCCGGCTCCAATGAGACTGAACACGATGAAGATACGGCTGCCAAAGCGGTCGACGCCATAACCGGCCATGACGTTGCCAGGAAGATGGGTGAATGAATACATGCCCATCATTAACCCGATGAAGGATGGAGCGGCACCAAGCGAAATTGCAAATGGGGTCAGAATCGGGTATTGCGCATGCAAATCAAAAAACGCAACGAATAAAAACAAGTAGAGCCAAAAGACAGAACGCAAGCCAGTCACCTCCAGATCGCTATGGTATACTTGTACGTCATATCGGACGAACTTAGTACCCGAATTTGGCTGATGATGCTGGCGGGTCTGACTGTTACATCATATGGGAATGATGTATAATACGCTTTGGAAAGGGTGATCGAAGAAGTGAGTCAACTCGAAATGTGGTTTGAATTTATTAAGCAAAATTGGCTTGTTTTCCTTATTGCACTCATCGTACTGCTCGTAATTGTTAGCTTCGTGAAAACGATGATCAAATGGGCGCTTGTTGTCGTGATTGTCGCTGCTGTTGCTGTATACAGCGGAATTACGTGGGATGATGTGAATAACGCAGTAACAACTGTGAAGGATGAAACGGTGCAAAAGCTGAAGGATCAAGCGCTCACCTCCATGATGGAAGAAGCGAAGAAGGCGACGTTCAAGAGCAATGAGGATGGTACTTATACGGTAAAGTCGCCGAATTTGGAGCTTACAGGAACACCCAATAGTGATAAGGTGAAGCTGTCGTTCAATGGAGTCTCTCTAGGAGAGTGGAGCATGAACGAAACGATTCGCCAGTTCGTGAAGGAAGCGAAGCAGAACAAATGAGTACCGGATTGCAATGGGAATGGAACGCGATAACGCTGGTGCTGCTTGCGGTCGTGCTTCTATCCGCAGTTCAAGGGGTGGCGAGAGGCGCTTCGGGGTCCATGCGTCACCTCTTTCTATTTGTTGCTCAGTCGGTCTGCACAATTGTTTCGCTCATGGTATCTTTCGCAGCAGCAATGTGGCTGTCGCCTATTGTACAGCGTCAATTCATAGAATGGAGTATTGAAATCCCCTCCCATGCATTGGCTTGGTGGGAGCGAATTTATTATACGTTAGTAACAGGGATAAGGGACTTCGCACTTCTGCGATTTGCGATCTTGTTTGGTATTGTCTACATGGTTGTCCGAGGACTTATAGGTTGGCTCATGGCAGTGTTATGGGATGGGACTTCTGGTTCTGTGCAAGAGGAAGGCAGCTCATCTTCTCGCTCTGGTGTCATGTTGGCAATAAGCCGCGTGGCCAATTGGTTAACGGGAGGTGCCATTGGCGCTTTAATTGGCGGCGTACGTGCCTTTATTATCATTATGGTTTTGTTCGTCTATGTTGCGCTGCAGCCGGCTACGAAGGCCAGTGACATCATTCAATCCTCTTCCGCTTATCGGACAGTGGCGAACCAAGTGATCGAGCCGCTTGCTGGTTCGTTGATTACAGAGAGCCTGCCTGTGTTCACTTCTCAAATGGGGCAGGAGCTGGGCGAACTGCTGCAGCGCCGATATGAAGTGATTGATAATCAGATTTCTTCTGATGTGAAGCAGGCTGCGCGTCAAGTGACAGCGGGAGCTGACTCGGATGAAGAGAAGGCCCGGCGCTTGTATGATTGGGTTGGTTCCCGGGTTCAGTACGACTGGGACAAGGCCAAGCAGTATGAGACGAAGCGAATATGGAAGGAGCAGACGCCAGAGGATACCTTTGCAACCAAGCAGGGCGTATGCATCGATTATGCGCGTCTATATGCGGTTATGGCTCGCTCGTCAGGTCTCCAAGTCAAGGTAGTTACCGGTCTCGGATATAACGGAAATGGCGGCTACGGTCCACATGCCTGGAATGAGGTGTGGTTGAGTGAAAAGAAAAAATGGATACCGCTCGATGCGACATGGGCATCATCAGGAGATTGGTTCAATCCTCCTAAATTCGATGCCACTCACATTCCCGATAAGCCTTTGACGATAAGATAATTCATTGCGATATAAATTGAAGCTGCAGAGCCTTTGAATATAGGCAAATTAGTATGGTAAAATAAATGAGATTGTACAGCAAAAGTTAGCAAGAAAGGATGATTGGCATTGAGTCATCCACATGCGGATGATCCGCAGAAGCGGGAAGTACAGAACCGACGTACCTTTTCGTTTCGGTTGAACTTATTCTTTTTTATTACGTTTTTAATATTTACCGTGCTTATTGTAAGGTTGGCTATTTTGCAGTTCGTTGAAGGCCCCGCCCTGAAGGAGAAGGAGTCTCAGTTGGGATTTCGGGAAACCGCGATACCGCCGCTTCGGGGAACCATATATGATGCTTCGAATACGCGACTTGCCTATTCCACTGCATCACAATCGCTCTACTTCAATGTGGTTAAGAATTATGGGGATCCGAGCAAGAACATGACGGATGAGCAGAAGAAGAACCGTACTGAAGTAGAACAGCTTGCAAAGGATCTTGAGGAGATTTTCAAAAAGCTGGGCAGTCCGCAGGATAAGCCATTAACGGCAGAGGAAATCTTAAAACGAATGGACTTGGGTGGACGAATGAACTTTGTCTTCGTTCCTCGACTGATCAAGACGGGTTTGACGAAGGAAGAAGTCGCCTACTTCTTAGAGCATAAGGCGCAATTCAAAGGAATCGACATCGTCGAGGATAGTGTCCGCAACTATGATAAGGATACAATAGCCGTGCAGACGGTCGGTTACTTGAAGAAGTTCAAGGGCGTTCGCGAGCGGATGCCGTTCTATAAGGAACAGTACGAGAATCAGGAAAAACTTCCTACAGAAAAGGAATATCTGGAGTACGAGGATGTTGGCGTCGATGGCATCGAATTGATGTATCAGAACGAGCTGCGCGGTTTAAACGGGGTGAAGAAGTTCCCGGTCAACGTGGCGGGCCGTATTATCGGGCCGATGCAGCTGACGAAGCCGGAACGTGGCAATAATATACATCTAACGGTTCATCGCGACATTCAAAAGGCAACAGAAGAGTCCATCGTTAAAACGCTGGAGAAGATTCGCAATTCCTCAAACCGTACCGAGTATGCACCAAATGCACGCACTGGCTATGCGGTGGCGATGGAAGTGGACACAGGTAATATTGTATCGATCGCTAGTATGCCGGATTATGATCCGAACGTATGGCGGAACGGTCAAATTAGCAGTGAGGACTATGAAAAGATTCAGTATTTCATGGGTAACGGAGCTATTCGCGAGGTTTATGGACCATACAATGATGACAAGGAGCGCGGACGCCATCCTACGTCACTTGTATACCTGGGTTCTACAATGAAGCCATTGTCCGTTCTCATTGGTCTGAAGGAAAACCTGTTTGGCCCATGGACAGAATACTATGATAAGGGCTACGGGGAGTTCGGTCGCCGAGGTTATGAGACGAAGGTATGGAACTCGAGTCGAACTTCTTACGGTTATATGGATGCTGCTAAGGCCCTTAAGGTATCCTCCAACGCCTTTATGGTCGATATGATCGGTAAAAAGCTATTTTCCCTTTCTGACCGGAATGGATTAGAGTTATGGGATAAATATATGGATGCCTTCGGACTCGGCGTGAAGACGGAAAGCGGTATGCCTGGTGAATCCGCCGGATTGAAGGACTATCTGGTGGAGGCGGAGCGCAATAACGCACAGTCCGCACTCGTATATGCCTCCTTTGGACAGCAAGGGAAGTATACAACCTTGCAGCTTGCTCAATATGCTGCTACCTTAGCGAACCATGGCCAGCGCATTAAGCCGCAATTCGTAAGCAAAATTACGGATGGCGATGGCAAGGTAGTAAAAACCTTCGGACGTGAAGTGTTGAACGAAACAAAGTTCGACGATACGAACTGGCGCGTTGTCGAAGAAGGGATGTCCAAGGTTAACGTTCATGGCTTCGATGGTTTCCCTTACCCGTTTTACAGAAAGACAGGTACGTCGCAGCAAAGTATAGCGGGCAAAACATTGGAAAATGCGGTGTTCATCGCGTATGCGCCGGCAGATAAGCCGAAGCTTGCGGTTGCTGTTGTCGTGCCAGAAGGTGGATACGGCTCCTACGGAGCAGCGCCGATCGCGCGTGCTATGTTCGATGCGTACGATGAAGTATACGGTTTGACTGGAACGCCGAAGCCGAAGAATCATAATGCAGCTAATGAGTCTACGGATGAGAGCGGAAATAATCAATAAACGAAATGGGGTTCATGCGTTTGGACAAGAGCTAGAAGTCCGAACGTATTGAACCTTTTTTTTAAGACTTTTTCATATCGTACATGGTGTCACCGATGGAGGCATACACTGCATACGATAAGGAAAAGTCTTTTCTTTTTGCAAAAATGATTATTTGGGGAAAGAATTTTTTTTATACAAAAATAGTTGCATTGAGGAAACATATTTGTGTATATTAAACATGATCATTGATAAACGTAATCATTACAAAAAGTGGCAGGTTATCATATGGGAGGGACAAAAGATGGCGAAGACAGTGGTAAGACCGAATGGGAAATTCAAAATGAACTCGGCGTTAAAGCGATTGGTGATGACCATATTGTTTTTGAGCGTCGCTTTAGGTCTGGCTGCGTGCAGCAGTACAAGCGAAGGCAAGAAGGAAGATGTAAATAAGCAGGATACAAATCAGCCGATTCAGGTAACGACTACAATTGGAATGATCGCCGATGCAGTGAAGGAAGTGGGCGGTGAGCGCGTTGATGTGATTGGTCTGATGGGGCCAGGGGTTGATCCTCATTTATACAAGGCATCGCAAGGGGACATTAAGAAGCTAGATGATGCGGATATCGTATTCTACAATGGCTTGCATTTGGAAGGCAAGATGGTCGATATTTTGGAGAAAATGAGCGGCAGCAAGACGACGGTTCCTGTCTCCAAAACGATTCCAGAAACTGAGCTGCTGGCGGATCCGACATTAGCTCAATCGCATGACCCGCATATTTGGTTCAACGTACAAAATTGGATCAAGGCGACCGAGGTCATCCGTGACACGCTAGTTGAATACGATGCAGCACATGCTGAAGCATATAAGCAGCGGGCAGAGGCGTACGTAAACAAGCTGCAGGAGCTTGATGCGTATGTGCACAAGCGGATAGCAGAAATTCCGGAAGGCAGCCGTGTGCTCGTTACTGCACATGACGCGTTTGGATATTTTGGCAAGGCATACGGTATGAAGGTTATGGGGCTTCAAGGAATTAGTACAGCATCTGAGTATGGAAGTAAGGATGTATCCGATCTTCGCGATTATCTGATAGACAATAAGATTAAGGCCGTATTTATTGAATCCAGCGTGCCGAAGAAGGCGATTGAAGCGGTCATTGAAGGAGCGAAGAAAAAGGGACATGATGTCGCCATTGGCGGCGAATTGTTCTCGGATGCAATGGGCGAGCCTGGAACAGAAGAGGGTACTTATATTGGCATGGTTCGCTTTAACGTCAACACGATTGTGGATGCGCTGAAGTAATGTACATAACTTCAATTGGATAACGCAGCAGGAGAGGAGCGAATAAGAATGAAAGAGAAGGGGAACTCGCCGCTTCGCGTGAGCGGCTTGACTGTGGCCTATCAGAAGAAGCCAGTTTTACGCAATGTGAGCTTTACGATACCGGAGGGCAATTTGATCGGTATTATTGGACCGAACGGTGCAGGAAAATCGACACTTATCAAATCCGTCCTCGGTCTGATTCCTAGAGTTAGCGGAGAGGTGAGCATATTCGGCAAACCTTATTCGGAAAGCCGCAAACGGGTAGGCTATGTCCCACAGCGTGAATCTGTGGATTGGGACTTTCCGACGAATGCACTTGATGTCGTAATGATGGGCCGCTACGGTCACTTAGGATGGTTCAAGCGTCCAGGGGCGAAGGAGAAGGCGATCGCGCTGGATTGTTTAGCAAAGGTAGGGATGGCGGACTTTGCGGATCGGCAAATTAGCCAGCTGTCCGGCGGTCAACAGCAGCGTGTATTTTTAGCAAGGGCGCTTGCCCAAAATGCGGATTTATACTTTATGGATGAGCCGTTTGTCGGTGTGGATGCGATGACGGAGAAGGCAATCATTACGTTATTAAATGAATTGAAGCGTCAGGGAAAAACCGTTCTCGTTGTTCATCACGACTTGGCAACGGTGAAGGAATATTTCGACTGGGTGATGCTGCTGAATGTGGAATTGGTTGCATGTGGAGAAACAGCGAAAATATTTAACACAAGCATGCTGCAGCAAACCTATGGCGGCAGACTTACCGTGCTGGATCAAAATGCGGGCGCCGTCATGGTAGGATCGAGGTGAGTACAATGTTCGGAATATCTTGGGATATACTGCGCGATCCGAATACGCAATGGATACTCGTTGGCTGTTTGCTGCTCGGTCTGATGAGTGGCATCGTCGGCAGCTTCGCTTACTTGCGGAAGCAGAGCTTGGTTGGAGATACACTCGCCCATGCTGCCCTTCCGGGCATATGTATTGCTTTTATGCTGACAGGGGTCAAGTCACTGCCATTATTCTTCTTCGGCGCTTTTTTGTCCGGGATGCTGGCGACAGCGGGGATTTCGGTTGTGACGCGCTATACGCGCATTAAAGCGGATGCGGCAATGGGCATCATGCTGTCGGTGTTCTTCGGTGTAGGCATTGTATTGCTGACGCAAATTCAGCATTCCAGCTATGGGAACCAAAGCGGACTCGACAAGTTCCTTTTTGGACAAGCGGCCTCTATGATACAAAGTGATGTGTACACAATGGCGGGTGTGTCGGTGTTAATCATTGTTGCATGCAGCCTGTTGTTTAAAGAGTTCAAGCTGCTTAGCTTCGATCCAGGATTTGCGCGCGGGCTTGGGTTTCCGGTCGGCGTACTGGAGCAGCTGCTCATGTTATTTACCGTAATTGCTGTCGTTGTTGGCATTCAGGCGGTTGGCGTTGTGCTTGTTGCGGCACTGTTGATTACGCCTGCGGTATCTGCGCGCTATTGGACAGATCGGCTCGGATTGATGGTACTGCTAAGCGGGTTGTTTGGAGCGGTCAGTGGTATTATCGGTACGCTAGTTAGTACGACGACGAGCAATTTGCCTACTGGCCCGCTCAGTGTATTGGCTGCTACCTTTGTTTTCTGCTGCTCGGTAATAATCGCACCGCGCCGCGGTGTGCTTGCGAAATGGATTCGTCGAATCCGCAATCATCAAACGATTCGGATGGAGGAGCGAATCCGTCTGGAGGAGACGGAACCTCGATTGCGAAAGGAGGCGTCTCTGTGACAGACCTATGGATTATACTAACCGGAGCGCTAGTGGCTGCAACTTGCGGCATATTGGGCTGCTTCCTTGTACTTCGCAAAATGTCGATGATTGGGGATGCAATTAGTCATTCGGTTCTCCCGGGCATCGTCATTGCATTCATAATGAGCGGCTCGCGTGACTCATTCATCATGCTGCTTGGCGCATCCGCAGTAGGATTACTAACTGTATTTCTTATTCAGCTGTTCCAGCATAACGGTGTCCAATCCGATGCATCGATCGGTGTGGTGTTTACCGCATTGTTCGCGGTTGGAGTGGTGCTCGTAAGTTTGAATGCACGCAATGTGGATCTGGATTTGGATTGTGTCCTTTTTGGTGAAATTGCGTATGTTCATTGGAATACGATGACTTTGTTCGGCATTGACATTGTGCCAAAGGCAGTGTGGATACTCGGCTTTACACTGCTTGTGATTTTGCTCGTTATCGGGCTGTTCTATAAGCAATTCAAAATATGTGCTTTCGATCCGGCGATGGCCATTGCCTGCGGCATTCCGGTCGCGCTGTTCCACTATTTACTGATGGGGCTCGTGTCCATGACGACGGTGGCTTCATTTGAAAGTGTGGGTGCTATCCTTGTCGTCGGCATGCTTATCGTCCCGGCTTCTACGGCCTACTTGCTGACAGAGCGCCTGAGTCTCATGATTATGTACAGTGTGGCGATTGGGATTACATGCGCAATTGCGGGATACTATTTGTCCTCCTTGTTGGATGCCTCAATTGCAGGGATGATGGTAACGGTGGCTGGTGCATTGTTCGTGCTTGCCTTTGTGTTGTCCCCGTCTCACGGCATGCTTGCTCGACTGCTGAAGCGCCGCCGCATAGCTGAGATGACGGCAATGTAGCTGCCTGTAGACACCCCCTTGCTCCTGAATTCGGAGATGGGGGTGTTTTTGTTATATTCGCAAGAAAAAGAGTGCCTGAATCGACACAGGTGAAGGAAAGGAATTCTTTGTTGTAAATGCCTCCGTATGATACAATGTCGTTATGCAAATTTTGTGCATGACAATGAATGACATTAGTGTTACAAGCTTCGACAAATAACGAATCACAACTCGTCTGAAGCAGAACGCATCAGGGACAGGAGTGACGGATGAGATGACTAAATATAGACTATTGGCTCTCGATATGGATGGAACGGTATTGGATGATGATCAGCGAATTTCGAAGGAAAATTCCGATGCAATTCGCAGTGCTTGCGATGCGGGAATAACGGTTATGTTCTCCACTGGCCGTGCGTTCGTTAACGCACTTCCTTATGCGACAGAACTGGGATTGGATTCTCCCATGATCACAGTGAATGGAAGTGAAGTGTGGAAAAATCCTCGTGAATTGCACTTGCGCCATCTTTTGGATCGCGAGGCCATCAAGCGCATGTACGCGATGTCTAAGGAGCATGATGTCTGGTTCTGGGCATATTCGACGGAACGGCTGTACAACAAGGAGAATTGGGGAGCGGATATTGAAGCGGAGGAATGGCTCAAGTTCGGTTACTTTACAAAAGACGATCATGTGCGCGAAATACTCTGGCGCGAGCTGCGTGCCATGGGAGGCTTGGAATTGACGAATTCCTCGCCGCATAATATTGAGATTAACCCTGCCGGCGTTAATAAGGCGACAGGGATACAGACAGTATGCGAGCTTATAGGCTGCGACATATCCCAAGCGGTTGCTGTAGGGGATAGCTTGAATGATATGGCGGCAATTCAAGCCGCTGGGCTTGGTGTAGCAATGGGAAATGCGCAGGACGAAGTAAAGCAATCTGCGGATGTCGTCGTACGAACGAACAACGAGCATGGTGTTGCTCAAGTGATTAAAGAGTATTTGCTGTAAAAGGTTGTTCACGAGCGGTTATCCTCGTGCAAGGTGGTGGAACGGATGGTTATTTTTGGTTGGATTAGTGTGATTGTGTTGTTCCTTGTCGGGATGGCAGGGGCAATCTATCCGATTTTGCCTGGTGCGCTGGCAATTTATGCAGCATTCTTTGTGTATGGACTATGCATTAGCTTTGAACCATTCGGATTCTGGTTCTGGACGATTCAGACGCTGATTGTAGCCGTGCTGTTTATTGCCGACTACGTTGTCAATGCTTGGGGCGTCAAGCGGTTCGGAGGCTCAAGAGCATCGATCATCGGAAGTACGATAGGGGTCATCATTGGCCCATTCGTCATTCCGGCGTTCGGTCTTATTCTCGGGCCTCTCTTAGGCGCGTTCATCGGAGAGATCATAACAGGAGCGAGTATGGAAAGATCGACAAAATCAGCCATCGGGGCGGTTGTCGGTCTATTTACAAGTATTGTCGTCAAATTTGCGCTGCAAATCGTGATGATTGTCCTGTTCTTCCTCTGGTTGTTTGTGTTCTAATAGTAAATGTTCCATAAGACGGCTGCTGTCTGAATGAGACAGGGCTTGTCTTATGGAGCAGCTTTTTCCTTCTTTATGGTGAAGGTATAGTGGCAGCTGCCACGATGAATAGAAATGAATGAAGTATGTTCGGACTGATAAGGATGCGGGCTAGCATACAGAAAGAAGGGAAACGTTTGGCAAAGGAATCATTTATTAAAGGAACGCTCATTATTGCAGCGGCTACCCTCGTCGCTCGCGTCTTAGGGCTATTCCAGCGCGTTCCGCTTGAGCATATGCTCGGTTCTGTGGGTAACGCCTCTTTTGCTGCCTCACAGACAGTCTATTTGATGATACTTGCAATAGCGACAGCGGGTATCCCGAGCACATTAAGTAAGATGGTATCCGAACGCTATGCGCTGAACAAGGTGCGCGAAGCAGAGCGAGTCTATTATGCTGCACTGCTGTTCGGTCTCATATCTGGTGTGATCACAACCTTGCTGCTCATCGCGTTTGCAGGCGTGTATGCGGACATGATTCAATTGCCGGAAGCCGCACTTGCTATTCGCGCACTGGCCCCAGCGCTGCTGCTGTTCCCGGTCATTGCCATGATGCGCGGCTATACACAAGGACGCAATATGATGCAGGCAAGCGGTGTATCGCAAATTGTAGAACAGATTTTGCGTGTCTTTACGGCGATTGGCCTTGCTTATATATTGATGAGTACGGGGCAGACCCAAGATTGGATCGCAGCTGGAGCTTCCTTCGGCGGAGTATTGGGAAGCATTGGTGCCTTCGTCATTATGCTGTATTACTTGCGCAAGCTGCGGCAGGCAGATCGCGAAGCGGGCGTGCGCGCGCGGCGCAGAGGTGCGAAGAAAGTACCGCTTACTGATATTTTCCGTTCCATTTTTGCCATGTCCGTACCGATTGTATTATCATCGCTTGCCGTGCCGGCTGTTAACTTTATTGATACTTCCATAACGATCCCATTGCTGAATCCAGAAGTAGGATTAGATGAGGCGAAGCATCTGTATGGTATCCTGGGTCAGCGCGCACAGTCGATCGCTGGCATTCCGCCAATACTGGCGATAGCGTTAAGCACGTCGCTCATCCCGGTTATTTCCGCGGCTTTCGCAAAGCGGGATATGGTTCACTTGAAGCGGCAGACAACTCTGGCGATGCGAATTTCTGTATTGAGCGGCATGCCGATCGTATTGGCATTATCGGTAGCGGCATACTCCGTGAACGGCTTCCTGTTCAGTACGTTGGACGGCGCAGGAATTATCGCGGCATTAACGCTCGGCACGATTTTCCAGATAACGATGATGACGTCAAGCTCGATTCTAATTGGTCTTGGCAAACCTTATATCGCCATGATCAGTGTAACATTAGGTATTATTATCAAGCTTATTGCCAGCTTCTCGCTTGTTCATTTCTTCGGCATTTACGGAATTATTGGGGGAACTGCATTAAGCTTCCTGCTCATTACGTGGCTCAATCTTCGTGTCATGAAGAAGGTTGTTCCGTTTTCCGTGCTGGGCAATAGCTGGATAGGCTTCCTGCTAACAATTATGCTGTCAGGTGGAGTCGGGTATGCCTGCGAATGGCTGGGAGAGCAGTTGGTAAGCATATTGCCGGCTAAGCTGGCCTTTATGTTTACCGCTGGAATCGTAGCTGTCGTGGTCGTGGCCTTATTTGTAATTGGGTTAGTTGCCTTCCGTGTAATTCGACATGATGAATTGTCTGGGTATCCGCGTGCGGTTCAAAAGGTACTGCGACCATTAATGAGATTGCAGGGAGAACGAGGATAGTCCATATTCATTTATAAAAGCATGATAAGCCCATTGGGAGGAATGTGCATATTTTGTACATCGCTCCCAATGGGCTTTTTTATATTTGGCTTTGTTCACGAGATTGCAAACCCTGCTATTTTAAGCCAAAAGAAGTTTGGTGTGAATTACCATGCGCTGATTTTGTAACAATGTATTAATCTTTTACCGTTTTATACCGATATACCAAACGTATTTTGCCAACGAGAATCGGTAAAGGAGAGTCAGCATGAAGAGGACTTTTCAATGGACTGCAGGAATACAACGTTCCTTGCACAAAAAGATAATATGCTTGCTTGCACTATTTATTGTCGTTCCGACGATCATTCTTATTATTATCCTAACAGGAACGGCAGCTAGCAATACGAAGGACATGTTCTACAATCAAGTGAATGAGGCTACCGAATCTATTGTCGGCATGTTGGATGACATGTATGATTCGAATGCCTATACGGTGAACAGTCTGGCTGAAAGCATTAGCAAGAAGTCGCAACAGAAGGACTGGATCCGTGAGCGGATGCTGGATACTGCCAAAGATATTGACAATATCTATGCGGCATATGTCTTCGTAAATAATCAATACATACACAGTTCTAATGACAGTGATGAGACGATTGATGCGAAGAAGCGGGGCTGGTATCAGCAGGCAATGAATAACGGCGGCAAAGTCATTGTAACAAAGCCGTATCGCGATGCGATAACGAATGATTTGGTCGTTACGTTCGCTCAGGAGCTCCCACAGAAGAACGGGGTTGTTGCCATTGATGTGGCAATCGATCGGATTAACAAGGCCGTAGAGAGATACAAAGTAGGAAAAAGCGGTTATATCAGCCTTGTTGACAAGGATAATCAGGTCGTAACGCATCCGGTATACAAGCAGGGAACGGTTCTAGATGAAGCAACATATGGTGAATTGGTAACGGCAAACGACCACGGTTCTTATAAGTCGAATGCGGCCGGCCGCAATGAGTTCGTCAGCTACGATAAACGGAACAAAATGGGATTAAACATCGTATCTGTTGTCGCATTGTCGGAAATTAACAGTCAAGCGAATAACATCTTTCTCATCGCTTCGATTTTCCTTGCGGTGCTTATTGCTTTAATGGGATTATTTTTATGGCGATTTGTAACGAGCATAATTCGTCCAGTTGTACGTGTGCAGCAATTGACGGAACGAATTGCAGCAGGCGACTTTACAGAGCGGATTAAAGAATCGAATCGCAGTGATGAGATTGGCAGTTTGGAGAAAAACTTCAATCGAATGGCGCAGTCTTTGACCGATGTCTTGCTGCGTATTCGCGAAGTATCCGAGACAGTTGCCGCTTCTGCTGAGGAGCTTTCTGCTAATACAGAGGAAAATGTAGCTTCCCTGCAGCAGGTTGCAGCTTCTTATCAAGAGGTGTCAGCCCAATCGTCACTATTGAATGATAGACTGAAGGTAGTACGATCCGATGCCCACCAATCAGGAAGACAACTGAAGGAAGTTGTTGAGCTGGTAAGTCTGTCCTCCGAGGCTGCTAATGATATGAGTGAATGGGCAGTGCGAGGCGAGCAGGCATTGAGCAATGTACGCTCGCAAATGAATGCCATCACGGAGCATACAGAGCTGGCTAAAAATGAGACAGAACAGCTAATGGAGCAATCGCAGCATATTCGCCGCATTGTCGTATTCATTCAAGAATTGTCCGCGCAAACAAAGCTGCTTGCCTTGAATGCAGCCATTGAGGCTGCGCATGCGGGCGAACATGGACGGGGCTTCGCGGTAGTAGCTGACGAAGTCCGCAAGCTGGCAGAGCAGACCAATGAGGCTGCAGGACAAATTACAGGCATGATTCAGCATGTGCATGAGCGTTCTGAAGCAGTATGGTCTGCGATGCAGAACGGTTCAGCTTCCGTAGAGGAAGGTCAGCAGGTCACGAAGACAGTGACGAGCAGCTTTGCCGATATGTTCGCAGCAGTCGATGAAATGAACGTTCAGTTAACTCATATTGCTCAAATGAGCACACAGCTTGCTCAAGCTAATGGCACAATAGTGTCTTCGTTCGATGAAGCAAGTGAAATGACAAATACGACGCTGCTTGAGATGGAAAATGTAGCGACGGCGGGCGAGCAGCAAAATGCAGCCATGCAGGAAATGGCTTCGTACGCCAACCATCTTGCTACGATTGCCGATGATTTGCAGCAGCTTGCTGCTAGATTCAAGGCATAACTGTTGATATGGGGATCCCCTGATAATTGGAACGAGAATGAAATACTGCATTGATACGGCACCTGACTCGCTTTTGCGGGTCAGGTGCTTTTTGTTATTTCGAATGGGAAATCTGTTCCATGCAACTGATTTGTAACTGCTATCGCGTTTACTGGAAATGGTGGATATACAGGCTTGCGGGTGCACGATCCAAAATCAGGTTTCATGCACGGTCTAATGACTAATGGCATGTAATTCTGAGTTGTGAATATGTTGTTGACCTGCTCTAGCAAGCGTCAATCCAAGTCCTGAACGTGGGGTGGAACAGATGAATGAGGTGTGGATAGCGGGTGCAGCGCGCACCCCGATTGGATCGTTTCAAGGGAGTTATCGAGAGGTTACCGCAGTGGAATTGGGAACCATTGCGATTCAAGAAGCTTGCAGTCGCGCTGGCGTAGCGGGGGAACAGGTGGATCAAGTGTGGATGGGACAGGTGCTGCAATCTGGCGTTGGGCAGAATGGAGCACGTCAAGCTGCGTTGCAGGCAGGTATCCCGATTCATGCGCCTGCCGCAGGGGTGAACCTTGTCTGCGGCTCCGGCTTACAGACAGTCATGCTCGGCGTGCAGAATATCCGGACAGGAGATGCGGACATCGTTGTAGCCGGCGGCATGGAAAATATGACGCAGTCCCCTTACATTCTGAAGCAAGCGCGACAGGGATATAAGTATGGGCATGGCGAGCTATTGGATACCGTGCTGCATGATGGGCTGACCTGTGCTTTCTTAAAGCAGCCGATGGGCGTTACAGCGGAGCGGCTTGCTGAGCGCTATCAGATTACGCGCGACATGCAGGATGACTATGCGCTGCGCAGCCAACAGCGTGCAGAAGCTGCAATGCGTGCAGGGAAATTCGAGGCGGAACTGGTTCATGTTCGTGTGCCTGAACGCAAGGGAACGTACCGGATAGTGGACACAGATGAACACCCTCGCAATGGGCTGACACTTGAGGCGTTAAGTAAGCTGAAGCCCGCATTCATCGCGAATGGAACAGTTACGGCAGGCAATTCATCAGGTATCAATGATGGGGCCGCGGCAGTTGTATTGTGCAGCTCAGAAGCAGGTGTGAAGCGGAACCTGTCCCCGCTTGCTATTGTTCGCGGCTACGCGGCAGTTGGCGTGGAGCCGGAATGGATGGGGTTGGGGCCTGTCTCGGCTCTGAAAAAGGCAGTTGCGAAGGCGGGACTTCGCATGCAGGACATTGAACTGTTCGAGATTAACGAGGCTTTTGCATCACAGGTGCTGGCTGTTGCCGAGGAACTGAGCATTGATACAGAGAACCTCAATGTGAACGGCGGGGCGATTGCTCTCGGCCATCCGATCGGCGCCAGTGGAACAAGAGTGCTCGTGAGCCTGCTTCATGAGATGGAACGGAGAAATGTGAAATACGGCGCGGCTGCGCTCTGCGTAGGAGGCGGTCATGGTGTCGCAGTCATCGTCGAACGGGGCTGAACATGAACGTCAAGTTCTCGGGCGATTCCTTGAACAAGGAGACAGCGCCGCATACTGGTTCGAGCATCGATGTGAGAAGACGCCGAATAAAATCGCAGTTGTAGATGTTCATACGGGGGAGCGGTGCACGTATCGGGAGCTTGCCCTTCGCGCAAGGCGGCTGGCTCTTGTCCTTCAGCATCATGGTGTCGGTGCAGAAGATCGCGTCGCTGTGCTGCTGCTGAATCAAGTGGAAATGGTGGATGCACTGCTTGCCTGCCGGCTGCTTGGATCGATTGCCGTTCCGATGAACTGGAGGCTTGCCGAATCAGAGCTTAATGAAATTGTACGCGATTGCTCTCCCAAGGTGCTGCTCTATGACGGAACTGATCCTTCGCTTGCTGTCATTTCTGAAGCTATTCAGGGGGATACAATTGAACGTTTGGATGTATCGATTCCGTTGTATGCACAGTCCGACGTTAGTTACGAGCAGCGTGTAAATGCAGGGGACAAGACTATGGATGAAGCTGCGGCAGAGATTGCCGTCGGAGTCTCAACAGTTGAGCATGTACAGCCTGGCGAGGCAATTGCGCAGGCCGCGATCCGCCTTGCCGATCCGTGGCTCATGATCTATACCGGAGGGACAACGGGGAAGCCAAAGGGGGTTGTCCTCTCACATGGCTCTGTATTTTGGAATGCGGCGAATACCGTGATCAGCTGGCAATTGAACGAATTGGACGTCACGGCAACCATCCTGCCCATGTTCCATACAGGAGGGATTAATGCGCTGACTCTCCCTATGCTTATGGCTGGGGGGACGGTTGTGCTTGTACGAAGCTTTCAAGCGAATGATATGGTTCGGCTCCTCCGAGAAGAGCGCTGTACGATCGTGTTGATGGTACCGACGATGTATCATCTACTTGTCCAATGCGACTCTTTTCAAAATGAGACGTTCCCGAATATGCGCACCTTCCTTTCTGGCGGAGCTCCATGTCCGCTCCCGGTGTATGAAGCATTCCATGCCAGAGGGTTGCCCTTCAAAGAAGGATATGGCGCGACAGAAACTGGCCCGAACAATTTCGTCATAGAACCGGGAGCAGCGCGGGCAAAGCCGGGATCGGTCGGAATGCCGATGCTGCTTGGAGAAGCCCGAATTATAGACAATGGCGGCTATGTGCTGGAAAAGGGGCAAGTGGGTGAGCTTGCACTCCGGGGTGGTCACTTGTTCTCTCATTACTGGAACAATCCCCAAGCTACAGAGGCAGCGATGCGGGATGGCTGGTTCTTGACTGGGGATCTGGCCCGAAGGGATGAGGAAGGCTATTACTATATTGTGGGCAGAAAGAAAGACATGATTATTACTGGAGGCGAGAATGTGTATCCGCTTGAAGTAGAACAGATTCTCGAAAGTCACCCGAAGGTGCTGGAGGCTGCGGTGCTTGGGATCGCAGATCCGAAATGGGGCGAGGTTGTCGTGGCTGCGGTCGGTACGGGAGAAGCTGCGCAATTGACGGAGGAAGAGCTCAAGCAATTCTGTCTAGCGAGAATTGGAAAATATAAGGTGCCTAAGCGATTCGTTCTCGCGGAAGAGCTCCCGAAGACGGTGGTTGGCAAGCTTGACAAAAAGGAAATGAAGGTATGGTTTGGCGGTTGACCGAGGTCAGCCGCTCATTTTTTTGTAAAAATGCTTGAAGCGAATGCAACTATGATACAATAGTCAGGACAACATTGGAAAATGGAGGAATTGGAGGTTCTGCATGAAAGAAGGCCGCGTGCTGAAAATGAAATTAATGCCGCCCCCTCTGAAGAAGCAGCTGCTCCATCGTCCTCGCCTTGCCAAGGTATTATCCCGCATCATGGACTTCCCGCTTACAATATTGACCTCTGGCCCGGGATTCGGCAAGACGACGGCGCTCTCTGCCTATCTGCGCTCCTCGGACATGACGTATGCATGGTACGGAGCATCTCCTCAAGATAACGACTTCATCCCATTTGTTTCCCATATCATTTATACGTTGCGGCAGTCGGTTTCTGAATTTGGGGAATCGCTGCTTGCTGAGCTGCATAGCGGCGGAAATCGGAACAGCAGTGAGGACATCATTGCATTGGCGGATATTTTTTTGAATGAATTGGTATCGCTTACAAAGAAAACGGTGCTTATCATTGATGATTACCACCTTGTCGAGCCGAATACAAGCGTTGACGAGTGGATGCAGTATGTCGTGTCCTATTTGCCGGATTGCGACAAGCTGGGCATTGTCATCTCTTCACGCGCTAGACCGCAGTGGGATGGCCTTGCAGCACTGCGCATCCGAGGTCATGTGCTGGAAATCGGCAAGGAACAGCTTGCATTCAATGAAGAAGAAATTGATGTACTCTATAGTGATTATTATGGATACCCGCTTACTAAGCGGCAGCTTGAGCGGATATATAGACAGACGGAGGGTTGGATTATTGCAGTGCAGCTCATATGGCAGCGGCAGTTGTCTTCCAATGGCTCGCTGGAAGAGCTTCTGCGGGCGCCAAGAGATACGATGGAGGAGTTGTTCCAATTCCTTGCCTTGGAGCTGTTCCAAAAGCAATCCTTATCGATGCGCGCCTTCATGCTGGAGACGAGCATCTTTGACGAGCTTACAGGCGAGTGGTGTGATGCTGTATGCGGAAGAAGCGGGTCGCACGCGCTGCTGTCCGATCTATGCGGAGGCGGCTTCCTGACGGCAGTCGACGACAAACAATTTCGCTACCATGCATTGTTCCGTGAATTCCTGCTGGATCAACTCAGAAGACAGCAAGACCGATACGTATCACTGGCGAAGCAGGCGATCCACATTTTCGCGTCGCACAGCCGCTATGATTTGGCGATGGCGCAGGCAATGGTGCTACAGGATGCCGAGGAGACGGCGCTTCTGCTGCAGGATGGGGGCGAAGAGCTGATTCAGGGAGGTCATTTGGAATTTGTCCATGCATCCCTGCTGACGATTCCAGAGCGTACGATGCGCAGGCATCCTTATTTGCATGTGCTCCATGGGGACATCCTGCGTTACCGCTGCCAGTATGAGGAGGCCTCTGTCCAATATCGCATAGCGGAGTATGAGGCGGATAGTGCCGGGAATCGTATCGTTCAGATGATGGCGCTTGAAGGGCAGGCTCTCTTGTTCTTGGATACGATTCAGCCTGGCAAGGCAGAGCCGCTGCTGGAGCGAGCCATTGCACTTGCAGAGTCGCTTTATGGAGGGCGTGCTGCGCAAATAAATGGAATTGAAAGTGTTCACTTGCGAGCTTCTATCCATGAAGCAGGCAGGAAAGTGCGAACCGGGGAGTGTGAGCGTTTAGGTCGTTTATATACACTGATGGCTGAAAATATGCTTAATGCGGGCAGAGGTACGGAGGCGCAGCTCTGGTATGACCGTGCCATTCATATTCACACAGAGGGAAGGGACTGGCTGCTGGAGGCAAGGCTGTTCCTGCGTACAGGCAGGCTGCATAAGGCGAAGGCGAGGCTGATGCAGGCCCAGGCGATGGAGCAGGAGCAGGGCTCGCTGTTCCGTGGTCTAAGCTACCATTCGAAGACGCTGTCCCGCTCACATCGTGAGATCGACCTGCTGTTGTCGCTGATTAGCAGTATATGCGGCGAGCCGATTGCGGCGAAGCAGACTGCGGAAGCGGGGATGATGCAGGGCATTCGTCTCAAGGCGCCCTTCGTTGAAGCCTGCGGGTGGATGCGAATGGGGCATGCTGCACAATTGACCGGCAAGTATGATGCAAAAGTGGCTGCAGACTGCTACCAAGCGGCATTGTCCATTATGGAACGACTTGATGTAAAGCGCGGCAGTGCAGAACCGTACATGGGGCTGTGTCTGTTGTTCGGCCGGGCCCGTTCCGCCGATACGGCACTGCGGTACGGACATCACGCGTGGGAAAAGACACAATATGCCAACGATGGCTGGCTTACTTCGCTCATTCGGCTAAGCATGGGCATGGGACTGTTCAATGCGAATCGGTATGCAGAGGCAGAGGATGTATTCCGTGAGTGCAGCGAGCGCTTCCTTGCTTGCGGGGATGGATTCGGCAGTGCCGCCGTAGAGATGTGGCTGGCCTTATGTGCGTATCGGACAGGGCAGAACAGTAAGTTTGCGGTCGCAATGGAGCGTTTTTTGGCACGGACGGAGCGAGAAGGCTACGCTTTTCTTATTACGCGTCGTACTTTGTTCGGGCCTAGTGACACGCAGCAGCTTATACCACTGCTCATTGAGGCGGTTCGGCTTGATATAGGCCGCTCCTATGCATCTATGCTGCTGACAGAACTGGGATTGGATCAGCTTACGTACCATCCTGGATATACACTGTATATCCACACGCTTGGCAACTTCGCGGTTCAGCTTGGCGATATTGAATTATCCGACAAGGACTGGCAGCGAGGGAAAGCAAAGGAGTTGTTCCAGCTTCTTGTGACTAGACGTAATCGCCCGCTGACGAAGGAGGAATTATTGGAGTCGTTATTCCCCCAAGCGGAAGAGAAGGCGGCCAATCGGGACTTCAAGGTAGCGCTTAATGCATTGAATACCGCCTTGGAGCCGCATCGTCGCGTTCGTTCAACCCCGTATTACATCATTAGGCGAGGAACGACCTACCAACTGAATCCGAACGCAGGGTGGATAATGGATGCGACTCGTTTCGAGCAATTAATCGAGCAAGGACTTGAAGCGGATGAAGCAGAGCAGGCGATTGGACTGCTCGAAGAAGGGCTCCTTCTCTATGAAGGAGACTATATGCCTGAACGGCGATATGAGGATTGGTGCATCGAGGAGCGAGAACGGCTTCAGGTGCTGTTCATGCGCGGGGCAGAAAGATTGTCCTGCCATTATGCTGCCATGCACACGTTCGACAAGGCCATCCGATGGGCAGAGTCGATGGTAGGTAAGGATCGCTGCTGGGAAGAGGCATATCGGATTTTGATAGCTTGCTATTTGCAGATGAACAATCGCAATCAAGCTTTGCGCTGGTATCAGAAGTGCCGCAAGGCGCTGGAAGAAGAACTTGGCATTGAGCCGATGAAGGATATCCAAGCGCTTATTCTGGAAATATCGGGCGGGCTTCCCTATGAATAAGAGGGTACTGCTGCTGAATACTGCTTGTTTTACATGACTAGATAAAGCGAACAGCAAATGTGCAGCGAATGGTTACCCGATGCAACTCATTTGCAACTATACCCTCTTATGATGAATGAAAATGACTCGTAAGGGGGTTTTTTGGTGTGTCTATGAAACAACTATTCAATCGTGAAACAGGCAACCATAAGCAACAATCGCAGCGCATTCATGGCAAGCAGCCAGCGGTTCGCATTCAGATGACAAGACTACTGCTGCTCAGTTTTATGTCTTTTCTCCTGCTGTTGACGGCTGCATGCGGAAGCAGCGGCAGTGAGGCAGGCGGGAAGACTGTGAAGCAGGAGAGCAATGAAGCAGCTTCGTCCGAAAATAAGAACAATCAAGGGGGAAAGAAGAAATCGGATGGGGACAAGACTCCGATTAAGATCGGCGTGCTTGCGTCGATGTCGGGAGCGCTGGAGAGCTACGGTAAGCAGACCGTGCGCGGATTCGAGTTGGGCATCGACTACGCAACACAGGGAACGAAGACGGTCGATGGACGATCCATCGAATTTATTGTGGAAGATACTGAAACGAAGCCGGATGTGGCAGTGAAAAAGGCCACCAAGCTGCTAGAAACGGATAAGGTGGATTTCCTTGTCGGATCATCCAGTTCAGGAGATACGCTCGCGGTTCTGCCGCTTGCTGAGGAATATGAGAAGGTCATGATCGTAGAACCTGCTGTTGCAGACAGCATCACAGGCGAGATGTGGAACAAATATATATTCCGCACAGCTCGCAATTCCTCGCAGGATGCGATCGCAGGCGCTGCAGCAATTGCGAAACAGGGCGTTAAAATTGCAACATTTGCACCTGACGGAGCGTTCGGCCGAGATGGAATAAAGGCGTTTAAGGAAGCTGCGATTAAGCTTGGCGCGGAAATTGTAGAAGAGCAATACGCTGATGCAACAGCTACGGATTTTACAGCGAACATCCAGAAGATTGTTAGTGCGAAGCCGGATTATTTGTTCGTCGTATGGGCCGGAGCGAATACCCCGTGGAAGCAGATCAAGGACATGAAAGTTACTGAGCAAGGCATTAAGCTGTCAACCGGTGCTCCAGATATTGCGGCTCTGAAAACGATGCATGAGCTGGAGGGTATGGAAGGCTTCTCGGTGTATTATCATTCCCTGCCTAACAATGAGGTGAACAAATGGCTTGTATCAGAGCATACGAAGCGATTTAATGGCGAATTGCCTGATCTGTTCACGCCTGGCGGCATGTCTGCGGCGATCGCAATCGTGGAAGCAGTTAAGAAGACAGACGGAGATACTTCGGCCGACAAGATGATCGCAGCGATGGAGGGAATGACATTTGATGCGCCTAAGGGCAAAATGACATTCCGTGCGGAAGATCATCAAGCGCTGCAGACACTGTACGCAGTAAAGCTGGAGATGAAGGACGGAACCGATTATCCGGCTCCTGTGCTTATCCGTGAATTATTACCGGAAGAGACGGCACCGCCGATTCACAACAAACATTAACAAGGAGGTCGGGACATGAGCGGAGCGGAGAACAAGCGCCATACAGCCGATTCGCTGCTTGAAAAAGGGACGAATAGAGCTGGCGGCTCCCATTCGTCCCCGGCTGCAGATACGATTTTGGCAACGACAGGACTGACGATTGCGTTTGGCGGGCATATCGCTGTGCAGGAAGTAGATTTAACGGTCGAGCGCAATCGTTTTAAGTCCATTATAGGACCGAATGGGGCAGGCAAGACGACGTTATTTAATTTGTTAAGCGGGGAACTGCGGGCAACGTCAGGTCAAGTTCGATTCGAGGGGCGCGATGTTACGTCGCTGCCCCCGTTTGAACGGACGAGACTGGGGATGGGCCGTTCTTTTCAGATTACGAATGTATTTCCCAATTTGACGGTTATGGAAAATGTCCGGCTGGCTGTCCAATCCAGACATGGCGTACGGATGAATTGGTATCGGTCGCTTCGAGCATACCGACAGTTCGAGGAAGAAGCACAGCATTGGCTGGATATGGTGCTGCTCGGGAGAAGGGGCGGCTCCACGGCGAAGCATTTGGCGCATGGAGAGAAGCGCAAGCTCGAGCTTGCGATGCTTCTGGCGCTTCAACCCTCTATTCTGCTGTTGGATGAGCCTACGGCTGGCATATCGGTAGAAGAGGTGCCCGCGATTATGGAGGTTATCCGTCGTGTTAAGGATGCCAAGGATCGCACGATACTGCTGATCGAGCACAAGATGGACATGGTGCTTGATCTGTCGGATTCAATCGCCGTTCTGTTCAATGGCAAGCTGCTTGCAGACGGGCATCCGGATGAGATTATGAACAATGAATTGGTACAGTCGGCTTACTTGGGAGGGTTGTATGATGACGCTGCTGCAGGTGAATGAAATTGAAACGTATATTGGACAGTTTCACATTTTGCAAGGAGTGACCTTTCAAGTGCAAGCTGGCGATATTACGGTTCTGCTTGGCCGCAACGGAGCAGGCAAAACGACTACTCTTCGCTCTATTATGGGATTGAATCCGGCATCGCGAGGAGAGATTCATTATAAGGGCGAGCGTGTAGATCGGCTTCCGACACATCTAATTGCCCGCAAAGGGATTGGCTACGTTCCCGAAGATCAGGGAATATTCGCCGATTTGACCGTGGGAGAGACGATGCGAATTGCATTGCGGGGAAGCAGCGATCAGGCTGCTGCGCGGCTCGAATGGACATTTGAACTATTCCCGGATCTTCGGCGTTTCTGGAACCGCAAGAGCGGACTGTTGAGCGGGGGACAGAAGCAGATGCTGGCCATCTCGCGCGCCTATGTGAACGACAATGAACTGCTCCTCATTGATGAGCCCAGCAAAGGGCTTGCCCCTATTATGGTGGAGAAGCTCATGGAAGCCATCAAGCAGATGAAGGAGAAGACGACTGTGCTTCTAGTCGAGCAAAATTTCCTGATGGCGAGCCGAATTGGCAGTGCGTATTACATGATGGATGAAGGACGGATCGTGAAGGCGGGCACGATGGATGACCTGCGGCACGATGAGGAGACGCGACGGAAGTATTTGGGCATCGCATAACCGATCGCTAGAGAGGAGGGAGTATGTATTGAACGGGTTCATCAATCTGATTGTCAATGGGCTAGCGACCGGAATGCTCGTCTTCCTGCTTGCGTCGGGATTGACATTAATATTTGGACTTATGAGCGTGCTCAATTTTGCACATGGAGGCTTGTTTGCATGGGGGGCCTATACGGGAGTGTGGCTGTACGCCGCTACAGGATCATTCGTCCTAGCGATTGTGGGAGCGATACTAGCTGGCATGCTGCTAGGCTTCCTGATGGAGCGCATTGTCATCCGTCCTGTGTACGGCAATCATGTGCAGCAGATTCTGGTCACGTTAGGCGTCATGCTTGTGTTGAGCGAGCTGCTTAAGGTCGTGTTTGGACCGAATCCGCTTAAGGCAGACGCTCCGCCCCTACTCAGTGGAAGCTGGGAAGTCCAAGGGATCATTTTCATCAAATACCGACTTTTTATCATTGTTGTAGGCGCGCTTGTCTATGGTGGACTTCTATTTATATTAAAACGTACGAAGATAGGTCTAATTGTTCGTGCAGGCGTCATGAATCCGGAAATGGTTCAAGCACTCGGCATTCCAATTCGGCGCGTATTCACGCTTGTATTTATGGTTGGGGCTGGTTTAGCCGCCCTGGGAGGGGTGCTGCTCGCTCCTTATTCAGGCGTGATATTTGCCGAGATGGGCATGCAATTTGCGATTCTCGCCTTCATCGTCGTGGTCATTGGCGGTATGGGAAGCATTCAAGGCTCTGCACTTGCGGCGCTGCTGGTCGGGTTGTCTGGGGCATTTATGGCTTATTATGTACCGGATCTGTCACTTGCGGGCAATATGCTGTTAATGGTAATTGTCCTGCTCATTAAGCCGTCAGGCTTGTTCGGGGCGAAGGGGGGAACGTAATGAGAAGCACCAATATCGGAACGAGATGGTTCCTTCTGCTCGTTGTCGTACTTGCCGTTCTGCCATGGATCAATGATTCTCGCAGCTTTCTCATTATGATGACGCAAATTTGCATATTTGCGGTTTTTGCGATGAGCTACGATATTTTACTAGGCTACACAGGGATTGTCTCATTCGGTCATTGTATGTTCTTCGGGATTGGCGCTTATTCGAGCGGTATCATGCTGGATCGTATGGGAGCCAACATCGGAGTATTGCTGCTTTCGATTGCTGCAGGTGTAGTCCTATCGGCGCTGCTCAGTTATATAGTAGGAATGCTCTCTCTACGTTTGAAAAACCACTTTTATGCGATGCTTACGTTGGCTTTTTCGGGCTTGCTGCTTGTTCTGGCGGAGAAGTGGCGGACTCTGACGCGAGGAAATGACGGCTTCACATTTCCAATACCAGCGGAGCTGAAGGATCGGACGGTGCTTTATATGGTATCGCTGGTGGTGATGGTCGTCATTTACATGCTGCTCCGCAGATTTACACAATCACCGGTCGGGCGAGTATTGGTTGCGATTCGTGAAAATGAACAGCGAACCGCCTCACTCGGCTATGAGATTATTCACTACAAGGTGTTTGCGAGTGTAGTCGCAGGTATTGTGGCCAGCATTAGCGGCTCGATGTATGTGCTGACATTGCGATTCGTAAATACGACAGTATTTGCGATGGATATGACCTTGAATGCACTGCTGATGACGATTATCGGCGGGGTAGGCACATTATTCGGAGCGATTATTGGCTCCGCAATTATTGAATGGGCGCATCATGGTTTAACCGAGTTGGCCAAGTTTCATCCCATATTCGAGAGATGGATCATTTTCTTTGGCCTTCTCTATATTGTTGTGGTGCTCATCTTCCCAGCCGGTATTACAGGCACGCTCCGCTTATGGTGGATGAAGCGAAAGGGAAGGAGAGTCTCATCGTCTCATACAGAGACAGCAGCTGAGTATGGGAAGGAGGGGACAGGGTGACTTCTCATAATCGAAATGGAGCATCTGCTGGACATTCCAACGAGAATATGCATCTAGAGCCTCACGATGGAAGCAGCCTCCATTGTTGCAGCCGCTTGCTAGAGGATACATCGACCGTCGGTTCTTTTGTCGTCCGCTGCCGGGTACGGCAGGATGCGGATGGGGCAGGCGACTGGCGCATCCGGATTACTTATGTGCAAGGCCAGGAAGAGCAGACCGTTGCTTCATGGGAGGAAGCGGTAGGCTTTATGCAACTGATGATGAAGCGGGGGAACGAAGCGCATGAACGAGAATGAAATGAAGGAAAGCGAAATGAATGAACAGTCGATCATCCGACTGTTGTCTGTAGGGACTTACATCCCTGAGCAGAAAATGACCAGTGGCGACATCGCGGAAGCATCAGGCATCCCGCAGCATATTGTGGAGTCGAAGCTGGGAATTAGGCAGAAGCCTGTTCCAGGGCCTGATGACCATCCCTGCGCAATGGGGGTGGCAGCAGCGAAGGAAGCGATACGACGTGCCCATATCGCACCTGAGGATATTGATCTCATTATTTATATCGGTGAAGAATATAAGGAATACCCAGTATGGACGGCAGCCCTTCATCTGCAGCATGAGATTGGAGCTGTCAAGGCGTGGGGCTTCGATATGGGCTCACGATGCTGTACGGCAATTATGGCTGTTCAGACAGCGAAGTCGATGATGCTGGGAGATTCCCGCATTCGGACTGTGCTGCTTGCAGGCGGTTATCGCAATGGCGACCTGATTGACTTAACGGATCCGAACACACGCTTTATGGCGAATCTAGGTGCGGGCGGCGGGGCGATGCTGCTGCAGCGGGGGGCGGGGTCTTCGTATCCTGAGGTGTTGGATTCGGCAATGATTACGGACGGATCATTTGCGAAGGATGTCATTATTCAAGCCGGAGGAACGAAGCAGCCATTGACGGCAGAGCTTCTGGCTCAAGGGCAGGCTTGTTTCCGTGTACCTGATCCAGAGCAAATGAAATCTCGGCTTGATGCGGTATCGATGCAGCGGTTCACCCAAGTGGTGGAGCAGTCGATTCAGGGAAGCGGATACCTGATCTCGGATATTGATTTCATCGGCTTGCTTCATATGAAGCGATCCGCGCATGAATTCGTGCTGCGTTCCCTGGGGATTCCCGAAGACCGTTCCGTTTATTTAGAGGACTATGGACATATCGGTCAATTCGATCCGATAGTATGTATTGAATTAGGCGTAAACCGCAAGTTGATTCAACCAGGCAGCATTGTTGTACTGGCAGCTGCGGGCATCGGCTATGCATGGGGGGCACTTACTTTACGATGGGGGGATCAAGCATCATGAAGGTTCAATTGAAATCTGTTGAATTGCCGAATGGGGAAACGCTCGGATACCGTGAACGAGACGGTGGCAATGAAGTTGTCGTGCTGATTCATGGCAATATGAATTCTTCCTGCCACTGGGACGTTGTGCTGGAACAGATGGATCCGGGATATAAGCTATATGCAGTCGACCTCCGTGGATTTGGGATTTCCACCTATCATACACCGATTGAATCCCTGTCTGATTTCGCAGCAGATGTGAAGCAATGGGCTGATATGCTCGGTTTAACTCGTTTTGCTCTTGTCGGCTGGTCGACTGGCGGCGGGGTGGCAATGGAATATGCCGCCGCTTATCCAGAAGATATATCACGGCTGGTGCTGCTGGCAAGTGTCTCGACGCGCGGTTATCCATTCTATGAGGATGGAGCGAACGGCTTGCCTGATGTTACACGTCGTATTACGACGATAGAGGGCATTCGATCACTGACTCGCAATAAACTTATTCAATCTGCGAATATGCGCCGGGATCGCCAGTTTATGAAGCAGCTGTATGAGGCTGTCATCTATGATCGCAATCAGCCGGATGAGACGCGATACGAAACCTATTTAGACGATATTTTGACGCAGCGCAATCTGATGGACGTGTATCATGCTCTGAACACCTTTAACGTAAGCGTATTCGATCACGAGGCATCAGCGGGAAGCGGGGCAGTGAAGCGAATAAAAGTCCCTGTCTTAGTTCTGCGGGGCGTGCATGATTTCGTCATTACTGAGGCGATGACGAAAGAGACGCTGGCCGATTTGGGAGACATAGCGGAGTTCATTTCCTTATCGGGATGTGGACATTCTCCGTTAGTTGATGATTCTGCACAGCTGTTGCATGAGATGGAGTCTTTCTTGACATCAACATCAGATGCAGCACCGGAAGCTTCAACTGCCCCAGCTGCCTCAGTTGGCCAAACAGAATAAAGGGAGAGAGGAGATTAATCATGAAGCTTACAGGGAAAACGGCAATTATTACAGGCGGAGCAAATGGGATTGGACTTGCGGCGACCCGCTTATTTCTAGAAGAAGAGGCGAATGTTGTCATCGCTGATTTCAATGAGGCGGCAGGACAGCAAGTGATTGAAGGACTGGCGAGCGAACAGCGTGATCGCGCATTATTCGTAAAGACCAATGTAGCTGATGAGGAAAGTGTGCGACAACTGATGAAGCAGACGGTTGCGCAGTTCGGCGGTATCGATATATTGATTAACAATGCCGGAATCACGCGTGATGCGATGCTGTTGAAAATGACTCCCGAGCAATGGCAGGATGTAATTAATGTGAATTTGAACGGAGTATTCTTATGTACCCGGCACGCCGCCCCTTATATGGCTGCGCAAGGCAAGGGCAAGATTATTAACACCTCATCAATCGTTGGCGTTCAAGGCAATATTGGGCAGACCAACTATGCAGCAACGAAAGCAGGCGTTATTGGCATGACGCGTACATGGGCCCGCGAGCTAGGCTATAAAGGCATATGCGTCAATGCAGTTGCACCGGGCTTCATTGCTACAGAAATGGTGGCAAAAATGCCTGAAAAAATCATTGAAGGTATGCGCGATAAAGTGCCGCTGCGTCGTCTAGGACAGCCAGTTGATGTTGCACAGGCGTATCTGTTCCTGGCGTCAGATGCGGCTGATTATGTGAACGGAACGGTGCTGGAAGTGAACGGAGGGTTGTCCATTTGAATGGAGTAGACGCTCATCTCAGCTTGGCAGGTAATAGGATCGATCAAGGAGGCAATCAACAGCGCGCTTCACGTTGCGGGACACGTGTCATGAGTGCAGATGAAGCAGTGGCGCTCATTGCTGATCATGCAACAGTTGCGGTAGGCGGCTTTGCCGGATGCGCGAATCCTGAAGCGCTGACGTCAGCGCTCGAGCGCCGCTTCTTGAACGAGGCTGCACCAATTGGGCTTACGGTTGTCTATGCAGCAGGGCAAGGCGATGGTGCTGTGCGCGGTGCTAATCATCTTGCGCATGAAGGAATGGTGAAGCGGGTTATTGGAGGGCATTGGGGGCTCGCACCGCGTCTGGGTGCGCTTGCGCTCGATAACCGCATCGAAGCATACAATCTTCCGCAAGGTGTAATCGTGCATCTCTATCGCGATATTGCCGCAGGCCGGGCAGGAACGTTAACTCATGTCGGGCTTCATACCTTCGTTGACCCAAGGAATGGCGGAGGAAGATTGAATGCGAGGACGGAGGAGGAACTGGTAGAGGTGGTGCAGCTCGGGGGACAAGAGCAACTTTTTTATCGAGCCTTCCCGATTCATTGTGCATTCATACGCGGCACTTCGGCAGACGAGCGGGGCAATATTTCGATGGAGCGAGAGGCGGTAACATTGGAGATGCTGGCTCTTGCACAAGCTGCACGGAATAGCGGAGGGATTGTGATTGCCCAAGTAGAGCGCGTAGTGCCAAAAGGAGCCCTCCATTCGAAGCAGGTAGTGGTCCCAGGCATGCTGATCGATGCTGTTGTCGTTGCTGCTCCAGAGGAACATGCGATGACGTTCGCTGAGGGATACAATCCTGCATATGCGGGCGATGCTGTACCCGAGTCATCCTCTGCATATGTGACTCCGATGGCGCGAGACGAGCGTCTTGTTATTGCACGGCGTACCCTAATGGAAATACCCCCGCACAGCGTTGTTAACCTTGGCATTGGACTCCCGGAGGGAGTCGGCTATGCAGCGCTTGAATTCGGTCGGACGGATATGACGATGCTGCTTGAATCAGGACCTGTAGGGGGAATCCCCGCCAGAGGCTTGAGCTTCGGTGCATCAGCCTTTGCAGAAGCGGTTATCGATCAGCCGGCACAATTCGATTTCTTCGATGGGGGCGGTATTGATGTAGCCTGTCTGGGAATGGCAGAGGCGGACGGATGCGGGAATGTGAATGTCAGTCTGTATGGCGGCAAGCTGACCGGCTGCGGTGGCTTTATTAATATTAGTCAAAATGCGAAGCGGCTTGTCTTCTGCTCCACCTTTACCGCTGGCGGGCTTAAGGTGGAATTGGCTGATGGGGGGCTGCGTATTCTACAGGAAGGGCGATTCCGCAAGTTCGTCAAACAGGTTGAGCATCTTACATTTTGTGCAGATTATGCGGAACAACGCGGCATTGAAGTGCTGTATGTAACAGAACGAGCCGTGTTCCGCTTGCATGCGGGTGAATTGGAACTTATCGAGATCGCAAAGGGCATCTCGTTGGAAAAGGATCTCTTAGCCAACATGGACATTGTGCCTCGTATAAGCCCACAGCTAAAGTGGATGGAGGAGAGCTTGTTTCAACAGTGAAGTCTCACAAGCAAGTTGGCTATTATCTATAAAATGATATCTGGATTTGAAAAGGTCGAGTTAGGGGGACCATTTGTGCCCAAACTCGATCTTTTGCTCATAATTTACTGCCCTCAGCTCAGCTTTACCTTATAAAGCTTCCCGTTCTACTTCATATTTTTATATTTAGTTATAGTTCGATGTACGGGATAATCATCGCTTTTCAGGATTATTTCCCGGGAAAGCTCTTTTTCTCATTTAAGGATGCGAACGGGTTGGTTTCCCACACTTTGTTGAATTCTTTAACGATCCGTATAACGTATATTCTTTCAAACGTGCATTTGCGCGGTATGAAGGCATTAAACCGGATGAATACGTGGAATCAGCGGTATGAACAGAAAAGGACACTTTTGGGGAAGTGTCCTTTATTGCTGCAATCGAAAGGAAGCTGTTTCGTCAGCTCTTACCCGGATGAATGAAGCCAGCGAGCGATGCGGTCTCCCGCCACATCCGATCATGTGAGCTAGTCATATCAGCCTGCATAGGAGGCTGTATCGGTTGAAGATGCTGGTACATACGCTCATCTATGAACCAATCGCCCTCTTCAATTTGCCGGGCAGGTTCGTCCTTCCATACATCGATTAAGGTTGGGCTGTATGCACGGTGTAAACGAGACAGTTCAGGTTTGTCAGATGGGGCAGTATGCTTGACAAAGCGATGCGGCCAATAATCTGCCCGTGATCCAGTATGCGGAACAGCTCTCATAAATCGAACAGCACCGTTATAAATATGAGGGGTGTGTAGCAATAGCGCATACAGCTTTTTGCCAAAGGTAATCCGTTCATCCAAGTCCGTAAAGTTTCCAAGATTTAACCCGACGAGCGGAACCGCCTCCTCTTCTCGCGGCGAAGGCACGCCGAGCGGGAAAATAACCTGATTCATTTGCATCCACCCATGCAGCTGAAAGTCCCATTCATTAAGTACGTGTGCGCGATATGTAGGGTTTTGTATCACTCTGCCTTCAATTACGTTCTGTTCGTTAATGATAAGTGCCGTCGTGAGCAGCGAACTTGTCTGCTGCACCCAAAAGCCATCCCAGAATGGGGTCATGAACGAAGATACGCCGAAGGCCGGGAGGAGGTGGAACAGGCTTTTCCCAGCACGGCGGCTCGCTGCATACAGGAGCAACTGTGGATATGCATCGTGAAAAATGAGCGCATTTGAGCGCTCCAGCACGCGATACGTCCATAGTCTATGGTTCGCATTCATTATGCGCGGCAGCCATTCGCCCTGCAGATCGGTCATGCTCCAGCCACCATTACGAGAGACCATATGTGCGAGCAAAGCCCAATGCAATTCGGGGTAGGATTGATAGATCCGTCCATAGGCTGCAGTACGAGAAATGTTGTTGCGGTTGGATGTACGCACGGAGTTTTGAATTTGCCGAATGAGTTTCCATTCTTCCGGTGAAAATTCTGCATCTCCTCGATCTCGGAAGACACTGACAGTTCCATGTTGGCGAATCTTCTCATTCAGCAGTCTGCTGGCCTGTTCTTCTGCTCGCTTGGCTGCTGCGCGATTCCAATCAAGGGATGGGCGCTCCCGCCAATGTACAACTTGTTGATATAGTTCATTCCAAGTTGAACGAACGACACTGTATGCCGTATCGAACGTGTGGCGCATAAGCTCTACCGCATGGCGCATCCGCTTGGAAAAGTTGGACAGCATCGATTGTTCCCCTCCATTTCGAGACGACGATACGTGACCGAATTCAATGATTTTCTTCATAGTATGCCCAAAAACAGGCGTAGACGTTCATGTGTGCAGTTTGACTTTTCTATTCTCCAAATGTTATAAGTTCAAGAAAGCAGGAAGTATTCGAAGTGCACCTGTTGGGAGTAGGAAATAGAAGTTCTATGTTTGATTTCGTGAATTAGTTGGGAGTGAAGCGTGTATGGAAAGAATAGAAACAGTTGAGCGTTTCAATGAGGTCATCTCGCAAGAGGAGCCGGTTGTAGCCGTATTTAAAACATCCTGGTGCCCAGATTGCCATTTTATCGATCCTTTCATGCCTGAAGTTGAGGCCAACTACGCAGGTAAGGTGACATTCGTTGAAATCGATTCCGAGAAGCTTCTTGATGTTGCACAGCAATATCATATTTTGGGTATCCCAAGCTTCGTAGCCTTTAAAGGCGGCAAGGAAACCATTCGCTTTGTGAACAAGCTGCGCAAGACTCGTACAGAAATCGAGCAGTTCGTTGATCGGGCAATAGCTGTATCTGCTGCAATATAACAAAATATCGTCAATAGTGCACATATAAGAACCGTCCCATCTTCATTGATTGGGACGGTTTTTCTTATCGTAAGAAGGCGGGTAATTCCGAAAAAATGAAACCGGTATCCGAGCTCATCAGCTATCTGTGTTCTTTGTGGAAAAACCTAGAGGCAGCTTTTCATAAGGAAGATGTAATATTTGTCACAATTTAGCCGTACATTCAGCTAGGAAATCTTGTATAATGGAGGACGATTGGAACTGTTTTCATAATTTGTAATGGTAAAAAATTGAACAACGGGTCAGGTGAAACTAGTGAACGGGAACATCTACCGTATATTGAAGCGGTTATCTTACGCGGTTTGCATCGGTATGTTTATCGTAGTGTTAAACGGAGCGCTTGTTACGAAGACAGGCTCCGGAAGTGGCTGCGGCACGGATTGGCCACTATGCAATGGCAAGTTTGTTCCGGCATATACGATCGAATCCATGATCGAATATTCTCACCGATCTGTGACAGGTGTTGTGGGATTGCTTGTTCTGGCCTTGTTCATTTACGTTATTCGCTATGCGAAGCATCATCGTGAGGCGCTGTGCTACTCTTCACTCACCTTGTTATTCACCGTTATCCAAGCAATTATGGGAGCGCTTGCGGTAGTCTATACTCAGTCTCCGCCTGTTATGGCGCTTCACTTCGGCTTCTCACTGCTGGCCTTCGCCTCTTCCTTTATGATGAGCGTAGTGGCACGGCGTTATGAACGAGGCAGTGGGTCGGTGTCGGCCGACAGCTTTATTCGTGCAGAGTTTCGATATGGAGTATGGTTTACTCTTCTGTATACCTACATCGTGATTTATGTGGGCGCATTTGTCAGACATACGGATTCTTCGGGGGCGTGTATGGGATGGCCGCTATGCAACGGCGAATGGATTCCGGAGCTGTCGGGGGGAACGGGGATTGCTTTCATGCATCGTGTCGCCGCAGCATTATTGTTTGTCGTCATCGCGATTATGTCTCATTTTGCTTACCATAGTCACAAGGACAATCGAGAGATTCAACTGTGCGGCATATGGGCGCTTATTTTATGCGCAGCCCAAATTGCAAGCGGTGCAGTCGTGGCCAGCACGATCACGAACCCAGATTTATTCCTCTTTGCAAGCTTATTACATACGGTATTAATTTGCGGCTTGTTCAGTGTGTTGTGTTATATGAGTGTGCGTGTATGGCAATTGCGTCGTAAGCAGGAATGGACAAATGGCGGGGCTTCCGCTTCTGTAGGGAAATAGAAAAAGTACAAGTGAGTTAGCAGCTTGAATTGTGTGTATAAATTAAAGAAGCAGATCGCTTAATGGTGGACAATGCGGATTGTCAGCGAGGGATAAGCGAGCTGCTTCTTTTTCTCAGATACACATTCATTGAATTAAGCGCCTTCCTTCACTTGCTGAGTTTCATTGGAGTGCGCACCAAGCAATACGATGGATGCTGCTGCTTTTGCTGCTGCCAACCAGCGAACATTCCAAGGCTTGCTTACGACCGCTGTATTGTTGTTTTTCATGTCAATCTACCTCCTGTTAATTTTGCTTGTGTTCCCTTTGATGTCCTCATTGTACATGCAATATCCCGCTCGTACCATGCAATCGGCTTACGGCTATCTTACAATGTCGTAATAATGTTGCAAGTTGTCTGTCCAGTCAGGCTTTAGGTTCACTTCAAAAACAGCTATACTACAGGAGAGGAAGTTTTCAATTTCATAAATGCCGTTTCGTTTGTAAATGCAATTTTTTGCAGACATCGTGCGGCATCCACGTAACTGTTAATGAACAGCAGCACAGATATGCTTATTTTTTCAAGGAGGGCTCGTAGTTGTCATTTACGAATATTCGCGACTTTGTCGACACACTGAAGCGTGAGAATGACCTAGTCGTTATTGAAACGGAAGTAGATCCGTATTTGGAAATAGCAGAAATTCATCGGCGCGTCATAGAAGAGGCTGGCCCTGCGCTCTTGTTCACGAATGTGAAGGGCAGCCCATTTGCAGTGACGACGAACCTGTTCGGTACGATGCGCCGGGTAGATATGGCTTTCGGAACGCGTCCAGAACAATTCGCCAATAAGTGCGTAGAAGCCGTAAACCGTCTTATGCCCCCGTCTCCGAAAAAGTTGTGGGAAGAGCGCTCAACGGTTAAGGAGCTGTTCAGCCTGATGAAGGTCGGCATGAAGAATGTATCTGCCTCCCAAGCCCCGATTATGGCAGTGAAGCGTACGGACAAGCCGATGCACGGTTTGCCGGCCTTAACGAGCTGGCAGCTGGATGGCGGACCGTTCATCACGCTTCCGCTTGTATATACGGAACATCCGGTTCTGAAGAGCGCCGATCACAATCTCGGCATGTATCGCATCCAAATTTATGATGACCAGACTACTGGCGTGCACTGGCAGATTCAAAAGGGCGGCGGCTTCCATCATCATGAGGCAGAGCTGCGCAATGAAGCGCTTCCGGTATCCGTTATAGTCGGCGGCCCGCCGGCTCTTATTGCGGCAGCAATTGCGCCATTGCCTGAGAAGCTGCCTGAGCTGTTAATGGCATCCTTCGTTATGGGTGAACGACTTCCAGTTGTGGACAGCGGTTTCGAAGGACATCGTATCCCAGCGGAAGCAGAATTTGTTATCCAAGGCTATGTTCCACCGCATGAACGCCGCATGGAGGGGCCATTTGGCGACCATTACGGCTATTACTCGTGGGCACATGAATTTCCATTCTTAAATGTGAAACACATGTATCACCGTAAAAATGCAATTTACCCGGCTACAATCGTTGGCAAGCCGCGTCAAGAAGATTATTACCTAGGCGAGTACCTGGTCAGATTGTTGTCGCCGGCGTTCCCGATGGTCATGCCAACGGTGCGCAAGGTACATCCATATCCAGAAACAGGCGTTCACTCGCTGGCGGCAGCTGTCGTTCGGGAGAGCTACTCTCGCGAAGCGCTACTATCAGGCTTCCGCATTCTTGGCGAGGGCCAGCTCAGCTTGACGAAGTTCTTGATGCTGACCGATCAGCCGGTCGATTTGGAGAACTTTGCAGAGCTTACAGAAGCGGTTCTGGAGCGTTTCAAGCCAGAAACGGATTTGTACGTCATTAATAATACGTCCCATGACACACTTGACTATACGGGGCATAAGCTGAATCATGGCAGCAAGGGCATCATGCTTGGGGTTGGTGAAGTCGTTCGTGAATTGCCTGGCTCGTACGAAGAAGGCCCGATCGACGAAATTAACGATGTGGCTGTATTTTGCCGCGGCTGCTTGACGATGTCCGGCGCTTCGTATGAAGCAGAGCCGCAACTGGCGGAACGACTGCTTCAGCGTCTCGCTGCACAAGAGACGAAATGGCCGCTCGTCTTCCTTGTTGACGATGCTCAGGTGGCAAATACTCAATTGTCATTCTTGTGGACAGTGTTTACGCGATTTAACCCCGCATCTGATATATACGCGGCAATGGAAGTCCGTAATCACCATCTCTCATATAAATTGCCAATCGTTATCGATGCCCGCATGAAGCCGGGGTATCCAGATGAACTATTCCCGCGTGAGGATATTGTGGAATTGGTCGACCGTCGTTGGAAAGACTATTTCCCAAACGGAATTAAGCGGGGGTGAATTCCATGCTGCGCAGCTTGTTCGGGGAGCCGCCCCGTGTTGACAGTGGAATGTTGAAGGATGCCATGGCAGAGATGGACAATTATTTGGAAGCCGTACACAGTCAGATGGAAGGTACAGGCGATCCTGATCACTTCTGGCGCAAGGTGGAAGTGTGGACGGTCGGAATTAAGACCTCCTTAGACGAATTGGAGCAAAGCGTATACGCATCTGACAAATTTGCCGATCGGGTATCGAAGCATTATGAAGCAGAGATGACGCAAGCCGAACAGGACGATTATTACCGGTATGTCTATTTTTATAAAAATGGGTTTATTCGCGTATTTTCGATTTTGGACAAGCTTGGAATGCTTCTGAATAATGTTCTTGCACTGGAAACGGAGAAGGTGAAGCATCATTTCTCTTATTTTACGGTGCTCCGCCAATTGCGCTTCAAGGGGCAGCATCCTGAGTTGGAGCATGCTCTCACGGCTCTGAAGGAGGGGCATGGGGATGCGCTTCAGCGGTTGCGCAAGCGGCGCAATATGGAGATTCATCATATGAACCCAGAAATGCAAGATGATTTATGGCAGCGTCATCGCAGTTTGAATGGCAAGATTCAGCTGGAGGACATTCAGGCGAACGTAGCTGATTTGCAGCATGGCCTGGAGATGGTGTGTGGGGCACTGACCCTTGTATTTCGGTTGCTTCCCGTTAAGTAATGGAATTGAAAAGGGAATAAAAGTTAATTGACAACTTTCACCTGCTGCTATATACTCAATTTAATTTCATAACTGTGTTCTTATCAAGAGTGGCGGAGGGACAGGCCCTGCGAAGCCCGGCAACCGATCTTGCAACCCGGATGTATAACAATGTTATACGATTGCAAGATGTCAATGGTGCTAATTCCTTCAGAACATGATGTTCTGGCAGATAAGAAAGGGAGAGTCGATTTTCCATCTGGTTTCTTTACAGAATACCGAGTATCCGCCCCCTTTTGGCATCTGCCAAGAGGGGGCTTTTTGCATAGCAGGCCAAACCGCTTCTGATACATTCACCAAGAAGAAAGTTAAGCAAAATGGTATATTCGGCCACAGTTCATGAGAGGATACAGCAGACGAATAGATATAGGAGATTGCAATTGCCCTCCTACCTATTCAAGAATTGCAAGCATGGAGGAAGGTGACGATTCGTTGATTCGTTTGGAACATATAAGCAAGCGATATGATTCGCGCGGCAAGGCACAAGGCCTGTTGGCGCTGGATGATGTAAGCCTGACTGTTGAAGCAGGCGAAATCTATGGTATTATTGGGCACTCAGGTGCAGGTAAGAGTACGCTGCTCCGCAGCATTAACCTGCTGGAAAGACCTACAACTGGCCTAGTTGAGGTCGATGGAGTTGACTTGACGAAGCTGTCGAAGTCCGCACTTCAGCAGCAGCGTCGCAAGGTTGGGATGATTTTCCAGCATTTTAATCTGCTTAGTTCAGCGACGGTATATGACAATATTGCCTTCCCGATGCGCTTGGCGGGAAAAGCCAAGGGGAAAGTGGAAGAAAAGGTGAATGAGCTAATCCGGCTTGTTGGGCTCGAGGAGCACAAGAACAAATACCCGTCCCAGTTGTCCGGGGGGCAAAAGCAGCGCGTAGGCATTGCACGTGCGCTAGCGAATGATCCGAAGGTACTGCTCTGTGATGAAGCTACGTCGGCGCTTGATCCGCAGACGACCAATGCAATCTTGGATTTGCTTCTGGATATTAACCGCAAATTCGGGATTACAATTGTGCTGATCACTCACGAAATGCATGTCATACAGGCAATATGCGACAAGGTTGCAGTCATCCATGGCGGTAAGATTGCAGAGGAAGGCAAGGTTGTAGACGTATTCTTGAAGCCTCAGCATGCCGTCACGAGAGAGTTCATTCTTGAAGAGCGCAGCGATGCAGATATTCAGCCTTGGGCTGCCTTCAAAAGTCAGGCTGCGGCTCATTCCCGTGTTGTTAAAATCAACTACCTTGGCGATGTTACGTATGAACCGGTACTGCACCGTATTCTAACGGAAGCGGGAGTCAGCTTCGCAATACTGCAAGGGACGATTTCTCGCATGAAGGATATTCCATACGGGCAGTTGGTCGTTCGCCTAGACGGCGACACGGATGCTGTGGAGCAATCGCTGCAATCTTTGCGGGCACAAGGTCTTGAAGTGGAGGTGATCGCGTAATGAAGCTCGATTTCTCTACTGTCAATTGGAGCGATGTGTCCTCCGCAACCGGACAGACGCTGCAAATGATGCTCTTCTCTGTTTTGTTCACGTTTCTCATCGGCCTGCCGCTTGGCGTGCTCCTGTATTTAACAGGCCGCACGAAGAGTGTTGGTGGAAAGCTGGTATACAGTGTACTGTCGTTCATTGTAAATGTGCTGCGCTCGGTGCCGTTCGTTATTCTCATGATTGCTATCATACCGATTACGCGTATTATTGTAGGCACATCTATCGGCGTAGAAGGAACCATTCCTCCGCTTGTTATCGCGGCTGCACCGTTCTTCGCACGGCTAGTTGAGACTTCGCTTCGCGAGGTCGACCGCGGCGTGATTGAAGCGGCTCAGGCAATGGGTGCATCTACATGGCAAATTGTATGCAGAGTTCTGCTGCCAGAAGCAATGCCGGGCTTGATTGCAGGAACAACGATTACTGCGGTAACACTTGTATCGTATACGGCAATGTCAGGTCTCATCGGCGGCGGTGGTCTCGGTGATCTCGCGATTCGCTATGGATACCATCGTTATGAATTCGAAATGATGATTGTTGCTATCATCATTATGATTGTGCTCGTGCAAGTGCTGCAATGGATCGGTGATGCGTTCGTTCGCCGCTTTACGAGAAAATAATAAAAAATTATTGTGCTGAGGCGGTCATTTTGTGGTCGCCGACAGCACAAAGTATGATATAATCCAAGTAATACAATTGGAATTATCGGGAGTGTTCATCATTTTTAGGCGGGATGACATGATAAATTGCATCTCAATACCTAATACTTAATGGAAGCATGCTCTTGGGAGCTTCAACTTACACCAAATATATAATCAAAACGGGGATTTTGGAAGGAGTAGTGAATCACATGAAAAAGTGGACTTTTGTATTGACGCTTATTACGCTCGTAGCGGTGCTCGCTGCTTGCGGCAACAAGAATACTGGCGATAACACGAACGCTTCTGGTGAGGCAGGCAAGTCTGGCACGGAGAAAGTGAAGCTTGTCGTAGGCGCAACGCCGGTACCTCATGCGGAAATTTTGAATCATATTAAGCCAAAGCTGGCTGAACAAGGAATTGATCTGGAAATTCAGGAGTTTACGGATTATGTACAGCCTAACGTACAGGTGCATGAGAAGCAGCTTGATGCGAACTTCTTCCAGCATAAGCCGTACATGGACAATGAAGTGAAATCAAAGGGATATAATTTGGTGAGTGTTGGCAATGTTCACGTAGAACCATTCGGCGCTTATTCCAAAAAGATTAAATCGGTTAGCGAAATTGCAGATGGCGCAACGGTATCGATTCCGAACGACGCAACAAATGGGGGGCGTGCGCTGCTGTTGCTGGAGAAGCAAGGACTTATCAAGCTGAAAGATGGCGTAGGTCTTGAAGCGACAGTGAACGATATTGCGGAAAATCCAAAAAATCTGAAGTTTAAAGAGTTGGAAGCTGCAATGCTGCCGCGTACGCTTGATGAAGTAGACTTTGCGCTTGTTAATACGAACTATGCATTGCAAGCAAATTTGAATCCTACGAAGGATGCGTTGTTCATTGAAGATAAAGATTCCCCATACGCGAACATCCTGACTTCTCGCGATGACAACAAGGATAGCGACGCAATGAAAAAATTGCTTGCTGCTTTGCAGTCCGATGATGTGAAGAAATTTATCGAAGACAAGTACAAAGGTGCAATCGTCCCTGCCTTCTAATGATGGCGCGTCGATTCAGTAATCCATGAACAAATGCCCTGAAAGTAAGCTGCCTTTTGAGAAAGGTGGTGTTTTCAGGGCTTTTTTATTTCACTCTGATAGATGGGAAGCGTCGTATTTCTGATTCCTGTAAGGAAGCTTCGATCCGTTCCTAACGCAAAGTTGTTCTGTTAAGACAAATGACTTATACTGAACGTGGAAGTTCTTTGAAGCGCTCAGAAGGAGGATTATGACGTGGAACAGCAGCGTAAAATTGCTCTTATTACGGGGAGCGCCAAAGGCCTCGGGAAGATGACAGCTATGGCATTGGCCGAAGCCGGGCATAATATTGTTCTGAATTACGTACATAGTGAGACAGAGGCTGAAGCACTGCGTCACCAGCTTGAGGAAACAGGAATACGCTGTATTGCCATTCGTGCTGATATATCCAAGCCGGAGGAAGTCAAGCGGCTCGTTCAGGAAATGAATGAGCGCATAGGTCCAGCTGATATTGTGGTGAACAATGCAGGGCCTTTCATTAGGGAGCGGCGATTGTTCGCCGAATATTCGGAAGAAGAAATCATGTATTTATTGAATGGAAATCTAAGCGGTGTCATTTTGCTTGATCATTTGTTACTTGGATCGATGAGGGAAAAAGGCTGGGGGCGCATCATCCATTATGGTTTTGGTCATGCCTCCGAAGCTCGCTCTTGGCCGCATAGGGCCGTGTATGCTGCTGCTAAAGTGGGGTTAGTGTCTTTCACGAAGACATTGGCCGTAGAGGAAGCGCAAAATGGCATTACGGTAAATATGATTTGCCCAGGCGACATTCGGGGCGACAACAAGGAGCGGAAGATCGAAGAAGTGCTTCATTTGACAGATGAGGAAACGCCGCGCGGCCGTCCTGGCAGCGGGGAAGATGTAACGCGAGTTATTCGGTTCCTATGTGAGGATGCATCGGACTTTGTTACAGGCAATATTATTAATGTCTCAGGTGGACTCGACCCGATTCGTACAACGATAAGCTCGAAATCTTAATGCTGCATGTACGCCCCGTTGGCTGACTGGCACAGCGCATGCTGTGCTCGGTTGGAACGAGGGCGTTTTCATATTCTGAGGAGACTATGCTCCAGCGATTTTAGCGTGGTGGGTGGTAGATAGACATGAGTTGGCTGACAAAGCAATTGGCGCAAGAAATCGTCACGCGGACGATGCAGGTTATTGGCTACAATGTAAATGTGATGGATGAGCGCGGACGCATTATTGGTTCAGGCGATCCATCTCGTATGAACCAGAAGCATGAAGGGGCACTCATTGCCATAGAGCGCAAGGGCCGGTTCGAAATCGACGAAGAGAGCGCACGCAATCTTCATGGTGTTATGCCAGGGACGAATCTCGTTATTCAATTTCGCGGCGAGGTTGTTGGTGTGATCGGGATTACCGGCGATCCAGCGGAAGTGACAAAGTATGGGGAGCTCGTCAAGATGACGGCCGAGATGTATTTGGAGCAGGCAGATTTATTAGAGAAGGCGCGTTGGGACAAGCGGATGAAGGAGGATTTTCTGCTATCGGTCATTCATGCGGAGCAAGGGGATCAGGCTATGCTTCGCCTGCAGGCGGAACGGATTGGATTGAAGCCGGACAAGCCGCGTGTCGCTTGTATTCTGGAGCTTACAGATGAACAAGATGCGGATTCTGTACCGACACTGCGGAGAGTTGTTGAGCTGTTAGAGGGCCGCCCAACTATTGAGCTTATCGCCATACGCAATACACGGCAAATTGTTCTTTTCAAGCCGCATCTTCATCCGCGCAAGCCGAATATGGATATATGCGAAGGCATTCGGCACATTCGGCAACTGCTGGAAGAGAGGCAGATTGCTCCGCTAAGAATAGCTGTAGGCAAAGCTTATTCAGGGATTGACGGTCTTATAGCCTCTTATCGATCTGCCCAAGATACAATGCGGGCAGGGCAGGCGATCCTGCCAGAGCAGACCGTATATTATAGTGATGATATGCCTAATGAAACTGTACTGGCAAATGTGAGTCACAGCTGGATTACGGATGAGTTGGAACAGATGTGGGAGAAATTTATACAGGAGGATCGAAGCGGGGAGCTGCGGCAGACGCTGCAGGTGTACTTCGTGGAAAGTGGAGAGCAGCAGCGGATCGCACAGCGTCTGGCAATTCACCGCAATACGCTTCGATATCGTCTTCAGCGGATTGCTGATGTGACCGGCAAGGATCCGAAGAGCTATCGCGACCTATTTACCTTAATGACCGCCGGATGGCTTTACGAGATGAGACCCAGCCGCGAAGTCCAGCGCCCTGAGCATTAAGGAGGTAGTTTTCTCAAGTGGTACCTCTACTCCTAAGGAGTCGATCGCAGATCGTTGGATTGTGCATTTGAACAAAAACCGACTTTATAAAGCGCTTTATTTCATGTCAATGCATGATGAAGCGCTTTCATTTTAGAAGTAAAGTAAAAGTACAACAACGAAACACTGCATCTTCAAGGAGGATGGGGACTATGACAGTTACGGTATCTGTACTTGGCGCACTGGCGGCTTTGGCGGTTGCTATCGTGCTTATTTTGCGGAAAGTCCCGCCGGCGTACGGCATGATGATTGGTGCACTGGTGGGGGGCGTAGTCGGAGGAATTGGTTTGGTGGATTCCGTTACGCTGATGATGGATGGGGCGAAGACGATGATTCCGGCGGTGCTGCGGATTTTAGCAGCAGGTATTCTGGCCGGAGTATTGATTGAATCCGGCGGTGCAAAGACCATTGCGGAAACCTTGGTGCGCAAGGTAGGCGAGACTCGCGCCTTGTTCGCACTAGCCTTTGCAACGATGGTATTGACGGCGGTAGGCGTATTTATTGATGTGGCGGTTATTACGGTAGCTCCGATCGCTCTTGCAATTGCACAGCGTGCAGATTTGTCCCGCATGGCGATATTGCTGGCGATGATTGGGGGCGGCAAGGCCGGCAACATTATGTCGCCGAACCCGAATGCGATTTCGGCGGCAGATGCTTTCCATGTGCCGTTGACTTCCATAATGGCAGCTGGTATTATCCCAGCCTTGATTGGTTTGTTCGTCACCTATTGGATTGCGAAGAAGTTGACGAATAAAGGGACTAAAATCGCATTGGCTGATCAGGTCGAAGAAAGCAAGGAGCAGCTTCCTAGCTTCTTAGCCGCGATGATGGCTCCAATTACCGCAATTGCGCTGCTGGCTTTGCGTCCGATAGCAGGGATTGTCATTGACCCGATTATCGCGCTTCCGGTCGGAGGCTTGGTAGGAGCGCTCTGTATGGGACGTCTCAAGCATATTAATCGATATGCGACTTCCGGTCTTGGCAAAATGACAGGTGTTGCTGTTATGCTCATCGGTACAGGGACACTTGCTGGCATTATTTCCAATTCGCAGCTTAAGGATGTCATTATTGACGGCTTAACGGCTTCTGGCTTGCCAGCATATTTGCTCGCACCAATCAGCGGCGCCTTGATGTCTTTAGCAACAGCTTCCACAACAGCAGGTACTGCTGTAGCCAGCTCGGTATTCGGATCGACCATTATGGAGCTTGGTGTTGCTTCCTTAGGGGCAGCAGCAATGATACATGCAGGGGCAACCGTATTCGACCATATGCCGCACGGAAGCTTCTTCCATGCTACCGGTGGCAGCGTAAATATGGCGATGAAGGAACGTCTTCGTCTTATCCCATATGAAACGCTAATCGGTCTTGTGCTCGCCATTGTATCAACGCTTGTATTCGGTGTCTTCGGCTGGTTCCTGTAAGCAGCGTACGGCATCCAATTGAATGGTAATAGCGAATGATAGAAATAACGGAGAAGTTCACTGGATCGTGAATAGGCTCTAATTAAGATATAGACAGATAGATGGACGTATTCGTCCAGGCAAAAAGTCAGATTGCATGGATAGGAGTGGATCAGCATGAAAATTGTAATTGCTCCAGACTCGTTTAAAGAAAGCTTGTCCGCATGGGAGGCATGCCAGGCGATTGGCCGTGGCTTGGAACGAGTATTCCCAGAAGCGGAACTGGTACATGTGCCGATGGCTGATGGCGGAGAAGGAACGGTACAGTCATTAGTCGACGCGACAGGTGGTCGAATTGTACGAACGACAGTGACTGGGCCGCTTGGAACACCAGTGGAAGGATTCTATGGCGTTCTCGGTGATGGCAAGTCAGCGGTCATTGAGATGGCAGCGGCGTCGGGACTGGCTCTTGTACCGCCAGAACAACGGAATCCGCTTGTAACGACGACGCGAGGAATGGGAGAACTGATTCTTTCTGCACTGAACGAGGGAGTAGAGACCATTATTCTTGGACTTGGCGGCAGCGCTACAAATGATGGTGGAGCTGGTATGGCGCAGGCGCTTGGGATACGGTTAATGACTGAAGACGGTACGGAAATCGGGTATGGCGGCGGTGAGCTTAGCCGTATCGCGCATATCGAAATGAGTGGTGTGGATCCACGGCTCGCAAGGGTAAAATTCATTGCAGCCTGTGACGTTGACAATCCGCTTGTCGGAGAACGCGGAGCCTCGGCTGTATTTGGCCCACAGAAGGGGGCGACAGCGGACATGGTGAAGCAGCTTGATGCGAACCTAGCTCACTATGCATCGCAGGTGCTGGCAGACGTAGGCTGTGATGTGGCCCATATGCCTGGCGCTGGTGCTGCAGGTGGGCTTGGAGCAGGAGTTGTAGCCTTCCTGCAAGCGGAATTAAAGCGCGGAGTAGATATTGTTGTCGATGCCACTGGATTGGCGGAACACGCTGCTGGTGCGGACATGGTGATTACCGGAGAAGGCAAAATTGATGGACAGACCATCTACGGCAAGACGCCTATTGGCGTAGCTAAAGCTGCCAAGCTGCATGATATACCCGTTATCGGAATTGCAGGTACACTTGCAGCAGGATATGAATCAGTTCATGAGCATGGAATTGATATGGTATTCACGATTGTGCCAGGGGTAACAACATTAGAGGATGCCATGCAGCATGCATCGGCAAATATGGAGCGTACCGCCTATAATATTGGAATGGCATTAAAGTTCGGGAAGCTGTTGAAATCGTAGCGGTAGCTGGATGCGGAAGCGGCAATTATCGTTTTCAATTCGGATTGAAAAAAGGCTGTCGCCGGCAGAACGAACTGCTGGCGGACAGCCTTTTGTCTTAGGAAGCCGAATGATTCAATTAGAATACTTGGACGACTTCTGTAATGCCTTCTACTTCTTCCACCAAAGCGCGTTCAATACCCGCTTTCAAAGTGATTGTGGAGCTTGGGCAGCTGCCGCAAGCGCCCATCAGGCGAAGCTTAACGATGCCGTCCTCAACATCAACCAATTCGACATCGCCGCCGTCGCGCTGCAAGAACGGGCGCAGTTTATCCAACACTTCCAGCACTTCATCGTAAATGCTGCTTTGTGCATTTTCGCTCATCTATGACAACTCCTTTCATCCATGCTGATTTTATTATATTATAAAGCTATCCGAATTCAAAGGCATTACATGAAAGCGGGGGATAATGTCAATGCGACCAATCATAGAATTTTGCGTGAATAATATGCATCATGGAACAGACAAGGTCATGAAGCGCCTGGAAGGCAATCCAGAGTATGATGTGCTGGAGTATGGATGTCTAGGGAATTGCGGGGAGTGCTACATGTTTCCGTTTGCGCTCGTAAATGGCGAAATCGTGGCTGGGGAATCGGCAGATGAGTTATATGACAAGATTATGAACAAAATAGATGAAATAAAAGCATGGGAGCAGTTGGACATCGATTGATGCCGCTGCTCCCATGCTTTGTTATAGAGGAGAATCATTGCATATATTATCCGAAATGGTGCTTAGACATCCATAATACACCGCTTTTGATGACGCGAGGCACATAGCCTACAACGGCACGCTTGCCAACGACGCCGAAGCCGGATTTTTTGCCCAATGCTCCAAGGACACCCTTAAGCTTGATTTTACCTAGTTGAGGCGTTTCACCCTTCCATCTAGCTCGTATCACATCAGCGATTTGCTCGCCTTGGGCTCCAGCAGCCTGTGCACTTGGCGAGAACGGAAGGCTCGCGCAATCACCAACAACGTATACATTCGGATATTCCGGAATGTGATGGTACTCATTAATGATAACGCGACCCTGTTGATCCTTAGCAACTTGGAGTTGCTGTACAGGAATCACAGGCTGAATGCCGGCAGTCCATACCGTTACGTCAGACAAAATTTCTTCCTCGTTGTCTTCCTTCCGGTTATAGATGACCCCTTCCTCCAGATGGCTTACATTTACAAAGGAACGAAGCTCAATATGGTGCTCAAGGAACCAGCCGGAGACAAAGTGAGAGAGCTTCTCCGGGAACGCTGACAGCACGCGTGATCCCCGATCCAAAATTCGGATGTTGATATCAGGACGGCTCTCACGCAGCTCTGCTGCCATTTCAACTCCACTCAGTCCGCCGCCAACGATGCTCACCTGACCGTATGGCCGGATGTCATTAAGCAGTTGGTAGGTGCGTCTTGTGCTGGCGAGTGATTGAATGCTATTGCCGAATTGCTCGGCCCCTGGAATGCCGTGATATTTATCTGTACAACCTAGCCCTATGACCAAGTGATCGTAGACTAGTGTATCGCCATCCGTAAAATGGACGAGCTGTCCGTCCAAGTCAATAGATTGAACATTGCCATAGTGCAGATGCACGCGTGGATCGTTCGGAAAGGAAACGCGAATATCCATATCCGACACTGTTCCAGCTGCTAATGCGTAGTATTCCGTCTTGAGTCCCTGATAGGGCATGCGGTCAACTAATACAAGCTGTACATCGGAAGGCAGCTCGCCCTCCAACAACCGACTAATGATGGCCAATCCTCCGTAGCCGCCACCGAGTATGACGTATCGTTTCATCTGTTCGACTCCCCCCATGTTGCCGAATGATTAAGTATGGTAGGTGCTGTGCCGCAAGCGGCGATTACGTCGTATGGGTCCACTCATTTGTCTGGGACGCGATTCAATGAAGCCGGCTTGAAGCTCAGTCTCCAGTGAGATGAATCGTGCCAACGGTTGCTGATTCTGGGTTGTCGTATCCAATAGGGTCATGCAATACCTCTATCTCTCTATTGTGGTCCATGATTGATTACAACGAATTATTCATATATTTTTATCGGGTTGTAGAACGTATCACGCTCGATTGGCGTGCGTCCTGCACCCTTGATGAGCCATACAAGCTCGTCGCGCGTTAAGCCTTCTGGTGTAAGTGCGCCAGCCGCATGGCTGATGCGTTCCTTCACAAGCGTGCCATGCACGTCAGAAGCGCCGAACGTAAGGGCGACTTGCGTCAACTGTGTTCCGATATTGATGAAGTACGCTTTAATATGTTGAATGTTGTCCAGCATGAGACGGCTGATTGCAATTGTCTTCAAGTCCTCATAAGCGGAATTGCGCCGCTTGATGCTGGCCTTTGGACTTTTTGGCTGCATGGACAATGGGATGAAGACTTGGAAGCCATTCGTCTTATCTTGAAGTTCACGGATCGAGATCATATGGCGAACGCGATCCTCATGAGATTCAATTGCGCCATACAGCATCGTTGTATGTGTCTTCATGCCAAGCTGATGGGCGGTGCGGTGAACTTCGAGATAACGCTCAACGCCTGCTTTTTCGACGCGCATTTTCTTCCGATATTCATCAGACAGAATCTCTGCGCCCCCACCAGTCAAGGATTCAAGACCGGCATTCATCAGTTCTCTGAGCACTTCTTCAATGCTCAAGCCGCTGATGCGCGTGAAGAAATCGATTTCTGCCGCTGTGTAGGCTTTCAGCGTCACATCCGGATATTTTTCATTAAGCGCGCGGAGCGAATCTACATAATAGGAGAACGGTACATGAGGGTTGTGACCCCCCACAATATGGAACTCACGTACGCCCGGATGAATATGCTGTTCCACATAGTCGATCATTTCTTGGCCGGACAAGGTGTAAGAGCCATCTTCCCCTTGATCTTTACGGAAGTTGCAGAAGGCGCAATGCGCTTCACATACGTTTGTGAAATATAAGGACATATTTTCAATAAAATAAACATTCTTGCCGTTCTTGCGCATATTCGCAAGATTCGCCAATTGACCCAAAGTCAACAGGTCGTCTGTTTCATACAAATAAATGCCATCTTCGAGTGTCAGGCGTTCGCCGCGTTCGACTTTGTCTGCGATTTCGGCCATACGTGGATCGGCATGACGTGTCATGACTGTAGTCATAAACAGGCCCCCTTCAGGTAGATATCATGTCATTTTCAGCACCAAAATGCTGTTATTGACAAATAAAAAACTCCGCGGCGGATAAGTTCCGTCGGAGATTGCAGTGAAACGAATCACAATAATTGATGTCAGTACCATTATACATTCGCATAAGAGGTGGGGCAATACGTCTACAGGAAGTAAAGGTGCAAATTACCAGCATTGCATGTTCTCTTGTATATGCCGAAAGGGATGGTTATACTTAGTAATACGAGGAGGGTGATTAGAATGATTACAATCAGCGATGAAGCGATTGAAAAGATAAAGGAAATGATTGCACAAGAAGAAAATGAAAATTTGTTCCTGCGTATTGGTGTTCGCCCTGGCGGATGCAGCGGGTTTTCTTATGGTATGGGATTTGATGATGAGGAAACGGAGGAAGATGTGCACACGGAGATTGGCGGCATGAAGGTCGTTATCGACAAAGAGAGTGTGCCTCACCTGAGCGGACTCGTCATCGATTATAAGGAATCTGGCATGTCTGGCGGCTTCACGATCGACAACCCGAACGCGGTAGCGACATGCGGCTGCGGCTCCAGCTTCCGTACTGCTACAGATGCGGGAAAAGCAGAGAAGTGTGACGACTAGAACTAGCGTCGTTACGCGGATTTTCCATTCGTGGATCTGAACGGTAGCCTTCACGATAGCTAATTGCGAAACTCTCGATAGGGTTGCGGATCACGTGGTGATTTTGAGCGTTAACAATCCCGAAACGGTTCAATAACAACCCTAATTTCGGCATTTTAGTACTGTTAATAACGACCTCTTGTATGGTAGACACTCGTTAACTACTGTTACAGGAGGTTTTTGTTTTGTCGTTGAAAAAAAGGAAAAAGATCACGATTGGAAAAACAGCGTATCCGGAAATCGAGCTTAATCAAGCACTCGATATGGTCGTCAGTGTCAAACGCGCGGAGGGGCTTCGTAGTCGGACATTGAGGGATTACGCCAAGGATTTCGGGTACTTTATGAAATGGTTGAGTAAGTACCATCCGGACATCAAGTATGTACACGAGCTGTCACCGTCTATCTTTCGTGACCATATTAATTGGATGAAGTATGACGCGAAGAGGTACGAAGGTCACAAGTATAGCGGGCATCGCGATCATGGAACCGGACTGTCCGATACAACGATCAATATCCGTCTGCGTGTACTCAAAGCAATCTTTAACCAATTGGAACGCGATAATCTGATTGGAGTTAATCCGATTGATGGCGTAAAGACATTGCGCCAGGACATCGATTTGACAAATTGTCTAACCGATGAAGAAGTCAAAGCGGTACTCGCGCAACCTAATCAGAGGGAGTACGTTGGATTTCGCGACTATACTGCAATTGTGATGATGCTTGACAGTGGGCTGCGTGTGTCGGAGTTGTTAGGATTACGCGCGGCAGATATTGACTTTCAAACACGTTTCATTACGTTAACAGGAGAGATGAACAAAAACCGTCAACCACGGATTATCCCGATTTCTAACCATACCTTGAAACTCTTGTTGCAGTTGATTACAGAAAATAAGAATCACTTCTCTACGGATCGAATCTTTATGTCAGTTAACGGCGAGCCTTTGACAGACAATAACTATAACAAGCGATTGAAGTATTATGGAGAAAAAGCAGGTATTAGTGGTAAGAAGATGACGGCGCATGTTTACAGACATACATGGGCGCGGAATATGGTGCTTAATGGTTGTGATCCCTTCACATTGCAAAAAATGGGCGGGTGGAAGGATATCAGGACTATGCGCAGATACATACAAATGGATACGAGTGATATGCGCAGAAGTCACGATAGCTATTCACCTGTTAATACGCTTATTAAGAAACGAATATAATCCGGAAGCCTCGTCGATGTTGACGGGGCTTTTATTACATAGACAATCCAACGATTGGGGATGATGAGATGAGGAAACGGAGGAAGTCGCGTCGTCTTCCGCTCAATGATTTACAACTTTGCGCGATCGATTTGTTGGCGAATACTCACTTGAATCACGAAGATATCGCGCGAGAACTCGGAGTCTGCCGAATGACATTGTATCGCTGGCGACAACGACCGGACTTCGAGCGTACATTACAGCGGGAGATTAATCGAATCATGAACGTTAGGTTTCGCGAGATGCAGAAGCGTTACATGCCGAGAACAGTCGGTGAGATAGAGCACGTATTTCGGTTGACCGGACTAATGTAACCAAATGGTCGCCCTCGTCCAAAATGCCGTTTATGTTAACGCAGCAAGGGAGAATTAGCGTTATTAACCTGTTACAAAAGTGTACGTTTTGGCGGTTTTTTCTGCAAGAGGCTCGAACCGGACGCCCCTCCGAAAACTCACGGGGGTGTCTTCGGAATCGCTCGTTTTTATGCATGAAACGTGTATAAACGATGTATAAACGCATGTTCACCGGACATTGTCGGACATGTGCGCGAGTTCTAATCGGCAAGAATCGCGTAGTGGTGCGGGTTGCGGGCGATGGGTGTCCGATTCAATATATACATAAAAGTCGGATTTTGAACACAAGTGAAATTAACGCGCCACCGTACCAAAGCACCCCAAGGCCACCTCGAAAAGCCCCCTCAACAGGTGTCAGCAATTTCCGAGCACCAAAAATAACTCATGGGTTTCCACCGTGTTACCTCATTCGCGAATCACTAACATGGGAACGTGACGAAACCTGATGCATACAATCCATACGTCAGGTCAAATCTGAATTTACCCATTCAGTTGGTTCCAGGGGAGTAAATGATGCCGCAAAAATTTCCGTATACTCAAAATAACTCATAGGTTAATTTGGGTGTACAAACTAATAGGGGATACCAAAATTATGAATAAAAAGATTAGGAGATTGTAAGAATATATTGTATAATACTTATTAGCTAAGAGATACCGCGAGGAGAGATTATAAATTGTCGGTATTCGAATCTATTACGTTAATGATCGCATTTGGAACATTTGTAGTTGTACTCATAAGTTCAATTGTAACTATTATTTCACTTCAAAACAGCAAAAAACAACCCTGATAATCTTGGAGGATTGGCGGGTTGCTTAGTTATGATTTAAAAAATTCTATCTCTTAGCTATAGAGGCGTCATTCCAGTGGCGTCTCTATTAATTACTCTAAACCATGCACAAGATATTTTTAATATCTAAAAGGGTATTGAGAATACCTTTATTAGTATTATAATACCGAGCTTTACGTATGTAAAGATATATAACGAAATTTAACACGCATTATTTATGCGTATTATTAAAATGACAATACCCTCGTCAATTCCCCGCATAATCCGTACGCTACCCGTCAATTCTACGTTATTCTAGGCGTTCTAATGCACCGCTTGACCGTTTACCCCTCCGAGCATGTAAAGCCGCTAATTTGCCGTAAATTCAGCGTGCATCGTACCGCCCACAGTCGCTGCGTATGTCGGAGGTATTCTCGTATTCATCGGCAGTTCTGCGCGAACCGATCGTACAGATATCGTATATTAACGTCGCATTTACGCAGTGCTTCAGCACATCGAGAATGCAAAGATAAAAGCAAATCGGCTCCGCTGAGCCTACGCGGCTTCCGCCGTTCGATGTTGTCCGCGATGGATAAGTCCCCTCGCAAGTAATACGTTAGACTTCCCGCTAATGGTTTTCTATTCCCTCGATAGTAAGACGCCTAATTCGCCGCTTGTTTTAAGCGAGAGCACGCGAAATATCGTCTAACGTATTACATTAATCACGTTTATTCTCTCGAATCTGCGTCAATGATTCTAGTATTGATGATTGGGGAGATGATCAAAATTAGCAGCTATCGTGAACGTAGAATGTACTACGTCGAGGAGAAAGAGGATTTAAGCAAAATAACGATTTATCAAGCGGTTGAGAAGTTCATTCGAACCAAGAGCACTAAGAACGTAAGTGAAAAGACAATTGAGTATTATAGACACACTTTAAAGCCGTTTGTTACTTTCTTAGAGGAGATCGATGTCCTCGTGCCAGAAGACGTAATAACAGAAGACATTCATGAATTTATTGAGGAAAGGAAGAAAAAGGGTAATAAGCCACCGACCATAAATAAGTATTTAAGAGCAATAGAAGCATTTTTTAGATATTTGCAAGTTCAAGACATAATTAAATCAAATCCAGTAGCTGGCTTTGGTAGGCTGCAAGAAACGAAAAGGGTGATAAGAACCCTTGACGAAAAAATGATTACGCGGATGTTTGACGTTATAGATCGAGGGACTTTTGTTGGTGAGAGAAATTTTTTGTTTATATTGCTATTGTTAGATACGGGAGTCAGATTGAACGAAGCACTAGAGCTTAAACTTACAGACATACTATGGGATCAGCGTACTATTTATGTACTTGGGAAATACAGTAAAGAAAGATTTGTTCCGTTTAGCGATACGTTAGCTATGTACCTGGAATACTACTTAGATCGAAGAGGTACGTTAGAGCATGATTATATTTTCGTTAATATCGAAGGCGATCAATTAAGACGGAGAACTATCCAAGACGCTGTTCTGGATTACGCAAATTCTGCGAATATTAAAGGGGTGCGAATTTCTCCGCATACCTTCCGACACACGTTCGCGAAGATGTATTTAATGCGCGGTGGAGACGTGTTCTCGTTGCAAAAGATACTAGGTCACTCATGTATCGAGATGGTTCGCGTATACGTCGAAATGTTCTCGCATGATATTACGGAACAACATAATAAATTTACGCCACTAAACAACTTTAAATTATAACGTGTGTGATTGAACGTAAGTCACACGAAAAAGGCCCCGTTTTATTCAACGGGGCTTCACACATTAAGTATTTACTTGCACTTGTATACCGTCTGCGGCGCTTTCTTCACGTTCTCCTACATCATCGCACCCACAAGAGATTGCTTGACCCAAGCACTTAGGGCATCGCTCCCAATCACATCCAGGAACGTGATATTCTCCATGATTGACGGCACAATCTTCACATCTTCCCCTAGAATGGCGCTTATCAGGCTCATCTCCGTATTTTATTCTAGGAAACACTTCACCCGCGATTATATATTCAATAATATACTGAGCATCTAACATTTCTCTCACAAATTTAGGGGCTACTTCTTCTGAGTTGTATAAGATTAGACGAGATCTAAAATACGTCATTAGATCGGCTTCAATCTCCCATAGATCTTCATAAATGAAAGCGTGCAATTCGGAATCAAGGAATCTCGTGTGAAACGAGGTAGCAAACTCAAAAAGCCTACAATATTTTGCTTTTAGCTCATGAACAGAATATTCTATTTCGTAATGCATCATCTGATTTCTTAATTGAATCGCTTTTTTTATATTAGCTATATCTTTAGGATCTAATTCTATCTCTAAAATTTTTATCAACCTATCAAGAGCAATGGATAACGAAATGGTATTTTTAGGGTTATCTATATTTTCATAAACTAAGAAGTTATTTACTCGTCTTAATTTTTCCTTTGCCATTAGCTCTAATGCTTGGACTATATTAATAAATGCTATTTTCCACATCCGCTCATTATCTTCTGCATAACTGTAGTATGTAAGTGAGGAATTGATAAAATCATGTGCATTCTCCAAGAGATTCATCTTTAATTTCATACCACAATCCTCCTTCTTTAGCATGGCATTATAGAGAGTTTTTTATTCTCTATCTGGAGCATATTCGAACAAGACTTCTGGTCTAATCTTCAAGCCGTTACACAACTTATCGATAGTTTCAAAATCAATCCGAGCCGTCGCGTTTGCCGCTAGTGTCGTAACGGTATTTCGGCTTATCCCCGTTAACTCAACAACGTCTTTATTCTTCAAATTACGTTCTTTCATAATATCCCCAAGGCGAAATCTAATCATAGAAAAATATCCTCCTAAAATATATGCACAAGTAGTTGACATATTGACAAAGATAAGTATAATAGGGTTCAAAGGGTGCACAAGTAGTTGACATGTCACCATGTTGACTAACTGTAAATACATCATAACATGCGTAGTGTACGTCCACAATATGGAACGTTTGTTTGCCTATGCAAAATAATTAGGAGGGATTAACGATATGACAACAATTAACCAACGCTACACACGCTTGCTCGAAAAGGCTCAACGAACTGTCGAAATGCTCAACGAGGTTCTCGAAGTGGATGCCGAGGAATACGGCTCCGCAGAAGCACGCATTTACATGATTAGCAGCGCAATCACTCTTTATAAAGAAGATCCGCGAGCTATTTACTTGAACGACCTGGAGCGTAGTATCAAAGGCGGAATGCGGTATGTTCGACTCGTCCGTAACATCTGGCGTAATCGATTCCTCTTGCGCGGTGGTATCGGATACGAAGTCGGATATTACCGGAACTGCCGGACGGGGAACTACGAAGTGTCTTGGATCGATCCGTCGAAGTCGTGCCTCGATCGGACTCGCGTAAAACGGGCGGTATTCCTTCCAAACGTTATACATAACATCGCGCCGCAGACGTTGGCCGACGAAGTCGCCGGAGTGGTTACGGTGACTTACGATCAAATGGTGAGACTCGGCTTCATCGTGAAGCAGGTGAGCGCGGCATGAAACGGGCAGTATTCGAACTTGATCTCGGATATGAAATCGTGTATCTAAACGGGTACTTAGTCGCGGACGACTACCTCGTCGTAATCGAGGAAGACGTCATGTGGATGTATCATGTGCGCGAGAAGGAAGGAACCGACGTATACGTCACTACGAAGGCCGGATTATGGCTCGGTGAGGTAAAACGAAAAGAAGCCGATGAGCCCGCGCTCATATCGCGAGTCCTCGACTTCATGCAGAAATTATCATTTTCCGATTTCATTCGTCATTACCATGATTGGTCTGTCGATTACAACTTCGAGTTTGTCGAAGCCGTGAGTTAGACCTTGTACCAGACTTGGCACGAGGTTCCCCGATGAACCTTCATGCGCGCCAACGCACTACGGGGAGGGGAGTTCGAATAAAAGCCTTTAAAGACTAAAAGTCGCCGTCATTTGAAATGACAGTATTCGCCGACGGTCTGCGCCAACATTCCGTCGGTAATAACTACGCAAATCCCTCGGTCGTGGGCGCGGCAACGCCCGAACGGAAACGACCGGTTCACATAGATTCGTGACTGCGGCGCGAAACGTGGTCACAACGCAATCAGCGGCGGCAAACGTTTGATTGCACACTCGCGGAGTGGCGGCAACTGCTTCGTGATACTAGATCCGTAGGCGGAGGGTAACAAGCAGCTCTCCGTCTATTTCCATATTATCATTGGAAACATATGTTCGCAACTATATTTTTCGGTAAAGTGTGCGGAAATAAAAAACCGTCGTATAAACCAATATGACCAAAAATATTTTTCTCGTAGGTGTACGAAAATCAAATTTCACTGTTAGTAATAAATAGGGACAGTCGATGTCGCAAACTCGCGAGAATATGGCAATACATTATTTAAGTGCGAGTGTACGATTGTCACCTTTACTTGTAATAATGCATTGACGATGTCCCATCTTCGCAGAATCTTGGCGATTAGTAATGTAGAGGCAAGTGTACGAAATTGAAAGTAGCTTCGTTATATACATTAGGGAGAAAAATTTTGTACGAAAGTCGAGCCATTGTCTATTATCCTTACGAAGTCCAGTTTAGAGGTGTACGATTTCGAAAATAGGTTTGTACAATGCATTACGTGGGAAATTTCGCTATGAAGTGTCTGAAAATCGAATTTACCTCGTATATTACTACGAAAGATTTTTCGGATGGGATGTCGCAAAATCGCGTTTTCATGTGGTCTATATATAGTAGAGAGGCGAATATGCTCCGCAAAGGCGTACGTAATAACGTCCGGAGGTGTCTATTATCGTAATGACGAAAAAATACGCGAGCCATGTCCCACGATAGGATTTGTTGAACGCATATGTTAAGTAGGGCGAAAATTTTTGCGATGTTTGTACAAAATGAGAATCGAGCCTGTCGTAATTACAGGAGGCCAATTTCGGTCGGCACTTATTTTTTATAAAATGCCCCACATGTGTAAAAACTGCGTTTGGTATAGTAGGGACTGAAAATAAAATGCATGAAATTTTATCACGAATGCCCAACGCGTACTCTCTCATCGGTACTATTTAATGTCGGATGATAAATCCGGCTAGCAATGTCGCAAAAATGAACTTGCCTGTACCATATATTAAGTAGGAGGTGGACAACGATAGATAAACTCGTATCAGTCGAATCGCAAACGGAATACTCCGTCACATCTGGCGGGTGTCATCGTGAATGCGAAAAATAATCGCGAGAATGTCCCAATCGAGGCGATGTCGCCCCGTCTTATATAAATTATTATGGGCGCGGTGTCCCATAAATGGAGGGTGCGAACGGATATTATATATGAACGCAATGTCTCAATTTTTAATTCGCGTACACCTATATATAATATAGGCCGCGATGTCCCATGAAACTGCGTATTGAGCAGGTATTAATAACGTGTCCCAAATTTTAAAAATAGTGTGCATACATAAAGAGAAGGGTGATGTCGCAAAATCAATAAATTTTGTGTGTACATATAGTAGAGTGCCCAATTGGATATTTCTCGCACGAATTATCTTATTGAGTAGTTGAAGCTTATGTCCCAATTTCTAATACTTGGAGGCACTATCTAATATGAGGGCAAAACGATTCCACCGAAAGGGGTGATCGTCATGTAACGGACAAGCTGGCGATAGGCTGACGTTATCAAGGCGACGACAATCAAACTTAAATAAAAGGAGACGATGAAAAGTGACAAAACCAATCTTCGAAGTGATTACAGGTGGTAAAGGCACAACAACGGCAATTCCGGAAGGTAAAAAGCTGTATGCACTCGTATTAAGCAGCGATCCCTACACGTTCCAGACGTTAGACGGCGGTTCGCACGTGGATGTTCCTGCGTATACCATACCGGAATTAAGCGATCCGACACATCCCGCTCTCATTTACGCGAATAATGAGGAAGAGGCGAAAAGTATCTACGTTAAGTTCGTGGCTGAGTTTGTTGGAGAGGAAGAAGCGCCGCTTGTCATGCAACGTCTCGCAGATATCATCGTTTTGGGTGAGGTGCTAGACGTTAAGACAACGTCACAGGACGCCTTAATCCCAGGAATCAATGATTACGAGCTTACGATTGTTCAAAAAATACGCGTTATGGGCGAGCAATTCGTCAACGATCCGCCTAGTGACTGGTTTTAGTAATGTTGGACTAATAACGATTGCTCCATATTATCGAAATCAACCATAAAAGGAGACGATGAACGATGGAAACGAACTTGGTATCTCGCGAGGAATACGTAGCAGTAAAGCAAGCCGGAGAATGGGCGGAAGTTGGCGGAGAACTTAAAGAAGAACGCGAGGCACTTGGCGTGACAATTGCGGAAGCATCTCGGAACATCGGGGTTAGTCCTTCGACATTAAGCAGATTCGAGAAGGGGAATCCCGTAAGGTCGGCTAGAGTCATCGAAAATGGATACCGGATGTATTTGCGCTTGGTTGAGCAGGAAGTTGCAGAGGAGTGGCGCGCAACGCGTAAAGAAGTAGCTTCGCTTGATGACGTTGATTCGGAGGAAGCATATTACGGTGTGGCTTTAAATGAGGGAACTATAGAGGTGTACTGCCCCGAAAGTGGACATGTGTACTTTAGCATTCCAGGCTATGATAGAGTGAAGGACGCGGCGCATCAGGCTTTAAACATCGCTGAAAAAATGGGGTACACTCCGTATTTGATATCATCGGAAGTAGATGCAATTTTGTCAACGCCGAGGTTTGGAGATTCTACTATGCTTCGCGCTTTTGGGACGGAACCGGGCAAGATGTCTATTTATGCACTTGGAAAGAGCGGAAGGGTTGAGTTTGATACGATAGACGAACTATTCAAGTTTGCTATGAAGGAGTTGAAAGGAGGCACATCAGTCAATACAGAAAAGGCGATTGCCGAATCCCTTGGAAACTCTACATATCGAATTACGTCGTGGGCTGATGGGCAAACAATACGAACAAATTCATTAGTGTGCGCGATGGAGGAGTTAGGCTTCGTTTTCAAAACAATAGATAGCGACGATGAGTACGAAGAGTTAAACGACGCTGTCTAATTAGGATATGGCGCAGTTTTCACGATTAGCTGCGCCGATAAATCCTATTTAATTCATTGAAAAACTATGAATATAAAGGGAGCAATAATTTATGACTAACATAATCGATTTTAAGCATCGTGCAGAGATGAAGGAAAAAGAAAGATGGTTGGTTGAGGCTTTTGCTCAGAATGGAATTCCGTTAGCTCGTGAAGGAGCTGCCCGATACGTGCATTATCTTAATGAGATGTACGCCTTGAGTTCACTTGTATCCAACCTGGGGAATAAAAAATCGACTGATTTTAAGGAGTTCTACTCCGCAATTGATGCGATGAGAAACAAAGCAAGTAAAGACCCGGCATTAGCGCACACGACTATACTCCGAGAGTTGACATTGGAGTTCATAGACGAACTATCCCCGGTCGTGGATAACTTCAAACGATATGAGGAAACTGGCGAGGATAAGTTTTTGGATGCGGTAAGAGAGTTTTTCGAAAGTGTTGTGAATCAGGCGAATTAATAAAAGACATATTTTCGTGTCGATCCGTAAAGGCGCGGTTGTGCGAATAGCCGCGCTATCTATTCCTAACTATGCGAAAGGGAACGCCAAACAAACCTAAAAGGGGAGGAGTAGAACATGAACGAACCTACAATACCAGAGCATAAGGATAGAAAACCGATGCCTAACGATAAAGAAGTCTTGCTCGATAGTCCAAAAGGGTACGAAGTTTATAACCGCGAGTTAATCCGTAAAGTTTTCCCGCGAATCATAAACGAAGCGTATGACGTCGTGTATGCCGGTAAGAAACGTAAACCTGAAATCCGAGACGTTGTCGCCTTTTATTTTCTACTTCAGTCGTATATCGACGGTAATAAAATGCGCGCAGATGGTTCGTATAATGATCGATTCGGTGCGTGCTTCCTAGCATATGAAGCGATAATGGATACGTTAAGAATCGATAGGAACCGTGTAAAGACACTCGCGAGTATATTGGAGACGAACGGAATTATTCGTGTGGCGGATCGATTCGAAGGACTGCGCCGTTTTAAATGGTATTTCCCTTCATATTGTCCGCGGATAACAGAGGATGGATACGTTGTTGACGAAATGGGCGAGGTTATTATGCCGGATCTATCCGTTTACGATCGACAAAGCAGGCGCGGAAGGAGGGCTGTGTAGTTACGATAGTATGTCCTGCGCCTACTACCGATAGTATGTCCTGGGCATACGATGCATAGTATGTCCTGCGCCTACTGTAAAAAGAGAAAGTAGTAAAAGAGAAAGTAGTAAAAGAGAAACAAAACATTACGCATCGGATATGAAGATCACATATCCTCGCGGACAAGAAAAGATAAAAGATAACGCTCGGTATAGAAATACACTATACCTCGCGTGCGCACTTTATACAAAGAATAGATCATAGATGAAAAGAAGCGCGAGGAAGGATATGAGGAACTAGGAGTATATGTGAGTATATCTAGTCGCGGATTCAGTGGAGTAATACAAGAAGTAATAGTAACAATGGTATCCGAGCCGCAAATTTTAGGAGGGGATCAGTTGTCACTCAAATCTGACATCACTAAACGAGTCGCGGAATTTGTTATCGAAAACAAGCACGTAGCACGCGACGAGCGTCCCGAACTCGTTCGCATCTTGACCGAGGAAATCGTCCTACAGATAGTTGAAGCCGGAGGGGATCGCGATAGATTGGGCGTATGGGAAATGCGGCATCCCGACTTATTGAAGAAGAAAGGAGCGCGGATGTATTCGATAGCTGACGTACTAGCCGACTACATAATGGATATCGACCAAGTGGACGAGCACTACGCCGAGTATCCGGTATACAATGCGGAAAAGGAATATCGGGACAACAAAGAACGAGAGAAAACGGAGGTTTCGCTAATCCTCGATAAAGAATCGGAAGGGAACGATGGGGGTGAGTGGCCTACGAAGAAAGCAAAGGGAATTATATCGGAAAACTCGATTACCCGCGACAATTCAATCGAAGACGTTTTGTTCGATGATTCTTCGATGTCAGTCGAGGAACTGGCGGCCAATCTGACACAGATAAAGAAACGGCCGGACGCATTTATCCGGAGATATGCCGACGGAAGCGCCTGGAATCGTACCAACGACAGCAAGCGCCGGACTCCGATTAACGTCCGTCATGCAATTGAACGAATCGAGTTACGAAGAGTGCGAAAGTGTGTCGTTTGTGGCAACGGATTTTATTCTCATAGCAAACAACCGGGACGACAAAACGCATGTGACGTGATGAATCATCCCAAAAATAAAAAGATGTCAGTTTGCCAACATACTCGCGATAGGATGTTATCTAGGGAAAGAAACAGACGAACAAACGATCGTGTAATCGAACTTAATTCCAGTATGTAGTATAAGCCCTTAATACGCCGAGCATGGCTTTTTATTTAGGGGCTACGTAGAGAAATACGGAAATCAATTACAAAGGAGGTTAATGGGATGGATGGGAATGCGGTTCTAGCTATCCGACTGCATGAAGGATTATCACAAAGAGAGTTTGCGGAGAAAATCGGCATTAGCCCGAAAACATTATCCGCAATTGAAACGGGAAAACGACCTGTTACGCGTCACACGAGAACGCGAATCGCGCTACATTACGATGTGACTGGTGATGAAGTTCAAGAGGCTATCCGCCGTGCTAAGATGTCCGAACGACTATACTCTTAGCATTTTCTTTTTTAATCTATAAGAAAAACGGTCATTATTATCCAATAATACATTATCATGCGAGGTCATTATTTGTCAACTATTAAACGGATTCAAAAGCTCGCCCACGAACAGTGCGCAAACTTCACCGAGCCTAATCGGTGTCTTCTCGAATTAGACAACGAACTAACTTGCCGGTTCTTCCGCGAGTGCAGAAAACCAGACGATATTCGATGCCGCTACTTTGAGGAGAGCGTCCTTCCTGCGGAGCCGTTATTGGAATCGCGTTATTGGGGAAGTAGTGCATCGATTCAATCGGACAATTGCGTTCGATGCAAGTGCCCATTTGTCCGCAAGTCTAACCGTCAGAAGTATTGCACTACCTGCCGGGACGAGGTTAGACGAGGACAGGTTCGCGAGGCTGTGAGAGCAGTTAGAGGTGAGAAATGGACGAGATGAGAGAGCGCGTGTGTATGCGGTGCGACTTTATCGACACTGACCGTACGTGCGCATTAATGCAGGCGTTACATACCGAATCCGATCCGCGCTGCAAGTATTGGCGCGAGGAAGTGGAACGTTGTAGGTATTTCGAACTTTACGTTACGGATATGAGGAGGCGGTCAGATGCGCGGACGAAAAGCGGACGACGGTCTACGCGTCACGTTTTGCGTACCAGGGCGGAATGATCCGGAGCATAAGTTCATTACGGCGCGCGTCATTTATGCGTACGGATGCGTACGGTTCTTCACATTCGGCAGGGATATTAATTTACGATACACGCGGCGATATGTCATACCATCGTTATTAAATCGCAAAGAGAAGGGGACGAGGGAGAAATGAAGACAAAGGGAACGGTTAAGTGGTTCAGCGTCAAAAAGGGCTACGGTTTTGTTACTGGTGAAGACGGACAAGATGCCTTTGTTCATTGGTCAAACATCAAAATGGACGGGTTCAAAGCCCTAAATGATGGTGTCAGCGTAGAATACCGTCTCGAACCTAGTGATAAAGGAATGATCGCGAAAGACATTTCCTTAGTCGAGGAGGCGTAATTCGATGGCAAAGAAGCCTAGGACGGTATACGTGAAGCATAGTTCGTTCGTAGAAGGCGGCAAACGTTACGAGAGAGTCGATGTGTTTAAGCCAAACAACGTCATTACACCGTTCCATACGTTTGATCGCGACTCGCCAGAGTCATACTTAAATGATTTTGATGCCGCTATCGAATCGTTAATGTGGATCGGAAATTATGCGTCCGCAAATCTACAAAAATGGAAAGCGGATGATTTGAAACTTTCATCAAGCGTAGAGGGTGCCGCCGAACTGATTACCGGACTACTTGAAATTAGTAAGTGATTCGTGTCGCGTTAAAGGAGGTGGTACCGGTGCGTTGGAAATCGCGGAGGGAGCTTGCTCCTTCTGTAAAAAGATATATCAAGGCGGGCGGATACAATCGGCTCAAGAATTTTAAATTTCGATGGAAGAAGGGGATGTAATTGTCACAAGAGCAACAATCTACGCTGGAAACAGGTGGACAAGAGGAAATGAAAACTTTTACGCAAGAAGACGTAAGCGCGCTGCAAGCCCAATGGAGTCAAGAGCGCGAACAATTGGAGAGAGCCCTAAATGAAGCGAAGGTCGAGACTCGTACGCAGAGGTTTCATTATGAATTTATGGCGACGGCTAAAGAACGCGGATATTCAGATCCGGCCAAGTTACTAGGCTTAATTAATTTATCCTCGTTAGATGTTGATGACGACGGTCGCGTTACCGGTTTGGATAGTGTATTTGATGCGCTTTCCTCCGTGAAGCAAAAACCTAAGACAATCGGCGATCCTATTGATGTAGGTAGAAAGCGCGAGCCGCAACAATCGGAGCTTGAAGAAGCCGCGGAAAAAGCACGGAGCGGCAACCCTAGCGACATGGCGGCTTATACAAAATTAAAAAGACTATTTGGAGGTAAATAATTATGACAATGGTATATTCCCCGGACTTAGTTGGCAAAAAAGAAAGCGTAGTTGATGAGATTCTTCTATTAAACCCGTACCAGACGCCAATGCTTAATCTGCTCGGATTCTCAAATCCGGTCATTTCAACGACACATACGTGGTACGAAGACGAAATGTTTGCGACGAAATCGAAAGTGACGGCGGCGGTTTCTGACGTTACTGCGGCGGAAATTAAGGTCGCAGAAACAGAACCTTTCCGTGACGGTGCAATCGTTCGCGTTAACGAAGAGCATATGCTAGTTAACAAAGTGGACGAGGCAACCAAGACGTTGACGGTTGTTCGCGGATACGGCGGTTCTTCAGCCGCAGCCATTACGAAGGACAGCGAGATCGAGTTCCTGTTCGTGCGTGGCGAAGAAGGCGCGGATGCTCGCGATCCTCGATACAAGCCACGTAAGAAAGTGGAGAACATGACGCAAATCTTCGACGACAGCGTCAAGGTTACGGGAACGGCGGAAGCAATCGCACAATACGGCGTTCAAAGCGAGTATGAATATGAAAAAGCAAAGAAGCAACTCGAACTCGCATTGCAACTCGAAAAAGCGATTATCAACGGCTTGCGCTTCGACGACGGACACCACCGTCAAATGCGCGGAATCCGCAGCTTTATCCAATCCAACATTACGGACGCGAAAGGGCAACCGATCAGCGTTGATATGATTAACGGGGTTTCCCAAAAAATCTACAACACTGGCGGATTCTCAAGCGGTGGTCAATACGCACTGGTCGTACCGGCTACTCAAAAGCTGGCGATTAGCAATTTGCAAAACGACAAGATTCGCATTGTCCAATCCGAAACGCGTCGCGGGCAGAAGGTCGACCACATCGTAAATGATTTCGGCATGTTCCCGATTGTCATGAACGATAACCTTAAGCCGGACGAGTTACTCATGATTGACACGAATCGCGTGATGATTAGACCGCTGAACGGCCGCGATTTCCATCATAAGCTACTTGGTATCACAGGCGATAAGACACAAGGAATGCTCGTTGGTGAGTATACGTTGGAGTTCCGACAAGAAAAAGCACACGCAAGAATCAACGGCTTGAAATAATACGATTCATAACTACATAGGGCGTCCCAGAGTCGGGGCGCTCTTTTCTTTTTATCGAAAGGGGAGTCGGTGGAGTGAGTTTGTGTGTTTCTTTATTCAACGAGGGGAATATTCATGTTTGGGCGGATAGTCGCGTCAGCACCGAAATCGACGGGAAGAGCTATCTCGTGACTGATGAATTTCAAAAGATCCGACAAATCGGCGATAAGGTAATTTTCATTAGCGGGGATGCGGAGTTGGGCGTACAAGTATTCGATGCTATCAAACCGGACAACTCCATCGAATTGATTCGCGATATTGCTCGGGGGTATTACAAAGAATACTTCAAGGCCAATAAAGATAACCAGGCAGCCCAAGAAGGGCATGGCATAGAATTGGGGCTGTACATCTTTACTCTCGAATCAGATGTTCCAGCATTCTATCAGATGCATTACGGGAACGACTTCGAGATTGATCGTCAAGAACCGGAGGATAAACAAATCTTCACTGTCGCTGCACATTCAACCGAGGCACTTGCATTCATCGGTAAGCAACTGAATGGAGACGGTGCTATTGATATCGACAAAGTTGTCGCGAGTACCTACGAACATTTAGCGGATGAGTGCGTAGGCGGATATTTACACGCATTTCTTATCAGCAAACGTGGAATATTCTCGGCTGTGAGCAGGATCCACGAAAAGAGGACTTATCCAAAGTGGAGAGGCCGCCCGTTCCGGTTCCACCTCGACATGAAAGGTAATTTACTCGCGAACAGTCTGACCGCGAATTGGGCGAAGATAAACAGCTCGGATTTTAGCGGCGGTAAAATCGTTGGTTCATCAATCAACGTTGGAAATGGCATGTTTACGGTTGATACCGCTGGGAATATGTACGCGGGGAACGGGAGATTCCGAGGGGAGATCGACGGCACAACGTTCACTGGCGGACTCGTCCGAACAGCCGCCAGCGGTCGCCGAATCGAATTAGATCAACGTGGATTCCGTGCGGTGGACTCGTCCGGAGCTTCGCGGATATCGATTCAGACGGACAGTGATCAAGGTATCGCGGGTATCGGATTTAACGATTCCGGCGGCGGTTGGCAAGGGCAAATACTCGCGACGTCCAGTGATCTTATCATGAACGCGAAAAACGGCATCTCTATCAACAGTGGTATAGCGCCCACCGTTTTTGAATCGAATGTCCAATTCAGCCGTGGCATTAACATGTCCAACATTATAGGATTACAATCAGAGCTGAACAATCTTAATACACAGATTCGGGGAAAGGCCGACATTGATCACACACATTCGGAGTATGGTGTATCGCTTGCGTTTGATCCAGGGACACGCAACTTGAAATTATACAATCGAAATGGGTCAGTCCTGGCGACCGTCAATATTCCGAAGTAAGGAAAATAAATCCACAAACTGCTTGCTTTTCTTGGTATAATTTTCGAAACACTAAGTAAAGGGGCGGTTGTAGTGAAAAAAGGAATCATTGTTACTATTGCGGTATCGTTATTACTTGCGGGATCGGTTGCGGGTGCGGCCGGTTCCTCTCTGATTGGAAAGAAGGTCGCGAAAGAGGTACAAATCGAGGTTGACGGTAAGAAGACGAAGAGTCCAGCGGTCATAATTGACGGTGTTACATATGCACCTGTTCGCGAAGTAGGCGAGATAACGGGATTTGCAGTTACATATAAGGGCGGTGTTGTACGTATGAACTCAACCAATGATACACAAGAGGCGGCGAAGGTAAGTGAGCCGACCACTGAGAGTGTAGGAAAAATAGATAACTTGTTAGCTGGAAAGCGAAAAGAGATTCAGATTAACGAGGAGGACATTAAAAAAAGAGAGGCAGCGATTGAAAAGTCCATAAAGTCATATGAAACCTTCGAGATATACAAAGGACTCAAATATGAAGATAGTGACGCATATAAAGGGGATTTAAAATATATCGAAGATTTAAAGGGTAAAAACGAAACGCTTACGAAGGAAATCGCAGAACTCGAACGCCAAAAAGCGGAGCTATCCGCAAATAAATAATACACGAACAGGCTCGCGGCATATGTCGCGGGCTTTTCTATTTACGAGAGGGGAAACGATTTGGAACCAGTGCCGATGTTGAAATGCTTGATCGATTTAACGAAGCCGGTTGACGAGATCGTCGCGGTGATAAACGCAGTAATGGAAGCCCATCCGAACAGCAAGGCTGATATTCTCGGCTCGCTTGACGAGATCATCGGTCAGGCGTACGCGCAGGCACTTGCGGGAGAAGAGGAAATGATTTGAAATTCGTGAATCATTCGGGTAGAATAGTGGCAGCGACATCTGCCGGACAAGAGGCAGAACATTAACAGTAGTAAACGCAATTAGTCACCCTCGAAAATGTCTCGAAACGTTGATCTAGCGCGGTTTTTGCCTATCGACAGCTATTCGACTAATTCACGATCGACAACCCGAACGCGGTAGCGACATGCGGCTGCGGCTCCAGCTTCCGTACTGCTACAGATGCGGGAAAAGCAGAGAAGTGTGACGACTAGTCGAGTACTTGAACTATAATTATAGAATTGAATCGCACAGCTTGATTCGATGATCGTGATTCAGCTGATACAGAAGACCTCTCATTACGGTAGATCGTCCTCCCGTAAGAGAGGTCTTTTTTATTGCGTTTCTTACCACAAATCCTAATATTTCTAAACATACTGCAAATTATTTCAGCGAACCTTATAACGAGTAGGAGGTGATACCTATGAATGAACATCATGATGCCCACCAAGTACAGCAATCCACTCATGTGGATCGTACGACGCTGGTGTCCTATAGAGCGTATTGCTCAGAATGTCCGGGAGGATGGCAAGGAACCTGCTACAGTTCCCGTCAAGAATCAACAAGAGACGCGCAAAATCACAACAACACGTACCATGCAGGGACGACAGGGGCAACTGTCATTGAAAGCTCTGGCAGCTGCTAATGCAGCAATTGTAATTGTATCGTCGTGCAGTTGAAATCAAAGTTGGACAAATCAGTCGTCTGTCTCAATCAAAGAAGGCTGCCCTTACTCCTGATGGGGGAGCCGGTGCAGCCTTCCGCTATGCTCGGTATGTGTAAAGCTATTCCTTAATTTTTTTACCCAGCAAGATCATGAACCAAATAATGCTTGCTCCCAATACAGCGTGTCCGAGGCCTGCCATATGGCTCAAGCCCTTCATATCTGTTCCATTTACTTGCAGAAGACCGCGCACCGTCATTGCGGCAATTGTAATAAGCAGGCCGATATTGTATACATAGTACCAGCCTTTGAATGAACGAACCTCATGTACACGGAATTGCTTCGCGAGCAGGGTAGCCAGCAGGAAGAACAGAAAGCCCAAGACGAGAATATGAGTATGCAGCGGTTTTAGCGCTGTGTAATCCATGAATTCGTTTACTTTCGTGAACTCTCGGTAAAAGATACCCGATATAAGGCCAAGAATGGCATAAAAGAATGAAGTGTAATACAGTTTTTTCACAGTAAACTCTCTCCTTTGTAGTGTCATTCGCATGGATGATAGGAGTGTACCGCAGTTGTATGAACCCAATATGAACAGAACATGACAACGAGGTCATGTTCTGTGTTTGTCTGAGGCAGCTAATCGGACGGTGAAGGTCGTGCCTTTTCCTGATTCGCTTAATGCACTAATCGTCCCGTTATGCAACTCAATAATTCGTTTGACGATCGCTAAACCAAGACCTGTGCCTAGTTGTGCTTGTCCTGGCTCCACATGTTCGTTGTATTTGTAAAATCGCTCGAAAATGTGCGGAAGTACGTCTTGAGGAATTCCTCTCCCCGTATCAGATACAACTATGATAATGTCTTCTCCCTGTTGATGGCATCGTACCGTAATTGTTCCTTGCGGCGCAGTGAATTTAATCGCATTCGTCAGCAGATTCGTCCATGCTTGATGAAGCAATCCAGCATCTCCTATCCATATCACCTGATCGAGTTGGAGATTCAGCTCCATGTCCTTTATGCCCCATTGCGGCTCCAGCAGTATAATGACCTCGCGCAGCTGCTCATCCAGCCGGATAGGCGCCTGCTTCATCATCTCCTTACCTCGTTCCAGCGAGGCGAGAGTCAGTAGCTGCCGGCTAATGCCGGATAAGCGCCGTGATTCCTCTGCAATGATATGCAAATAGCGTCGTTCCTGCTCTGGCGGCAGTGGATGATCCATCAACTGTTGGGCTAGACCTTGTATGGAGGTCAATGGAGATTGAATTTCATGGGATACGTTCGCTACAAACTGCTTCTGTACAGAATCGAGCTGACCGAGTGCGCCAGCCATTACCGTGAACCGCCTTGCAAGCTCCCCGATTTCGTCATTGCGATGAAGATCCAGTTTCACCTCATAGTTGCCTTTCTCCAGTTCCATCGTAGCGCGAGTTAGCCGTTGAAGCGGCTTGACCAGATAGCGTGTCTTCACAGATATGAGCACCAAACTAATGACGAAGGTAGAAATGAGCAGCACGGCAATAAGGACGCGAACTTCTTCAGTCTGCTGCACCATGTCGGGACGGATGAACAAGGCATGACGTTCTCCATTAATGACAAGTGGTATGCCATGGCTGAGCGCAAGTCGGTTCTCGAATATAGCGGGAACGAACAGGCTGCTCCATTCACCCTGCTTAAGCATGCCGAGGTACGTATTGCCTGTAAGCACACTATCAATATCTTTAGAGGCAATATCTGCGTGCTTAAAAGGTCTGCCGAATGTTTTCACATGGTGTTCCGGATCAACAAGATACAATTGATACCCTAGCTCAGCTAGGTTCGAAAGGGCCTCATCCGTCGAATGGGTACCAGCCGACAGCATACTGTTCATGTGGGACAGTGCTTGGCCAACCTTCTCCATCTTCTGCTCATAATGGCTCGAGATCGCCTGATTATGTGCAATATTCGCGAGAAAAACGCCGCACACGAAGCTGATAAAGACGATAACGGCGGAAAAGAATACAATTCGAGTATAGAGTGTTTTCAAGGCTCATGAACCTCCAATTTGTAGCCAAGACCTCGAATCGTCGTGATGCGAAAATCGCTCGAATCTTCAGGGAAGCGCTCACGTAGACGCTTAATATGTACGTCTATGGTTCTGCTATCTCCCTCGTAGTCGGCACCCCATATCCAAGCAAGCAGTTGTTCTCTAGTAAAGATGCGCCCCGGATAGGAAGAAAGCTGAGCCAACAGCTCAAACTCCTTGCGTGGGAGTGTATGCTCTGCACCGGATGTGGTTATCGTATAGCTTTGACGATCTATAGTCGTTGCACCAATACGTATGAGGCTGTCAGAGACAATTTGATACCGACGAAGCAGCGCCTTCATGCGGAATAACAGTTCCTTCGGTTCAAATGGCTTCACCAAATAATCATCGGTGCCGGCTGCAAATCCTTGCTCTTTGTCTTCAAGCTCCCCCAGCGCGGTCAGCATCATAACCGGAATATCATATTGCTGGCGAATTTCGGCACATAAGGTCCATCCGTCCTTTAGCGGCATCATCACATCCACGATTGCAATATGTATGGTTTCCTGCTCCAGGATACGTGCTGCAGCTTGCCCATCACTTGCGTCGAAGACGTGATACTGTTCCGATTCCAGCACAAGGCGCAGCATTGTTACAATATTCGGATCATCATCTGCAACGAGTACATGAATGATCAAAGGGATTCCTCCATTCAGATAGGAACGGCTTAAGCGGCTCAATGCAGGGTGAAGCACAAAAATCCTTGAGTCAGCGCATAGCGCGCAGCTCAAGGATTTTGCCCCGTTGTCCGTCATGCGGGAGACGATCAAGCTTTTTGATCAGGACATGACCATCATAAGAACGTCTTGTTGATCATGATGGAGATCAAATAGAAGCAAAATACGGAGAACAGCCAGCATGCTGCACCAAGCACCCGTCTATGCTTTCTCCAAAATTGAAAGCCGATCGCAAGTATTCCGACATTGGCAAGCACAAGCACGACAGACATGGATACGATCGCTATCCAGTACAACGCTTCATATACAGCTGTAGTTGACATGACGGTCGCTCCCATCCTTTATATCCATCCATTATTATCCCTTATACGATACCATCCCAGTCTTGAAAATGACAAGCATTAAGCGTCCATATTGATCCAGTTCAATGAAATAAGGCGTGTGCCTTGGACAATCATACAAGAATCGTGAGCTTCTCTTGAGTATGTATAAGTATTGAAGACGAAAGGGGAGACACGAATGGAAGGTAGACAGCTAGCTAACAAGTGGTTGAAGACTGCGGCATTATTATCAGATCCGCGCATCGCAGGGCATATTCCAGCAACGCGCATTTATAATACGTCCAATCTTCACCAAATGTTGAACAAATACGGTTATGTCGTCGTCAAGCCTGTCGTTGGTACTGGTGGTTCGGGAGTAATAAAAGTAACGAAAAGTGGATCGACCTATCGCTATACGTACCGCTCAAATACGCGCAGCTTCGACGAGTTCGACGCCATGGTGCGATCATTGTCAGGTGTGAAAAAAAAGCGCGCCAACCTGATACAGCGGGGAATTGATCTTGCTACAATTGGCGGAAGACCGATTGATTATCGAGTAAAGGTAGTGAAGAAGAACGGCAAATGGGGATTTCGTGCAATGGTTGGACGATTAGCGAAAAGAGGATTGTTCGTGACGAACTTGTGCAAGGGAGGCACGATGCTTACCGCAGCCCAAGGCATTACTCAATCGCTTCCTGGACAAAGCGTTAGCGCTAAAAAGAGTAAAATGAAACACCTGACAAGAGTATCCACAGCCATTTTAGAGAAGAAATACCCTGGAATCGGACAGTTGGGCTTCGATTATGGGATAGACCGTTCGGGACATATTTGGATTTTTGAGGTAAACACGAGACCGCAGTAACCACAATCACTGGGTATAGATTCCAGAAGTGTAAATTTGATAGATAACATTTAATAGATATCATGATGTGATTAAACTTTTTTATTAATGAACAGGCCAAAAAGATGTGAATAACCATATCCACATCATCCCCACTGCTAGACAACGATTTTTGACGTTTATCAACATATTACTCACATTTTTTCCACAGTTGCCTGTGGATATTGGAACGCTTGTTCTGCTTTCTAAAGCCGTGATATGATGAACCCGGCAGGAAAGTTTAGGAAAGGTTGTGATGCAGATGGCTTTGCTTTCCGATGAACTGCTTATTGATTCTTATGAGCAGGCAATCAGGCTCCGATTGGATGAAGAATTCATCGCGCTGCTGCTTGAGGAAATGAAAAGGCGCTGCCTTTGTCCGACCCTCTTCCGAATACCGGTATGCACATAGATGACCGGCATGCCGAGACTTTACTCCCAAGCCAAGCCGTTCACATAGTTAGTTGCATGACAGTGCTCACAATAGATTATATGCAGGCACTGCATCGACACAGAACCATCATGAAGCATGATTTCATGAGATGTGGAATCGTCTGGCTGATACGGGGCGTAAGGTCCAACATAATCTTCCAGTTTGCCGCTGTCAGTGGCTGGGTTCAAACAGTTCGGACATATGATTTCTGTACTGATAATGCCGTTGCATAGTGGACAAACATGAAACAAGGGTATCCTCCTCCGTTATATAAAGATGTTGGAGATAGGATACCCTTTTTTTCGTTTATTTAGTTACATTTTCATGCTGCTGCTGTGACCAGGAGACAGCTTGGCTGTTGGATCGATATATACTTTAGCGTTATTGATTGCGGTTGGCGCTTCACCAAAGCCGACTGCGATCAGTTTCAGCTTACCAGGATAAGTCGTAATGTCACCGGCAGCGAACAAGCCTGGAATGTTTGTTTCCATGCGGGAATCGACAACGATGGAGCCGCCTTCGATGTTAAGCCCCCATTCGGAAATCGGACCGAGCGAGGATACGAAGCCGAAGTTGACGATTACTGCATCTACATCAATATCGAATGCTTCCTTCGATTTGGTGTCAGCCAGTGTTACGCGCTCAATACGGCCTGCATCTCCATGCAGCGCGGTAATTTCTGTTGGCGTAATGACTTTAACCTTAGAGTTCATCAACTGCTCCACACTATGTTCATGCGCACGGAATTTGTCGCGGCGATGAATGAGTGTAACTTGCTCTGCGATAGGCTCCAGCATAAGTGCCCAATCGACAGCAGAGTCGCCGCCACCGCTGATTAGCACGCGCTGGCCCTTGAACTGCTGCAGGTCGCTTACGAAGTAGTGCAGGTTCGATTTCTCGTATTGTGCTGCTTCTGGAAGCTCCAGACGACGAGGTTCGAATGCACCTACGCCTGCTGTAATGATAACTGATTTTGCATGATGAACGCTTTTGTCTGTAGTAACGGCAAATAGACGCTCTCCAAGCTTTTCTACACCAAGAACCTTCTCTTCCAAGCGAACATCTGGATTGAAATGCTCCATCTGCTTTTTCAAGGAATTAACAAGTTCCTGCGCTGTTACTTTCGGGAATCCGGCAACGTCATAGATGTATTTTTCCGGATATAATGCTGCTAATTGGCCTCCGAGCTGAGGCATGCTTTCAATAAGGCGAACGGAAGCTTGTCGCATTCCGCCGTAGAACGCGGCGAACATACCGGCAGGCCCGCCACCAATAATTAAAATATCTACTACATCATCTGGTTGCGATGCAAGTTGTGAATTCAAGGCAGAGCACCTCCAATGGCGATGTCTGACCATGTGATCATGGTCATTGTGTATTTAGGCACATCTATCATTATAAACGGAGCTCGACAAGAAGGAAACCGTACTTTGCCTAAGGAAGTCGATATAAATGTGAAAATTATCAAAATTAACCGCTTTCATTGATTGTTCTACAAAAAAGGTGCTTGTAATTTATTTGGAAACTCGATATCATTGCAGTTGAATTGTATGTAAATTGTCGACAATTTGTCGATGTTGGGCATAATGCGATGTGCAAGTGATTATGGTTCTATTGTTTGGTTTACTTTCATTCATTTGGATCATAATAAAAGTGATTACCGATTGCTATGATGTTTTACTGTCTAGATAACGTTTAAGGTTTTTTGTGGGGTTTTTCACAACTTCGTTGGATTGAGGATATACGCGGGTTTCTAGAACAAAGGTATTCATAATTAAAGTTGTAACATGTTATAACCAACCAACACAAAATGATTGACCTGATTGGAAGGAGCTAATGAAAGATGAGTAACATTCCTAAAATCGTAATCCTAGGCGCGGGTTACGGTGGCATTATGGCAGCGCAACGTCTTCAAAAAGAACTAAACTATAATGAGGCAGACGTAACGTTAGTTAGCAAACATGACTATCATTACTTTACAACTCATTTGCATATGCCAGCTGCTGGTACGGATTCCTACGAGAATGCTCGGGTGTCCATCTCGAAGCTGATCGATGAATTCAAAATTGATTTTGTGAAGTCTACGGTGAAGGAAATTCGTATTCAAGATAAGAAAGTCATTCTTGAAGACGGAACTTTGTCTTATGATTATTTGGTTATTGGTGTCGGTGGAGAGCCAGAAACATTTGGTATTCCGGGTCTTGCTGAGTATGCGTTTAGCATTCGCAGCATTAATTCTGTTCGCGTTATCCGTGAGCATATCGAACATCAATTTGCTCTATATAAGCAAGATGAGACTCATCCTGAGCGTCTGAACTTTGTTGTAGGTGGTGCAGGCTTCACAGGTATTGAGTTTATCGGTGAATTGTCCGATCGCATTCCGATGCTGTGCAAACAGTTCGATGTTGATCCAAAATTGGTCAATATTTATAACGTCGAAGCAGCACCAACAGCACTTCCAGGCTTCGATCCTGAGCTTGTTGAGTATGCAATGGATGTATTGAAGAAAAAAGGCGTTACGTTCAAGCTGGCAACAGCGATTAAAGAATGCACACCTGAAGGTGTAGTACTTGCAACAGGCGAAGAAATTAAATCTTCTACTGTTGTATGGACAGGTGGTATTCGCGGTAACCGCTTAATTGAGCAAGCAGGCTTCGAGGCAATGCGCGGCCGCGTGAAGGTTGACGAATTCTTGAGAGCGCCAGGCCATGATAACATCTTTATTATTGGAGACAATTCGCTCATGATTAACCCGGCAATTGATCGTCCATATCCGCCTACAGCGCAAATGGCGATGCAGCAAGGTCCGGTATGTGCAAGCAACATCGTTGCTTCGATCCGCAACCAGCCGCTGAAGAAGTTCGAGTTCCACAACAAAGGGACTGTTGCTTCCTTGGGTAAAGGCGAAGCGATTGGCGTAGTGGGCAAGAAGAAGCTGAAAGGCTTCTGGGCTGCTCAATTGAAAAAAGTAATCGATATCCGCTGGTTGTTCATCATTGGCGGAGTTTCCCTTGCTCTTCGTAAAGGGAAGTTTTTCTAAGCCGAAGCATTATGTTGTACAAGTCATTCTGTTGATGGCTTTGTACGAATACGATTGTTATAAATTTGGGAGGCCGTCTTCGCACGAATGTGCGAGGATGGCTTTTTTTGCTTTAACAGCAGAGACAGCGGTATGCAATCAATTGAAAACTGAATCAGCCGTTGTGCAAGAAGAAGCTGATTGGCGCGTAACGCGGGCCGCTTGCGGTCGAACCGTAAGGAGATTTGGTGGAGGGATCCGCCTTGATCCCTGCCTCCTTGCTCACTTTCCCGAGCTAACCATTGCCGAAGGTTAGGGCATGTATGCATAGGGGCTGATGGAATTAAATGTACATGATTTTGATAAAGAGGAAAGCAAAAAAACCGGGTTGCCCGCATAGGCTTCCCGGTTTGTCGCTCTTGAGTATGATGGTAGCCGTGAATGCATGAAGCTACAGCTTCATCATGTCATTCAGCTTATCCATAGTGAGGTGGTTCCCTACATAGAAGGAGCCGAATTCGCCGAAGCGCGCGCTGACTTCATCGAAGCGCATTTCATAAATCAGCTTTTTGAATTGAAGCGGGTCATCGCTGAATAGCGTAACGCCCCATTCCCAATCGTCCAAACCTACGGAGCCTGTAATGATTTGCTTCACTTTACCCGCATAGCCTCGACCAATCATGCCATGGCTGCGCATCATATTGCGGCGCTCTTCCATGGACAGCATGTACCAGTTATCGGACAAGTCGCGCTTCTTATTCATTGGATAGAAGCAGATGTGCTTGCTCTGCGGCAAGGTTGGCTTAAGACGCGCAATAATTTCCGGATTCTCCATCGGATCCTCGGTTGATCCTGGCTTCGTCATATAATTGCTCAGTTCTACGATGCTGACATAGGAATACGTTGGTGTCGTAAATTGAGCGAAAGACGTTTTATTCAGCGCATTTTCAAGCGCATTAAGCTCTTCGAGTGTTTCACGAAGGTGGAAAATGACAAAGTCGGCTTTTTGGCCTACGATGCTGTATACGACAGTGCTGCCCTTCTTGTCTGCTTCCGTTTCGGACCATTCCGACCATAACGTTTGCAATTCCTCAAGCGCATGCGCACGCTCTTCATCGTCCGCCTTTTTCCATTGAGCCCAGTTGATCGTGCGGAAATCATGGAGTGCATACCAACCGTCGAGCGTTAAAGCTGCTTCATTCATATCGCGTTATCCTCCGTTATCGTAAAAGATTGTGTACCACAACCACTATTGTGAAAATCGCCATTCTAAAGCCATTGTAGCTATAATTTGCATCGCATTCAACTAAGAGGTGATAAATGTCACTGAATGTTCGTTGATTTTTAGCCCAGGTGCAAGTACACTAAGACTGATCAGTAATTAGCGAAATATGGATATTTTATTGGATAATTATAGATTGGATGAAGAAAAGCAGGAGGCGGTTTGCAACATGTTAGGCTGGATAATGGTCATCATTTTAATGGTGCTTTTTTTTGTGATGATGTTCGGCATTGGCTTTATTCTGAACATGCTGATGAAGACAACGTGGTTCCCAATCGGCGTATATTTAGTCGTTTTGCTGCCGGCAATGGTTATCATGCTGTGGAAGCAGGATGCATCGGTTATGGACAATTTGACGGGCATCGGCTTGCAGGGATATTTAACGGCGATAGCTGGACTTGCAGGGGCATTTATTAGCGGAAAGACAATTCATTTTTTACGCAAGAGTGGATATCAGATGTTTTAATGAAAATTGTACTTGATAAATTTGAGCTAATTGGCATACAATGATACAGAACGCATCGGGACTTTTCGATGCATAGATTTTATTCGAATGAAAGGGCAAGGTATCTACTGCGATGTTGAACTAATCTGATCTGATAGAAGTCATTTTGACAGCTTTATATTTCAAAATGTACGTTCAGAGAGGATAGGTCTGCCCATTTTCGCAGATTGATATCGGCCGTTATATTTGATAGCTTGCATGATTCATCACTTATTTTGTAATGGAATAACGCAACGGTATTGCACTTGTCCCCACTGCCTCAGTTTCAACATTGGATGAGGAGAATCGGGGAGAGACGAATCGTTGCTTAGAACGGATTGCTGTGGCATACGTTTAGAGACACGTGCGTAACATACGTGTTCAATTCCATGACATAAGCGAAGTGCAAGCTTGCAGCCGCATGCACACTATCCTCTCTGGGTTACCAGGGAGGTTTTTTTATGACTAACAAATATACAGCACAATCAAAGAATAAATCGGGCCAAATCGTGTTAGAGGCCCATCAATTGGCAGCCTATGTAGCCGATCGCCGCTTATTCCGCACAGACAGTTCTCTTCGCATTTATGCAGGGGATCGTATCGGACTTATTGGCGTCAACGGAGTCGGGAAGACGACATTGCAGCGCATATTGGCTGGCATGGTAGAGCCGGATGAAGGAACCGTAGTATGTAATGTGGTAACGTCTTTCGTACCGCAGTTGGATGATGTGCGGGAGGAAGAAGCAGAGGAAGTGATATTAAGCGGCGGGGAGCGCACGAAACGCCGATTGAATGAGGCCATGAACGCAGGGGCAGGACTGCTGATGCTCGATGAACCGACAAGCCATTTGGATGTGGAAGGAATGGAGTGGCTGGAAGATCGGATGATCGAATACTCCAGAACGGGCGCGCTATTGTTCATTTCACATGACCGAACGCTGCTCAATCATGTAGCAACGAGAATCTGGGAAGTGGAGAACGAACAGATTCATGTCTTTACCGGCGGGTATGAGGACTATCGCAGGGAAAAGGAACGGCTGCGGCTGGAACATCAACGCTCGTATGACAATTATGTCGCAGAAAGAGGCCGCTTGCAGGAAGCGATTGTAGAGAAGAAGGAGCATGCAAGTAAGGTCAGCAGGCCTAAGAAGGGATTGACCAGTAAGGAAATGAGGCTTGCGCGTCCACACTTCAATCGGAAGAAGGCAAAGGTAGAGAAGACGGTTAAGGCGATAGAGAAGCGTCTTGATCAGTTGGAGATTGTGGAGAAGCCATTTGAGCAGGTGCAGGTATTATTCAATGCGGAATGCCATGCTCCGATTCGCAGCAAGCAGGCTGTGGAGGTTCAAGGGCTTGCACTGCGTGCAGGCGACCGTGAATTGGTGGGCAGCAGTTCCTTCAGCATTCGGCCGAATATGCGTGTCGCCTTAGTCGGTTCGAATGGAGCAGGGAAGACAACCTTACTCCGCCGATTGGTGGAGGTATATGAGCTGAGAACTGCAGGAGAGCGTGATGTGACGGTGGAGGGAGGACGGATTCGCTTCTCCCCAAGCGCTCGAATGGCGTATTTCGATCAGAAGCTGTATGCCTTGGATCTACAGGCCAGTGTACTGGACAATGTATTGAAGTCGAGCGCCTATGATCAGACGATGGTGCGGACGGTATTGGCGCGGCTTAGGCTGCGACGGGATGAGGCATTGAAGCCGGTATGGCAGTTGAGTGGGGGCGAGAAGGTGAAGACTCAGCTCGCCAAGCTGTTCATGAGCGAAGCGAATATGCTGCTCCTCGATGAGCCGACGAATTACTTGGATATCGACACGCGCGAGGAACTGGAGCGTGTGCTGCTGGAGTATCCAGGTACGATCCTGTTCGCGACGCATGATCGCATGCTGCTGGATCGAACGGCTACACATACCATTGTGTTCCGAGACGGCGAACTGGAATGGATGACAATTGAAGCATTTCGCGAGCGTCAGCGACCTCGACCTGTTGAGAGAGGCGTTACTTCAGATTTTGTACCAGCACAGGAAGTGCAGAAAATTGAACAGTCGTCCTCATCGATGTCGGCTGAGGAGCGATTGAAGCTGGATCTGGAATGGGCGGATTTGATGGGGCGTTTGTCTGCCCCGCGCAAGGGAGACCATATCGAGGAACTGGAGCGGCAATATGCGGAACTGCTTAAGCGGCGCAAGCAGCTATGAGCAATGAGCAAGTGATACGAAAGCGGATCAAATACAATCTGAACTGCCGCAGCGCCTGCAAGAAGGTGCTGCGGCTTGTAGGTTCTAGGGACTTTACCCGGATCAATGAAACGATATGCTGGACGGCATGCAGATTACTTCCGTGCGGCAGTAGATTATTTTCGGCGTTAGCAATTTATTAACGTTCTATCATTCTGTACCTGATCATTGGAAGTCAATCATGAAGCAGTGGGTTGGTGACCCAGAGCAGGATAAGGAGCGCTTCATTACTGATTCCCCGATTACGTACTTGGATAGCATGACGAATCTGATGCTTGTCATCCAAGGGGCGAATGATCCCCGTGTTGTACAGGAAGAGTCAGATCAGGTGGTAGAGAAGCTTAGACAGCTTGGACGGGATGTGGAATATATCGTGCTGGATGATGAAGGACATGGATTCTCTAAAAAAGAGAATGAGATGCGCGTCTATCGAGCCATCGTCGAATTCCTGAAGCTGCACCATGAACAAGAAGCAGTGCCAGCGATTCCGACAAGAAATGTTAACGAGGGGCTCTAGGGTTGTTGGGAAATAAGGATTTCTCTGCTTCGAGAAAGATGGGGCGAAAATTGTATTTATGGAAAACAACGTGATTGAGAGCGTGCGATCTTAACGATTATTAGTATTCCGCCTAGGTATACAATAGAAGATATAACTAGCATCTTTCCTTTTCTGCGCAGAAGAGCATCTGGCATGCTCTCTGCGCTTTTTTATGCTTTTTTGATCGGAATTGCATGTCTTTTTTACCACGATTTTGTCGGACGGGCAGACTCTATATATGTTACAATAGGTGGACTGAGTAGAGCGGAAGGAGAAACAGGTACGACGATGCGGATGTCGAATATGCACCATTTTACAGAACATCATCGATATGTGGCTTATCGAGAGTTTAGCTTGAGCGAACTGGATCTAAAGATGTTGTCCCATGTGTATCAACCAATGGTGGGGGCATTTGCGATCGGCATGTATCAGCTTCTCTGCCAGCATGTGGCATCAGATAAGACAGGCTATTCAGCTGTAGATGCGCAGCGCCGATTGTTCCTGCTCCTTGGATTGGAGCCAAGTGAGAAGGGACGCACCTATTTCATTGAACAGGCTTCCAAGCTGGAAGCGGTCGGACTGTTGAATACGTCAAGAGTGATGCTGCCTGATATGGATGATTGTATGTATGAATATGAGCTGCAGCAGCCCTTGTCCCCAAAGGAATTTTTCGAAACACAGCATTTAACTCTTCTTTTGCGGGATAAGGTTGGAAAATACGCGGTGCTGTCCTTACGGCAGCAGTTTACTACGGATGACCCCTTTGAAGGAATGGCATCCAATATGCATCGGGAGAACATATCTATACCATTCTACGATTTGTTCCGCCTGAATACGCATGTCATTGATTTCGAGCTCGAGCAGGCCCTTCAAGAAGTCGCCCCAAGCCGTACCGCGATTGCGGATGCCGAACCTGAAGCTGTTGAAATCAATTATGCAGATATTATTATGCGGTTCCCTAAGCAGTCCTACAACCGCAAGTTCGTAGAGCAGCTTCGTTACAATAAAGAAAGTATGAGTACAATTAATTACGTTGTCCGCAAATTCGAGCTGACTTTGCAAGAACTGTGCCGTTTGCTGGATGAAGACGGCGTCTTCACGCAGGACGGCTTGGTCGCATTGGAAGAACTGCAGCACCGTGCTCACCTTCATTTCCGTCAGAATAAGCGGAGAAGCGAGCATCGGGAGCGAGTGCAGCATCGAATTGAACAGAAGGAGCAAGTGAAAGAAGAGCATGAAGAGGAAGTTGCGGTGCAAATGGAGTTCTATGTTGAGGTTCCCCCGCAATTCCGCGACAAATGCGATATTCATCAATATAACATGCTGCTCCGCAATACACCGTATACGCAGTTGCTTGAGAAGTTTTTCCCAGGGGCAGTCCCGGACTCCTTCCTTGATATGTTTACCAAGATGGATTTGAATTATAAGATGCCTGATGAGGTCATCAATGTACTCATTCATTATTTGATGACGATGCTGGTAAGCGGATCGGAGCACAGACTAAATCGGAACTTCGTTGAAGCGATCGTATCCAATATGCTTGTAAAGCAGATACGCACATATGAACAAGCGGTTATGTATACTCGTGAACAGGCGCAGGTCAATGGTTCTGGTCGAACGCAAGCTTCTCGCCAAGACGCTGGCAGACAGCAGCGGCCGCGCAGCCGGTACAATAATAAAGCAGCCAAGCCATCGATTCCTGTCGTTAAACCGAGTGAAGCGGGATCAGGTCTGACACCGGAAGAATTAGAGCGTGCTCGTGAATTGGCGCGACGATTGGACGAAGGACGAGTATAATAAAGTTACAGCGGATAGGAGGTGCGACTTATGGAATCTATCGGAGATATTTTGAAGCAATTGCCGGTCAACGCTCGCCGGACTCAGGCGGAACAGAAAATAGAAAAGCTGCTCAACGATCCATTGATCGTGCAATTTCGCTCCAAATATCCGGAGTTGTCGGATCGCGACCTTCGCATCAATATGAATAAGCTATACCAATATGTAACGGAAATTGGGCACTGTACCAACTGTCCGGGCTTGGATCAGTGTCCGAATGACTTCCATGGCCACTATACGATGCTGAGCGCCGATAACCTGAACGGGAACAACTATGTATATGATCGGAAGGTACCCTGCAAGAAGCTGCTGGCTAGTGAGCGCCAACAGGCGATTTATAACCGGGTACGTTCCTTCTATGTAGATGAGACTGCGCTCAAGCGCGGATACTCTGCCTCCGAAATACTAGAGAATGATATTGATCGATCGCCTGCCGTTTTAAATATCATTGAATATATTGAGAAGACAAAGAAAGAAGGATTGATGCCTGAGGGCATGTACCTCGTCGGGCCTTTTGGGACGGGCAAGACATTTCTTATGAGCTACGTATTGTACGAACTCGCTCGGGCCAATTACACCGGGGTAATCGTCTATATGCCGGAGTTTGTCGAAGAGCTCAAGTCAATGTTCCAAGAGCCGCAGAAGCTGCGGGAAACGATTGAAATGATGAAGGAAACCGATCTGCTGGTATTCGACGATATCGGGGCAGAAAATATTACTCCTTGGGTTCGCGACCATGTGCTGGGCTCTATCTTGAATTATCGAATGAACCGTAAGCCAACATTCTACACGTCGAATTATGATTTGGAAGCACTGCAGAAGCATTTCAGCTTCACGCGTGAAGGAGAGGATGTGCATAAGGCCGAACGGCTTATGCACCGGATTCAGCCATTTGTGAAAGTGGTACATGTACAAGGACGGAACAAACGGGGAAGCTAGCTAGAGAGAAAGCTTGAAGCTGTTCATGCTGCATAGCATCGCAGCTTCGGCTAAGAAGCCAGTATGCCTCCCGTTCATGCTATATAATTGCAAATAAAAGCCCGGTCGCAAGCAATGCGAACCGGGCTTATTCATGGTAATAGGGATGCCACTGTGGTGCGCTCCATTGAGGGGAACGCACCATGATCAGGGCTAGGAGATGATGAACTTCACGATAACCATGCCGAAAAAGACTACCGTCATAAATCCGGCCATTGCACCGAACCCGAACATCAAATCGGAGAAATCGTTGCGCGGTTCCTCGTTCACATGCTCACGCGGATCAATTGCTCTCGCTTCCATCAAGGGGCCTCCTATCTCTTACATGTCTGATACAATGACGTATGTCACGGCATCAACAGGTATTTTAACCCAATTTCTTATCGCTATAAGTATACCGAACTGCGCCATGACTGTAAAGACAGCGCTCTCTTAGGATGTGACAAATTGGATGCAAAAATGAAGTGCAAATTTCACATAAAACATTGAACTGTGGTATACTTTACATGTTGACTCAGATTGTAAGCTTCTAACATAAAGGAGGAACCAAATATGGCTATCGTTAACGTATCCGACCAAACGTTCAAGACTGAAGTTGAAGGTCAGCAAGGCGTTGTATTGGTCGATTTTTGGGCGCCATGGTGCGGCCCTTGTAAAATGCTTGCCCCTATCCTCGATGAATTGGAAAGCGAAGTAAACGGTCAAGCGACTGTTGCAAAAGTGAACGTGGATGAGAACCCAGAATCCGCTTCCCGCTTTGGCGTAATGAGCATTCCTACAATCATCGTGTTCAAGGACGGTCAGCCTGTTGATAAGGTTGTAGGCTTGAACTCCAAGGATGCATTGAAGAACTTGATCAGCAAACATCAATAATCGAGATTTATTACAGAGGACAACCTATAAAAGGTGTGTTCTGCTGAGGGACATCTCGATTGAGCTTGATGTGAATCGCAAGCGATAGATTGCCAGCCCTTCCCGTTGCGGGAGGGCTTTTTCTTATGTCTTCACTCGTATACAATAGGATCATATATTCGTATTATAGAGGAAAGGGGGAGGACGATGAGCGAAATAGACAACAACCAATCCAATTGGCGGGTAGAGCGCTGGAAGGAGCGCTGGAACGAACGTTATTCTACGGACGAGCAGCAGGAGCTGTCGCCAGAGGAGCTTGCAGAACGGGAACAGGCATTGGAGCGAATTCGCAATAAGCTGGCATTGCTTCCTGATTCGCCGGGATGCTATCTCATGAAGAACCGTGAGGGAACCATTATTTATGTCGGTAAGGCTAAAGTATTGAAAAACCGCGTACGTTCGTATTTCAATGGCAGCCATGACGGTAAGACGCAGCGGCTGGTATCGGAAATTCGCGACTTTGAATATATCGTCACTTCCAGTAACATGGAAGCCCTCATATTAGAATGTAATCTGATTAAGCAGCATCATCCGAGATATAACGTGCTGCTCAAGGATGATAAGACGTTCCCATATATTAAAATTACGAATGAGCGCCACCCGCGGCTTGAGGTTACACGTCGCGTGCTGAAGGATAAAGCCAAATATTTTGGGCCATATCCGAACGCATTTGCCGCTACGCAGACCAAGAAGCTGCTTGATCGCTTATATCCGCTTCGTAAGTGCAAAACACTGCCGGATCGGGTGTGCTTGTACTATCATATTGGACAGTGCCTTGCACCTTGCGAGTATGAGGTAACGGAGGCGCAGTATGAAGAAATGGTGCAGGAGATCGCGAAGTTCTTAAGCGGCGGGCATGAGGAGATTAAGAAGGAACTGCAGCGAAAGATGGAAGAAGCCGCTGAAGAGATGCAATTCGAGCGTGCCAAGGAATATCGGGATCAGTTGATCGCGATTCGTGCCATTATGGAAAAGCAGAACATAAATACATCCGACCAACTGGATCGCGACGTATTCGGCTTTGCTGTAGATAAAGGCTGGATGTGTGTTCAAATTTTGTATGTTCGACAAGGCAAAATGATTGAACGGCATGCAACAAAGTTCCCATTCTATGGGGAAGCGTATGCGGACTTCATGTCGTTCGTGACGCAATATTATAGTGAGAACCCGGCACTGCCTAAGGAAATATTGCTTCCTGATTCGGAACTGTTCGACACATCTGCTGCACAAAACGATGCTGAGGCAGAGGAATCAAGTGGCACTTCATCTGTTGCGGGCGTGGATACACAGGATGACTCAGTGGACACACAAGATGACTCATCCATTGCCAATGAACATGAACAGAGCCGCATAGAGGAAATAGATGAGGGAGCAAATAACGGAACGGATGACGGGATTGCCGGTGCAGAGGCGCTTCAGCAATGGTTGAACGTCAAGGTGCACATTCCGAAGCGCGGGCTTAAGAAGCAGATGATCTCGATGGCAATGGAAAATGCACGTGTTGCGCTGGATGAGAAGTTCAAGATGCAGGAGCGCAATGAGGATCGCACTTTGCGTGCTGCTGAACGGCTCGGAGAAGCGGTCGGCATCGACAATGCCCGCCGTATTGAGGCTTTTGACAACTCGAATATTCAAGGCTCGGATCCAGTATCGGCTATGGTAGTCTTCATCGACGGCAAGCCTGCGAAGAAAGAATACCGGAAGTATAAGGTACGCACGGTGCAGGGGCCTGATGATTATGAAACGATGCGCGAGGTCATTCGCAGACGGTATGAGCGGGTGTTGAAAGAACAGCTCGAAATGCCTGATTTGATTATTGTAGACGGAGGCAGGGGTCAAATGTCTGCCGCGCTTGATGTACTGGAGAACGAGCTTGGATTAACGATACCGGTCTGTGGACTCGTGAAGGACAATAAGCATAAGACGGCGCAGTTGATGGCCGGTGATCCGCCAGAAATTGTCCCTCTTGGTCGGGACAGCCAAGAATTCTACATGCTTCAGCGCATTCAGGAGGAGGTTCACCGTTTCGCGATTTCATTCCACCGGGAGCGGCGTGCGAAGTCGATGGTCGTCTCAGCGCTTGATTCGATCCCGGGCATTGGTGAGAAGCGGCGCAAGCATCTGTTGAAGCATTTCGGATCATTGAAGAAGATTCGGGAAGCATCGGTTGAGGAATTCCGACAAATCGGGATTGGCGAGAAGTTGGCGCATACGATCTTAGCCGCTCTCCAGCAAGAGAAGGAACCACAGGAAGCCGAGCCGGATGCCCCAGACCTGGAGGCTGCCGATGTGGATAATGACGTGAACCATGATAAATAAAAGGAAAGCTGGAAGCCTTGCAGATCGTTGCTGCAAGGCTTCTTTTTTTGAGCTGGTTCCGACAGTTACGGTTGACGTAATGGACTTCCGCTTGGCCCTGGAATCGGGCGGCGGCTCGGCTCCTCCTTATATTCGAGTGTACTTTCACTCTGTCATGAATTGGAATAATATGCTATATTCTTTTTGGGTTTATCATTCAAAAAATCATTTTTATCATTAAGATGGAACGGGCCAGATTTGCCATCGTAATTGGGGGAGGAGATTTTATTTTTAAGTGTGGAGTAGGGCTTCTATATGGGGCTTTTACGCATCTGTTGCTGGTTATGTTTTGGAATGATTACGTATACATGAGAACGTTGAAAGATACAGGAACAGCAGTAAACCAACCTTTCTACTATATTAACGATAGTTTCTGGACAATGTTCAATATTGAGATTGGGCTGGCCGTTGTTTTGATTATCGCATCGTTTTTCATCAAGAAAGAGCCAAAGTGATATTGCGCAACATAAAAAAGGCCTGGCAAGGATAAACCTTGACCGGGCCTTTTTTCGCAGCAAGCTTATTAACCGTTTGCATTTGCAAAAACATTCATTACTGTGAAAAACGAGGCTGCATGTACTGCTTAACTCATCCTCGTCAACGTCTGCTATTTTCCTATCGAACAAAATAACGTCATGGAACAAACAAAAATCCCCCTTACTGCCTGTCCCGCAAAATATATTCGAACAAAGTCCCCCCTAATGAAAAACAGCCTTCCGTGTAAAAACGCTTACATCTCATCTACAATGGTACCTACGATGTGCCCATCAATTAGGGCTGTGCTATAGAAGAGCCGAGCATCCTGTCCTGACATCATCGAACGGCAGCGCCTGTTACACTGCAACCTATGATCACGAACAACAAAGAAAGGAACGAAGCCCTTATGAAGATGAGAAAAAAACGATCGTTTTCGCTTCGCATGCATGCAGCCGTGCCTTATTTATTCATTATGCCATGGATAATCGGCTTTCTCGCATTCACGCTCGGTCCACTCCTTTTTTCATTCATTATCAGTTTCTTTGATTGGCCAATTGTAGGGGAGAAGACGTTTGTCGGATTGGATAACTTTATTAACATGTTCACGGATGATCCGTTGTTCTGGACATCACTGACGGTCACAGTGAAATTCGCCATTATATTTGTGCCTGTTAACATTTTAATTGCGCTTGGACTTGCGATACTGCTGAACCGCAACGTGCGAGGCAGTGGATTTTTCCGAACAGTGTTCTATGTCCCTTCCGTTATTTCCGGTGTCGCGCTGGCGATGATTTGGTCATGGGTGTACGACGGAGAATACGGGATTTTGAACTATGCCTTATCACTTATTGGGGTAGAAGGGCCGAATTGGCTGAATGACCCGAAATGGTCTCTTGTAGCGATGGTGTTCGCCAGCTTATGGGGACAGGGATCGATGATGCTTATTTTCTTGGCAGGCTTGAAAAATATCCCGCGTGAGCTGTATGAGGCTTCCGCAATTGATGGGGCAGGTACGGTGTCGCAGTTTTTCCGAATTACACTGCCGATGCTTAGTCCGACCATTTTGTTCAACCTGATCACCACGATTATTTCTGCGTTCCAGCAGTTGACGCTCGCATTGGTGTTGACGGGGGGAGGCCCGCTCAATTCCACGTATTTCTATGCGATGTATATGTACGAAAATGCCTTCAAATATTCCAAGATGGGCTACGCATCTGCCAATGCGTGGTTTATGTTTGCGATTGTACTTGTTCTGACGATGCTTGTATTCCGTTCTTCGTCGGCATGGGTGTATTACGAAGGTGAAGTGAAGGGCGGCAAAGGCTGAGGAGGGAGATTGTGATGAAAAAAATAACGACTTACGCACTGCTCATCTTTTTTACCGTATTGTTCTTGGCGCCCTTCTATTGGATGGTCTCAACATCATTGAAGTCGCCCGAAGAATTGTTCGTTTTTCCGCCGCAGTGGATTCCGAGCAGCTTTCATTTCGAGAACTTTGCGAAGGCATGGAATTCACAACCGTTTGATGTGTTCCTGCAAAACTCATTGATCGTATCGGTGCTGTCACTCATTGGTCAGGTTGTGTCCTCTGCGCTTGTTGCCTATGGATTCGCCAGATTTCGATTTAAGGGAAGCAAGACATTGTTCATTATTTTGCTTGCCTCGATGATGATTCCTTGGGAAGTGACAATGATTCCGTTATATATGGAATTTAATGCACTTGGCTGGATTAACACATTGAAGCCATTGATTGTTCCTTCTTTCTTTGGCTCGGCATTCTATATTTTCTTGCTTCGTCAGTTCATCATGACGATTCCGCCAGAGCTTGAGGAGGCAGCCCGCATCGATGGTGCGAATCCCCTTCAATCGTTTATCCGCCTGATTGTACCGCTTATGGCTCCGGCATTGATCCTCGTTGCGGTGTTCAACTTCCTTGGCACATGGAACGATTATTTGGGCCCGCTCATTTTCTTGAATGATCAGAGCAAGTACACGCTGACGCTGGGCTTGTCGCAGTTCAAAGGGATGTACGAGGTGAAGATGGATGCGATTATGGCCGTTACGTGCATGATTTGCTTGCCTCCGCTTGCTATCTTCTTTGCAGCGCAGCGTTATATCGTAACCGGTATTGCAACAACAGGGATGAAGGGGTAACAACTTGAACAGATAACGGAGGGACTATTCATGATGCAGCAAATAGATGTTTTTGGCTTGAAAGGCAAGACTGCGATGATTACAGGCGGAGCATCTGGTATCGGACGCGCTACGGCACAATGCCTGGCACGCTTCGGAGCCAATGTGGTCATCGCTGATATTGGAGAACAGCAAGGGCAGGAGACTGTCCTGGAAATTCGAAATGCAGGGGGAGAAGCACAATTTGTGTCCTGCAATGTCACGAAAGCGGAAGATTGTGAGCGTGCAGTCCGCCTGACACAGGAATGGTATGGGGGCGTTGATATTCTGTTCAATAATGCTGGCGTCATTCGTCGCAAGACGGTCGTTGGGCTAGAGGAGCAGGATTGGGATCTGGTCGTGGACGTATCCCTTAAGGGTACGTACTTGTTGTCCAAATATGCGATTCCAGTTATGGCCGCTAGAGGAGGCGGAAGCATTATTAATACCGGATCTGGATGGGGGCTGAAGGGCGGCGATCAAGCCGCAGCGTATTGTGCTGCGAAGGCTGGAGTTGTGAACTTGACGCGTGCCATGGCAATCGACTTCGGTAAGGACAATATTCGTGTCAACTGCGTATGTCCAGGCGATACAGATACGCCGCTGCTGCGTGAAGAGGCCGTACAATTGGCGGTCGAGGAGGGAGCATTCCTTGCTTCATCTGCCGTAGGCAGACCTTTGGAGCGTATTGGTACACCGCAGGATATTGCAAATGCAGTACTATTTCTGGCAAGCGATCTATCGCAATGGGTTAGTGGAAGCGTGCTGGTTGTGGACGGCGGGGGACTGGCGTAACACTTGATCTGAATATTGAAGGGAGAGAACGCACGTCATGAAGGAACGTCAATCGAATGTGCATCCTTATATTCCGAATACGGTTCCGAAAGTTAAGGCACAGATGATGCAGGAGATCGGCATTGCAAGCATTGAAGAGCTGTATCGAGATATTCCGCAGCATTTGCGCATGCAGTCGGAGATGGATTTGCCGCCCGCACTGAATGAATTTGAGTTGAAGGGTCATATTGAACGTTTGCTGGCGGCGAATGTGAGCACTTCGCAGGCTACAAGCTTCTTAGGTGGAGGCTGTTGGCAGCATTTCGTGCCTGCTGTATGCGATGAGATCAATCAACGATCGGAATTCGTGACAGCTTATGCCGGAGAACCTTATGAGGATCATGGCAGATTTCAGGCCTTGTTCGAATATCAGAGTCTTGTGGCTGAACTGGTCGATATGGATGTTGTCAACGTACCGACATTCGACTGGCCGCAAGCTGCATCGACTGCGCTGCGGATGGCTGCTCGGATGACAGGACGGACAGAGGTGCTCCTGCCAGCGATTCTCTGCCCTGACAAGCGAATGATTATTAAAAATTACTTGCATCCGCATATCCGCGTCATCACGGTTCAAACGGAATCGGATAGCGGACTATTGGATTTGAATGATCTGCGGAGCAAGTTGTCTGATCAGACGGCAGCTGTCTATATAGAGAATCCGAATTATTTCGGTATCATTGAGCGGCAGGGTGAAGAAATCAACCGCCTAGCTCGCGAATATGGGGCAATCAGTGTTGTAGGCGTTGATCCAATATCGCTCGGCGTATTGACCCCTCCAAGCCAATACGGTGCAGATATCGTCTGCGGGGATTTGCAGCCGCTCGGCATTCGTATGAACTATGGCGGCGGGCAGTCAGGTTTTATTGCTGTACATGATGAAGAACGCTTCGTCATGGAGTATCCGTCCCGGCTGTTCGGCATAGTCCCAACTGTTGTCGAGGGAGAGTATGGCTTCGGCGACGTAGCTTATGAGCGTACCTCCTTCGCACAGCGCGAGCAGGGAAAGGAGTCTGTTGGCACACAGACTGCATTATGGGGGATTACGGCTGGCGTTTACTTGGCCTTGCTTGGACCGCATGGCATGTACGAGATAGGCGAGACGATCATGCAGAAATCTCGTTATGCAGCGGCTCGTTTGAGCACATTGTCTGGTGTTGCGCTGCGTTATGAGAATGCCTTCTTCAAGGAATTCGTCATCGACTTCACGGCAACAGGTCTAACGGTTAGCCAGATCAATGAGCATCTGCTTACACGAAATATCTTTGGAGGCTTGGATCTGTCCGGATCATTCCCTGAAATGGGGCAGAGTGCTTTGTTCTGTGTAACCGAGGTCATGGCGAAGGAGCAGATTGACCATCTGGTTGACGAACTCACAGCTTTGCTGAATAAGACGATACAGCCGGACATCAACTGCTCGCTTACAAGGACATCCGCAGATGGTATGTCGGAAGCAGCCGCTAATATGGCAGAGAGGTGTGATGAGTAATGCAACAAATCGTTCGCAAGGATCGTACAGTCAGACAATTTCATCAGGCGAAATGGGATGAGCCGGTCATTTTTGAACTTCATCGGGAAGGAGAACGCGGGGTTCTCGTTCCAGAGGCGGAGCAGGAGCTTGTCCAAGCGGTAGGCGACGTCATTTCTCACATTCCAGCTTCGATGCAGCGCACGAAGGCGCCGCAGCTTCCTGAGATTGGTCAGGCGAAGGTGCTTCGCCATTACTTGCGTTTGTCGCAGGAAACCCTTGGTAGCGATCTTAATATAGAGATTGGCCAAGGCACGTGCACGATGAAATACATTCCACGCATCAATGAGCTGCTTGTGCGCAATCCACAGCTGACGGAACTGCATCCATTGCAGGACAGCCGCACGGTACAGGGAACACTGGAAATCATCTATCGGCTGGATGAGGCGATGCGTGCAATATCTGGGATGGATGCCTTCTCATTCCAGCCTGGCAGCGGGACTCAAGCCTTATTTGCGATGGCGTCCATCGTTCGAGCTTACCATGAGGCGAATGGAGAAGGCGATCAGCGCGATGAAATGATTACGACGATCTTCTCTCATCCATCTCAGGCTGCAACGGCGGCTGTGAAGGGATACAAGATTATTACCCTGCATCCGGATGAGGATGGCTTCCCAGATATTGAAAAGCTTAAAAAAGCGATATCAAATCGTACGGCAGGCTTCGTCGTAGCCAACCCGGAAGATACGGGAATCTTCAATCCACGCATAAAGGAGTTCACGGATATTGTGCATGCGGCGGGCGGAATTTGCTATTACGATCAAGCTAATGCCAATGGTCTGCTCGGTATTGCACGTGCAAAGGAAGCAGGATTCGATATGTGCTTCTTCAACCTGCACAAGACGTTTGCGGCTCCTCATATGTGCGGCGGGCCTGCTGCAGGCGCTCTGGGGGTTACAGAGCAGCTGAAGCCATTCTTGCCAGGGCCGATTGTAGAACGAGACGGCGAACGCTTCGTACTGCACACCAATCAAGAGCTGAGCATCGGCAAAGTAAGAAGCTTCCATGGCGTTGCACAGACAATTATGCGCGCTTATGCTTGGATTCGCAGCTTAGGAGCAAAAGGACTGCGCGATGTAGCGGAAATTGCTGTCTTGAACAATAATTACTTGTACCATAAAATATTACAGATCTCAGGTGCTAGCGTTCCTTATGTAAAAGGAGGACGCCTTGAGCAGGTTCGCTACAGTTGGGAGAAGCTGACGAGGGAGACAGGGGTGACGACCGAAGACATTCAGCGCAGAATGTGTGATTTCGGATTACATTACTGGACGAGTCACCATCCATATATTGTACCGCAGCCTTTCACGCTGGAGCCGACGGAATCATACTCCAAGGATGATCTTGATGAGTATATTCAAGCGTTAGCCCATATTGCAGAGGAAGCTCGCAGCGTGCCAGAGATCGTCAAGTCTGCGCCGCATCACAGCACAGTACATCAGAACATCGAGGAATCGCTGGATAATCCGGCTGAGTGGTGCATTACATGGCGAGCTTACTTGAAGAAGACAGGGCAGGCAAAAGGCCTGCCAGATAAGGAGTAACGGATGTCGGCAACCATACCATTTGATATTCATCACATCCCATTTAGCCGGTTTGGAACATTTCTAACGGTATCGTATTTGCCACAGCATGGAAAGCGAGAGGAAGGTTTGTATTTCCGTACGGTTCGTGGAGGAGATGACACGAGCGGTGCTGTTTTTCGTCTGGAACTGATGGCTGAAGATCAAGTCGTTCCTTACTCAGTTCATACTTCTCCTTCTTCCTTGACTCTCCTTGAAGAAGGCGGGCAAGGAAGAGCGGAATTATGTCTGCCCGAGACTGGCGCAATGCGGATAAGAGCTCGGGGAGCAGGGATTCGGCTGACATTAGTCGCTGGTTCTTATGATTATGTACTGCCGCATCAGGATGGACGCTATGAGGTTAACCATTTCACGACCGAAATGCGATTTATGCTTACGCTGCTGCAAGGGGAGCTTGCGGTAGATGCTCCATGGGAACGATCCAGATGCAAATATGCTGTAGTGGAGTGTAGCCCGACTGATGCAATCAACAATGGGACAGCGGAGGCGGAACTGATGCTGGAAGAGTATCGGATACAGCCGCCAGCCATACGGACATTGGCGTCAGTGGGCTGCTTTGATGAGGCGGTTGCAGGCATTAAGCAGGAATTTGACGCATGGCTCGACAAGAGTTTGCCTGTTGCCTTGGAGGAATTGGAGGAAGCGCGTGCTTTGGCTGCTTACATCACATGGTCGTGTGTGGTACCTGAGGCTGGACATTTATCACGCCCTGCGATGTACATGTCAAAAAATTGGATGACGAACATTTGGAGCTGGGATCACTGCTTCAACGCAATGGCGCTTGCTGCCAACCAACCCGAGCTTGCTTGGGATCAGTTCATGATCATGTTCGACAAGCAGGATGAATCTGGACAGCTTCCAGACTTCATCAATGACAAGTATGCGCTGTGGAATTGCTGCAAGCCTCCTATTCATGGCTGGACGCTGCGCTGGATGATGGAGCGCAATGAGTGGTTCAGACATGCGGATCGTTTGCGTGAAATTTATGATCCGCTTGCACAGTGGAGCAAATGGTGGATGAATTGCCGAGATGACGATCATGACGGAATTCCTCAGTACAATCACGGCAATGACAGCGGCTGGGATAATAGCACGATTTTCCGCTGTGTTGGTCCTATAGAAAGTCCAGATTTGTCGGCGTACTTAATTATTCAGTTCGAGGTGCTCGCGGAAATAGCGGAACAGCTAGGCAAGGCTTATGAAGCGGCGGAATGGCGCAATGCTGCGAACAGTTTGCTCGGACGGATGATGGAGCATTTTTGGCAGGGGGGGCAGTTTAGGGCTATCCGCTCAGGCACACATGAGCCGGCACAAGGGGACAGCTTGATTCCGTTTATGCCGATATTGTTGGGTGATCGCCTTCCAGAATCAGTACTGCAAGCACTTGTAAAGGCAGTTGCCGACGAAGAACGATTCTTCAGCCCGAATGGCTTTGCTACGGAAAGTCTGAATAGCCCGTTTTACGAGCCGGACGGCTATTGGCTTGGGCCAATCTGGGCTCCGGTCATGATGCTGCTAATCGATGGATTGCAGCGCAGCGGGCAGCGGGAAGTGGCACAAGAGGCCGCAATTCGCTTCTGCCGCATGGCTTCTCGCAGCGGGATGGCAGAGAACTTCGATGCGAAGACTGGCTGTGGACTCCGTGATCGGGCTTTTACTTGGACCTCCAGTGTGTTCCTTATCCTGGCCAATGAATATGTCAATCAACCACTCCAATGAACGGAATGAACAGGCTCCCTACTGCTCAGCGCGCACGGGAGCTATTGTTATTTGTTCGTCCTATCTGCCTAATTGGTGTCTCGATCAAAATGATTAGAGGAACCTCGGTCTCCATTGTCAGGTTAAAATTGGTTATGATAAACTTCACATAACATTAACGCTCATCCACATCATAACTAGTCCATATGAGCAACAGGGGATGATTCGTATCGAAGCGCCGCGTGAAAAGCTAACTGGAATAACTCATATGACACAGTCTGGCGTCTTACATCGGCTACAGCAATGGATGGCCAATATGCCGCCGAATCCTAGGCGAAGCTTGCGCTTGAAGCTCGTGCTGTTTTTCTTGGCGTCATCGCTTCTGCCGCTAATGATTCAGGGCGTGCTTTCTTATCAACAATCCTCTCGTCTTCTGCAAGAGCAGTTCGGCAAATATGGTCAGAACAGTGTTAATCAGCTGCAATACCAACTGGATACGGAATTAAATCAGATGAGTATGATTGCAGGCTATATTTATTCGTATTTGCTTAATCCATATAAGAATGTTATCTCTGCGGAGATTCCCAGGACGTATTCACAGGTGCAGGATAAAAACGATTTGGAAGATTTCTTGAAAGCGCTTAAAAGATTGCATGATCGAGGGATCTTCATTATTACAAAATCCGGATATTACTACGGAGACAGTATGTTAAATGTCGATGTCTTGTTCCAACAGCCTTGGTGGCAACAAATACCTGCCGATCATGCTGGAGAGTATTGGGCAGGGTTCTATTCGCCATTACATTATCGGGATGAGAAAGATACACCGAACCAGAAGTTGCTTGGCTTGGTCGTACCGATTCGCAACCAGTCAGGGCCCTTGCAGGACAGTAAAATTCTCATTGAAATGAACGCAGATAAGCTGATTGAGCTGTTTCGCATGTTCGAAGAGGACACGAAGTCGATTGTGACGGTCACGAGCGGAAGCGGACAGACGATATATCGCTCATCAGGCGACAACACTGTGCAAGAGAATGATATTGTATGGAAGCAGAGCCTGCAAATCAATGACTGGACGATTGAAGCCAGACTTCCCTATCAATATTTTAATCAGCCTTCGAGCGTGATTAAGTCTTACACCCTATTCGGTTTAGGACTGTCTGGCTTTTTCGCACTTGTGCTTGCCTATTTATTTTCTACACGTGTAACAAGAAGAATTAAGCGGATCAAAGAATCGATGAATTCAGCAGGGGCTGGCCGACTAAAAACCCGAATCCAAGTGCGGGACGAAGATGAGCTTGGATCACTTGCGAACAGCTTTAATAAAATGATCGGTCAGATCGAAGAACTGGTGAAGGAGATCGCCGCCAAAGAGCAGCTCAAAAAGGAAGCTGAATTGCGGGCTTTTCACTACCAGATCAATCCTCATTTATTGTTCAATACGTTGAACTCCATACAATGGAAGGCTAGGCTGCAGGGCAATGAAGATATAAGGAAAATGATCGCTCACTTGACGATTGTGCTAGAAGCGAACTTGGATGTGACGCGGGAATTGGTTCCGATATCGAAAGAACTGGAGCTTATTGATCATTTTCTGCAAATTCAACATGTTCGGTATGAGGGAGAATTCGGATATAAGGTGGACATCGCATCAAGTACGATGACAGCAGTCATACCGCGTATGAGCTTGCAGCCGTTATTTGAAAATATTTTTTTCCACGCTTTCGAAGATGGGTATGGAACGATTGCCCTACGTCTCATTGACAACGATTCAGACCTGTACTTAACCTTGACTGACAATGGAAAAGGGATGAGCGAGGAGCGTCGATGTGCTTTGCTGCAGGCTCCGAGTGACCCTACTCAGAGGCATGGGCTTGGTATGTACAACGTGGATCAAAAGTTCAAGCTGCATTTTGGTTCCGAATATGGATTAAGTATCGAATCTCGATTAGGAAGCGGCACGACGATTGCGATACGCTGGCCAAAAAAGGAGGAAGCACCCAATGACAGACAGCCCTATTAAAGTGCTGATCGCTGATGATGAGAGTATTGTTCGCAGAGGATTGATGGCAACCGTAAATTGGGAACGATTCAACATGGCAGTCGTAGCCGATGCCCCGAACGGTCAAAAGGCATGGGAAGCTTTCCTGCTTCACGAACCAGAGGTTGTCATAACAGACATCGTGATGCCCGAGATGGACGGCATTGAACTGGCAAAGCGTATAAAGGAAAAGGCGCCGCAAACAAGGGTGCTTCTGCTTAGCTGCCATCGCGACTTCGAGTACGCACAAAAAGGCATGATGCTTGGAGCGTCAGGCTATTTGTTAAAAACGGCGTTCGAAGACGAGGAGCTTGCTTATTATCTACATAAGTTCGAAGAGGAGCTTGCCGGCGACCAACAGTCTTCTCCACTCGTTCGCTCCGCGGATTCCAGCGAGGAAGATACGCAGTGGAATGCGGCATTCTATGCGTGGCTGTGCGGTTTTCGCAATGACTTCCATCATGAGTTGAAGCTGCGCTGGGAGACACAATGGAGCTGGCTGAATGAGCCTCATGAAATCATGTTAGTCAAAATATTTGACAGTTTCGAGCAAGTTCCTTCTGCTGGTAAGGCCTCCAATCGAGGCGGAGAGTACTGGAAGTACCTTGGAGATACACTTTTGCATGAAACAAAGGGGCCATGTTCGTATATTCCATGCGGTATCGATCGCTGCTTCTATGTATATCATCCTTCTGCTTGGATGAAGGTAGAGCAGTTGCTGAAGGAATGTAAATCCTCCTGCCCTCAGCTGCATTGGAGCAGACGAGGCCCGTTGAAGGGGATGGAGGGGTGGCTGGAAGCGGTACAGGAGCTGCATCGAGCAGCAGAGGTGGAGCGCAAATTCGAGCTCAGGGTTAATTCGTGGCCGGAAACGGTAATGCAATCCGTGCTATTGGTTGCGGATAATGTGAGTGAGCCATGGTCGGTGAGCGATGTGGCAAATCGAGTTGGCTTAAGCCGTAGCCACTTCAGTACATTGTTCAAAAAGGTGACGGGGGAGAATTTTGTTACCTTCCTATACCGGATGCGGCTGAAAACGGCGCAGGATCTGCTGCTCAACACGGCGATGACGCTGCAAGATATTGCTGAACGAATTGGAATGGTAGATGGGAAATATGTGAGTAAATGGTTTAAGCGCTGCTGTGGGATGACACCGAGTCAATATAGGAGCGGACAAAAGGGAGAACAGACTGCTCAAAAATGACGAGAGGCGAACGATATTCCGCCTTTCCATCGAACAAATTCACCCCGTATTCGAAACAATTCGCCGTTTTGAAAATGCTTTATTGTTATTAAAGTGTAGATATGTTGGAGATGCAACCATTTGGGGGGAATAGCAGGATGAAGAGAAGGTCAAGATTGGTTATTCTGTTAACGATCTTTGCACTTATGTTTGCTGGCTGTGGCGGAGGATCTGGAGAACAAGGTTCCTCCGGAGGAGACAAGGGGAAACAAACAGTTCTTCGGTTTGCTACCTGGGATACAGGCGAAAAGCTGAAGGTTCAAGAAAATATTGCGAGAGCGTTCGAGAAGTCCCATTCAGGCGTTAAAGTACAAATTGAGCCTTATGCAGATGGCTTCGATCAGAAGCTGGCTGCATCGTTCGGTGCGAGCAATCCGCCGGATGTTATGCTGATGTGGGATTTCCCAACGTATCATTCAAACTTGGAGGCGCTCGATTCCTTTACGGAAAAGGATGCAAGCTTGAAATTAGATGATATATACGAAGGCTTGTTCAATTACGTGAAAGTAGACGGCAAGACGTACGGCTTGCCTGCGGGCTTCACGACGCGTGCTATGTATTACAACAAGAAAGTTTTCGACGCGATGGGCGTTCCATATCCGAAGGATGGCTGGACATGGGATGACTTTAAGGATATTGCAACGAAGCTGACAGATAAATCGAAGAAGCAGTATGGGTTCGGTGTTCGCGCTGAGAATGATCCATACGATTTGCAAGGATTCATCTGGAGCAACGGGGGAAGCTTCATCAGTGATGATGGCAAAACGATCGAAGGCATTATGAATGGATCAGAAACCGTAGCTGCAGTTCAAATGTTCGGCAATATGGTGAAAGATGGATATGGAGTTCTGGTAGGCGGAAAGACACAACTGGGCGGTAATGACATTTTCAAAGCGGGGAAAATCGGGATGTGGGAAAGTGGCGTATGGCCGCTTGAAGGATTCAAGGAGGCAAAGGTTGATTTCGGAACCGTTGAAATGCCGGCGTTCCCTGGCAAGCCTGTAAAAGGCGTAATTTCCGTAAGTGCAGTATCGATAGCGAAACAATCCAAGCAAAAAGAGTTGGCATGGGAGTTCGTGAAGTTCTTTACTTCGGAGGAAGCCGTTAAAATGAAGAGCGATGCTGACCTGCCGATTCGCAAGAGCGTTGTGCAGGAAATGAAGCTTGATCAATCCGAACTGTATGCACCGTTCTATCACATGCTGGAGCGTTCCGACAACACACCAGCCTTTTTGCTCAACAGCAACTGGAACCAAATGAACCGTCACCTTTCGACCGCAATTGATTCTGTCATGCTGGGTGAAGATGCACAGAAAGCACTGGATACAGCAGTGAAGGAAGCCAAAAAATTCGTTGAAAAGAAATAATAAACAATGGGCCGTTGCTTCGAGAGGTGCGTATATACATAACACCTTGCGAAGCAACGGCTCTATTTTTATAGAAACTATGCACTTGGCAACAAGCTTACTTCCATTGGATTCGATATGTGCTTCGGCGATGGTTGTGATGCATCTTAGCCAGTATATACACAATGGCGATGGGTGAAATGAGATACACAAATCCAATGATAAAGCCCTTCATGGTTCCATCAAGCAGGAATGACAAGGACATTAAGCAATTGTCTAGCATTAGATGTGCGAACATGGCGGTCCACCAACCATGCTTCAGCATAATGAAGAGGAACAACATTCCGATGAACAACAGCTCTACTGGTCTTGAATAATAAGGATAGATCGGATAGGTGACATGGCCGAACGCCCATATGAGTGTCGGTAGAATGCCAGCAAGCCATGGATTGCGGAGCCAACGATTCAGCAGGCCTACCCCGAATAAGCGATACACGCCCTCCTCAGAAATAGCTGCAACCCATGCGAGAAGAGGGAACAACGGTGCAATGCGCAGGTTAATCGGCGATTGGGAGGCATCTGTAGATGACCACGCATGAAATCCGGATTCTAAAATAAAGAAAATAACAGTTTGCAGACCGAGCAATACACCTGAATACGCGATTCCGATCCATAATGCCTGAACCAGCTTGCTGCCGAATGAAGTATTGCTCCATGTAGGCAGTACATCCCTGTAGGCAGACAATGCCCATGCTCGCTTGCCCGCATGGATAGAGAAATAGAGAATAACGCCCTGAATAACCGTAACCGCGCCTTGAATGGCGAAGGACAGCCCCATATTCACACTATCCAAAGTGATTTGGAGTTCAAGCGCAAAGAGTCCCGGCAGTGCGTTCCATACATGCAGCAGTGAAATTCCGCATGAGACAGCCGTTAGTACGAACAGTGTCTTCGATCCGAACTTTAGGTCGCGGCGGTAGACGATGCAGGCGATAAGGGAACATGCGCTTAACAGAATTGTCATCCACCTATATCCAATGTTGTAAATGGAAGAAGCGGTTTTCGTTTGATGAAGCTCCTCTGCTTGGTAGCTGTGTGGAATAGACCAGAAGGGCTTCAGCATGACGATACGATCCTGCGAGAAGACAGCCTTCACGTTCAATGCAGCCTGCCCGACATGGGCTTCAGGAACGAAGTACGATACGGTGTCTAATTCTGTAGACGATTCATTATGCTTTAATTGGGAAGAATTCCATCCCATATGCTTCAAGAGTGCGTCTGCAAGTTTCTTGCGGCTCGCTGCATCCAATACAGGCTCCTCTTCTTCTGCTGACGTCTCACCCGCCTGATTTCCCATGACCCAGCCTAAGCTGGCAGCGCTCGATGGCTGATCTTTGAATTCAAATCCAATGATACGGCCACTCGTCATGTGCACGTCAATGCACATCACACCTGATCTGCCAGAATGCATCGTATTCAGCAATACTTGGTAGGTATCATATGGGCTGGATGGCTCCCATTTCTGGAAGGAAGAAGCCAGCTTTTCCTTGCTAATATAGCCGGACACGGTAGGCTGACTGCGATATACAACGGTAGGGGCGATATTAGGCTCAGTTGTCATCGAGATATGATGCCGGTTTAAATTCTGCACAAATGTGAGCGCTTTGCGGGCCGCCTCCTCTTTCGTTAAGATGGCTTGAGTGGTTGTCGAATCAGATATGGCCTCTGTTTGTTGAAAGGGAATGAATACCTGCACAATGAGGAATAATAGAAATCCAGCCACTGAAGCAAGGAGAAGCGGCTTCGATATATAGGACATGTCAGAACCTCCATCACATCACACGTTATCGCGTATGATTGCTTATTTGTTCATTTTATCCACTTCAACTTTGTAAAGTCCAGCAGAGAAAATGTAGAAACAATCAGCGATAATGAGTGTTTTGAATACAATCGAAGAAAATGGGGGATTGTAAGCGCTATTTATTCAAGTTTTTCGTCTTATTCTGGTTAATTTGTTCATTCTTTGACTTTGTATGCAGCAAGGGAAACGTATATAATCTCGTTATGAATTGCATACAAGCCGAGTTTCGTGAATGAACGAAAGCGGGGGACCCGATAGATGGGGTGAATTTCGCAAATGTGGATGAACAGAGTCCGCTAGCGAATAGGGCAGCCTGGACGTGCCCGAATCCGACAGCTAACCTCGTAGGCATGTACGTCAGGATACCAGCGATAGCATTGGGATTTCCAGTGCTTTTTTTCGTGGAAAAAAAGAGGTGACTCCCTTGAAGGGAACAAAAAAGGCCATTCGATTCAATTTGACACCGGCGCGAGTGCTGGTTGCTGGATTTGCAGCTATTGTATTATTGGGCGCATTTTTACTTATGCTTCCGATATCGAACGCCAAAGGGGTTCCTTTACCGTTTCTTGATGCACTGTTCACATCAACGTCAGCAACCTGTGTGACGGGGCTCGTAGTAGTTGATACGGGCACTCATTTTACGGTATTCGGGCAGGTAGTCATTATGCTGCTCATCCAAATCGGCGGTCTTGGGTTCATGACAATGGCAACGCTGTTTGCACTTGCCTTGAAGAAGAAGATATCGCTGAAGGAAAGGCTTATCTTGCAGGAAGCACTTAATCAAGGCAGTATGGAAGGCATCGTACGCCTTATCCGTAAAGTTATCTTGTTTGCGGTATGTATCGAGGGAGTTGCAGCTGTGCTGTTCTCGGTACGCTGGGCATTCGATCTTCCATTAGGCAAAGCAATTTATTTCGGTATATTCCATGCCGTTTCTTTATTTAATAATGCTGGCTTTGATTTGTTCGGTTCCGTGAGCGGGCCGTTTACAAGCTTGACCAGCTACGCAGGGGATCCCGTTATCAATATGGTAGCCATGCTGCTCATTATACTTGGCGGTATTGGCTTCATCGTATTGTCTGATTTAGTGGATTATAAGCGTTCCCGTAAGTTGTCTCTCCATTCTAAAATCGTGTTAACGATGACGGGGCTGCTCATTGTGCTCGGAACGATCGTTATATTTATTTTTGAATTTACGAATACGCGCACGCTGGGAAGCTTGACTGGCTGGGAGAAATTTTGGGCGTCGCTGTTCCAGTCGGTCAGTCCGCGTACAGCAGGGGCAAATACGATAGATATCGGAGCCATGCGGCAGGCCTCGCAATTTTTTATGATCATCCTTATGTTCATTGGGGCTTCACCGGGTTCCACCGGCGGTGGTATTAAGACCACGACGTTCGCTATTCTCGTAGGAGCTGTACTTGCCATGATTCGCGGCAAAGAAGATATCGTCATTTACCGGTATCGCTTGGCGAAGGATCGAATCTTTAAGGCAGTTACCTTAACCTTGCTGTCGTTGTTCCTTGTCATTATTGTGTCGATGATACTATCAACGACAGAGGATCACAGCTTTTTGATGATTCTGTTCGAAACAACCTCGGCGTTCGGGACAGTAGGGTTAACGATGGGATTGACGACGGATTTATCGGATATTGGCAAGGTGCTGCTAAGTCTGACGATGTTCGCGGGCCGTCTTGGCCCATTAACGTTGGCTTATGCGTTAGGCCCGAAAAATGAACGGGAATTATACCGGCACCCAGAAGGAAAAATAACGATAGGATAAGCAAGTTAGATTGTAACGGACGAAGGAGTATACAGGGATATGGAGTTGCAGCAGTTTGCAGTGATTGGGATGGGACGATTCGGTTCGAGTCTCGCGAAGGAGCTTGTAAAGCTCGGACATCAAGTTCTTGGCATTGATAAGGATGAGGAAGTAATCGGGGATGTGACAGGGCTCGTAACCCATGCGGTAGTAGCGGACGCGTCGGATGAAGAGGTGCTGCGCTCGCTCGGCATACGGAACTTCGATTGTGCGATCGTAGCCATCGGTGATGATATTCAGACAAGCATTCTTGTTAGTATACAAATGAAGGAACTTGGCGTGAAGAAGGTTGTTGCCAAAGCACTATCAGAGCTGCATGGACGTGTCCTAGAGCGGTTAGGTGTGGATAGGGTAATCTATCCGGAGCGGGATATGGGCATCCGCGTTGCGCATCAGCTTGTATCGCCGAACTTGCTGGACTACATTGAATTGTCCAAGGAATATACCATTGCTGAGCTAAGCGTGCCGAACTGTATGCAAGGCATGGCGCTTAAGGATGTGAATCCACGAGCCAAGTTCGGATGCAGCATCGTTGCGCTTAATAAGCCTAAGGGCATTATTATTGCACCAACAGCCGAAGATGTGCTTGATGAGAAGGATATTATGGTGATGATCGGTACGAATACGCAAATTGAGGATTTCGAAGAAGCGTTCATGTTAAAAGGGAAGTAAAATACGTTGCAAATAAGCCTGCAGTTGTCGCTGGAATGGAAAGCGAGCTGCAGGCTTTGTGTTTTTATGAATAGTATTACAAGATGACAATTTTGAATACGAGATATGTAAGGAAGAAGTACATGCCCATGCTGGCTGTGATGAACGGGAAGCGATTCGGACGTATGACTTCTGCTTGTTCCATCGATTCGGTTGTTGCAACAATAACCGATACAAACCAAGTAAAGGCAGCTACGGCTACCGCTAATGCTCCGAAGTTTAAGAGTGCAAGAAGGAATGCGAGCAGATATCCCAAGCCGAACGGCATTTGCATCGCCGCAAGTTGAATCAATGTAGTCTTGAAATCAAGCGGCTTGCTGCCTTTCCAGCGGCTAATGAGCCATATGCTAATAAAGAGCACCGCCAGTACAATCAATTGATAGACGAACAATTGAAGGAAAAAGCTAAATGGCGGCGTGACTGACCTTGAACTTAAGAAGCTGACTGAGCCCATCAGCGAAGCGAAAAGGCTTCCAAAAAGTGTATAGCCAAAAAGAGCAAAGCCCAAAGCAGATGCTAACGCTGCAATGACCGCATATATCCAGTCGGACACGGTAAGGCTGCGAGCACTCGCAGGATTTTTTAGCAACTGAAGGATGTTCTTTTTGTCGATTGTTTTGGCCCAATCTGGTACAGTATTGCCTGAGGTTTTGTGGTTCGCTTGAGGCGTCGTGAAAGGATCGCTCTCTGCGGCAGCAGAGACCTGCTGCACAAATTCATCGGCTGTTGGGCTGGCTTGCTTAGCAGTGTTCTCCCCACTGCATTGATGAAATTCATGTTCGTTGATAGGTTTGCCACAACGAGTACATACACTCATGGTTTCGATCTCCTCCCTATTTCCCCCTAGTGATTTTTTTTCTATTTATCTAAAGCCAACTAAATTCGACAGCAACTGCGTAAAATCCTTCTTCTTCCTTATCATTTAGATTTATTTACCTAATCTCGATAAGGCTGCTGCTTCCATCATTTCATCAATAAATTGGGTAGCGATAGGACTTAATAGTGCCTGTTCGCCGTATACAATGGAAGTTACACGTTCAGTTTGCTTCAACTCTTTCAAGGGAACGGCAATCAGATCATTATCCTTGAGCCACTCCAAACGCAAATAGGAGTGCGGCAGCAGGGCGGCTGCGTGACAAGTGGAAAGCAAGCGTACGATTGCCTCAAAGGAGTCGATCTCCATACGAATGTCCGGCATGATTCGGTATCGGCGGAACAGATTATCAATCAGTTTGCGATACCAGGTTCCTTTTGAAAACAGAAGCATAGGGAGACCGTCCAAGCGATCCATTGACCAGTTGCGGATGCTTGCAAGTGGATGTCTCCGCGGCAGCACGAGTTGAAGATGATCAGCGAACAACGGGATGCACATAAGTCCAGGCTCACGGATGGCATCGGCTACAATGCCTAGATCAATGGTCTGCTCGCGGACAAGAGAGATGATCTCATGCGTTTTGCCGGTAACGGCCTTCAGTCTTGCGTCTGGGTGTCTCTCGACGAAGGAGGAAATGAACAAAGGCAGCGTCGTTTGCAGTGTGGTTAAACTGGCGCCAATCGTGATGGTTGCCTGACCTTCTGCCTTGAAGGCTGCGATGGACTTCAGGAAGTCGAGCTGCCGATTCCGAATATCGAGTGCGAATTCATACGTAAGCTGACCGACACGCGTCAGTTCAAGCCGTTTGCCATTGCGAATAAATAGCTCTACCCCAAGCTCTTCTTCAAGCTTTGCCACTTGCCTGGACAACGCGGGCTGAGAGATGTTCAGCCGCTTCGCCGCTTGATTCAAGCTTGTCAGCTCAACAACGGCTGCGAATGATTCTAATAAATCGAGCATATTTCATAGCCTCCTATTATTATGAATGATGGGCTGCACAGAAAAATGAATGATTGCTTATGCGTTTTAGTTATAAAAGATATAAAAACATTGCAATTCCATTATAAGGGGATTAGGAGTAACATGGTAGTGTCACAAGTTGTTCACATAACTATAGAAAGCGATTTTTAAGAAGAATCGCGAATGTTGTCGAAAGCGGTAACAACCGCGCCATTTCAAGCCTCTATTGATGTGACAAATTATTGACGCTTTCGACAAGCGCAGGTAAAATGAGGATGTTTGTTACCAAAATCTACTGGAACACAAAAGGAAAGGGGAACCGGCACGCTTATGAAACGAGGATACTTTTACTCGCGCAAGTTGCACTCGCTTCTTGGAATTATCCCGCTCGGATTCTTTTTTGTCGAGCACATGCTGACGAACTACTCCGCGTTCGAAGGCGGGAAGGAAGCATTTCAAGGCAGTGTCAAATTTTTAAATGAATTGCCGCTAATATTTTTCCTAGAATTGTTCGGCATTTGGCTTCCGCTTCTGTATCACGGCGTATACGGATTGTACATTGCGTACACATCCAAGAACAATGTTGGCAATTACAATTACGGCCGCAACGTAGCCTTTTTGATGCAGCGGATAACGGGTGTCATTACGTTTGTGTTTGTCATTTGGCATGTATACGAAACACGTGTCCAAATTGCGCTTGGAAATATTACGCATGAACAGCTTGGCACATACATGCATGACATTATTACTTCTCCACTGATGTTTATCATATATTTGGTTGGTGCAATTTCTGCATCTTATCACTTTACGAACGGATTGTGGGCATTCCTTGTGAGCTGGGGTATTACAGTTGGTCCGCGCGCACAGAATGTATCCGCAAAAATTTGCATGGGCTTGTTCATCGTTATGGCAATTATGTTCACATTGTCGCTGATCGGATTCCGGTCAGCAGAATTCCAAGCGGCTGAAGCAATTCAATCAATCATTCCATTTATCGGATAAGGGAGGGTGACGCATTATGGCAAAACAGAACATTATCGTCGTTGGCGGAGGACTGGCTGGTCTGATGGCAACGATTAAAGCAGCGGAAGCAGGCGTTCACGTCGACCTTTTTTCTTTAGTTCCTGTGAAACGTTCTCACTCCGTCTGTGCGCAGGGCGGCATTAACGGCGCAGTCAATACGAAGGGGGAAGGAGACTCCCCTTGGGAGCATTTTGATGACACGGTATACGGGGGAGACTTCCTGGCGAACCAGCCGCCTGTTAAGGCAATGTGTGAAGCAGCGCCCGGCATTATTCACTTAATGGACCGCATGGGGGTTATGTTCAGCCGCACGCCAGAGGGTTTGCTGGACTTCCGCCGCTTCGGGGGCACACAATATCACCGCACTGCATTTGCTGGCGCAACAACAGGACAGCAGCTGCTGTATGCGCTTGACGAGCAAGTTCGCCGCTGGGAAGCAGAGGGTCTTGTAACGAAGTATGAGCATTGGGAATTCCTCTCCGCGATCGTGGATGATGAAGGCGTATGCCGTGGCATTACAGCGCAGGACTTGCGCAGCATGAACATTACGCACTTCGCTGCTGATGCCGTTATTTTGGCAACAGGCGGCCCAGGAATTATTTTCGGCAAAACGACGAACTCGGTCATTAATACAGGGACTGCGGCCAGCGCAGTGTATCAGCAGGGTGTTCGCTATGCGAACGGTGAATTCATTCAAATTCATCCAACAGCAATTCCAGGAGATGACAAGCTCCGTCTTATGTCTGAATCAGCACGCGGTGAGGGCGGTCGCATCTGGACGTATAAGGATGGCAAGCCATGGTACTTCCTTGAAGAGAAATACCCGGCATATGGAAACCTCGTTCCGCGTGATATTGCAACTCGTGAAATCTTCCATGTGTGCGTTGATGAGAAATTGGGCATCAATGGCGAGAACATGGTCTATCTCGATCTGTCGCATAAAGATCCGAAGGAACTGGACGTGAAGCTCGGCGGCATAATTGAGATTTATGAAAAATTCATGGGTGATGACCCACGCAAAATACCGATGAAAATCTTCCCGGCTGTGCACTACTCGATGGGCGGCATGTGGGTTGACTACAACCAAATGACGAACATTAAGGGATTGTTCGCGGCTGGAGAGTGTGAATATCAATATCATGGAGCGAATCGACTTGGTGCTAACTCGCTGTTGTCAGCGATATTCGGCGGTATGGTGTCCGGTCCTAAAGCAGTAGAATATGTCCGCGGCTTGAGCAAAGCGACAGAGGATGTATCGACAAGCGTATTTGAGCGTGAGGTGAAGTTGAGAACTTCACAGTATGAGAAGCTGCTGACGATGGATGGCACGGAAAATGCGTACGTAATCCATAAGGAATTGGGCGAATGGATGACCAACAATATGACGGTCGTTCGCTACAATAACAAGCTGGAAGATACAATCAATAAAATAAAAGAACTGAAGCAGCGCTACAGTAATATTAATATGACGGATACTGCGCGCTGGAGCAACCAAGGAGTAGCCTTTACCCGCCAACTGTGGAATATGCTTGAGTTGTCAGAAGCAATGACGAAGAGCGCACTGCTTCGCAACGAGAGCCGTGGGGCACATTACAAGCCTGAATTCCCGGATCGCAATGATGAGCAGTTCCTGAAGACGACAATTGCCTCATGGACTCCAGATGGGCCGGAAATTTCATACGAAGATGTGGACGTATCGCTTATCAAACCGCGCAAGCGTGACTATACGGCGAACAAGAAGAAAGGGGAATAACGATGGTGGAAGCTGTGGCACAATCCAAAAAAGTCAAGTTGATCGTGACGCGTCAGGATGCGCCGGACGCGCAGCCGTACACGGAAGAATTCGAGATCCCATATCGCCCGAATATGAACGTCATTAGCGCATTAATGGAAATCCAACGGAATCCTGTGGATGCATCCGGCAAAACAACTGCTCCGGTATGCTGGGAATCAAACTGCTTGGAAGAAGTGTGCGGAGCTTGCTCCATGGTCATTAACGGCAAGCCTAGACAGGCTTGCTCTGCGCTGATCGATAAGCTCGAGCAGCCGATTCGTATCGCTCCTATGAAGACATTCCCAGTCGTTCGTGACTTGGTTATCAACCGTCAGCGGATGTTCGATGCCTTGAAGAAAGTAAAGGCTTGGATTCCAATCGACGGTACGTACGATCTCGGGCCAGGTCCTCGTATGGCAGAGACGAAGCGCCAATGGGCCTATGAATTGTCCAAGTGTATGACCTGCGGTGTCTGCCTGGAAGCATGTCCGAACGTAAATGAGAAGACGAGCTTCATCGGGCCTGCTCCAATCTCGCAGGTTCGGCTGTTTAATGCGCATCCGACAGGTGAAATGAATAAGGATGAGCGCTTGGAACAATTACTTGATGACGGCGGTATTGAAGGGTGTGGTAACTCCCAGAACTGTGTCCGCTCCTGTCCGAAAGAGATTCCGCTCACAACTTCCATTGCTGAGATGAACAAAGATACAACGAAGCTAATGTTCAAGCGTTGGTTTATGCAATAACTGCAAGCAAAAGCGCCCCTCTGAGGGGCGCTTTTTTATAACTTGTAGAAACAAATATATACAGATACGGTGTGCAGATCGTGAAATAAGCCAGTAAAAAATTAAATAATTTTAAGAAAAATTTGTATTCCAAAATTGAAATATCGATTATAGTATTGGATAACAACTTGAATGTGCGCCGGATGCTTGTGAGATGACTAGGAGGTGCCGAGTTGATGCTCCATTTGCCAGTACAGGACAAGAACAGTTGGGATGAGAACAGCCTCTTCAGCAAGGTGAAACTGCTCGTGGACGAATGGGATCCACTAGGCTTGCGTGCACTTGGCGCGCCCGACGATGAATACGATTGCCTTACCGCGTACATAGTGAAGCTTAGTGATGTCAGCTCGGACATGAAGATGATGGAAGAGGAACTTGAACAATGCATGGAAGAGCACTTTGGAATAGGGCCTTCCATCATGGGGGAGGAACGGCTCCAGCGTTGGAGAATGAGTATTTCAATGTTTTGTAAGCGTTTAGATTGGCTAGTACAGCCGGTAGTCCAGCAATATGCAGAGTATTATACTTCAACATAATGGAAGCGCAATCAATTGAGGCTGATGAACAACATAGGCAATGGACTGCCGACCCTATTATAGCGGTCGGCAGTTGTTATTAAAGCATATTCTACAATGATTTGCATTGAAAACGGTGCTGATTCATAATAAAAGGACAAGATATGATAGAAGCTTATTCTGAAAATAGCGAAGACCGAATGCATGTGATAAAGGCAGGGGATAGCTATAAAATCTCCAATTACGGAAGATATGAAAAAGGACAATTCGGTTGCAAATCCTAGTCGGAGGCGCTTCTTGCGTATGATGACAGGAGCAATTGTGGCGCTGCCGCTAGCAGTTGGGGGCTATGCCAGATACATTGAGCCGACCTATGTTAGGCAGCGCAAGATCGAGTTAGGAATACGTGGTTTACCTCTTTCCTTCGACGGAATGACGATTGCACATCTATCGGATATTCATTACGGCCATAACCTGAATAAATCGAAGCTCGAGAGCATCGTCCAGGATGTACTAGCGAATCGGCCAGACGTCATATGTTTTACAGGGGACATTGTTGATCATGGAGATGTTGTTCCAGCCGAAATTGTATCTGTGCTGCGCCAACTACGGGCGCCGTATGGTTCCTATGCTGTGCTTGGCAATCACGATTATCGGGGGAACGGCGCGCAGGCCGTGCTAAAAGCAATGGAAGAGGCAGATATCCGAATGCTGACGAATGATCATGTGGTACTCAAGCGGAATCAGGATATGCTAGCACTAGCAGGCATTGACGATGCACTGGAAGGTACCCCTGATATGAGGCGTGCTATGCGAGGAATATCGAATACGATGTGCTGCATACTGCTTGCCCATGAACCAGATTGGGGAATGGTTGCTCGCGAGTATAAGGTTGATCTTCAATTGTCCGGACATAGTCATGGAGGACAGGTGCGCTTGCCGCTTATCGGGCCGCTGTTCCTTCCAAAATTAGGAGAGCGATACCCTGATGGATTATATGTGCTAAAACGTGAGAACATGCCAGAACGTCCTCTTCTTATATATACAAGCAGAGGAATTGGTACAACACTTCTGCCCATACGCTTGCTTTGTCCACCAGAATGGACCTTGCTGACGCTAAGGGCGATTGTATAAGAATTAGGCATAATACGGCCGATCAAGGCATAGCAAAGATATATTAGTATGGTTTACACGGCTAGCTATAAATGAGGATTGGTGAAGGACCCCTACATAACCCTATGGGGGATATGAAGGATATTAGGGAGGAGACGAAGCGATATGCAGTCTATAGCTATCATTTCCGATATACATGGGAATTTACAGGCTCTCGAAGCCGTACTTAATGATATTCAGCGACAAGGCGCTGATAAAATATACTGCCTGGGAGATTTAGTGGGGAAAGGGCCGAACCCTGCAGAAGTTGTAGATTTATTGTTCGATTATTGTGATGTCATTGTAAAGGGGAACTGGGACGAGCTTGTCCGTCAGATTCAGGATGACGAACAGTTCAGCTGGCACGCGCAGCAGTTGGGCCAAGAAAGGTTAGGCCGCTTGGAACGGCTGCCGTTCTCGTATGACTTCAATATGAGCGGTCGGCATATTCGTCTATTCCACGCTTCCCCTCACAGTGTGTTCAATCGAGTACAGCCTTGGGATGATAAGGAAAAACGTCTGGGCATGTTCGATTTTACTCCATCACTGACTGAACCGCTCCATCCATGCCAATCACCAGATGTGGTCATTTATGGAGACATTCATAATGCGTTTTTGCAGCATTTTAAAGGTCATACCTTAGTGAATTGCGGAAGTGTCGGCAATCCTCTTGATATGACACAAGCGTCCTATGTGATGTTGCAGGGTCATTTCGGCCAGGTTCAGCAAAGTGAATTTTCGATCCAATTCCATCGGGTTCCCTATGATATTGAACAGGCAGTACGGGCAGCGGAAATGAGTGATGTGCCTGGGGTGAAGCCGTATGTTCGAGAGCTTCGTACAGGGGTATATCGCGGGCTTCAGCAGAATGAAAATTAATTGTTGGAAATGATTGTTGTCTGCATGCTTTCGTGCTAGGATAGAATAGGTTTATGAGATGCCGTCCAGTTAAGGGCGGCATTATTGTTGCACAATTCAACTAGAACGTAATGGGAGCGGATGGAACAGTGATTGACCCATTCGCGCATTATGCACCGGGCGGCGTAAGCCGCATGCAGAAAGGAAGGGTTCATCAGTGACAGCGCAGAAATGGTTTACTCATCCTGTAGGCATGACCGTAAGCGCGATTATCGCTACACTGTTGTGGGGAAGTGCGATGCCAGCAATTAAGCTTGGGTACGAGGCGCTTGGGATTGGCTCGGATGCAGCTAATGAACAGTGGGTATTTGCAGGATATCGATTTGCCCTGGCTGGAATTATGCTTATTTTATTGACTGCTTGTATGAATCGTAGGCCGCGAACTGATCTGAATCGCAGCGGCAAATCTAGACGTGTTGGCTGGCGGGTAACGCGTCTTGCAGTCATACAGACATTTTTACAGTATATCTTCTTCTATATTGGACTAAGCTTAAGCACCGGAATGAAGGGAGCGATTATTTCTGGGGCAACCTGCTTCTTCCAAATGATTGTCGCAAGGATGGTTGATCGCAGTGAAAGCTTCACATTCGGTAAGACACTCGGGTTGTGTCTTGGTTTCGTAGGAGTTATTATTGTGACTTTCAGTAATACAGCCGACGCAGGCATATCCTTTGGCATCGGTGATGTTTGCTTGATTTTATCGGCATTGTTCGGTGCGATAGGGAATGTGCTGGCGCGTTATGAGGCGCGCGAATTGCCGGTATTATGGTTGACGGGACGCCAAATGGCGCTTGGTGGCGTTGGGCTTATTATAGTGGGCGCATGGCGTGCAGGATTTGCCCCTTTCCAATGGGACGCTTCATCTCTGATGCTGCTGTTCTATCTGGCATTCCTGTCGGCAGCAGGATTCAGTCTATGGAATCTAATTATGAAATATAATCAAGTAGGCAAAGTATCCATGTTCCTTTTCCTCATTCCATTGTTTGGGGTTCTCTTATCCGCTTGGCTGTTGAATGAATCGTGGAACGGCGGTACATTGGCAGCTCTTGGACTCGTGGTGGCGGGAATCATTGTTGTCAATCGTTCATCGTCTGGGAAGGCAGCTCGCAAGGCAATTCGGAGAGCAGTTTAACACAGGCTTAATGATTTGTTACACAACGGTAATATTCCTGTTAACGTTAGTTAATGTACAAAGGGTATAGTAAATAGCAAGACCCCCTTTTGATGAATATATATCCCTTGAGACGGATCTGTGAGATACAGATCCCCTTTTTTTTGCCCTGAATTCGGTAGACATATAAAAAATGCACCCAGAACAGGGATAGGCCTTTGAATAATAAAAGCCTATTTTGCTCCGGAAGCATCCTTGTACACATCTATTATGCATAACCACAATCCCATCGTTTTCGACAAGATTGCTATTCAATCGGTACGACTTGCTTCTGCTTCTCTTTATAATACACCCAATAAGTAAAACCAATTTCCTTCAGGCGCGAGCGGACTTCTTCCCAGTCTTCGCCAACACGGGATGGCTTATGCGCATCCGAGCCAAAGGTAACTTCGACACCGTAATGAAGGGCCCGTTCCAAGATGGAATCCGCTGGATACCAGCCTCCGCTCAGCTTCGTTTTCCCAGATGTATTGATTTCGATGGCAACGCCGCATTCTGCAATGACCTTCAAGGTATCGTCAATAATGTCAGGGGTTTGAATATCCGAGAACGGCGGATAATTGCCCTTCATGGCATCGATATGGCCTAAAATTTGAAACATTCCTGTACGTGCCGAGTCACGGATCATCTCGTAATAGGTTCGCTTCTCAGCAATTTGCTGCTCGGCGTTAAGCTTTTTCCATCTATTTTTATTGAAAATGCTGACGCCATTTGTGCTGTGAACGGAGCCTATAATGTAATCGAACGGATATTGTGCAAGTGTCTTGCGATAGGTTTCCGCATGTTCAGGAAAATAATCAGACTCGATGCCCAGCAGTACGTCGATGCGTCCCTCATATTCCTTTTTGAGGCGCAGCACCTCGTCTACATAGTTGCGGAAATCGCTTTTAGCCATCGTAATATTCGGATGTGGATGATCTTCATTCTGTCCGAAGTATGGCGTGTGATCGGATATGCCTATGACTTGAAGGCCATGTGCGATCCCTGCCTCGATGTAATCACGGATGTTGCCATCTGCGTGACCGCAGCGAAAATGATGAGTGTGCAAATCGAATTTCATAGCTTCCCCTCCTATACAATGAGTGGCAATTTTCAACTCTGCGATGTGGTCGGTATGGTTATTCGGAACCGATAAATTGGGCTTCGGGCATACCCTTCAAGTCACTTAAAAATTGCTGCATCGCTGAATTTAAGTAACGGCCTGAGCGATACATAACCCCTACGGGATGCGCGGTTTCGAGCTCATGTATTTGAACGATCTTCAGTGTGCCGCGGCGCAGCTCATTGCTGACAGATAGCTTGGAAATGATGCCTGCCCCGAGATTCAACTCGGCCATCCGCTTGACTTCCTCACTGCTGGACAGCTCCATGACAATATGGGGAGTGATATTGTATTGGCGGAAGATTTCTTCAGCGAACCGGCGGCCTACTGTATCAGGCGACAGCAAAATGAGCGGAACTTCTCTTAGCATATCAACCGTTGCATGCTCATGCTTAGCCAGTGGGTGCTCTGGACAGACGACGAGTTCGAACGAATCATAGTAGAGCACGGACGTGTTCAGATTCGGGTTCTGTTCGTTCAAATATCCGATGCCAATATCAACGGTGCCATTTTCGATATGGGCCATGATCTGTGAGGAAGACATGGACATAATGGTCGTCTTAATGAGCGGGAATTGATCCTGGAAATAGGAAAGAACCCGCGGCAATATTTGAATGGCAATGGATGTTGTTGTACCAAGAACAATATGACCTTGTGGAATTTGGTTCAAATCACTCAGCTTCTGCTTGACTTCGTCGACGATATCTAAGATGCGCGTTGCATGTTCTAAAAATACCTTGCCGCTATCAGTCAGCGTGACAGGTTGATTTCGGTCAATGAGCACCGTTTTGAATTCATCCTCCAAGCTTTTGATCTGAGCGGATACTGCGGGCTGTGTCAGGTTAAGCAATTCACCAGCCTTGCGGAAGCTCATTGTCTTGGAAATGGTGATTAGTGTTTCCAATTGACTTAAATTCATTACTGCTCCCCCTTTCTTGCCTATATGATCATAGGACTCAAGTATGTAATGAGATGGATGTTTCTAGGTGGATATGTAATAACTGATATAGGATATCAGGCGAAAGCTTCAAAACTATTTATCGCTTTTATGGGGCTAATAAAATGTTTTTCTCATTATACATTAGATTAGATGCGGAAGCTATGCTGTCAAACAATGTTTTCCAATACTGCGGCTTATACAAAACTTAATAATTGAACTAGTTGACCATCGTGAGGCCATACCGCACAATGAAATGAAGATATTCTCATAACGTTATGTTGTCGCTTAGGGGGAAAATGATGCGTTCGAAACAAGTACGCAGTTGGATGATGTATGATTGGGCGAACTCCGCATTTGCAACGACGATGTTGGCGGCAGTGCTTCCTATTTTTTATCAATCTGTAGCCGCTTCCGGTCTGCCGAATCACGAAGCGACGAGCTATTGGGCATTTACACAGACGATTGGCATGATTTTTGTTGCGCTGTTGTCTCCGATTTTGGGGGCGATGGCCGACTTGTCTCGCCGCAAGATAGCATTTTTGCGTGTTTTTGCGATTAGCGGCTCGGCTGCATGCATGCTCCTGTTTTTCGCGGGAAATGGAGATTGGCTGTATGTATCTGTGTTGTTTATTTTTGCGACGATCGGTTTTTCAGGAGGCAATACTTTTTATGATTCGCTTCTGCCGGGGATTGCATCGCCAGAAGTGCGGGACGAAGTATCTGCGAAGGGTTACATGTATGGATACATCGGAGGCGGCGTGCTGCTAGCTGTCAACATCGTTATGCTCGAAAAGTGGGAGATGCTGGGCTTCCCAAATAAATTAGTCGCAACGCAGGCCGTGTTTTTGTCTGTTGGCATATGGTGGCTTGCATTTTCCTTGCCGATATTCCGTAATTTGAAGGATCCTGCACGGATAGAGCGGCAATCGATTTCTTATTATACGAAGCAAGGGTTTAGCCGTCTTGCTCACACAATCAAGCGTGTGAAGCATTATCCGGAACTGCTGAAGTATATGGTTTCCTTTTGGTTTTTCAATGACGGCATTTCCACCATTATTGGAATGGCGGCTATTTATGGTGCTGGAATAGGCATTCAGACGAGTCATCTCATTATTTCACTGCTCATTACGCAGTTTGTAGGAATACCGTTTACGTATTTGTTTGCGAAGTTCGCTCGCAGATTAGGCTCCAAGCGTTCCTTGTATGTATCGCTCGGCACGTATATTTTAATTGTTTTCTTCGGCTACTTTATGACAACAGCGCTGCATTTTTACATATTGGCCTTTATGGTCGGGATGGTGCAAGGAGGAAGCCAAGCAGTGGCGCGCTCTGTCTACAGTCAGATGGTGCCAATCAGCCGCGCATCTGAATTTTTCGGATTCCTCAGTCTGTCGAGCAAGGTGTCAGCTTCGATTGGGCCGGCTGTATTTGGCATGGTAGGGCTGCTGACAGGTTCAACGCGTGTCGCGATATTGTCTATTCTTGTCTTTTTCATTATTGGAATTGTATTGCTTGCCTTCGTTGATATTGAGAAGGGACGCAGAGAAGCGGCAATGGAAGAGGGCATGTGGAATACGGATTCTGCTGCAGGCACAGAAATGCCTATGTAGTTAGGTCTGTATGTGTAACATAGTGCGTAACAGACATAAGAACAATATTGACATATAAAAGCTGTCATTGAAGCAGCCCTGTTCCGACATTCGAGGGGTTGTTTTTTTGTTCGTCTCGTTGCGAGGACTGATCAAGAACAATGACCTACTTCTTTGTTCTACTATCCCCTTTGGTTCGTGGAATGAAGGATCTTCTATTCTCGGATTGACGTTCATGCTGTTGACCCTGTCGGAAGCAACATAGAGGTCTTATCCCTATGCTCACTGCTACTGCATCATTAGCAGGGTGGCATGCTGGATAGGGCCTCATTTATTTGGTCTCAGGATTTTTATCCAGTCTGCACTGCTGAGCAGCACTTTTCCCTTGCCGCTATGCTCAAAGTAGAAAATGCGGGTGTGCTCCAGAAAGCGCCCGACAATGCTTCGTACTGTGATGTTGTCACTCAGATTCGGTATCCCTGGGCGCAGGCAGCAGACGCCGCGAACAATGAGTTCGATGCACACGTTAGCCTTGGAAGCTTTGTACAGCAGAGATATGAACTTTTCGTCTACTAGCGCGTTCCTTTTCAGGATGATATGCGCTTTTCTTCTTTCGGGCTGCTTTTTCGTTTCGAGTGAATGAAACTAGATGCATGGCAATGCTCCCATCCCAAACTTATATCAGGTGTCGCAGGCTATTCATGTTTAGGAATGAGCGCAGTCCTAGGTGTGAATACTGCTTCCAGTAGACCCAACAATGCTGTCTCCTGCTAGAGTAATGGAAATGGCAGGCGCAGGTCATAGATTTACAAAAGATTAACATCGTGCAGCGCGCTTTCGGATGGAGTTTTCATACTGGGCATGGCAAAATGAAAAGAACATTGCAAACCTTTTTTCGCATAATCGCGCTTGGTATGCGCTGCAAACAACCATAATCGCAGCATTAGGCTGATTTTCGAGAAAGCGGTATGGCAAGATGATGTCGGGTGCCAAACGTGCTGCGATAAGTAAGGAAGGAGAGAGTAGCCATATAATGCGACCTAAGAAGGCACAGGAAAACAAGGTTCCCGGACAAAATCGCCATCAGGGCATCGTAGATATCGGTTCGAATTCGGTACGTCTCATGATTGCGGAAATTCGTGAGGATATGACTTTCCAAATTGTAGATCAATGGAAGGAAGTCGTGCGCCTCGGAGATGAGTATGATGAAGACGGTGCAATCCCTGAATATAAAATTGATAAATTGATTTCTACGCTTCTATTATTTAAGCAGTTATGCAGCCGTTATGAACCATGCGAGATCATAGCGGTAGCAACTGCTGCACTGCGCAAGGCGACGAACCGTGCTTTGATTTTAAGCCGCATATTGGGTGCAACTCAGCTGTCTGTTCGTGTGATAAGTGGAGAGTCAGAGGCTTATTTAGACTACCTCGCTGTCGTGTCTACGATGAACATTCAGAACGGACTGCTCATAGATATTGGGGGCGGTTCCTTAGAAATGGTGCTTATTCAGCAGCGGGAATTGAAGGAGAGCATCAGTATACCGATAGGCGCACTGACGCTTGCAAGCCAATATGAGGTTAGGGGGGCACTCGAGGCGAAAGAGGAGCAGCGGCTGATTGCCGATATGGAGAAGCTTCTAAGCCAGATTGATTGGCTGCAGCAAGCAGAGGGCTATACGCTAATCGGTGTTGGCGGCACAATACGGACTATTGCCAAGATGGATAAGGCTCAGGTGAAGGTTCCGCTGGCTTCGCTTCACCATTATGTGCTTGAACGGGAACAGGTTAAGCAGTGGCATAAGAGTCTAAAGCCGCTGTTGCTTGAGGAGAGGGAGAAGATTCAGGGGCTGTCCAAGGATCGCGCGGATATATTTATGGGTGCCTTTACGTTCATTAAGCATGTGATGGAACGCTTGGATATGCCAGAATTGATGGTCAGCGCAAAAGGGATACGTGAAGGCGTATTATTCGATATGCTTCAGGGTAATGGATTGACGATCGATGATCCCCTATCCTTATCTATCTCGAATATGATGCGAAGATTCCACTTGCAAGTCGAGCATGCGAGGCGAGTCCATGTGTTGTTCACACGGCTTGTGGAGGATATGGGGGCACTTATGGAGCTGGAGGGGGACTGGTCACAGATTATGTGCGCGAGTGCTATGCTCCATGATTGTGGGATCGTCATTTCTCCGCTTGAACGTGAGCGGCACGCTTTGTATATGCTGCTGCATTCGGACTTGTACGGACTGACTCCCCGTGAACTGGTGCTTAGCGCGTTCCTTGCCTCGGCTGATCAGAAGCTGAAGGCAGGAGAAGCGTGGAGTGACTATGAAGCACTCTTCCATCCAGGGGATAAAGAGGGAGTGCGCACGCTCAGCATATTGCTGCGGCTGGCAATCAGCTTCAACCGTGGAGCGGCGACGGACGTTGCATTAGATGCTTGCGATATTGAGGAGCAGGAGGTTGTATTCCATGTGCGTGCCTCGACTCCGCCACTGCTTGAAGTGTCGGAAGCGTATGCGGTTCGCACGGCATTTCGCAAGCGCTTCAAGCGGGATCTTGTCATCGTAGCTCATGTGACGCAGTCACGCTAACATAATCATAAGGCGCTATGGTGCAGGATGCTCCTGCCCATAGCGCCTTATTTGTTAATGCTCCCAGATTGGGTCTTCGATTATAATTGGACGATCCTGATCAAGCGGTAGTCCTGTTTCGTAAGAGCGGTTGCTGATTGCTTTCTGCAAAGCCGCATACGAGTTGGCAATCGCTCGTTGATCAGCGCCTGGCTCTTCCTTGACGCTCCAATAGACGGCAGCAGCCGATACTGCATGCTTCGCGTCTTCACTTGCCACTTCCCACATCTCCCATATGCTGGTGGTGCGGATCTCGCCTGTTCCTGTTGGATCCGGCCAAGGTCTCTTCGCTTCATTTAACACATCATAGGCTGGAGGATTCCGTTTATATACAAAGGGTTCAATCTGATTAAATGACAGCAGTTGCTTGATTCCGGCCGGATCGTGAAACAGCTTCTGGGCACCTACCATATCTCGGTTCGCATCATTCCAGAATCGGTTCTGAACACGAGCCGACAGCTCCGGGTAATATCGGCTCGTCAATGTTGTGAAGGCAGAAACGATTGCTTTCGGGAATTGCCCCCCAGTGTCAATCTCTTTCCATACCGGTGTATTCCATGTAGCGATCTTGCGCTTGGCATGCAAGATGTGAGTATCCATCAGCACCTCGAATCGTTGATGATCCCACTTGCGAAATCCTGAACGGACGAATACATAAGGATGCATATTCCGATCAAGGATATGGTGCAACAGGAATCCAAGTGCATATACTCGCGAAAGCATATCTCCTTTCGGAACGGAATCTATCAAGTCGAGCAGGAAAGGCCCGCACTGCTTATTGTGCATGGCATTTCCCAACTCATTCATTACTTTATTGCGCTGCCAGGGCAGAAATTGATGATAGAATAAAAAATCCGGCCCTTGGCATCCCATGTTGAACATGCGCTTCTGATCGTCGCGGGAAATCCAATGGGAAATGCCCGTATTGGCTAGTATCTCCTGGCCGAATAATAAATGTGTCCATACGTTAGGCATAATTCTCCTCCTCGTTGCGGGGCATCTCGGTGTTTAAGCGGCTTTGGAAGCTATCGCAGTGGAGATGCTTATCTATCAGTTCACCCGAAATGATGGGCAATGTCAATCCTATACGATGATAGAAAAAGATAGTGTCCGGTTTCTTTATGTGGAACATTTTTGTGCAACATGATGAACTTTCATGATCTGTCTAGCAAGATGAAGCGTTTGCATGTACACTGTAAGGAGCCACGGGGAACAAGCCTGCAATGTGGGGCTCCAAGCAACCGTGACAGTAGAGATATATACATCATGTGGAGAACAGGTGGAGGATAATAACATGGAACAATTTCGTTTGCCCAAAATCGATGTACCTGCATTCGACTTGCCGAAAGCAGTCACCCGCGTTATGGAAGAAGCGGAGCAGAAGCTTGCGCATCGACCTAAGCTGTTGAAGCTGTTCAAGAACTGCTTCCCGAACACTCTTGAAACAACGACAAAATTATTAGATGACGGAACAACATTCGTCTTGACCGGGGATATTCCTGCAATGTGGCTGCGCGACTCCGTAGAGCAGGTGATTCATTACGTACCATTCGCGAAGGACGATAAGGACTTGCAGCGCATTATCGGCGGATTGATCAAGCGTCATATGTTTTATATTAATATTGATCCTTATGCAAACGCGTTCAACGAGACGGCAAATGACTGGCACTGGGATGCCAACGACCAGACTGAAATGTCCCCGTGGGTGTGGGAACGCAAGTATGAGCTGGATTCGATGTGCTTCTCGATTCGCCTTGCCTATATGTATTGGAAAGAAACAGGGCGCACTGACATTTTCGATACGAATTTCAAGTCTGCGATGCGTAAAATTGTGGACGTATGGAAAACGGAGCAGCGTCACTTTGAACAATCTCCATACCGCTTCACACGTGTGAACTGTCCAGCCATTGATACGATTCGCAACGATGGCAAGGGAATGCCTGTGAATTATACAGGAATGACTTGGTCTGGATTCCGTCCAAGCGATGATGCATGCGATTTCCATTACAGCATTCCGTCGAATATGTTCGCAGTTGTCAGCCTGCGTCAAATGCAGGAAATTTCCAAGTACGGCTTCCGCGACGAGGAATTCGTGAGCGAAATGGCGAAGCTGGAAGAGGAGATCAACCACGGCATCCAGCTGTATGGGGTTCACAATCATCCTACATTCGGCAAAATATATGTTTATGAAACGGATGGCTTCGGAAATTCCTGCCTTCTAGATGATGCAGGAACGCCAAGTTTGTTATCGATCCCTTATATTGGATATGCGGCGGCAGACGATCCGATTTATCAAAATACACGCAAATTTATTTTGAGCAAAGAAAATCCGTATTACTTTGAAGGCAAGGTTGCGAAAGGTATTGGCAGTCCGCATACGCCAGACGGTTATGTATGGCATATGGCGTTGTCCATGCAAGGCTTGACGGCTGCAAATGATGAGGAAATGCTTGCGATGATTGATATGCTGGAAGCAACGGATGCAGATACTGGATTCATGCATGAAGGCTTCCTCGCAGACGATCCGAATGTGTTCACACGTCCTTGGTTCGCTTGGTCGAACAGCCTATTCGCACAGCTTGTATGGAAAGCGATGCAGCGCGGATTGCTGGATAAATAAACTAGATTCGTGTTCATCATAAAGAAGCCTTCCATCTCCTTATGTGGGATGGAAGGCTTTGTTGTACCAGTATGATCGGTTTGGTTACAGCAAGCTGGATGAGGTGCCCCACTGGTTATCGTAAACGAGGTGACTTAATACTTTTCGCTTCTCCCAGTTGTAAGCTTCAAGCAGTGGCCGTTCTGGATAGTCCTCAGTATACCCAATGGAGATGAGTGCAGTAGGATCGATATGAAGCGGGATGTTGAGGATGCGCCGAATGTCTGGCTTCTTGTAGAAGCTGACCCAGCCCATTGCTAAGCCTTCGGCATAGGCAGCAAGCCACATATTTTGAATGGCGCAGCTTACGGACATAATGTCGGTCTCAGGAATAGAGTTGCGGCCCAGCACATGATCGCCGCCACGCGAAGGATCGCATGTGATGCAGATTGTGACGGGAGCCTCCAGGATGCCTTGAATTTTAATTTCCATAAATTTAGTGTCGCGATCTGTACCTTCATAATGGATAGCCAAGGCACGGCGTTCCCGGTCTACAACCTCAGCCAGCTTGGCTTTGGTCTCGGCGTCTTTGATCACGATAAAGTTCCATGGTTGCATGAAGCCCACTGACGGCCCGTGATGAGCGGCCTCCAGCAATTTAACCAGCAGCTCATCGGACACGGGCTGTTGAAGGAAGGTGCGAATATCTCTGCGGTTATATATCGCTTTGTAAACGCCTTCTTTTTCCTGCTCTGATAGTCTATTCATCGTCATGAGTTAGGCTCCTTTTCTCGAATTTGCAAGGGATGTCATACTTTTGAATACGATCATCATATGTTTATTATAGCGTACAAGTTATTCATGCTGCGAATCGTGAAATGACAAGGACAGATAATCGCCTTAGTTCCTTTCTTTCTGGCTGGTAAAGGAAGAGGGTCTGCCATATGCAGATATGGCGAGACCCGTCAGTAAACATGATAGTTGATTAAGGACAGCGCATGATTGCGAGGAACAAGTATCACGTACGTTCTGTATGTTTTCTGTATGCCCGCGTGTGCGTGATCATGATGTTAAGAACGAGTTGCTGCTGTTTTCTTGTTGGTAGGAGCGGGAGATTCCGTCTTGGATCTCGGAAGTGACTGCACCGCTTCTGCCAATAAGGCGGCATAGGCCTTGGCTCCCTTAGGGACGAGGTGAGTAGCGTCCGGCTCAAAATAATCGTCTTGATCTTCACTAGCGCTGTACCAATCGACTAAAGTGACTTTTGGATTGGCAGCAGCCGTTTTTGCCAATAGTTCGTTAATCTTGCTTTCCCATTTCTCAGGCATGCGGGTATTGACGAAAATAATATGCTCTACACCAGAAAGCGACTCAATGAGTTTGTTGAGCTGCTTTTCACCGAATATACCATTCGTTCCGAGGGCAATGATGACGCAACGGCCCAGTTTTCCGGCCTTTTTTAGCTCCTGAAGCACATTGCCGGCTTCGGACATCTGTCTTCCAATTTGAGCATCAACCACGGCACCCGGCAGATGCTTGATTAGATAAGGAGCAACATCCAGCATGACAGAATCCCCAACTGCTGTCACCGACCACTTCTGCTTCGTATTGGGGGGGTAAATTCCGTTGGATGGCGGATTAGAGCGTTTTGGTTGTCGGCCATCAGCTTGCTTGGCATCGGTTTGCTTATCCTTGGCATTTTGCTGCGATTCGGCAGGATTGGGCTTGCTGTGCCCCGAACCGTCAGGCTTTTTAATGTGATTGGAAGATCCAGCAGGCTGCTTCTGATCTTTCTGTTCAGGTTCTTTGATCATGTTGGAACCATGATGTTCTTTTTTTTGAGCCTGCGAGGCTGCTCCTAGTTCATCTTGCGTTATCATAAGTTGATTGTCTGACTCTTGTCTTCCCACGGTCGATTGAGCGGCATCTACTGGATAGCGGCTGCTCATGCCGACATAAAACAAAGTGAGCAGCAGGACGCAGCAGGCCGATACAGACCAATGCTTCCATGACAACCGGTGCCAAGCATCTCGTTCTGTACGAGCCTTATGCCACAGATAGGAGAGGTATCCGCGCTGGATAGGCTGCTCGATATAGCGCCAAGATAAGGCGGCGAGCAGTACACTTGCTGTTATTTGCAAAACGGCACGCGACCAATCGAAGCCGCTTGTATTGACTTCTGGATTGGTAAGAATGATAACCGGATAATGCCACAAATAAATGCCATAGGATCGTTTGCCAATCCATACGAGAGGTTCCCAGCTCAGCAGCTTGCTGCAGCGGCTGGCTGGATGGGCAAGCACCGCAATCGTAAGTGCGCTCAGAACGGAGAGCAGCACGAATCCCCCCTGATATAGAAAATCATCATATTCACTTATTTTCCAAATCATATAAAGGATAGCTCCTAACCCGATAGCTCCAATGGCATCAAGGCCAAAGCTTGCTCTGCCCGTTGACTGTGAAGCGAGACGTCTGCTAGGCAGCACGACGGCAAGGGCTGCTCCAATGAGTAGTGCAAATACCCGCGTATCTGTCCCATAATAGACTCGGCTTGGATCGGTACCTGGCTCGTATAACCACGCCATTGCGAAGGCAGATAGTGTGGCTGCCGCTGCAATGCCAATTAGCAGTTGACCTCGTCTCGGTGCAAGCTTAATACCAAGGAATAGCAATAAAGGCCAAACCAAGTAAAATTGTCCCTCGACGGCGAGAGACCATAAGTGAAGGTATGGTGAGGGTGATCCGAAGCTGTCAAAATAAGAAATATTATGAAAAATAAGATACCAGTTATTGCCGTATATAAAGGTTGACCAAATATCCCCTCGAAGTCGTATCAAGCGCGACGGATCGAATATCGTGAGCCAAGCGACGCTGAGCATCAGCATGGCAATGAGAGCAGGGACAAGTCTGCGCATTCTGTGTACCCAGAATGTGTACAAATCAATTGAGCCTCGCTGCTGTCTTGTGGCGAGCAGCAAATCCGTTACGAGATAACCGGATAATACAAAGAATATACCGACTCCCAAAAAGCCTCCTTGCGCCCATCCAAGATTCAGATGATAGGCAATGACAGCCAGAACAGCAATTGCTCGCAGGCCGTCCAGAGCGGGTATGTAGCGTCTATTGTTGCGACGGAGCTCATGCATCTTGGACGCCCCCTACGTAAGGTATAACCGCAACGAATAACCATACGATTGAATCGTTATTCGGATGAAGTCTCGTGCATAACCATTTCATTGTATTCATGGTGTCCTTTCTTGTGATGTTGAGAAATGATTGGTTGTATAAGCAATTGGCAAAGTAGTAAAGCTTCAAGGCAAGTCCTGATCATTCGAACGATGTTCGTAGTAGCGAAGAGGATAAAGAGGAGTGAGTTTAGGATATGCTCTTACTCGTTCCTTGAGTTTATTTCTCCTACCAAGTGTAAAAATTTCGGAATAACCTCTATTACTATATCGGAAAGCACATATGTACTCGTTACAGAATTATTACATATTTTATTCATTTTTGTTATTTATCGGATTTTTAAATGATCCATTTCAAACTGATCCATTACTTGTTACGCTTACAAGAAACAAAGAGTTGTGATGAGAGGATGTGGAAATGTTTTCAAGGAGCAGTGGTGGTCATTGCAAATGCATACTCCTGTATCCTTTTGTCGAGGTTAATTGGCTATAAGATGCGCTGAGCATCATGAAATGCAAAGAGGCTGGATCGACGAAAATATGTCGAAATAAACCTCTAGGAGTAGTTCTTTATACTCAAAATATAAATCTGGATATGTTTTTCTTGTGAAAATGATAAATCAGATAGTGCTTGAATGAATCGTTTTCAGTATAATAGGCATAGAAAAGTGGATATATAGGACGATCGGATTGTGTCGAATATACTCCATTAATGTCGGAAAGGGGAAAAGATAGCTGAGATGAGAGCCGAATGGATTCATCCTTTTTTGCAATCGGCAAGCACAGTTATTGAACAAATTGTGCAAGTCCGTCCTAGTCGGGGAGAGCTTCAAATGTTGAATTGGAGCGGCACGCATGATTTACGCATCCAGGTCGGTCTGACGGGGCAGTTGTCCGGGCAGGTGGCATTTGGCTTGAATGAGGACGTGGCGTTAAAAATGGCATCAGCTATGATGGGAGGACTTCCTCTTGCATCCCTTGATGCTATAGGTGAAAGCGCCATTTCAGAGCTAGGCAACATGATTAGTGGCAACGCAACGACACTGATGTACAATCAGGGCATGCGCGTTGACATAACACCTCCCCAATTGCTCATATCTGCTGAGCATGCAGGCCCTATTCTAGAGGCCATGGCTGTGCCGCTATTATTGGACGGAATTGGGCGATTTGATGTACTTATGCATATCGGCTATAGTGAAAGAGTCGACGTTGTATCCTGATGCGGCGACGCAGTTCTGACCAACCGCGCTGCTATACATAGGGTGTGAACGGTGTGGATGGGAAGGTAAAGGAGTAGAGCGATGGAACTGAAAGGTAAGATTGTTCTGATCACAGGTGCATCAAGCGGAATTGGAGCTTGGACAGCCCAAGCAGCTGCTGCGAAGGGAGCTGTTCCGATCTTAACGGCACGCTCTAAAGAAAAGTTGGAAGTTGCGGCTGTCTCGGTGACGCCTTCACCTGCCATCTATACGATGGATGTAACGAATGAAGAGGACGTGTCACACGGTATTGCAGCTGTGTTGGAGAAGTATGGGCGCATTGATATTTTAGTGAACAATGCAGGTTTCGGATTTTTTGAGCGGACGGTGGATATGCCCATCTCGCAGTTTGCCGCGATGATGGATGTGAATTACATGGGGACGGTGCGCTGCACGAAGGCTGTGCTGCCTCATATGCTGGCGCGGGGCGAAGGACATATTATCAATGTAGCTTCAATGGCAGGCAAGATTGGTTCTCCGAAGTCCGCAGGCTATACGGCAACGAAGCACGCTGTGCTCGGCTTTACGAATGCTCTGCGCATGGAGCTGGCAGGAACAGGTGTCGCAGTATCAGCGGTCAACCCCGGCCCTGTGAATACGCCGTTCTTCGATCAGGCGGATCCAAGTGGGCAATATGTAAACAATATTCGCTGGTTCATGATGGAACCGGAGAAGGTTGCAAGTCATATTGTCCGCGTCATGGAGACACGTAAGCAGGAAGTGGATCTCCCGTGGCTTGGTGCGCTCGGAACGAGGCTGTACGGCATGTTCCCGCGGATATCGAATCGTGTTGCCTCGAAGCTGTTGAACAAGAAATAGGATAGGTAACCATTGGTGGCGCTGAATGATGGTTGAAATGGCGAAGTCCGCTTCTCCTGTTCGTATTGAGATCGGGAGATAGCGGACTTTTTTTGTGCTTGAGCGATACCTATTGAGCTGTGAAGATTATTGTTGATCGCCTCCATCGGCACGGTGCGCTTCATTCATTTGCTTAATTTCCTCAAATAGTGCGCGAACTCCTGCTTTGCCTTCCGGATTCGCATTGTTCCAATGGCGGGTCAAGTTGGGCATTGTTTTATGCATATGATTATAGAGCGCCCACATCTTCACCTTTTCAACTGTGGCTGGGTCGGAGTGTCCAGTCAGCAGCTCTGCATATTTTTCGACGAGCGCGTCGAATGAAGCGGTCATGTTGTCATTCATTTGCAGCAACCTCCTCACTTTATAGGTGTGTATGATTAGGCTATCATAATGAGCAGAAGTTGGAAAGTTGGAGCGGAGACTTCTTTTCGATATAATGGGTACAGCGAACAAAGGGAAGGTATGTTCATGTTCAGTGGATATGAACCGCTTTCCATAGAGAGGAACGATACATGTTGAGTGCTACCTTTGAATCATTTTCAATACGTGAAGAGCTGAAGCTGCGGCTGCAAGCCAGACATATTACGGAACCTTCGCCGGTTCAGTTAGCTGCTATTCCTGCTGCACTGGAAGGGCGCGACGTGCTTGCGCAATCGCAAACGGGCACGGGAAAGACGATTGCCTATTTGCTCCCTGTGCTAACACGCATACAGCATAATGAGCGGACAACGCAGGCTGTGATTGTAGCGCCTACACAAGAGCTTGCGATGCAGATTGTGCGTGAAGCGGAATATTACAGCGAGGGCAGCAGCATTCAGATTGCAGCGATAATCGGCGGCGCGGCACTGAAGCGGCAGGTAGAGAAGCTGAAGCTGCACCCGCAGCTCGTCATCGGCACACCGGGCCGAATCCGTGAGCTGATAGAGATGCGCAAGCTAAAGATGCACGAAGTGCGCACCATCGTTGTAGACGAGGTCGATCATGTGCTGCAGAAGGGCGGTGCAGGCGATACGGATTATATTATGCGCAGCGCGCTGCGTGATCGCCAGCTTTTATTCTTCTCCGCCACATTGCCTGAAGAAGTAAAGGCGCTTGCAGAGCGCTGGATGCAAGACCCGGTAAACATTGGTATTGAGCCGGAGAAGCGAATAGCTGATACGATTGAGCACCTTGTGTTCGTTTGCGAGGAGCGGGACAAGATTGATATGCTGAGACGCCTCGTTCGGCATTGGAATCCGAAGCAGGCGATCGTGTTCATCAATGACTCTGCTGAAATTGCAGAATGGGAACAGAAGTTAAGCTATGCCCATTTGTCAGTCGCCTCGTTGTATGGCGATGCCCCGAAGCAGGAGCGGGTTAATGTCCTTAAACGCTTCCGTGAAGGTCACTTCCAGTTGCTGTTGGCAACCGATGTAGCTGCGCGGGGATTGGATATACCTGATTTGCCATTCGTCTTCAGCGCTCAGCCTGCATTGAATGCCGAGCACTATGTGCATCGTGCAGGGCGTACGGGTCGAATGGGACGTCAAGGCGTATCTGTCAACCTGATCTCTCCTCGCGAGCAGTTCATTATGAAAAAGTTCGAGCGCGAGCTTGAGATTGTTATCCATGAGCGCAGTTACTATGATGGCCGCATTATCGATTCGAATGATGCAGACCGTCGTCCGAAGACGAAGCCAGCTTCCAAGCAGCCGTTCGGCAAGTCATCGGCGGGGGCTCGTTCTCAGTCACGGGACAAGCGTTCTGGCAAGGATAAAGATAAAGGCGCGCCGAAGTGGTTGAAAGAGAAGCAGAAGCGTCGTTAAGTTGAATAAATGCGAGCTGGTTATTAGGCCGCTGTAGATGATGCATCTACAGCGGTTTTTCTTTTTCACTCATCGGTTAGAGGCATGACTATTTATACGGAAAGCAATTTGATCTCCTCTCATGTACATTCTGCAAACAGAAAAATGAAATGGATTTTCGAATCATATGAACCTAAGAGCTGAATTTTCCATCTACTTTAGTAGAGAACTATATTTGTGTACATAGATTTCAGTGTTTTACGCAAATGAGAAGCTGAAAGGGAGGAGAAATGGATGGTGAGTAGGAGATGGAAGACGAGCATACTGTTGCTGGGTATGATGTCTGTATTAACGGGGTGCTTTGGGGAAAAGCAGGTATTGGAGCCATTGGACGAGGGCAAGGGAAAGCTAAAAGTAACCTATTACAGTGAAAAATCGTTCTACAGCGATTACGGAAATTATTTTAATATCAAATTCCCGGATATTGAGGTTGAGGTCATCAGCACTGCTGAAACCGATATGGAAGAGCTGTTGGACAAGCAGAAGCCAGACGTCGTGCTGCTAAGTGAGCACATGTTCGAAACGTATGCGCAGCAAGGAAAGCTGTATGCGCTGGATGATATTATTGCACAGGAAAAATTCGATTTGGAAGGCTACATGCCGGGCTTGATAGATATGATCCGCACGAAAGGCAGAGGGAAACTGTACGGGCTGACTCCCTATTTTTATAACGAAGTGATCTATTACAATCGCGACTTATTCCAAGCGTACAACATAGAGCTGCCGCGCAATCAGATGAGCTGGCAGGAAATATTGGCTTTATCCAAGCGCTTTGATGGGATGAGAACGGGGGACAATGAAATCTATGGATTATATCAAAGTCCCTCCAGCTTATTGATTAATATCGCAAATACTTTATCCCTTCAAGTCTTTGATGCGAAGGGAGAGAAGCTGCGCATTCGATCGGATGGTTGGGAGCAGGCCATGCAGATGGCAACGGATGCGGTGAGAAATTACCCGCCCGGACAAGTAGAGGGGATGAACAACCTGTTTCTCATGGGAAAGGCGGCCATGATTATGGATGGCCCTTGGTTCGCGAAGGAACTGCAGCGTGCCCCTCTACACAATAAAACATTGAGCACGATGAATTGGGACATGGTTACGGTACCAGTCGATTTAAAAAGACCCGACGAGTCTTCAAAGGTCAGATTGACAAAAATGTACGCGATAATGGCAGACTCCACCAACAAGCGGGCTGCGTGGGAATTTGTCCAATTCGTTAATGGGCTGAGCATGGAGAAGGTTGCTTCCCGCAATCCGATATCCACTCTGCCGACGCGGCATCAATTTTTCAAACAATTGGAAGGACGAAGCACGGAACCATTCTATATGTTGAAGCCAAGGCTCTCTACGGAGTCTTCGCCTCCTGAAGGAAGCTGGGGATTTTGGGTGGGATACGGCAATAAGCATGTACCGGAAGACTTTTACTCACCATTCAATGAGTTGTTGGACAAATCTTTGCAGGCGGTCATGCAGCACGAGATAACACCGGAGGAAGCCGTCAATGAGTTGGATGCGAAGGGGCAGCTACTGCTGAACAAGACGCATGCTGAGGAGATAAAGAAAAAAGAGGCTGAAAGCGCGAAAGAAAACGTGGATGCAAAGAAGTAGAAAACGGAAATTTTAAATAGGAGAAAGAAGAGAATTATTCATAGATTTCATAGTATACGGTGAATTTTAAAAATAAATGTACAATAGCGGAAACCAAATACTGGGCTGTGGCGTCATAATATATGAGTAAATGTACACACACAAATATACTCAATCTATGAAATGTACAAAAAGCGGAAGGGGAGAAAGAATTGGCGTCAAAGTGGAAAATAGGCGTGCTGTTGCTTGCGGTAGTTGCCTTAATGAGCGGCTGTCTTGGGGAGAAGCCGGTATTGGATCAATTGGAAGAGGGAAAAGGAAAAATTAAGGTTATTCATTATAGTGAGGAATCTTTCTATAGTGATTATGGCAATTATTTTAATATTAAATATCCGGATATCGAATTTGAAGTTATCAGCTATAAAGAGCTGGCGGCGAAGCAAGGAGAAGGCGAATCATTCGATTTTGATGCAGAATTAGAGAAATTTATAGAGAAAAATAAGCCTGATGTGATGATGTTAAATGGGAAGCAGTTTGAGAAATTTGCGCAAAATGGCAAGCTGTATGGCCTGGATCAAATTATTAGCCAAGAAAAATTTGATCTGGAAGGCTATATGCCGGGGCTTGTTGATTTGCTTCGGTCTAAAGGGAACGGCACTTTATATGGATTAGCGCCGGCCTTCTATACGGATGTGATGTACTATAACCGAGATTTATTTAAGGAGCATAATATCGAGCCGCCGCGCAATAAGATGAGCTGGCAGGAAGTCATTGATTTATCGAAGCGCTTCACTGGTATTGGCTCAGGAGACAATAAGATCTATGGATTTTATAAGTCCTATGGAGATGTTCAGTTTATCGTTAATAATATCGCCTCATCTGCTGGATTGAATTTGTTCGATACGAAGGGCGAAAAGCTGCTTATTAATTCGGATGGGTGGAAAAAGGCAATTAAAATGGCGACGGATGCCGTGCGGGACAAATCGATAGCCATTCCATCTCCCGAAGAGAGTCAAACTGGATGGGGTGAAGCATTCTATCAGGGCAAGGCGGCAATGGTAATAGAGGGGACTTGGTTTGCACAGCAAATCAAAAACCGCCCTCTTTATGACAAGAAGTTTAAGGAAATTAATTGGGATATCGTAACGGCGCCAATCGATCCTTCAAGTCCTGATGAATCGAGCGATGTGAACTTAACCGATATCTATGCGATCGCTGCGGATTCCCCAAATAAGCGGGCAGCTTGGGAATTCGTCAAGTTCGTGAACGGACCTGAAATAGCGAAGGCTGCGGGACGTACAGTGAGCGGCCGAATTCCTACACGAAAGGACTATTTCAAAGAAATCGAAGGCCGCAGTACCGAGCCATTCTTCTTACTGAAACCTAAATTGGGCACATCCTATTCTGGATTTTGGGGGAACTATAATGTTCCAGACACCTTCAATAAGAACTTCAATCCATTAGTAGAAGAGTCGCTAAAGGCGATCGTCGATAATAAGAAAACGGTAGAAGAAGCTGTGGCTGAGCTGGAAGCGAAGGGTCAACAATTGTTGGATAAAGCGCATCAAGAGCAAAAGGCCAAATCAAAGGATAAAAAATAAACAGGCATTGAACTGAAGATATATGAAGAATCCGTCATAAAACCTTTTATGGCGGATTTTTTTGTTAGTAGATGCATGCTGGAATAGAGACAGAGAGAAGAAATATACGATTTTTTAGTAGGATGATAATTATTTGGTTGTAATATGGAAAATTTGTCTATATACTTGTTGTTGATATTTGGAAAAACAGGAAGGGGAGTTGTGTGTGTGGACGAAATCGAAGCTCGTCATATTACTACTAACGATTACTTCTATGTTAAGCGGATGTCTCGGAGAGAAGCCGGTACTGGAACAGCTTGAGGAAGGGAAAGGGAAAATTAAGGTACTCTACTATAGCGAGGAATCCTTCTATCAACAGTATGGCAACTATTTTAATGTAAAGTTCCCAGATATCGAATTTGAGGTGGTAAGCTCAGAGGAGATGTACGCGAATCGCAAGGATGGCGAGCCGTTTGATTATGAAGCTGAAATGAAAAAATTCCTTGAAAAGCATAAGCCGGATGTCTTATTCTTGGATGATTCCTCATTCGAAACCTATGCAAAAGACGGAAAATTGTACAACTTAGAAGAGATCATTGCTCAGGAAAAGTTTGATTTGGAAGGCTATATGCCTGGTCTTGTTGATATGATTCGGGCCAAAGGGAACGGTACCTTGTATGGCCTTGCACCTTATTTCTATACAAATGTACTGTACTATAATCGAGCACTATTCAAGGAGCACAATATTGAGCCGCCGCGCAACAAGATGAGCTGGCAGGAGGTCATTGATCTGTCGAAGCGCTTTATTGGCATCGGATCAGGTGACAATCAAGTGTTCGGCTTGTATCAGGAATATGGTGATGTGGAGCGAATTATGGACAATATTGTCTCTACCTCCGGCTTGAAATTGGTAGACCAGAAGGGTGAGAAACTGCTCATTAACTCAGATGGATGGAAGAAGGCAATCACTCTTGCTACCGATGCGGTGCGGTCGAAGGCGGTATATATCCCGCCACGAGACAACGGCGGTGAGAACGGACGAATGATGAGTGTCGGGGATAATGCTTTTATGAAGGGCAAGGCAGCGATGATAGTTGAGAGCACTTGGTATGCACGTCAATTAAAGGATCGTTATCGCTTTGACAAGGAAACGAAGCAAATCGATTGGGATATTGTTACTGCACCGGTAGATCCGGCAACGCCTGAAGAATCTGGCAATGTATTTTTATCTGAAATCTATGCGATAGCCGCTGATTCTCCGAACAAGCGTGCGGCTTGGGAATTCGTCAAGTTTGTCAACGGTACGGAGATGGCAAAGGCCGCTTCCAGAACGCTGAGTGGACAGCTTCCGACCCGCAATCAATTTTTTAAAGAAATCGACGGCAGAAGCACGGAGCCGTTCTACATGCTCAAGCCGAAATCTAACACAGAGCGCTACAACAAAAATATTCCTATGGAATTTTATGAACCTTATAGCCAATTGTTGCGGAAAGCCTTGCAGGATATCATCGATAATAAGAAGTCCGTAAACGAAGCAGTTGCTGAATTGGAAGCGAAGGGACAGGCAGAGTTGGTGAAGGCACGCGAGGCTGAGAAGGCGCGTCTAGCCAAAGAAAAGAAGGAAGGGTCGTCTACTAAATCTGGAGGCTAACCAACTTATATATAGAGTATGACGAGATGGCAAATGTAGATTTAGCGAATGAAAGCATTCACTCATGTGTGAATGCTTTTTTGCTTATTTAATAGATTGCCGTGTCAACTAATTTTCAGTTCATGATATCCATTCGCTTCCTGTCGGGTTGTTCGCTATAATGAAATTAGTGAGGTGAAGAGGAATGAAACCCTTGATGAAGATTGATCGTCTAACAGGCGGCTACAGTACAGGAAGGCCCGTACTCCATGACATATCCTTGCAGGTGAATGCTGGTGAAATGGTAGGTCTCATTGGATTGAACGGTGCAGGAAAGAGTACGACGATGAAGCATATATTAGGTCTGCTTGAACCGCAAGCAGGAACCGTTGCTATAAATGGAAAAACACTTGCGGAGGATGCAGAAGCGTACCGGGCTGCGATCGCTTATGTGCCGGAATCACCGATCCTCTATGATGCGCTAACCGTGCGCGAGCATCTTGTATGGACGGCTACTGCTTATGGCGTCGAACAAGGAGTATTTGAGAAGCGGGTGCAGGAGCTTGCGGAATTGTTCCACATGACCGCGCATCTGGATAAGGCTGCACAGCATTTATCGAAGGGGATGCGGCAGAAGACGATGCTCATGTGCGCATTCGCAGTTCGCCCGCCCTTATATATTATCGATGAGCCTTTTCTTGGACTGGATCCACTCGGTATTCGCTCCCTGCTGCAATATATGAAGCAGGTTCAGGCCGAGGGAGCTTCCTTATTGGTAAGTTCACATATTTTATCGACGATCGAGCATTATTGTGATTCATTCGTACTTCTGCATCAAGGCAGGGTTCTCGGAGCAGGATCGGTTCAAGAGATGCAAGATCAATATGCGGCCAAGTCCGGTACACGGGCCGAGGAGCGGCTTGAGGAGCTATTCTATGCGTGGGTGAGTGATGAACGTATAACAGGCCCTGTGGATGGTGTGCCTCGATGACACAGACTCGAACCAAAGAGGCGACTACCGTTACTCCTTTGACGGAGGCGCTGCTGCATCCGGAAGCATTATGGACAAGTCGCAAGCGAGAATTTTGGGGCAAGGTTATGCCCTATATGCGTTATGTCATCCAGAGCGGTCTGGGGGCGCTCGTGCTATTTGTCCTCGTGGCAGGGACGGCATTATATGCGTCCTTCATCGAACAGATTCCGCCCTCTTTTCCGATCAAGGAGGTTGCTCTGTTATTGGTAGCGCCTACGGTGGCGTATACAACATATCGTACATTGCTGCGGCCTGCTGATCTTGCATTCCTGCTTCGCATTGAGCACCAAATGTCAGGCTATATGAAGAGAAGTGTGCGCTATAGCCTATGGCCGCGAACAGTACTTCTTGTCGCAGTATGGTGTGTGCTATGGCCATTGTACAGCCGTGCAGAGGATCATCCAAAGAGCTTCATCCTGAGCTTAGCGCTGCTGCTGCTGATTAAGGCTGTAGCTGCATTCGGCGCTTGGAAAGAGCGACATTACAGTGACAAGCGTCTTCGAATTGCTGCCAGGTATATCCGTTACCTATGGTCTTGGGGAGCCACTGCTTGCTGGCTGTGGCTCAGTGTGCCTTCTTCGCTCCTATTCATTGGAATCAGCGGTTTGGCCTATATGGGCTGGTTGGTAACAGGGAGAACTTTGCGCTTTCCTTGGGAGGCACACTTTGAGGCGGAGAAAGCGCATGAAGGACGAGTCTATTTATTTTTGAGCGGTTTCGTAGATCTTCCGGCAACAGATGAACGTCGATATGCGCGGCCATGGCTCAATTTTATAGGAAATCGCTTTGCGCTGAACAAGCAATTTGCTTATCGATATTTACTCATGAAGACATTATCACGAAGTGAACTGCTTGGCATCATTATGAGGCTGGTCGTTATTGGCGCTGTGCTCTTGTTTTGGACAAATGCAACGGAGTGGAGCATGCTGCTTTATGCGGCAGTTGTGTTCGTGATTGGCACACAGATGGGAGCTGTTTTTGCCTTTCATCGTCATGATGTATGGAACGAAGTATATCCGCTTCCCAATCATGCTCGCCATGAAGCGGCGTTATACGCTAGTACGGTTGTCCATGCGCTGGCAGCTATCGTGCTGCTGCTGCCAATTGCAGTCGGGCCATTAACGGTCGCATTCAAGCTGGCCATGATCGGAGCAGGCTTGCTTATCGTGGCGTTAACCAGATGGAAACGATCGAAACCACGCAAGGATGACGAGGATTAAGTATAATAGGAAGCATATAGATTACAAAATAAAGGGTTCCTAGAACGGCATCTTAGATAACGATCGACCCCTATTTAGTGAAGAAAGGGGAAAGCTTCTTCATACAGATGCATCCGGAATTAAATATTGAGGAGGAAGCGGCGCCAAGTCGCCGTCGCTTCTTGACTTGCATGAACCTCTTTTTTTGTAACGTGTATCATATTTACACTCATATTTTAAGACTTGCACTCTTACAATTTATCCAAGGTCATGATCTGCGCTCGCAGATGATGGAGATCGGCAAGGTTCGCATCGAAGTAGCTCCAGTCCGTGAGACAATATACGACGCTACAGGAGCGAAGCTTGCTTTTTTTATCTACTCTCTCTATTTCAAAATGGAAATAACGTTGCTTCTTTGTCCTTTTTACTGTGTATGTCCGAAAAAAGGCAGGTATATGTAGATTATTTTGTGCTTTCATACTTGAACTAACCAGCAGGGGAAAGAATACGATACATTGTGACGTCATAGTTATGGTAATGGAATGGATGAATCCGCTATCAGCTTCAAATATGCAGCCAATTGAATTCAGCAGGGGATTCCCGTCATGTAGATGAAGGGAGAGGTGAATGTCCGATGGAACAAGGACGCCGTCAGCTATTGCTCGGGACAATTATATGCAAAAAGTGTGATCGGATCATTGCCGAGCAAGATACGGAAAAAGTCATCGTGTACTATGTGGAGTGCAATAAACGGGATTGCAAAGAGCAAGCAGTGGCGGAGAGAGAGGTACAGTACATTGAAGCTTAGTTCGAATCAGGCGGAGCAATGGCATGGTACGAATGCTCAGTTCCATGACAATTCCAGCAGTGCGACAAGCATTCAGGTTATTGAACTGCAACAGCAGCACATTCCCCATGTTGGCACGCTATGGAGGGAAACGGAGCACACGGGCATTATTTCGAATACGACCCAATCCAGCAGCATACACATTGCCTGCTGCAACAGTCCTGAAGATGTGCAAGCTGCTTCAGAAGCAGGGTACAATAAATTGCTGCTGGCGCCATGTCATTACTTGCTATTGAAGTCTGGACGTGTGCGGCTGATACGGGAGATCCTGCTTGCAGGAACAACCATCGAACGGGAGGCAGCGCTTCAGAAACTTCTCCCGCTTATGACAGCAGAATATGAACATATGCTGGACAGCCTTCATCGAAATGCAGCCATACATGGATATGTGCGCTTACTTGATGCACCGATCGTGCTGCTGCTGCCAAGTATCGCTGATCTGGATCTAAGGATGGAAGTGATTCAACGCTTGGCGGCTGACTCAGACCGATCGATGGAGCGGCATCGCTTACATCAGCAGTGGCTGAAGCTCAAGCAATGGAAGCAGTGGCTCCATTCCGGGAGCGAGGTCAATTGCATGTTATCCAATACAGTTGTGGAATGGATCGACATGCAGGCAGAAGCACTGTTCCGAGCCGAACAACGCTTAGCAGCCCAAGGCTATGATATCCAGCTTACGGTGCTGCTGCCCTATGAAGCGGGATGCTGGAAGCAGCATGTCAGTTATGTTCGCCTAGCTGCTGAGCAAATTCTCGGTGTTCACGCCACACGAAATTATCCGATTGTAGGGATACGAATGGAGCAAACGGTCAATGTTCCAGGGAATACGTCGCAATCTGATGGGCAGCCTGTCTTGCCGGAGATCGATATGGACTGGGAAGATGTTGACTTCGTCTGGTTAAGCCGGGGAGTAGGGCGAACCATATAATCTGGACGATGTTGTTACATCATAAATGAATCAAGAAGAGAGCGATATATGAAAATGAGCAAAGCCAGTGAAGGCAGGGTACACGCCTTCGCTGGCTTTTGTTGCGGTTAGAACAGCCGATTCAACCATCGTTTGCTTCCATCGTCCAGCTCAGATGCCGGCGGGACGATACAGCGTCGACCGAAGCTGTCAATGAGGATCATACCGCCGTCTGGGGACGGCTGGACATGCTCGTGCAATGTTTCCAGCTCAAACCTCAACGATCCTCTATCCGTAAGGACATCCCATTTCCATACATTGTTCTTCTCTCGTATGCTTACTATAGTGTTCACCTTCGGAATGAAGTATCTTCGTTTCAATTCGAGCTGGATAGCAGCTTGACTGTTCATGTCCAGTTGCTGCAATTCCTGTACAATGCCGATTTCCTTGCCATCGCGATCCCGAACAGATAAGTAGCACTCGGCATGAGAGAATGGAAATGCGCGATATATCGACACTTCAGGTATTACATTGTCCTCTTCTTTCAATTCCAGCACTCCTCCTTCGGTATGGCGAAAAGATACGGTGGAGGGCAAATAACGGATATCTTCTACTAATGGGATAGAGCTATCAGGCAAAGAGATACTCCCCTTTCATTTCAAACATTTCCTGCTGAGCTTGTACAAGCTTCGCATACACCCCATTTTGAGCGAGAAGCTGCTCATGGGAACCGGCCTCGACCAGCTTGCCTTGATCCAGCACGATGATGCGATTCGCATGGCGAAGCGTGGACAAGCGATGTGCAATGGCAAAGGTCGTCCGGCCACAAATCAGCCGCATCATGGCCTCTTGAATTTGGCGTTCAGTAGCGGTATCGACGGAAGCAGTAGCTTCGTCAAGAATGAGGATCGCGGGGTCATGAAGAATGGCGCGGGCGATAGCAATGCGCTGCATCTCGCCGCCAGACAAGCGGGTTCCTCGTTCCCCGACACGTGTATCGTATCCGTCCGGCATACGGATGATAAAGTCGTGTGCATTTGCGATTTTAGCAGCCCGCATGATTTCAGCCGGTGTTGCGTCAGGCTTGGCATAGGCTATATTTTGGGCTACAGAACCGTCGAATAGGAAGGTCTCCTGCAGGACGACGCCAATATGCTGGCGCAAGCTATCCTGCTTCATGTCCTTAATATCTGTTCCATCAATACGTATCGTGCCATTGTCCGGATCATAGAAGCGGCAGAGAAGATGGATGAGTGTAGACTTGCCTGCTCCCGAATGGCCGACGATGCCGATCATTTCCCCAGGCTGTACAGTAAATGAAATTTCCTTCAAAACAGGCCGATGCTTCTCATAGCCATAGCTGACGTTTTCAAACTTCACCTCGCCGTATACGTATGGCAAAGCCAATGCCTGTTCGTGATCCGGGACTTCCGGTTTCGTATCGATAATTTCAAAAATACGGCCTGCTGCGGCGAACGCACGGCTGGTCCAATTTACGGCTTGGCTGAACCAGCGAAGCGGTCCGAAGAACATCCCCATGTATCCTATGAACGCCATAAGTGTTCCTAGTGTCATTTCCTGTCCGAGTACAGATTGCCCGCCCACGTACCAGACAAGCAGCAATCCAGATTGAATAATGAGTGAAAAAAAGGGAGAGATGCCCGCCCAAAGGCTGTTGACCCGGATCGTTTGCCTCATCAGCGCATCATTCGCTTCACTATAGCGGCCGCGTTCCTTCTCTTCTTGACCGAATGCCTTCACTACCCGAATGCCCTGTAAGGTATCCCCAACGATTGTATTGACATGATAGAGGGCTCTCCAATGCATATACCAGCGTTGATGAGTAATCGGCCAAATGACAAACGAGAAAAACATGATAATCGGGGCAGGAAGGAGTGCGAGCAATGTTAACTGCCAATCTAATGATCCCATCATCATAAAAATCGATATAATAAGCAGCACTTGGCTGGATACCCATATGATCCCTTCATTTAAAAATTGGTTGAGTGCCTCTGCGTCATGATTGACTCGACCGATAAATTGTGATGTCTGGCGGCGGTCGAAGTAGCCTAACGACAGCCTCATAAGGGAACGATATACATCTTCACGAATGTTGTGCATCAGCTTGCTTCCGGTGTGGACGCCAATATAGCCGCGAATTGTTGTCATGGCCGACAGGGTAAGCTGGACGAGACCAAGCATTAGAACGAATGCAAGCAGGGATGCAGCAGGATGGGTTGGCTGCAAAACATCATCTACAATAATTTTCGTGAGGTAAGGCGGGATAAGTTCAATTAAGGTCGTGACGATAACAAGCAGTGAAGTAATCCCCATCCATTTTTTAAATGGCTTGGCATATTCTAAGACACGCTTGAACGCCTTTACTTTGTCGGTACAGCGAGGACAATTCGCATAGTGATTGATGAGCTGAGCCCCGCACTTGCTGCAGCGTTTAGGCAGGTCGTCAGCAGACGGTATAGGAAGCTCCTCCTCCTTGATAAGTGCTTGCAGCAGCCGGCAGGCATAAGCGAACTTCGCATTTTGCATCGACGTGTATCGAACGAGGACAACTGCCCCGTTCTCGGTATCTGCAATAAGCTGTGACCCACCAATCGAATCACTCGTTCTGCAATTGTTGACAGCGCTTACAAGAACATGTCTTACCAATTTCCCTGAAGAAGTACATATGAAGATCTCATCTTTGGAAATCAGCAGCCAGCGTTCAGACAATGTGGCATCGTCCTGAATATCTGCTTTGCCGCAAAAGAGTAATTCGTTAGAGGTCATATCAGCGGTTGCAAATGGCGATGTTTCGATGAATCGCATGGACATCCCCCTTTTTATATGAACAAATACGCAACATTGGAAGATTGTAACATAAAATAATAGGCTTGGGGAGTGATATTTCGCATTGCTTCATTTTTTTAGAGGAAAACTTCATTTTACTAGGGGATGTCAAATAGGCGGGAAATCTGAGGGAACTTAAAAAAGAACCGCCGATGAAGTTGTTACACTCCCTCGACGGCTCTATTCGTTATACGATATAGGTATTTGGCGATTGCTCAAGTCCCTTATTATTTCGTTAAATCAAGCACACCTTGATAGATCATATCAAATAATTGCTCTAATTGATCTTCTTCTATGCAGGAGAATGCAACACGCAAATCCGTTTCACCGAGTGCGATCGTACCGACGCCATATTGCTCAAGCAGGTGCAAGCGCAGGGCTTCGGCGTTGACATTATGAAGCTTCAAGCACATAAAGTACCCGGAGTTGAACGGATAATAGCTCAACTTGTCTCCGTACTTGCCGCTGTCAAGCAGCTCCTTCACTTTGTTCGCGCGTGCCTTCATCAGATCGAATTTCGCTTGCTTTTGCGATTCATAATCAGCAGATTGAAGGGCATGAAGTACGAAAGTCTGCGAAGGGTGAGGCCCGCTGGAAATGGTAGCACGGATGATGCCGATTGTCTTCTGCTCCAAGGCAGAGAGTAAAGCTTCGGATTCAGCCGCATACGTAATGAAGCCTACACGGAAGCCCCATACATACTCTTCTTTCGTAGCCCCGTCGACCTTAATTGGAAGCACGTTCGGATGAAGAGAAGCCAATCTTCCGAATAAGGATTCGTGCATAGAATCTTCGAAGAAGAGACCGAAGTACGCATCATCGGTTACTACGACAAGACGCATGCCTGCTTCTGCCGCTTCGAGCAAGGCTGCGACAATTTGCTCGCCCTCTTCTCTTCCAGGTGTATAGCCGGTAGGGTTGTTCGGGAAGTTCAGCACGACGATTGCCTTGCCCTTGTCCTTATTTGCAAGCAAAGCGTCACGCAGTCCTGTACTGTTGAACTTCCAGTCGTCATTATATAACGGATAATAAACCATCTCTGCATTGCGGCGAATGCCAAATGTAAGCTCGTAATTCTCCCAGTTCTTTTCCGGTAGAACAACGACATCGCCTTCATCTGCGAACAGATCGGCCACAATGCTTAGACCGTGGGTCAATGCATTCGTCACAATTGGATTGCTAATTGTCGCATTGCGCAATGATGGGTTTTCCTTAAGCATTTTTTCCTTCCATGCCTTGCGCAGTTCAGGCTTGCCCGCTGGCGGTGCATAGGGATAGATATCGGCAGGGGCATAAGCGGACAGTGTATCCTGGATGACGCTAAGATGCATTGGAGTGCCGCCTTCTGTTGCGATGCCTATCGTGGCATTGAACGCCGCTTTTGCTTTGCTTTTCGCTTCAGCCGATTGACTCAAAATCCCTTCTTTCGGGAAGTAGATTTGCTGTGCGAGTCGGGAGAGCATGGCATAAATGTTCGGATTGTGCTGTTGAATTGTTTCGTTCAATTGTTGAGCCAGTTGGTTCATGGCGTCCATCCTTCCACCATCATTGTAAGGGTTCGTTCAATGTATGTATTGAACACGCCCTGTAAATAACTTTTTTTATTATAGCATTTTGGCTCTTCATTCGTCACGATGAATTGGTTATCATTACCTATAGGAAGTAGGCGACGCGCATTTGAATTCTGTCTGGAGATTAAGAATGAGGTTCAAATTTTGCAAAAGTGATGGTACTATAGTGAAATAGTGCAAATTTTTCGAGCAATCCTACATGAAATTGACTTAATATGACGGAGTAGAGACCATGTTAGAGAGAAAGAAGGGGGCACTACCGTGTTACAAGCATCACCAACACAATACGTTCTGAAGCCGGCGTGTGCCAAGATTACATGTGAACCGAATTGGAAATGGCAAAAGCGAGAGAAGCCAATGCCGAACTACGACCTGTTCTATGTATGGAGCGGGGAAGGGGAGCTGACTCTGAACGGCGAAGCCTATGAGATTCGCAAAGGGAGCTGCTTCTTGTTCCGGCCAGGCGATCACACGTCTGCAACACATAATCCGCAAAAGCCGTTGACATTAACTTATATTCATTTTGATGTGGATGCGTCCTTATCAGACATTCCGGTGCCGTATAGAGAACTGCGTGAAACGGTTGACTTCGAGCACTTGCTTGCTAGATATGTGCGCTTGTTCCTGCGGGATACGTATGGGGCGGAAGTGGAAGCACAGCTTGTGCTGAAGCAATTGATGATTCATTTGCTGCGTGGAGACAAGGAAGAGCCGGATGAGCGGAAAACAAGTCATCAGCTTGCGGAATCCATTCACGAAATCGCCAATTACATCAGGCAAAATCCAGGTGCAAACCATCGCATTCAGCATTTGGCGAAGCGAGCACAATTATCCCCACGTTATTTCTCTGTGAAATTTAAAGAGCTGATCGGGATGTCTGTACAAACCTATATTATTCGTTCTCGGATTGAACGTGCGGAGCATCTGCTGCACCATGCGGGCATGAATGTGACGGAAGTGGCGGATGCATTAGGATATCGGGACATCTTCTTCTTCAGCCGCCAATTCAAGCAATATACAGGACGGAGTCCGTCTGAAATTCGATAAGATCATCATTAAGCTGTTTTGGGCATACGGGCCCGAGCAGCTTTTTTGGTTTGGATGACTGTACAAACTTTGCTATGCTTAACGGTATAGGGAAGCTGCTCGGGAACGACAAGGATCAACACGAGACTATCGACAAAACATGTTCGCTAATTTGCCTTTCCTGTTAGATGGAAGGAGTCGAATAAATATTAATTTTGTTGGATAGTGAGGGATTTACAAGAGATATATATAATGATAGAATATAGACAATAAATTCCATAATAAGGAGGTGATGGAGTGGGTTCTGTCAGTGCTGTTTATTCGACATTAGGAGAATTGATACAACGTTATCGGTATGAACGCTCAATGACGCAAGCGAAATTAGCGGAGTTGACACAAATTAACCGAGGCAGCATCTCCAAGATTGAGAATGGGGACATTAAACGGCCTGATTACGCGACCATACAACCCATTATTTCCGTTTTGAACGTTCCGCTGCGCGAAGTGATCGATGCCTTGTCTTTGACTGACCATCGTTCAGACACTTGGTTCGGATTATTGCATAATTCAACATCGAGTGGGGACTACTCCTTGTCAGCCGAGATAGCTTCCAATTTACTTGCATCCCGCAATGAAGAAAGCGAAGTTCTGTTGGACAAGCTCTTCCATGTGATTCAAGAAATAGCGAACGATAATGAGCTAAAGCTCTCATTACTGAACATCGTTATTACCTATGCAAGAAGTCATGGAATTCAGCGCTTTGTTGCGAGAGGAACTTTACATAAGTATTTAATTGAACGGGACGATTTCTCGAAAATGGAGGCAACTTATCAATCCGGGCAGTATGTGCTCCATTATGTCGAATTTCTTTCTCGTGAGGAAAAAGCAACTTTATATTACAAGCTAGGTATCCATGCGTATAATTTAAAGCGTTTTGACGAGTGTATTGAGCTATGCAAGAAGGCTATTATTGAAGAAGATGCCGAAAGCAGTTTTAGTGCCTACTCTACTTTAGGTATTTGTAATTCTTACTACCGTCTAGAACAATATGAGATGGCAGAAAAGTATTTGAAAATATTTAGTTTGTTTAGCTTTTCATTTGTAAAGGAAAATGTAGATTTCATGACAGCAAAGCTCAATGAACAAAAGGGTAACATTGAATTAGCGACGTCTCAGTTACAGAAGTGCTTGGATATTTCTTCATACAAATTGAATATCGTAAACTCGTTACTTGAAATATATTGCAACAATAATGATATGGAAGCAGCTGGTGAACTGATCCAACGTGAAAGTGAATTTTTGGCTCAGAGCTCGAACACACCTGTCTCCATTTCAGGCCGCGCGCATTATTTTGTAAACAAGGGTAAGTATTTGCTGGAACTGGATCGAAAGAAAGAGGCCATTGAAAATTTTGTTGATAGCGCAAAAATATTTGCCGATTTAAGTGAGCATAAGCAAATTTATGAATGCTTGGAGCTTATCTTTGAACATATGAAGTCATTTGAAGATGATTTTGAAATGATGAAAAAGCTTAGTGCGTTGTTCGCTGAGCTGAAAAACTAGGAGGAATCTTGTATGAAAAAAAAGATTATTACATTGTGTGCTTCGTTGTTAATGGCATCAATGTTGTTAATTCCTTCGATTGCCAATGGTCTCTCTGATGTAAAGTGTCAAGCGGCCAAGACTTCAGTTCATTATGTCGTCATGTTTGGTGGAGGTCATGATGTCGACATACCTTGGTAAGAAATAATGTAAGAGACGAGGACGCTAATCGTTAGCGTCCTTTTTTGTTGATTATGGGCTTTAGCCCGTTGAGTGCGTGAACCGCACGAAACAAAAAACCACCCGCTATGCGGGTGGAGGGATCGAGG
>NZ_JASIUF010000004.1:0-108935 GCF_030363895.1 Paenibacillus sp. S-12
CGTCTTTAGGCGCAGTTTGGCAACAGGGGGTTATACCCCAAGTGCAAACCACCCGTTGGACGGGTGGTTTTGATTGTCTAGTACGCATCGCAACAAATGTTGAAGAGCGTCGAATATATCTTATTTTAGAGAAACATAGTGAAATAAGCAGAATGTTATATAATGACAATGATACATAATTGTCGGATAATAGAAACAATCACTATAAAATAGAATCTCATTAAATCGGGAGGCTAACAAGATGCGGTTTTACTTTGATATCCCTACTAATGAAATTAGTTTGTCGGATGAAATACTGCTGGATGAAATCGAAAAAGCTCGCGAACAGCTGCAAGAAGCACTTGAAGCCGGCAAAACTTTCACTGACGCCGATGTTATTGAGCTTAGTCAGCGGCTCGATGAGTATTTGGTGGAAATTCAAAAGAAAAGACTGCTAAAAAAGGCAATCTTGGAGATTGAAATAGCTGGTTGAGCTAGTGAGCAGGGCGATGACTATCCGGTATAGCGGAGGATATTTACATGGGTTCCGTTATGGAGTACGAGAAATTCGGGGGAACTAATTCAATGTTACCGGAATGTGAGTATGACACAGCAGGAATTTGCAAAAGAAGCAGGTGTAGACTATGAAAGTGTTATCGCAATTGAAGAGGGAGAAATGCCACTAGAACATGCAGTGTTGAAGTCACTGATTACCTATTGCGTATCCCAGGGGCGGAAATAGTGGCATCCCTATCGACAGAAGAGGTTAGCTAGTCCAGAATAGAAATGGCTAAGCTAGGAATCGATGAAGATAGCTCAGAGAGCATTTACAAGGCATACTCCACCTTGCTTATTTGTTCATCATATTTTCGTCTTGAAGATTATAATGAGGCGGAAAGGTATTTGAATTCTATAGCCAGTTTCCATTTTCCTTTGTACAAGAACATGTCGACTTTCTTACTACTAAACTCCATGAAAAAAGAGGAGACATAGAATTGGCAATTTGCCAATTGCAAAAATGTTTTACAGTGTCTTCTTATAAAAATAGGCATTGTGAATTCACTTCTAGAATTGTATCTATCAAAAAATGATAGGTCTTCAGCTAGGCAACTACTCCAACAAGAACATATATACCTCAATGTGAACTACTTAAATCCGATTTCAATATCAGGACACGCATACTATTACAAAATTAAAGAAATATGGCTTCATAGATGGGGAAAGAACAGTGAAGCCGTTGATTGTTATATTCAAAGTGTAAGCATGTTTGTTGAATTGACTGAAAACGATATAGAGCTATTACGGAAGCTGAACGGACACGGTTGAGTATGATGAGCGCGGGTAAAACGGGGTGCAACTTAACAGATGCCTCTGTTGTACAGCTCAGTCAAGAGCTTGATATATTGTTGAAATACAGAAAAAGGGGATATTGAAAAGCTCCCTATTAAGAAATTGATGAAATATGGGCGCGACTGTTTATCTATCGCAACAAAATGTGGTACCCACGATTCAAACAGCAAGTTTAATGGAGGAAAGATGCATGAGGGCTGTAAAGTCTACTAAACAGAATTTGGGGGTGTTAATTCGCCGATATCGGCATGAATTGAATATGACCCAGCAAGATCTTGTGAAAATATCTGGTGTACATCGAAAAATGATTTCGATTCTAGAATATGGTGGTACTCCAAGAGATTATGCTTCGTTGGACTCAATCTTCACGGCTTTGAATATTCCTGCTCATGAGGTAGTGACGGCACTAGCCACTACGAAAATTCATTCGGACATATGGCTTGGTCTGCTGCAACAGCTCGTCTCTGCAGAAGGTGATATTTCGCTTGCAAGAGATGTAATGGTGCATGTATTGGCCTGTAAAGACGAGAGCACTGAAGCACGGCTAGGCAAGCTAATGAGCGTTGTACAACAAGGATCGGGCAGTATTGAGCATCGGCTTGCGTTAATGGATTATGCAATTGCACATGCTCAAATGCGAGGCATGGATACTTATGTTGCCAAAGGAAAGTATTATCGCTATCTCGTGGAGCGGGATAACTTCAGCAAAATGGCGGAAACTTATCTTTCGGGAAAAAAGGTGTTGCCCTATGCTGAATTTTTGTCGTGTGATGAACGCATTATTCTCTATTACAAGTTAGGTGTACATGCATATACCTTGCATTTTTATAAGGAAAGTATTGAGTTTAGCAAATTGCTGCTGGACAGTGACGGGAAAGACAGTACCTATAAAGCATATTCCATTCTGCTTATTAGTTCATCTTACTTTAAGAAATCCAACTATGAATTGGCAGAGCAGTATTTAGCACGTATTAGCTTGACCCGATTCCCATTCCTGAAGGATCATGTCGCTTTTATGAAGGCCAAGCTGTATGAGAAAAGAGGAGATGTGGAGTCGGCCATCTTCCAATTGCAGCTCTGCTTGAAATCGTCAGTTTATAAATTGAACATCGTAAACTCACTGCTTCATATCTATCTTCAAAAACGAGATATGGATGCCGCCCAACAGTTGCTACTGCGTGAACCCGACTATTTGGAAGAAGACTTCACAAATCCGATAAAAATCAATGAGCTTGCAAACTATTATATCAATAAAGGGAAGTTGCTGAGCGGAATGAATAGACAGAAAGAAGCTATCGATTTTTTCAAGAAGGGGATAACCATGTTCACTAGATTAACAGATACGGACGAGGCCTTGTTAAGACAAATGGAGCAGACGCGATTGAATATGATTAGCGCGGTAGAGGCTGGCCGGAATTTGACTGATGCTTCTGTCGTTCGACTTAGCCAGGAGCTGGATGGCTACATTGTCGAAATACAGAAGAAGAGCATTTTGAAAAGATTATCGCTGCCGAACTGACATAAAGTTATAGCGCTTACTGTTTATCTATCGAATCAAAATGCGGGTCTCACGATCCAAACAGCAAGTCTAATAGAGGAAAACTGCATGAAGGCTGTAAAGTCTACTAAGCAAAATTTAGAGATGTTTGATTCGCCTATATCGGAATGAATTGAATATGAGACAGCCATCGCGCATTTGCAACAGTGACGAAATCTCCCTTTATAAAATGAACATCGTGAGTTCCTCCTGCAAATTTATATTCAAAAGCGAGATTTGGAATCCGCCGAAGCAAAAAAAAGATGACCCCGATTAATTCAGAGGTCATCTGCTTGTTATTTAACTCAGGCTGCTTGTCATAAACTATCCACTATCTGTGTTACAGTTAAAAGGTGGAATTTAGTGGCTGTTTATTACAATAAAAATGCGGCTTCGAACTTTTTTATATTTAGGATTTATTCAAAGCATAGGCTCCGATCAGGAACGCAACAACTATAAATATAACTACCAGGTAAATAAAATAAACCGGATTAGTAATAACCCGTTTTAATTTATCAAGCAAACGAATTCCTCCTGTAAGTTGCATAAATCACCATAAATTACTTAAGTAGTAAATTCAGATGTTGCAGAATTATTTCCGACATTAAGGATTAGATATTGAGTTGCGTTTCCTGTAACAGGAGCACTGTATGTCTAAGACATATTAGCACTTGCACTTTGGTAATCAGTTACTTAAGAGTTTTTAGAGTGATTTGGGTAAATGACCGAATCCCCATACTGGATGGGGAATTTGAAAATAGTTTACTATATAAAAAATGAAACGTTTGAAATAGGCCTTTGCATAAGTCTTTAGATCACGACTTATCAAAGGCCTATTTTTATTTAGGACTGAATCTTCTGTCCTCGTTCTGGCTTTGCATGGAACGTCCCTAAGCAGTCGCCCATCCTCACCTTAGCCCCGAGCGCTAATCCCTCCAAAGGCTGGAACGTATTCGTCTCCGTAAGCAGGACAACGGTTGAACCAAATTCGAAATAGGCGAGGTCTTGCCCTTGTTCGTATGAAGCTTTAACTCGATCGTCGGCATAGCGGATGCTGCTCACGTTGAGCGCTCCGACTTTGACAACGGCCACCTCACCCAACTGGTGTCGTATGTATGTGATCAGTCTTTCGTTTCGGCTGAGCACCCGCGGCATATGATGCAGACCGAAGTCGTTCACCGGATAGACGCGTCCGGGTACATGTTCGCTTTCTACTGTGACACCCGTAACAGGAGCGTGAATCCGATGATAATCGGAAGGGCTCAAATAGAGTACAAAGCAGTAGCCATGATTGTATTTTTGTCGATGCGGAGAGTGATGCAGCAGTTCATCGAGCGTATAGTCCTGCCCCTTTACATTAAAGATGCTGCCTTCCTGAATTGGACCCATGCCAGTGATGACGGCATCAACTGGACTTGCCAATTGATCTGCCTCAGCAGACATTGGACGCATTCCCGGCTTCAGCTTACGTGTGAAAAATTCATTCAGGGTTCCGTATTGCTCTATTGGCTTCTCAGCTTCTTCCACACGGATATTGTACGTTTTGGCGAAGGTGGGGATAAATCGGCGGCTTAAGCCGGAATTGGCGAAGCGCCCTGCAATGCGCGATACCCACTTGCGGGAGGATAATTCAGTTAACAAGCGTAAAATTCTTTTTTTCATCTTCAATTAATCACCTGGTTTATAAGACGCTTCATTAATGGCGTCCTGTATTTTCAGCACCTCAAGAAACGAAATCAAACCATGTTTCCTGTGGACTATCTTGACACAGAACGCCATCATTTTCAATATGATAGTCCATTACGAAGGTAATAACGAGCGATTACCCCTTAATTTGATGCAATAAAGCCGCGCCGTAAGCAATCGGATTTGCATATGTTGCTTTCCAGCAATCAAGTAAATGTGCCTCACGAAAGCCGTAACGTTGATCTTTTCCGTTGCATTCGATAAATAAAGGCAAACCCTCGGGAGATAAGCCGATATCAAGCCCGAGGTCAGCCAATTGAGGAAGCGATTTAGACAAACGGGAAGCAATACGCAGAGAAAAGCGGCATATGCGATCCCGAAGGACATCTATTGCAAGATGAGGAAATGAAGATGCAGCTAACTGTTCAAATCTATAGGTGGTCCCTCCTCGTGCAGCATTCGTAACGAACGTATAGGGAGGTGCGACCTTACCGATGATCCCTGTAATCTGCCACTGCTTAGACCCATCTCTCTGTACGGATACGCGCAGATCGAAGGGTCTGCCCTTGTAACGAGCAAGCGGCAGCAATTGCTGAACCAAATAGACTTTTTTCAACATATCGCGCTTTACAGCAGCAGGCAGCTCACCTGCCGGCAAATCTACGGTTCTCCAGCGTGCTCGTCCTGCTGATGTCCGCAGCATGTAAGTCGTTCTCCATCCCTTGCTCGTTCTTTCCGTTTTGGTGAGCCCAAGGCCTACGCTGCTGTTGTCAGGCTTCAAGATGAGCGCTCCATAGCGTGTCATGAAGTCAGAGATGGCAGACGAGGTAGCCACCAACGTCTTAGGCAAATGAGTAACGAGCAGAGGATCTGTCCGCAGCAGGTTGTAAATGCTTATTTTTCTATAGCGATTGACCTCATTGAACAAGATAATATTTGCTTGAACCAAGGAACGGACTCGTGCATGTAAGAACGAGCGCTTATAAATAGCACGGTTATGAATGACCGATGGCACTGGCATGCGGCAGCGAACATAGCCGGAGGGGCCCTTTACATAGGCGTCTACTTCCATTTGGCGAAGATGAACATCCTCAATTCGGAAGAAGCAAGGAACGAGTCCGTACTGTCGTGCTGCCTCTTCATATAAATGAGTGGATTCGAATTTCAATTTGCCACTGATAAATTCACGCAGCAATCGTGCACTGAACAATATTCCGATTCGATTGTCGGACATAGCCTTACCTCCTTAAGGAAACATGCGATAAGCAGCCAGCCGGCGGCGGGTATTGCATCGTATGCATGTCCTTTAGCTGTGGCTTGGACGAGTATAGAAGAAACTTCAATAATTGGATTCGAAGCCTGCTTCATACAGATTAAGAGGAATGAATGGATGCTGGGATGGCTAACAAGGATACACCCTTGTCGATGAATAGAGATTCACGCTTAGGCGAGTGTCGGGGAGCCGGTTAGGTGCATATGATGGGGTAGGTGTAGGTAGAAGCCCATCGGAAAGGAGAGTGCGCAGATTGAAAAAGAAGAAAGGAAGCTCGTCCCAAAAAGGAAAAAGGACTTCGTATTATGTAGATAATCCGAATAAATCGGAGCTGAAGATGCTGGATCGTTTATCGAAATCGAAAAGTGCAGTACAGTCAAATAAAGCGGCGATTACTTCATTTGCGGCGGCGCAGCAATTCAGTCAAAATCAGGTCAAAGAAGCACAAATTCAGGAAGCATGGATTGCACCTGATGATTCTGTACAAGGAAAACGAACTGCTGTAGAAGGAGGGGACTCGAGCAAGGTTATCTCCTTTGACGTTCAGGCAAGCAGAAGCGCCGCAACATCAACGCTTGCTTCATCCATCGGGCAAAGCAAGCAGGACATACAGGCGACGCGCATTACTGATACTGTAGGAACTGTTGATCCCAATCATACAGGTTCAGATGATTCGATAACGAAGCAATCTGTTAACAGGCTTTCAAAATCAAGCGGCCATTCCGATAAGAAAAAATCTAAGAAATCTTCCAAGCCAATCAGGGGAACCGTTGCTAATGAAGAAGTAGATGCTGTCTCGACCGCGTCTAGCTCACAGGACAACTCCGTTTTACCTGAAGAAACCGTTAGCGATGGAACAGTTCGAACAGAAGATGCTGAAGCGTCGCAGGCAGAGAAGGAAAGACAACTGTTCGAGAAGAGAAGCATTTTCCGGCCAAAAGCGATTATATATACCGATGATATTGTGGATGAGGCAGTTACCAATGAAAAGCTGGCCACATACTCGATAAGTGGAACTAAGATCAAACGCGAGAGCATAGACTCAGAAGCGTTGAAGGATTTTGCCGTTACCTCAATCAAGATTGCTGATGAAGCAATTACAGGCGGGAAAATTGCACCTGAGGCGATAATAGGGGAGCATATTGCCCGCAATGCGATATCAGGGAGCAAAATCAGGGATCGTTCAATTACAGGAGGCAAAATTAAAGACGGCAGTATTACATCCGAGAAGCTTGCCGATAAGACGATTGATTCCAATAAATTAGCAGAGGGCTCAATTCAAACGAAGCATTTAAGTGAACTGATCATTTCGAATGAATTGCTTCAGGATCAATCCATAACTGCGGAGAAGATTCGCAGCGGCGCTATTCAGACGGAAAGCTTAGCCAATGAAGTTGTAGACACCTCTAAATTGCGTGATGATGCCGTAACGGCCTCCAAGCTGCGTGATCATTCCATTACGAGCGGGAAAATAGCCCCCTCAAGTATTACAAGCGATCATCTAGCCAACGAAATCATACTCGGTCGTGTCATTGCCGAGCGTGCAGTAGAAAGTCGGCATGTTGGCTCCGGCCAAATTGACGGTTCGCATCTTGCAACGGAGTCGATAAGCAGCCAGCATCTTCAATCTCAATCCATTCATGCAATACATCTTGCAGCAGATGCTGTTCAATCTGACCATTTGCAGCAGAAGGCGGTTCATCAGAAGCATGTGCGTGAGGGCGAAATCCATAGCTGGCATTTGCACGAACAAGCGGTCACGACGGATAAACTATCCGATCAATCTGTTGCAACTGTGAAATTGATTGATCAAGCTGTCACCTCCTCCAAAATCGCGGATCAAAGCATCACCTCGCAAAAAATTGCCGACGACATGATTCAAACCCGTCATATTGCCAAGTATGCAGTGGGCTACCAACAGATTGCGCCAATGGCAGTTGGAACGTCTCATATTCAGGAAGAGTCAATTAGCGGGGAGCATATTGAACAGGACAGCATTGCGAATCGGCATTTGCAGGATGGAGCTGTTAATAAGCAGAACATTGCACACGGGGCGGTACAAGGAAGACATATTGATGCGAATGCTGTATCTTCGGTACACCTTGCCAATGAAGCTGTGACCACGAGCAAATTGGCTGTTCATAGTGTCACCACTTTGCAGCTTGCTGATGATGCTGTAACCCGGCATAAGCTTGCGGATCAGAGTGTCACCTCAGAGGCACTAGCCGACAATAGTATTCAATCTCGCCATATTAGTTCAGGCGCTGTAGGGACTCAGGAAATAGAGTTGTATTCGATTAAGGGTGAACACATTACTTCAGGAGCAATTGGCTCCGAACATATCCGTTCCGAGTCGATAGACTCGGCGATGCTGAAGCAAGAGACAGTGACGAGTGAAAAGCTCGCTACACATGCAGTGCGCGACAGGCACATAAGCTCATCCTCGATCTATTCTCATCACTTGTCTGACCATGTAATCACATCGCTGAAGCTATCACCAGAGAGTGTATCAAGCGAAAAGCTTGCCGATATGGCGGTTACCTCAAGCAAACTGGCGAATATGAGCGTTACCTCTGACAAATTAGCCAACGGCAGTGTTGCTTCCGTTCATTTAGCAGCAGAGGCCGTGCAACCGAGTCATCTAGCGGAAGGAGCCGTGCATCCGAATCATCTAGCGGAAGAGGCAGTGTATCCGCATCATCTGTCAGAGGGAGCCGTGCACCCGCATCATCTAGCAGAGGGAGTCGTGCAGCCGTATCATCTGGCAGAGGGAGTCGTGCAGCCGTATCATCTGGCAGAGGAAGCCGTGCACCCGCATCATCTGGCCGAAGGAGCCGTGCAACAGCATCATCTAGCAGAGGGAGCCGTGCATCCGCAACATCTGGCTGAAGGAGCCGTGCATCCGCAACATCTGGCTGAAGGAGCCGTGCATCCGCAACATCTGGCCGAAGGAACCGTGCATCCGCATCATCTAGCAGAGGGAGCCGTGCACCCGCATCATCTAGCAGAGGGAGCCGTGCATCCGCAACATCTGGCCGAAGGAGCGTTGCAACAGCATCATCTGGCTGAAGGAGCTGTGCATCCGCATCATCTGTCAGAGGGAGCCGTGCACCCGCATCATCTAGCAGAGGGATCCGTGCAACAGCATCATCTAGCAGAAGGATCCGTGCAACAGCATCATCTAGCAGAGGGAGCCGTGCATCCGAATCATCTGTCAGAGGGAGCCGTGCATCCGAATCATTTGGCCGAAGGATCCGTGCATCCGCAACATCTGGCTGAAGGAGCCGTGCACCCGCATCATCTAGCAGAGGGAGCCGTGCATCCGAGTCATTTGGCCGAAGGATCCGTGCATCCGCATCATCTGTCAGAGGGAGCCGTGCACCCGAATCATCTGTCAGAGGGATCCGTGCATCCGTATCATCTAGCAGTAGAATCGGTTCAACAGCACCATATTGCTCCGCATGCAGTCAGTGGATCGCATATTCAAGCACAGTCGATTGAGCGTGATCATCTGGCGTCGGGAGTAATAAGTGTCGAGCATTTGGATGAGGAACTGTTTCTTATGTTATCCGAAACGTGGGATTCCAAAATATCTGAGCAACCGTTAATTGGCTCAGCGGATATCACTCCTGGCGTAATCACAACAGAACATTGTGCATTTACACCAATTCGAGCCTCATCGACTCATACTGCCGCTCTGCAGCAATTTGGCACGGTGCCATTTTCATTCCGAGATCTTGATGAGATGATCGAATTGCGTATTTCATTTGATGAACCCTATCAAAATGAGAATTATGTACTGGTAGCGATGACGAATCATTCTGCATGTTACGCCGTAATGAAATCCCAATCCACTGATCACGCCATTATCGAAATTATGCGAACACGCATTAGCCCACATCCGAATGGATTGGTGTCTTGGATAGCAATTGGGTAGGAGTAACGGAGTGTGATACTCCCATATTCCCAGCTTACCGGAACCGTCAGCTCCATCTGCGGCAGCTGGCGGTTGCGTTCTATCCTTGCCAACCAACATCTACTCACATGACAAATTGTTCCCACATATAATGGACTTTCCGCACATGTCACAATTGAACACGAACGATGAGTAAAATCTATGACGTGAGAGCTCATTTCTATATGTTCCACTCAGGGAGGGTGTATGTAATGAAGGGCATCATTTTGGCTGGAGGCACGGGGACACGCCTCTATCCATTGACGAAGCTGATCAATAAGCACTTAATACCCGTTGGGAAGCATCCTATGGTCAGTTATGCGATTGAGCGTCTTCGCTCAGCGGGTATCACGGATATTTTCATGGTCATCGGCAAAACGTCAGCTGCGCTATATACCGAATATTACGGAAGCGGACAATCCATGGGGGTCAATATTACGTATGCAGTTCAAGAAGAGGCAGGAGGCATTGCACAGGCGCTGTCGCTAGCAGAGCCCTATCTTCCGCCAGATGAAAAATTCGTTGTCTTGTTAGGAGACAATTTATTTTTGGATAATTTAACGCCTTATGTAGACGAATATCGCAATCAGGATCTTGGGGAAGCGCGTATTTTGCTTAAGAAGGTCAAGGATCCGCATCGATATGGCGTACCGATTTTCGATAAGGAGCGCCAGGATCGCATTGTAAGAATCGTTGAGAAGCCGAAAGTCCCTGCTTCCTCTTATTGTGTAACCGGCATTTACATGTATGACACTCATGTATTTGAGCACATTCGGTCGATCGCCCCTTCTACCAGAGGAGAACTGGAAATTACAGACGTGAACAACTGTTACGCCCAAGCTGGCAAGCTGCATTACAATTTGCTGGAGAAATGGTGGATCGATGCGGGGACATTTGATTCCTTGTCTGAGGCATCGCAGCAGCTATGGGAGGTGCAGTTATGACGCATGTGCTGGTAACAGGCGGCATGGGATTTATCGGGAGCAATTTTATCCTCTACATGCTGTCCCAATATAGCAACTTACGCATTACGAATCTGGACGTTCTGACGTATGCAGGCAATCCTGATAACTTGGAAGAGGTGTCGTCTTCTGAGCGCTATCGGTTCGTTAAGGCAGACATTACAAATCACGTGCAACTGGAGCGTATTTTCGCTGAAACGGCTTACGATGCGGTTGTGCATTTTGCGGCAGAATCCCATGTTGACCGAAGTATAGCTGATCCAGAGGCGTTTGTTCGAACGAATGTATGGGGGACGTTTCAACTGCTGGAGGCTGCCAAACGGCACAGAGTCTCGAAGTTTATCCATGTCTCCACAGATGAAGTGTATGGATCGCTTGAGGATACCGGGTGTTTCACGGAAGAGTCGCCACTTGCACCTAATAGCCCCTACTCCGCATCCAAGGCCGGCTCCGATTTGCTTGCCCGCGCGTATGGGCAGACGTATGGACTGCCTGTTGTTATTACACGCTGCTCGAACAACTATGGACCGCGGCAATTTCCGGAGAAGCTGATTCCGACTATCATTTTGCGGGCATTGCATGACGAGCCGATTCCTATCTATGGAGACGGATCAAATGTACGGGATTGGCTGCATGTGACAGATCATTGCACTGCGATTGATTTTGCTTTGCGAGTGGGCAAAGTCGGTGAGGTATACAACATAGGTGGTCATAATGAACGGACGAATCTGGATGTCGTGAGGATGATCCTTCAAGTGCTTAATAAGCCGGAATCTCTTATTACGTTTACTTCGGATCGTCCAGGACATGACAAGAGGTATGCTATTGACCCTAGTAAAAGTGAGCGAGAATTAGGCTGGCGTCCCCAAATTGAGCTTGAACAGGGGATGCGCCAGACGGTTGCATGGTATGTATCGAATCAAGCATGGTGTGAGCGAGTGCGCTCTAATGCGTATTTAGAAAGCCGCTAGTTTTTGGTTCAAGCAAGCAGCGGCTGCCTTCAACGAACAAGAGTGACAATTGGTAAAACGATAGAAAGAGGGGCCGAATAGATATGTTCAAAAAACGCCGACCGTTGCCGCGAACATCTCGGCAGACAAAGGCTCAAGGCCAGCGAATAGCTCGCCATTTACTAGGAAAGCGCAAGGGTGAAAGGCTGACTGAACGTTATGAATACGGCTATTCGCTCGGATATATAGAAGGTCTTCAAGCTGGACAGGAGAAGTATGGTGAGCAGTTTGAGGGTACGAGTATAATCATACCTACTTACAATCAGGTGGATGTTCTTGAACAGTGTGTAGACAGCATACGCGCCTATACGGAAGTGCCTTATGAGATTATCGTCGTTGACAATGCGTCTACGGATGGTACATCTGCTTTTTTGAATAAGAAATCCGGACAATTTCGGTTTTATATTCATGAGAAAGTTAGAGGATTTGCTGGTGCTGTGAATACAGGATTGATGATGTCAAAAGGCACGTCGATATGTATTTTGAACCCAGACACGTTCGTTACATCCAATTGGCTGACGAAAATGCTGGCATGTCTGAATAGTGATCTTGAGATTGGAATGGTTGGCCCAGTGACGTACGTTCTGGATGAGAAGCAGCAGCTTGCGGATACCGATGAACAGATGGAAAATTTGCATCACTATCATTCAGAATCCACTAGCCCTGTTTTGGATCCTAGTAAATGGAACAGTGCTGATCATTTGGAAAGCGGTTGTTTATTGTTCCGTCGTAGCTTATTTGAAGAGACTGGCTATTTTGACGAGGGCTATGGTCATGTATATTATGAGGTCGAGGATTACAATGTCCGAATCAGGCTTAGTGGTCGGAAGCTAGTCGTCGCTCAGGATACATGCATATATCAGGTTGTCAGTAAAGGGACAACTGCATCTGGGGATCAATCTCAATCCACAAATGATAATTATGCAAGTCTGTTCCAGAAAAAGTGGCGGAACCCTTATAATTGGATGCATCGTGTTCGTGAACGTTATGGCAAACAAAACGGTGAACGCTGCCAGACATTCTATCCGACTCATGTGGCTGTGGCGGGATTGTCAGAGACTGTCTATTGGATTGAACAGGGTACCAAGCATCCGGTTGAAGGGAACCTAACCATCCCGATCGTAAGCGTAAGTCAGGTTGATCTGAGGGGATGGCCGACAGGATCAACGGTAGACGCGGAAAGCGTGACGAAGAAATGGAAGGAATCACATACAGAAGATGGGGGAATCGCGGAGGGCAGTGTGTTTACTACAGAATCCGGAAGGTATTATCAACGACAAGGGGATCTATACAGGGAATTCATGAGTGAGCATGCTTTAACGCGCTGGGAATTGACTGAGAAAGTAGTGGAGCGTACCGAGATCGACAAGGAAGCCCTTGAGGAAGGGCTCCCCATTATGGCAGCTCCAGAAATTCATTTGCATCTGTTATAAATGAGTCCGTTAAGCAGCAGTTGAATGGCGGCAGAAAGGGGGAGAACACGATTGGATAAAATGAAGCGGATACGGAAAATCCGACAAACGGATAGACAATTGTCGGGACTGAAGCAACGTATTCGACACCGAAAATCTAAGCTGACAAAGAAGACGCATTCGAACATTTATAAGGGAGCTGAAGCAACTGCGTATCGAGATGGCTTCGAAGCCGGGTTTGCCAAGGGGTTCGAAGATGGCCATCACCTGATATATTCCAATCAAGTATAGGATCAAAGACAGTCTGACGCTTGCGAAGCAAGAGGAGGGCTGTTTTTTGTGTTTTATGACATAAAGTCTTCGGTGATGGCATCCCCTTTTGAATTGCGAATTTCGCTGTTTTCAACATCTCCCTAATTGTAACGATCTCTTATTTTGGCCGCACCTCAAGCTGAATGACATCCAACGTAGAACCTCCTTGCAAAGGCATGGAAAGCCACATGCGTGCAATATGAACTCCTAGGGCGCGGGGAATAATTGATTCCCACATGATGCCGCGCTGCTGCTGCTCCCACTGGGAAAAGGCGCGCTGCGCCCGTTGGAGTAAGTGCTTATTGATCCTGCTAGGCATGTAGTCGGCATGGAGCTGAGCGGGCTTCATTCGAACAAAAACAAGCTCGTCAGATATATAAATTTGTGTATCTTGCGGCTGGAATAGCTGTTCGCCATGCAGGTCGTTCCAAATTTTCCATTGTTCTGTAAGCTTGTATTTTTGGGACTCGCCAAGCTCTGCGTATGACATTCTGTCCATCCTCCTGTATTTGTATTGAAGCGCTACACATATGCATTGAATCTGTCTGTACCGACGGCAATGGGAAAGCCATTCGATCGTATTGCGTATCCTACCTTTTGGCACAAAGATTGTAAATAGATGCCAATCCATGATTTTGAAATGAATTGTCAAGCAAAGCGTTTACATACGGGTATTTATTTAAATTTCTTTGTTTTTCTCATGAAATCATCGCCGTACAAGCAAAGTGGAGAAATTGCGAGGTAATAAGGCTGTAATGAGAGATAAGATGGGATTAGTTCATCACAATTGCTTGGAAATGGAGAAATTATGGTTTTCATTTCATTTACAGCAGGAGGGGGAAAGGCGTAAGATTCAGTTCAGCAACAACAACGATATCCGTTGCGTCTCAATCGCTGAATTGCGCAGAAAGCGGAAGCGGGGGAACCAATAAAGCGAATGCAGAGCTGAGTAATAGTCAGCAGCCAACGTTCGCATGGGGTGAATCCGGTACAGGAATCGATTCCTGGCTGGTAGGGCGACTCTTCGCGCCCGAATCCGTCAGCTAACCTCGTAAGCGTACGGGAGAGGCGCGCCTGATCAGATGGCGACGTACCTCTTTCTTGCAAGCAGGGCTTCGGACAGATGAACAGGAGGAAATGGATATGTACGATGCGGACCGGGTCATTGCAGTGTTCGCAGGCTGTGAGATGGGAATTGACTTTATACGCCAATTGAAAGGAGCAGGATATTCGATAGCGGGTATCGCCCATAATGGACGGTTGGCGAAGCGATTGGAAGGTATTGGAGTTACTCCGGTATGTCGAATCAATACGACGGAGCCGAAGGCGTGGGCTGTGCCTCATGTTCCAATTGGCCGAATCTATGTATTTGAACAAAGCTTTGCACTATCCTGCCGGCTGCTTCAAATATGCCGACAATGGACGACGGAGCCGATCACAATCGTAACGAAGCGTCATCATCCGCAGTCGATTTACCGATTGCTTGGTGCGAATTACGTCATTTATACGCAATCGGATCAAGTATCATTTTTACTATCTGATATCATCTAATTTATCCATATAGGCAATGCTCACCGCTGAATCCCATTCATGGGAACGGGGGAACCAACGTTCGTGCGCCAACTGTACATTTACAGTTCGCGCAAGGGGTGAATCCGGCACAGGAATCCGTTCCTGGCTGGTAGGGCGACTCTTCGCGCCCGAATCCGTCAGCTAACCTCGTAAGCGTCCAAGGAGGCAGCCTTTATTTCGTCGTGGAACAATTACGCGTACGTTTATTTGACAATGCGTGAGTGAAGCCACACGGAAAGGGTCCCTCTTTCCGTGTGGCTTTTTGTGTTGCCTGCGCGTTCTTATTGAGCCAATAAGGCTTGATAAGAACGGGATCGCGGCAGCATTGCCTGTAAGATGAGAACCTTATTCAGGAGGAGGAAGGGACAATGTTTGATGCAGTCATGATGATTCTTATCGCGCTGCTTGGACTGAGCGTATTGGGAATTCTCCATTGGTGCAAGGCGGAAGTGGAAGAACGAGGTGATCGCTCATGATGATCGTCTTATTCACCTTGATTACGGCTTTGTTCATTTACTTGTTATATGCCTTAGTCAAGCCGGAACGATTTTAGTTTAGGCAGAATCATTGTTGATATTTGTACATTAGAGAAGGGTGGAACGGAACGATGAGTGCAATCGAATGGATCGCCATTGGAATTACCTTATTGCTTGCCTTGGCGATAGCGCGTCCGATCGGAATATATATGGCAGGGGTGTTTGATAATAGCGGAGCTCCAAGACCGCTGGACTCTGTATTTGGGCCGATAGATCGATTTTTATTTACATGTTTCGGCATTAAGGACAAATCGCAAAGCTGGAAGGCATACGCCTTTACGGCAGTTGCCACCAACGTGCTGATGATTGTGGTGACATATGCAATATTCCGCCTTCAAGGGGTATTGCCGCTTAATCCGAATGGGATTCCGGGCATGGAACCGGGAGTGGCATTCAATACGGCGATCAGCTTCATGGCGAATACGAACTTGCAGCACTACAGCGGTGAAAGTGGGCTGTCCCTGCTGTCGCAAATGATGGGCATTATTTTCTTAATGTTCACGTCTCCTGCTACAGCTCTTGCGGCAGTGATGGCGATTATTCGCGGTTTGACTGGCAAACCGCTCGGCAATTTCTTGGCAGACCTTGTACGTTCGATTACGCGTATTTTCCTGCCAATTGCGATCGTTGCCAGTGTGCTGTTCATCTGGAATGGGGTACCGCAATCCTTAAGTCCAATGGAAAGTGCAGTAACTGTTGAAGGAGCAGAGCAGCACATTCCGCTTGGCCCTGTAGGAGCTATGATGTCGATTAAGGAGCTTGGCAACAATGGTGGCGGCCACTTTGGAGCGAACTCTGCTCATCCATTTGAGAATCCGAATGGTGTGACGAATTTAATTCATATTTTACTCATGCTAATGCTGTGTACAGGACTTCCATTTACCTACAGCCGTATGGTCGGCAACAAGAAGGAAGGACGAGTTCTATTCGTCTCGATGGCGATCCTGTTCCTAATTATGCTTAGTTCCTCTCTTACGGCGGAATATATGGGGAATCCGGTATTGAACGCTGCGGGATTAAGCGGACCTGGCAGCATGGAAGGGAAAGAAGTACGCATTGGCGTTGCTCAATCCTCGCTATATTCGGTCGTTACGACTGCATCAGAGACGGGCGGCGTCAATAATATGCATGATACGCTGACACCGCTTGGCGGCTTGATCCCGATGGCGAATATGATGCTGAACACCGTATTCGGCGGTGTTGGTGCAGGCTTTATGAATGTGCTGCTGTACGTCATGATTGCCGTATTCCTATCCGGTCTCATGGTCGGACGAACACCTGAGTTTCTGGGACGCAAGCTGGAAAGCCGGGAAATGAAGCTGCTGGCAGTTACTTTGCTGGTGCATCCGATCCTGATTCTTGTACCGACTGCGATTGCAGTTGCTACACAGGCGGATACGCTGTCCAATCCAGGGTTCCATGGATTGTCTCAGGCGTTGTATGAGTTTACGTCCTCGGCTGCGAACAATGGTTCCGGCTTTGAAGGGTTGGGCGACGCAACACCATTTTGGAACATTTCCACAGGGATCGTCATGTTCTTAGGGCGCTATGTATCGCTCATTACTCTGCTGGCAGTAGCCGGTTCGATGGCGAAGAAGCAGCCGATTCCGAATACAAGCGGTACGTTTCAAACGAATACGGCGCTGTTCGGTATCGTATTTGTCGGCACAGTGCTTATTGTAGGTGCTCTGACGTTCTTCCCGGCAGTCGTGCTTGGACCGGTCGCAGAACATCTGACGTTGTGGAAATAAGGGGGAACGGAAAATGAGAACGGAAAAACAGATGAAAACACCCGCACCATATGAACCGGCGCGCAGACATACTACAGATACGAAGGAACGGAGCATGTTCCAAGGCAGCTTAATGCGGGCAGCCTCGATTGATGCGCTGCGAAAGTTTGATCCGCGTCAGATGGTTAAAAATCCAATGATGTTCATTTGCGAGGTAGGCTTCGTCATTACGCTGCTGCTTACATTCGTACCAGATGCATTTGGCTCGCCAATGCCGCGTTGGTTCAACGGCACAGTCAGCTTCATTTTGTTCATTACAGTGTGGTTCGCCAACTTTGCTGAGGCTCTTGCAGAGGGCCGGGGCAAGGCACAGGCAGATTCCTTGAAGCAAGCGAAGCGGGATTTATGGGCTAATAAAATTACGGAAGCAGGTACGGTTCGCGTATCCTCATCCGAGCTGCGCAAGGGAGATGTCGTAATTGTTCGCGAAGGGGAAATAATTCCTGGAGATGGTGAGGTAATCTCTGGATTGGCCTCTGTCGATGAATCGGCGATTACGGGAGAATCTGCTCCTGTATTGAAAGAAGCAGGCGGGGATTTCTGCTCCGTAACGGCCGGAACGAAAGTGATCAGTGATGAGATTCGTGTTCGAATTACAAGCGACCCGGGAGAATCGTTCCTGGATCGGATGATTTCGCTTGTAGAGGGCGCACAGCGCAAGAAGACACCAAATGAGCTTGCACTTCATACCGTGCTTGTCAGCTTGACGCTTATCTTTTTGGTCGTTGTCGTTACGCTGCCTATATTCAGTAACTATTTGCAGGTTGAATTGAATGCCGGGGTACTGATTGCCCTGCTGGTCTGCTTGATTCCAACCACGATTGGCGGCTTGCTGTCCGCTATCGGGATCGCTGGTATGGATCGCGTAACCCGCTTTAATGTCATTGCAACATCAGGCAAGGCGGTTGAAGCGTGCGGGGATATTCATACGATTATTTTGGATAAGACAGGAACCATTACGTTCGGTAATCGTTTGGCTCATGAGCTCATTCCGGTTCAAGGTGTGAGTGTGAATACCTTGTCTGAATGGGCGGCAGTTGCCTCCCATCATGATGAAACGCCTGAAGGGCGCTCCGTCGTGGATTGGGTATCCAAGGCAGGAATTACGTATAATGCTGAGCTTGCTGTCCAAGGAGAATTCATCCCTTTCAAAGCGGAAACGCGCATGAGCGGTGTGGATTTGAAGGATGGACGCTGTGTGCGCAAGGGAGCTGTTGATGCGGTGAAACGCTGGGTTATCGCCCAAGGAGGTACTGTGCCGCAGGATTTGGATGCCAATTCGAATGCGATCGCTTCTGCCGGCGGCACGCCGCTGGCGGTAGCCGTAGGACGTGACATATATGGCTTAATTTATTTGAAGGATACGGTGAAGCCCGGGATGCGGGAGCGGTTCGAGCAGCTTCGCCGCATGGGCATCCGTACCGTGATGTGTACAGGGGATAACCCGTTGACGGCGGCGACGATTGCGCGGGAAGCTGGTGTCGATGACTTCATCGCGGAGAGCAAGCCGGAAGATAAGCTGGCGCTTATTCGCAAGGAGCAAGCGGAGGGCAAGCTTGTAGCAATGACTGGGGACGGTACGAATGACGCTCCTGCGCTGGCGCAAGCCGATGTCGGCATTGCGATGAACAGCGGTACGGCCGCAGCGAAGGAAGCTGCGAACATGGTTGATCTCGACTCTGATCCGACGAAGGTTATTGAAGTGGTGTCTATCGGCAAGCAGTTGCTAATGACGCGCGGTGCTCTGACGACATTCAGTATTGCAAATGATGTAGCGAAATATTTTGCGATTATACCCGCAATGTTTATGATTGCCATCCCGCAAATGTCTGCCTTGAATATAATGGACTTGCATTCGCCAGTATCGGCCATTTTATCGGCACTTATCTTTAATGCCATTATTATTCCGTTATTAATTCCGTTGGCGGTCAAAGGCGTCGCCTATAAGCCGATGTCATCGGCTAAACTGCTGCAGCGTAACTTGTTCGTGTATGGCTTGGGCGGGCTGATAGCTCCTTTCGTCGGCATTAAGCTGATCGATCTGATTGTGGGAATGCTGGTGTAGCATCGGCTTGGGTGTTTGGCGGCAATGACATAGATAGAGAATATTGTTGAATATATGATTTCGGGTTCGATCAAGGAAGAAGAGAGGATGAACGAACATGGGAGAGCGTATGAATATTGGTGGAGCGATGGTACGGACGACAATCGGTCTACTGCTGCTGTGCGGACTAGCTTATCCATTTGCGATGACGGGGCTTGCGCAGGCGGTCATGCCGAAGCAGGCGAATGGAAGCATGGTATACAATGAGAAGGGGCAATTGCTAGGCTCGAAGCTGATTGGACAGAATTTTACAGAACCGCAATATTTTCATGGACGAATTTCGAGCATTGGCAATGATGCTGCCGGCTCTGGTTCGCCGAACTACGCTCCATCAAATCTAGCTCTTCAGGAGAGAGTAGTGAAGTCGGTTGAGGAATGGGGCAAGGTGAACCCAGATGTAGCTGCAAAGCCGATCCCGCAGGATTTGCTGACGAACTCCGCGTCTGGTCTTGATCCGCATATCACACCGGAAGCGGCGCGCGTACAGCTGACTCGTGTAGCGAAAGCAAGCGGTATTTCCAAGGAACGGTTGGAACAATTGATTGAGAAATATACGGAAGGCAGGGACTTGGGCGTATTTGGACAGATGCGCGTCAATGTATTTATGCTTAACCTGGAAGTGCAGCACGAAATGAAAGGCTAGGTGTCGGCTGTGAATGAAGGGGATGAATATCGTCGGCAGTCGCCAGAAATGATATTGCGCATGCTGGAGCAAATGAAGCGGGGGAGACTCCGTATTTTGATGGCCGTTGCTAGTGGAGCGGGCAAGACTACGCAGCTTCTGCTTGAAGGATGGAATTGCACCAAGCAAGGGCTTGATGTCGTATATGGGACAGCGCTGCCAACACAGGAGATATGGTCTGAGGTAGGATTGGATGCAGGCGGAGAAGAGCCTCCCCTTAAAGCAATAGCGATGATCGCATGGCAGAAGGATGGTCTGCATCGATACGATATCGATGTGGAGGCGATTACGGCACGGATGCCCGATGTTGTATTAATTGATGGGCTGGCTCATCGTAATCGAATGGCTGCCTTGCGTCCTACAAGGCTAGAGGATGTGCGGGAATTGCTCAGACGCGGCATCAGTGTCATTGCGACGATGAATGCCTATGAAGATGAAAGTGTTCAAGCGGCGGCCAAGAAAATGACAGGGGTCGTCAGCGAATGGACCGTACCAAGTGAGGTGTTGAAGGAGGCAGACGAAGTCCGCCTCCTTGACGTGTCTGCGGAGTCTTTAATGGAGCGCAGAACGTATGGGCAGCTTAGAGGCAAGGGTCATTCGCGGAAGCACCGGGCAGAAGAACGCAGCCGAATCAGCATCTTGCGTGAGCTTGCACTGCGAACGATGGCTGATCATGTGAACGGTTCTCTGGAGCAGCATCGAAATGAGCTGGGGCTTATGGGGCCATCGGGGGCATCCGAACGAATTCTTGTTCTCGCGCAATTCGGCTGGAATGGCTCGATATATGTTCGAAGAGGGCAGCAGATTGCTAAGCGGTTGAACGGGGAGCTTTATATTGTGACCTTTGTTCAGCCGGATATGGAATTAACGACGGAGCAGGCTGCTTTTCGCCGTTCTCTGAAGAAGATGGCCATGAAGACTGAAGCGGTATGGGAGGAGATTCCTTCGCGCTCTCGCCGCGATATGGCCGCTGCATTAGCTGAGTATGCGAAGATTCATGGCATCACGCGCTTTGTACTCGGCCACTCTCGTCAGACACGATGGCAGGAGTGGTGGAATGGCTCGCTAATTGGGGCGCTGCTAAGACGCATTGAAACGACAGACTTGTTCCTGATCGCCGATCATTCACTCGTGAAAGGAGAGCGGATACTGCCTGCTCGCCTAGCTGCATCGGCTGAGGCGGAGCCGCTTTTTAAGCGGGTCACGGAGCAGCGGATTCAAGAGAAGGCTGCTGGCTTGAAGCGGGGAAGGCTCAAGGTGATTATTGGTGCAGCACCCGGCGTAGGCAAAACGTATCATATGCTGCAAGAAGGCAATCGGTTGCTTGAGCAAGGGGTTGATGTCGTTATTGGTCTGCTGGAAACGCACGGCAGAGCTGAAACGGCGTCTCAAGTAGGAGCACTGACAATCGTTCCGCGCAAGCGTATTGCGTATAACGGCAAGATGCTGGAGGAGATGGATACAGAAGAACTGCTTCGCATTCATGTCGAAGTCGTGCTCGTTGATGAGTTGGCCCACACGAATGTACCAGGAAGTATGCGCGCCAAGCGTTATGAGGATGTATTATGCTTGCTCGAAGCGGGCATATCCGTGGTCACGACAGTCAATGTCCAGCATCTAGAAAGCTTGAATGACGCGGTAGAGCATTTGACCGGGGTACGTGTGCGCGAGACTGTGCCTGATATCGTGCTTCGGCAAGCGCGTGAAATTCAATTAATAGATGTAACGCCCCAGACGATACAGGAAAGAATGCGTGCTGGGTTGATCTATAAGGCGGATAAAGTAGAGCAAGCCTTATCGAACTTCTTCCGCGTTCCCAATCTGATCGGCTTGCGGGAGCTTGCGCTGCGAGAGGTGGCTGACGATGTCGATGAGCGATTGGAATCGTGGGAGCGAAGGGCACTGTTCCGCGGTCCATGGCGGAGGCAAGAGGTGATATTCGTCTGCATTGGCCCTGACGTGCGTCCAGAAGGACTCGTTCGGCATGGATTTCGGATTGCTCATCGCCTGAAGGCCCCCATGCATGTCGTTCATTTGCCGGTTGCACCCTGGGGGCAGCGCAAGATATCTGTTGTTTTGGAGAGGGAAATGTCCGAAGTGCGGGCACTGACCGAGCGGCTTGGAGGTACGTTCCACGAGCGCGCGGCAGTGACGCGAGGAAAATGGGCTGAGTCGGCTGTACAAATGGCCGATCAGCTTCGTGCCAGTCAAATTATCGTAGGTATGCCAATCCGCTCCCGCCGCTGGGGCAGGCTGGGGGCAATGGAGGCACTGATGCGCCAGGCAAGGCATATGGATGTACTCGTCCTCTCTGAATGGGAGGATTTGCGAACGAAATAACGACTATGAAAATTACAGGAACTGCGTATGATGATCATGCTTCCCATATAAACTGAATGAATCATAGCCGTAAGCGGGCTATGATTTTTTTATTCACAAATTAGACACAAGTTTTTAAGTTGCCTTTCAGCCTATTTTCAGCTTGCTTTAGAGTTGGATCGATAACATGGAAGTAACGATTCATACAGAGGCGTACTTTATGCTTGCTGGCGAGGTACGCCTTGTATCAAGTCTGAACAAGGGGGATTATGATGCTGGAAGTGAAAGACGTCAGCAAGCTGTACAGCGAACGTCGAGGTGTTCACCATATCGACTTCTCTATGGCTCGCGGCGAAGTCGTGGGTTTTCTCGGCCCTAACGGCGCAGGGAAGACAACGACGATGCGAATGATAACGGGTTATTTGCATCCGACAAGCGGGAGTATTTCGATTGATGGCATTTCCATGGCGGATCATGGGGAACAAGCGAGAAGCAAGATAGGTTATTTGCCAGAAACGCCGCCGCTGTACCTAGATATGACGGTGAAGTCGTATTTGCGCTTTGTAGCAGATATTAGAGGCGTATCAGTTCGGGAGCGAAGCAAACGAATGGATGAGATGGTAGTCAGATTAGGCTTGCAAGGGAGAGAAACTCAGACTATTCGTGGGCTGTCCAAGGGATACAGGCAGCGGCTGGGATTGGCGCAGGCCATCATTCATAAGCCGGAACTGCTTGTGCTTGATGAGCCCACATCAGGTCTTGATCCGAACCAAATTGTCGAGATACGCCAGCTTATTCGTGAGTTGGGAGAGCAGCATACGGTACTGCTAAGTACACATATTCTTCCGGAAGTGAACGCGCTGTGCAACCGGGTTATTATTATTCACCAAGGACAAATCGTTCTAGACGAACTGCCTGAACGGGTGGGAGCGGCGCTAGGTCAGGAAACGAAACTTCATCTAATCGTGAAGGGCCCTGCTTCAGAGGTAGTAGATGCGGCAACAAATGTGCCGAAGATTGCTCATATTGAGTCTGAAAGCCATGATCAAGAGGTTCATCTTTGCATAACCTCGACAGAACAGGCGGATGTAAGGGAAGCCCTATTCTTTGCTTTGGCGAATGCAGGGTTCCCAATTCTCGAAATGAAGCGGGAATCAACAAGCCTGGAAGATGTGTTTACAAGATTGACGACAGAGGAGGAGTCTGGGGATGCGTAGATGTAGCGCGATATTTCGCAAAGAAATGCTTGCATATTTCACATCGCCGACATCCTATGCGGCCTTTGCGGTGTATGTGCTGATTTCCGGGATTATGTTCTATTTGAATTTTGTGTTGTTTCAGCCGAGTATCGTTGACTTCCGGCTTGTAACGGGTAATACGACTTTTATGTATATCTTTGTCGTCCCCCTGCTGACGATGCGGCTATTCGCAGATGAGTTCCGCCATGGTACAGATGAACTGCTGCTCACTTCACCTGCGCGAATAAGTGAAATTGTGCTTGGCAAATATGCAGCGGCATGTGTCTTAATGGTTGTACTGGTCGGATTTAGTTTGGTCTATCCATTTGTCATGTCGTTCTTTGGAAAATTGGACATGCCTGTGCTGATGACTTCAGTACTTGGCCTGCTGCTACTAACGATTGCCATGGCATCCATTGGCTTATTCGCATCTGCACTGTCTGAGCATCAGATGGTAACTGCCATTGCCGCATTCGTGATCCTGCTGATGTTCTGGCTGTTAGATTCCGTATCGTCATCTGCCGTCGGCGATTGGATTGCTCCTTTTTCGATGAACAACCGGCTGCAATCCTTTATGAAAGGGGTACTGAATGGATCCGACGTACTCTTTTTCCTAACACTTGCGCTTGTGTTCGTTGTGCTGAGCATCCAAGTGCTTGAAAGAAAACGGTGGAGGTAACGAATGATGAACAAATGGCTGCGAAGAACGAATGCGGTTGTGCGATCGGCTGCCGTTCTCGGAATATTTGTGTTGTTGACTTATTTTTTGCAATCGATGACGGGTTGGCAATGGGATGTAACGAAGAACAAGTCTTTTACACTGTCCGAGCAAACGACTACGGCTTTATCTTCGATCGAGGATAAGGTGAATTTGAAGCTGTTCTATACGCCGCAGGATGATGCTGTGCTTGTTAGGGAGGTTGCTGACATGGCGGAGCAGTATGCGAAGCGGAATAAGCATATTACGTTCGAGCAGCTTGATTTAATGAAGGAACCATCCTTAGCTCAGCAATATGGGCTAGCAGGGAGCTCCCTTGTGTTCGAGCGCGGGACGAAGCGCAAGACGGTGGGATTGTATGAAATGTTCAGCAGTGGTGAAGGATACGGGGCTTATCGTTTCAGCGGTGAGGAAAAAATGACGCAAGCAGTAAGAAGCTTGACCAATGATCATAAATCGACAGCTTACGTACTGTCTGGACATGAGGAACTGCCGTTATCGCAATTATCTGCACTTCGCTCAAGTCTGGAAGAGGACAATATTCAAGTGAAAGAACTGAACCTGTATCGAGAGGGCGCAATCCCGCAAGACGCGGATATTGTCATGATGCTGGGAGCCAATAAGGATATAACGGACAAGGAAGCGAAGCTGCTGCAGCAATATGTGGACAACAAAGGGAAACTGTACATTGCGCTCGGCTTCAATCCGGACATGGCTAAGTCGTGGAAAAATATCGATGGTCTGCTGAAGCATCTAGGTGTGACAAACAAGCATGCAGTCGCTGTCGAGCCGAAGAAGAGCACGCTGTATGATCCATTTACAATTGTGCCTGAATACGGAGAGCATGAATTAACATCCAAGTTGTCGCAATATAATTTGCTTACGCTGCTTACACTTGGCCTACATTTGGATGCAGTGGGAACGGATAAGCTAAAGGTGGAGCCTATCTTGAAGACTTCTGCCAACTCCTATGGTGAAACAGATATTCCTCGCCTTATGCAGGAGGGGAGTGAGCGTGATGCTAAGGATATTGCGGGCCCATTGACATTGGGAGCAGCTGTGACGACTACAGATGGGAAGCCGAAGGCAGTCATTGTCGGTGGTTCCAGCTATGTTGAGGATCAGAATCTCTATACGCAGGGCAATCGTGATTTTGCATTGAACAGCATGAACTGGCTGCAAGGCAATCAAGATCAAGTGACAATTCGTCCACGGGAAAATGAAGCGTACCAAATCGCCTATCTCACGCCTGGGCAAGGTAAAACGATACTTTGGACGACAGTTATCGGCTTCCCTGTACTCCTGTTAGGGATCGGAGCTGCATTATGGTGGAGAAGGAGAAGGGCTGCATGAACAAGAATACGCAAGTAAAGAAGCTTATTCCAACCTTGCTGCTGGTGCTCGTTTTTATTGTCGGCTATGTGTATGCTTCTTCTCATGATTTCTTCCGTAGTAAGAAGGAGGATACATCCGTGTCGCTCTTATCGCTACAGGAGCAGGACGTAAATTCTTTTACAATAACAGGAGCGGAAGACGGCTCTAAGGTATCGTTTCACAAGAAAAATGGACAATGGGGGATGACTGAGCCTAACGCATATCCGCTCAACACTTATCCAGTACAGGATTGGCTTTCTCTTTTGACGAAGGCGAAGGCAGAGTCTGTCGTAGAGGAACAGGCCGATCATTTAGAGAAATACGGTCTGGATCAGCCAGCATGGACGTTTGAGGCAATCGGTGCAGACGGAGCGAAGTATACGATCAAGATTGGCAATGAATCGCCGATTTCGGGCACCTATTACGCTTTGGTGAATGATCAAGGCAAGGTATATCAAGTCTCGGAATCCGAATGGTCGGGACTGAAGCGGAGTACGTATGATTTCGTGCTGAAGGAGCCGATTACCTTTCCGCTTGAACGTGTAGAACAGTTCGTGTGGAGCTATGGAGGCAAGACCTATACATTGAACCCATTGAAGGAATCCAAGCCTTCACAAGCGGATAAAAAACAGGATACAACTACAGTAGGTGAGGGGAAATCCGATCAAGCTGAACAGACAGAGCAAACCGAGCTGGATTGGCAGCTTCAGGGCAAGCCCATTACGGAGGATAAGGCTTCTGTGCTTATGAATCAGTTTCGGGATTGGTCTACGAATGAGCTTCCGAAGCAAAAAAAAGAACTTTTGGGCGGAAAACCCCGCAATCCGGATTGGAAGCTCGAACTGTCCTTAAAGCCTGATGAGATCAGCTCAGCGGAGAAAAAGAGCTATGAAGGGTATGTAATAGGGGATAAGGTATGGATCATCCCTCAGGGCGAAGCATGGGCCTTTGCTGTTCCGAAGAATGCGTTTGACGAGACATGCAAGGCCTGGATAGACTCTAGAGTGGAAAAAGCAAAATAGCGTAGTTGCACTTTATAATAACCCGGCTATGAAAAAACATAGCCGGGTTATTTGTGCAGGATTCATTTTAGTAGGGAAACTGGGAAATCACAAATGGTCACGTCCGTAATTCTGGCCAGCGCATCAGTAATATCGACTGCGAAAAACCCCCGCCAAATCCGTACAACAAGGTGAGTGCTCCTGGAGTTAGACGTCCGTCACGTAATCCCTCAGCGATGGCTAGCGGGATACTGGCTGCGGATGTATTACCGTAATACTGAACACTTGTGAGGGTACGCTCCAGCGGAATCCCACTGCGTTCGCAGATTGATTCGATCATCCGCAGATTAGCGCTGTGTGGCACAAAGATATCAATTTGCTCTGCTGTATATCCAGTATCATGTAGCAATTTTTGGATGCCTGCAGGAACTTGGCGGAGTGCCCACTTCAGAACTTCACGCCCGTTTTGAACTAAAGTGCTGTCAGGCTTCATCTCTACATCGCCAATCCGATCGGCGACAGCCTTTCGATGCAATATCCCGCCTAAATCTCCTGTCGTCAATGATCCAGAAGCAAGGAAACAAGATTGCTGCTCAGCAGTGCCAGCCTCCAGAAGAATCGCTCCAGCCCCATCTCCGAACAAGATGCAGGTGCTGCGATCCGCATAGTCAACCGTACGGGTCAGAACCTCTGTGCCAATCACCAATACTTTCCGATGCATGCCCGCATCAATGAGTCCTATTGCCAATTGCATGGCACTAACAAAACCTGCACAGGCATTCGATATATCCAGTGCCATTGCATGAGGAATGCCAAGTCTACCCTGAATGATGCCAGCCGTGCTCGGGAAGAAGGCGTCTGGTGTTGATGTAGCTACAAGCACCGCATCAACCGTATGGAGATCAACATGATACGTGTCGGCGAGATTTCTAGCAGCTTCGTAAGCAAGATCGCTGGCATAGGTTCCTTCATCAACAATACGGCGTTCAATCATGCCCGTTCGTTGAACAATCCACTCATGATTCGTATCGACCATTTGCGACAGATCCTCATTCGTTAAACGGCGTTCAGGCACAAAGGTACCAAAAGCTGTGATTTGGGCTTTCGTATGAAGCTTAACCGTTTGCATAGGGTATATCCTCTCCTAATCAATGATGGGGTATAGGCTGAATAATCCGTTTCATAATGAGGGCTTGTGAAATTGTGAAATAAAATTAGTACCTGGTACTATGTCCTAATACTAAAATAATACGTTTCACGTTAATTATTGTCAATCCAAGCTTCTGTTCTCATTAGTATTATCCTAACATTCCTCATTCTGTTAAAAGCTTCATGATGAAAGTCAAGGAGTGGAATTATCGGAAAAACCTATCGGCATAACATTAGAGCGTCGGCGCATGCTAAAGTTGGTGGCACCCCAATTATGAACTGAACAAGGAGGAACATTGATGCAAGCAAAAGCAGTTCTGCTAACGTTGACGGCAGCATTAGTGATGACAATGGGGATTACAGGTTGTGGAAATAGAAATATGTCCACGAAGAGTGTGCGCCAGCATAATTATGATGGCATAAATCCACTTGGAACGGATCATCGTTACAATGTGAACCGTTACAATACGAACTTCCAAGGCGACGGTTTGCGCTCTTACAGCAATGATTTCGGCCCAGACGGTTACCGTTCTAACAACTACAACTACGGCAACGGTACTTATCGCAACTATGGCTACAATCGAATGGACGGCTTCAATCGTACGGACGGCTTCAATCGTATGGATGGAGGCCGCTATGGAGCTCATTCGGTAAATAAGATGGAAATGAACCAAAAGATTGCGAAAAAACTGACATCTGTCAAGGGCGTAAAGTCGGCACATGTTATGTTGACGAACAATAATAATGCTTATGTGGCGGTCGTTACGGATCACACAACATCCGGCATGAAGAGCAAAAGCTTCCCAGCCGGCCATGGGCAAGGTCCTTACTCTGCAGGGAACTTGGGTACGTATGACGGCACACCTGCTGGAAATGATAATATGCCTGCTTCAGTCAAAGAACATATTGCCAACGTTGTGAAGAAAGAAGCTCCGAACTGTAATAATGTGTATGTATCTGCGAATCCAGACTTCGTCAACCGCATGAATGATTACAGCAAGCAAGCGGCTGCCGGACATCCAATCGCAGGGTTTACTAATGAGTTCCAAGAACTGGTGTACCGTTTGTTCCCAACAAATGCTGCGAGCCAATCTTACAATCAACCGACTCGCATTCATAACATGGCACCAGGAACTCGCTAATTTTCGTTCCGAACGGACTTCATTCCTCACAACTGCTGAGGACGGAGTCCTGTTTACATATTCGCACATAAGGCTTAGCATTCGTCATGCAAGCGGAATTATACGTGAAATGCATCTTTCCACCACATAAGTAAGCCCATTTTTGAGCAGTACCGCACCAAGTGTAATGACCCTTCATAGTATAAATTTGACTGTATCCCTTAACCTTGTTAAATTACAAAAACTCGGGCAAGGAGGGGTGACACTTGAAGGGTAGCGATCACAAAAATAAGTTTCTACTGACTAATCGTGAGCGCGAAGTTTTTGAATTATTAGTTCAGGACAAAACGACCCGTGACATTGCGCAGCAGTTATTCATCAGTGAGAAGACCGTTCGAAATCATATTTCGAATGTGATGCAGAAATTGAACGTAAAAGGTCGTTCGCAAGCGGTTGTCGAGCTAATCAAGCTTGGGGAGTTAAAAATCTAACAATAAGCTAAGCCCATCGCCCTGACAATTCAGCCTTCTGGAACATATCGCTTGATGTGGGAAGAAAGGTTCTCTGAGAGTAGGTCCGAATGACAGACTCGGATAGATTCGAGCGTATATCCATGCTGCAGTAGAACGAGCATCGTGGCCCATACGCTTTATTTTTTGTTCCGATGGTCATGCCCTGCAATCAACAAATGGCTTCCCGAAGTACGATGATGCGCATCGATCGGGAAGCCATCTTTTTTTCCTATAGGCTTGTTTTCTAAAAATAACTTACATATGAGTGCTGCCCTTCACCCATACGCGTTCGATATTCAAATCAGCATCTGTCCATACTAAGTCAGCTTGTTTGCCAACTTCGATGCTGCCGGTAAAGCTGTCGATTCCGATTTGCTTCGCAGGATTCAAGCTTGCAAGACGCGATACTTCATGCAGCGGAAGTCCTGTGAATTGAATCATATTTTTGACAGCTTGAATCATCGTAAGCGTACTGCCGGCGAGCGAACCGCCCTCAGTCAGGCGGCATACGCCTTCCTTCATCGTTACCGCGAGGCCGCCTAGGTCATACTGGCCATCTGGCATACCTGCTGCAGACATAGCATCTGTAATCATTACAAGCTTGCCGGAAGTCTTCGTACGACTTAGCATTTTGATACAAGCCGGATGCACGTGAATGCCATCAGAAATGATCTCAGCTGTAATCCGGTCATCTGTCAGCACAGCGCCTGCTACACCTGGATCGCGGTGATGAATCGGCGTCATGGCGTTAAAGGTATGAACCGCTTGATTCAAGCCTGCATTTGCTGCGGCTGTTACTTGGTCGTACGTTGCGGCCGTATGCGCGGCTGCAGCATTTACGTTGTGAGCGCGCAGCCAGCGAATGGCTTCTGTGGCGTTGGCGCGCTCAGGAGCAAGGCTGACCTGCTTCATTAATCCAGGGAAGCGTGCATGCCAATCCTCGAACCAATCAATTTGAGGGTCGATCATGTAGATTTCGTTCTGCGCTCCCTTGTACTTCGGATTCACGAACGGGCCTTCCAAGTGAACGCCTGCCAGTTGAGTGTATTTCATACCTTGCTTCATATAAGCATCAACGGCTGCCATAACCTGATCCAATGCTTCATGAGATTGTGTCATGGAAGTAGCAAGCATAGCCGTTGTACCATGCTCCATATGGAACTTCGTAATCTTATTATAGGCTTCAGCGTTAGCATCCATGAAGTCTGCGCCGAAGCCTCCGTGAATATGCAAATCGATAAAGCCAGGGAGCACCCAGCCGCCCTTAGCGTCTACACTTTCCTTGCCCCAAGCATCTTGCTCGGGCTGTGGCAATTCCGACCACTTTCCAATAAAGGAAATCAGACCATCTTCTACCCGAACGACTCCATCATACAATACGCCGTTCGGTGTTACGACATTTGCATTGGTTAAGGTAAATGTTGAATTAGCCATGGAAATGTTGTGCAGCCTCCTTATCAAGCAGAACTACTACATTCGGATGAGTTTGCAAGAGCGATGCCGGTACTTCAGTCGTAACCGGGCCTTTAAGCGCACGATGTACAATGTCCGCCTTGTCCGCACCGCGAACGACGAGCATAATCATTTTCGCCTTCAGGATCGATCCTACACCCATGGTTACCGCTTGGGTAGGAACCTCATCAATAGAATTGAAGAATCGTTTGTTTGCTTGTCGCGTTTCTTCCTTCAATTGTACGAGATGTGTACCTGCATGCAGGTTTTGGCCTGGCTCGTTAAAGCCGATGTGGCCATTGTGGCCGAGGCCGAGCAATTGAAGATCGATAGATGCGTCAGCGAGCATCTCATCATACTGCTTGCACTCTTGCTCCAAGTCAGCTGCATTTCCGTTCGGTACACGAGTGTTGTCCTTGTTGATATCAATATGGTCGAACAATTGCTTGTTCATGAACGACATGTATGATTCCGGATGACCTTCAGGAAGGCCTACATATTCATCCAAATTGAAGGAACGTACATTTTTAAAGCTAACATGCTTTTTCTCATTCAAGCGAATCAGCTCTTGGTAGATGCCGATTGGCGTACTGCCTGTAGCTAAGCCGAGAACGGCGTTTGGCTTCGTTTGAACCAGGCTTGCAATGATGCCTGCACCAATTTGGTTCAATTCTTCATTCGTTTGGAAAGTCAAGATGTTCATTAGTAGGTTTACCTCCCTTTATCTTTACGGTACTTGCGTACCATGCGATACGACTGCTCAAGCTTCGGAATATGATCATCGAATTTCTCACTAACCATTCCGGCGAACAAGATATCGATGATGTGCAACTGTGCGATGCGTGAAGCCATATCGCCTCGGCGCATGCCCTCCTCCAAGGAGGAGGCGGATAAATTAATATCGGCCAGGGATGCTAGGCGGTTGGCGCCGACCTTCGTAAGTGAGATAGTCGTCGCTCCGCGCTCCTTCGCGCATTGCAAGGCATCAATCGTTTCTGGTGTTTCTCCGGAATAGGAAATGGCGAACGCCACATCCTGCTCATTCAAATTGGCGGCAGATGTAATCTGCATATGCGGGTCAGAGAAGCAGGTTGCACGCTTGCCTACGCGAATCAGCTTCTGATAGAAATCCAAGGCTACAATGCCGGATGTCGCCATCCCGTACAGATCGATCTGTCTTGCCGCCTGGAAGGCGCGCATGGCACGTTCCAGTGTGATCATGTCTAACAGCCGCGTCGTGTCGGATATCGAGCGAATATGATTGGACTCGATGGCCGTAACAATATCGCGCAGCGGATTGCCTGCGATAATGTCCTGATAGGAGAGTGGAGTGGATTGCTGTGCCATATCGGCTGCCAGCTTCGTTTTGAAATCCGGATAACCCCGAAAATGAAGGGATTTGCAAAATCTAGTGACGGTTGCGGGTGAAGTGCCGGACTGTTCAGCCAGCTCCGTGATGCCCATCGTCACTACATTACCCGGAAATTGCAAAATATAGTCCGCCACTTTGCGCTCCTGCGGATGGAAATCCTGAACCTGCTGCCGAATCGCGTGCAATATGCTAGACAAAAACAATCATCCTCTTACATCAATATGGTGAAAATAATTTTAGTGATAAATCTCATAATCATGAAAATAATTTCAATATCATCATAGTCAATCTATAGCAGAAACACAAGGAAGTTATGCAAAATACCACAATTTCCTCACAACTCTTGCCCTAATCACTTGCCTGATTCGGCATGGTTGTCCAATTGACGCTGTTCTCGGAAATCGCTTGGGGCGATGCCAAGACGATTTTTGAAGGTACGATGGAAGTACGAATAGCTCTGGAATCCGCACATTTCAGCAATCTGCTCCAGCGGCATATATCCGTGCAGAATCCGCTCGCATGCCATCGTCAATCGGAGTTGAATGGCATAATCCATGACGGATTGATGGAACGTTTCTTTGAAAATATGAGAGGCTCTCGAGACGCTGAGCTGGACACGGTCTGCAACATTTTGCAGGGTGAACGGCTCGGTTACATTCATCTCAATATAATGCTTCATGTGATGGGCGACCTGCTCTGTTCGATTTCGATTCAAATAGGAGGGATGTGCCCGCTCATTCAGTGTTCGCTCCAGCATGCGGAAGTACGCGAAGCTTAGGTGTTTAACAATATCGTTCATGTTGTGGCTTCCGTACAAACGCTGCTCCTGCATAATCTCCCGCCAAATGGAAAGGAGGCGATCATCGATTCCGATGTCTGCCTTTCCGAGCGGTTTCATCTGATTCCACCATTCCTGTATCCAAGGCCCATTTAAGATAAAATAATAGTCCAGGCTATGAACCTTTTTATGGGGAACGCCAGTTTCAGGCTGGCGATAACCAATCTTTAAGTCATAGTGGCTGCCTGGAGCCAGCATTAGCATATCGCCAGGCTTGAATTCGACATATCTTTCATCAAGCCAAACATGGGCATTGCCCTCTAGCTGAATCCGAATGAGATAATGCTCCAGCTTCGGTATGCCGAGCGTGAATGGCTTGGTGTGTCTGGCATGTCCAGAGTACATAATTGTAAATTCTTCTTGTTTGACAGCAGGTTCAGTCATATTTTCCTCCGCGGTGCCTATAATTCAGAATCCTCGCTTCTTTTACAAAGAGTATAGCAAAGATAGCAAGATTGTTCATGTTAAAAGGATATCCTTCATTCACACCCAATTTGCAATGTGGCACAATGAAGTCAGCTCATTGAAAACCTTTTCAAAAAACAACTTGATATCATTATCTTTCATAAAGATTCATACACAAAATGAGGTGGATCCATTGAAAATTGGAGTGCAGCTTTATACCTTGCGCGACGATATGGGCAGAGACTTTATCGGAACGCTGGAGCAAGTGGCAACTATGGGCTATGAGGGAGTGGAATTTGCAGGTTACGGTGGATTGACGCCAGAGCAATTGGCCAGCGAACTGAAGCGGTTGAACTTGAAGGCAGCAGGTTCGCATGTCAGCATCGAGCAATTGACAGATCATTTGGATGAGCAGATTGAAATGAATCTTGCTATTGGCAACCGTAACATCATTTGTCCAGGTATCCCGAAGCTGCATGAGGCCGATGAAGACATATTGAATGAGTCAGTAAGCAAGCTTGAGGCTGTCGCTGAACGGCTTGCAGTTCATGGGATGAAGCTGGGCTATCACAATCACGGGTATGAATTCGAAGCGAAAATCGGGGATGAAACCGTATTTGACTTGCTGTTTGGCAAGTTGCCCGGAGATAAGCTGTTCACTGAGCTGGACGTATGCTGGGTGAAGCATGGCGGATATAACCCGCTCGAGATCATCAATCAGTATTCAGGCCGTGTTCCTTTCATTCACTACAAGGATTTGAAGTATGATGACAATGGCAATCCAATGACGATGGAGCTTGGTCAAGGCGAACTCGACCTGGTAGCTGTAGCACAGGCTGCACGTGCAGCAGGAACGGAATGGCTGATTGTCGAGCAGGATGATTGTCAGCGCGCTCCGCTTGATAGCGTGCGCGGCAGCCGTGAATGGATTAAGGACAATCTTGGGCTGTAACACGAACTTCAAGAGGTGCGTGCCTCTACAAATAGAACGATAAATTCTTTATCTTATATCAATTTAATTCACTTTTCTGGGAGGAATGGATTCATGTCCAAGGTTTATAAAATTGCAATCATCGGATGCGGCGGCATTGCGAATGCCAAGCATATGCCAAGTCTGGCGAAGCTGAACAATGTGGAAATGGTAGCATTCTGCGACATCATTGAAGAGCGCGCGGCAGAAGCCAAAGAGAAATACGGCACGGCAGATGCGAAAATATATACGGATTATAAAGAAGTTTTGAAAGATAACAGCATCGACATCGCGCACGTATGTACGCCGAACGACTCTCATGCTGAAATTACGATCGCTTTCTTGGAGAGCGACAAGCATGTTCTGTGCGAGAAGCCAATGGCGAAGAAGGCAGAAGATGCACGCCGTATGGTTGAAGTGGCAAAGCGGACGGGGAAGAAGCTGACTGTCGGATATAACAACCGTTTCCGCAGCGACAGCCGCTACTTGAAGAGATTGTGTGAAGACGGCACATTTGGCGACATCTATTTTGCTAAAGCACATGCCATCCGCCGCCGTGCGGTTCCCACATGGGGCGTATTCTTGGATGAAGAGAAGCAAGGCGGAGGTCCGCTTATCGACATCGGTACCCACTCGCTCGACCTGACATTGTGGATGATGGACAACTATGAGCCGCATATTGTGCTCGGCAAAGCTTACCATAAGCTGAGCAGCCGCGAGAATGCAGCAAACGCTTGGGGGCCGTGGGATCCAGAAAAATTCACGGTAGAAGATTCCGCATTTGGTATGATCGTGATGAAAAACGGCGCGACCATTATTTTGGAATCAAGCTGGGCGCTGAACGTGACTTCCGGTATTGAAGCGAAGTGCACACTTTGCGGTACAGAAGGCGGAGCGGACATGAATGATGGTCTGTCTATTAATGGCGAAAAGTATGGCCAGTTGTATGAACAAAAATTCGAGCTGAACGCTGGCGGCGTTGATTTCTATGAGGGTGCTTCTGAGAATCCGCCAGATGTAGAGATGCGCATGTGGATCGACGCGATTGACAATGATAAGACACCAATTATTACGCCTGAGCAAGCTTGCGTGGTTTCGGAGATTCTTGAAGCGATTTACGAATCTTCCCGCACCGGCAAAGCAATTTACTTTGACTAAATCGGTAAGAAGACAACGAAGGCGAGCTTACTGAGAACCGAAGGAGGCAAAGAACGGTTATGAAATTAGGTGTATTCTTAGTATTGTACGGACAATTGCCCTTGGAAGAGGCGCTTGATACGGTAGCGGCCAAAGGCGTAGAGGCAGTAGAGATCGGTACTGGCGGTTATCCGGGCAACAAGCACTGTAATCCGCATGAGCTGCTGGCTAGCGATGCGAAGCTCAAGGCTTTCAAGGAAGCAGTTGCTTCCCGTGGTTTGACGATTAGCGCATTGAGCTGTCATGGCAATCCACTGCATCCGCAGAAGGATATTGCAAAGCAATATCATGACGACTTCATCGCTACGCTGGATTTGGCTGCGAAGCTGGATGTGCCGGTGGTGAACGGCTTCTCCGGCTGCCCAGGCGACCATGAGGGCGCGAAGTACCCGAACTGGCCGGTAGCGCCATGGCCTAATGACTATCAGGAAATTTTGGACTGGCAATGGAATGAGAAGGTCATTCCTTATTGGACAGAGGTTGGCAAGCTAGCAACTGAACGCGGCTTGAAAATCGGACTTGAGCTGCATGGCGGCTTCTCGGTTCACTCTCCAGGCACTATGCTCCGTCTGCGTGAGGCAGCAGGCGAAGCGATTGGAGCGAACCTTGACCCAAGCCATATGTGGTGGCAGGTCATCGATCCTGTTCAAGCGATCCGCATATTAGGGCAGTCAAATGCGATTCATCATTTCCATGCGAAGGATACGACAATTGATCCTGTGAACGTGCATAAGCACGGGATTACAGACATGCAGCCTTATACGATGATGTTGGATCGCGCTTGGCAGTTCCGCACGGTCGGTTATGGTCATGATATGAAGACATGGGCGGATATAATTAGTGCTCTCCGTCTTGTAGGCTATGACTATGTTGTCAGTATTGAGCATGAAGACGGCTTAATGTCGGTTGATGAAGGCTTCACGAAGGCAGTTGAGAATTTGAAGCCAATTCTGATGAAGGAACCGCTTGGCGAGATGTGGTGGGTATAATCGAGAAATAAGGTGTACATGCATCGCATCTTCCTCGTTCTCGTCCATAAGGGGATGTTAGGGAGATGCGTTTTGCTTTACGAACAATAGCAAATGTCTGTTCATGGATTTATATAATCGAATGGACGATTCGACTACAAAGGAGCATGCAGCGATGACAAAACAAAACGTAACGATCTGGAATGAGTACAGACATGAACAACACAACAAAACGGTGGCTGACATTTATCCGACAGGAATTCATACAGCTATCGGCGAAGGACTGGGTCAGGAGTTTCATGTGCGCTACGCAACGCTCGATATGCCTGAGCACGGTTTAACGGAGGAAGTATTGAATGATACCGACGTGTTAATTTGGTGGGGGCATAAGGCACACGACGAGGTGGACAATGCGATTGTTGAGCGCGTCTATCAACGCGTGCTCCACGGGATGGGACTGATTGTGCTCCATTCCGGACATTTTTCGAAGATTTTCAAGAAGCTTATGGGCACCGGCTGTGATTTGAAATGGCGCGAGGCGAATGATAAAGAACGGCTGTGGGTCGTATCTCCTGGGCATCCGATTGCAGAAGGCATTGGGGAATATATTGAGCTAGAAGCCGAAGAAATGTATGGAGAGCATTTCGATATTCCAGCGCCTGATGAACTGGTATTCGTCAGCTGGTTTACAGGCGGGGAAGTATTCCGCAGCGGATGCTGTTATAACCGCGGTATGGGAAAAGTGTTCTATTTCCGTCCAGGACACGAGACATATCCAACTTACTACAATGAGCAGATTCGTCGTGTAATCGCAAATGCAGTGAAATGGGCGAAGCCGTCGGAGCGTCCTTATCCGAAGTATGGGAATGCACAGCCGTTAGAGCCTTTGAATTAAGCATTTCGCAATTTAGGAAAGAAAGAGTGGGTATTTAACATGACATCAATAGATTCTACACAACCATTACGCGTCGGAGTCGTTTCGGCAGGGAACATATTCCGTGGGGCGCATATGCCCGCATTTCTCTCAAATCCACATGTCCAGATCGTCGCTGTGTGCGATCCGCACAAGCCATCTGCCTGCGAAGTTGCCGATCACATTGGTCAGGTTCGGATTTATGAGGATTGGCAGGAGATGCTTGAACGCGAGGAACTGGATATTATAGATATTTGCTCCCCGAATTACTTGCATGCGCCTGTTGCAATTGCTGCTTTAGAGAAAGGGCTGCATGTATTTTGCGAGAAGCCGGATGCGACAAACCCGGAAGATGCGCTTCGCATGCAGCAGGCTGCCGAGAAATCAGGCAAAGTGCTGATGGTAATGCGCAATAACCGCTTCCGTTCTCGTTCCCAATTTTTGAAGCAGTATATTGAGGAAGGCCAGATGGGTCAGTTGTATACGGGACGCTGCGGTTGGATTCGCAGATCAGGCATCCCAGGTGCAGGCGGTTGGTTCACGACCAAATCGAAATCTGGGGGAGGCCCGCTCATTGATTTGGGTGTGCACATGATCGATTTGGCTATTTGGTTGATGGGCAATCCGAAGCCTGTATCTGTATCAGGAGCAACATACCGCCATTTCATGGATAAGGCAGCGCCTGCTGCCAGTCGGGATACGTTCGATGTAGAAGACTTGGCGACTGGATTTATCCGGTTTGACGATGGAGCGACGCTTCAGCTTGAGGTAAGCTGGGCTTCTCATATTGAGAAGGAGCAATCGTTCCTTGAGCTGCGCGGGACAGAAGCGGGCTTTAGTCTGCATGACAATGAGCTTCAAATGTTCACTGTCGCAGCAGGCAAGCATATGAATATGAAGCCGGAAGGTTTCACAGACGGAGCGGGACATAAGGAAAATGTTGATCATTTTGTTGACGTCATCTTAGGCAAAGCGAAGCCTATATTTACTCCAGAACAAGGTGTAGATATGATTCGCATCCTGAATGCGATTTATGAATCGGCGGAGCTTGGCCGAGAAATTAGACTGTAATTTCATTCATTTTGCTAACGCAACCTGAATGGCAAGGGAGCCTCATGCTTCCTCGCCATTCAGGTTTTTTGCGTACAGCGGGCACATCCTAGTGCGAGATGCCTGCAGCATTAAGCTTTATCATCGAAATGGAGAATGCATCATGGAACAATAGACTTCTGAGTTCCAAGCTGTATAGCAGGCTGGATCAGAAGAGGATATTCATTGGCTCGCGTCAAGGGTGGACACTGGAGGGGGAAGTATGGCATCCTGAAAAGGATTGAAGAATTGAAATGATGCAATCTTTTTAAAGTGCGAACCATTCTATACGGATGAATACACACTGACCGCATTGAGCGGGGATCATTGCATGATGATTGCGGTGCGCCGCAGAATGGCTCGTTAACGCATATTCATAAGAAAGATCACTTATGAAGACAGCGGCAATGCGTCTCGAGGACTAGGTAATGGCTATTAATGCGCTAAACCGAACATGTTCGTATAATCTGATCAAGGAAAAGCAAGGTGAACGCAATGGCTTGCTTCATTGCAAGTTCAATTAGGTGCGGTTTGCTAAAGCGGCAGTGTCCGGCATTGTGCTTATAGGGACAACGGAGCTTATTTGAAGAGAAATACAGAGGAGACGGAAATAACGGAATTTCACTTGGAAGGAGCCATCTCCATTGAAAAAGAATAGAAATCGGTCGACTATTTGGAAGCTAGTAGGGGCCGTTCTACTCACTGTAGTCATTTGGGTGGGTGCACATATATGGATGTCAGATACGAATCAGGTTTCAGCAGTGCCGCTCCAGCTGACGGGACAAGAATCCCCGCTCATGCTGTTTGTCACGAAGCACATGATGAGCGGAGAAGGGGGCATCTTCACGAATTTACGTGATGATCTGCCCGAATCGGAGCATCAGGCGGCCAATCATCAGATGCTGTCTGAATCAACAGGCTTGATGCTGCTGCATGCGGTACAAATCAACAACCGCAATTTGTTTGATAATCAGTTTTCCTTTTTGCAGCGGCGTCTATTAGCCGACAAGGGCTATATCCGTTGGCGGTATTCCCCTCGGCACGATCCGACGGCGGTGAATGCAGCAGTCGATGATTTGCGCATTGCACGTGCATTGCTTGAAGCGGATCGGGAATGGGGAATTGAAGAGGCGAGACGGATCGCGAAGGGGATCAGCAAGGCATTGCTTGATGGCAATGTGAGCAAGGATTACATGTTCGATCACTATGATTGGAAATTCAAATCCCGCTCGGATCGTGTAACAATGTCTTATATGGATATCCATACGATGGGGATGCTTGCTGCGTTTGATAAGAAGTGGGAGACGGTTCGAATGAACAGTTTGAATCTGATGAAGGATTCCTCTTTGGGCAATGGGTTGTTTAGGGCCAATTGGAATCCTTCTACAGGCTTTTCCTCAACAGGGAAAATTAATATGATTGATTCCTTATATACCGCGCTTTATTTGGCGGAAGAGGGCGAGGATGTCAGTGCAACTATTCAATTTCTGAAACAGGAGTGGAGCAGAAACAAAGGGAAGATTCCGAGTGTGTATGCGGAGGATGGAAGTGTTCGAGAAGAATTCGAATCCCCATCGGTCTATGCGCTTGCGGTTAGACTCCTTCAGTACAAGGATGAGCATGAGCTTGCTGAGCAATTGAAGCACAGGATGTATGCATTTGCTGTACAGCACCCTTCATCCCCTAATTACGGTGGCTTTGTGGAAGAGAAGGACAACAGCGCTTATTCGTTTGATCAGCTCCAAGTACTGCTCACTGAAATCAATCCTGCCGGGAAGTAGAACGAAAGTGTGCAAGGAAAAGGGAAATAATAGGGAATCGAACGAATAGGGAATAAGAATTTTTTTGCCTTTGTAATTAATAGGAAGGGGCTGCCTAGCGCTGATAATTACTTATCTGTCGGGCAGTCCTTTTCCATCATATGTGTAAACCCTGCAGCAGGGATGAGGCAAGAATCTTTGCATTTCGAACCCAACTCGATACAATGGAGTGAAGACTTAAATTGAGGTGAATGGTTATGAAAGAATGGTACGAGCGAAGCTTCGGTCGTGACTATTTGGTTGTATATAAGCATCGTGATTTTCAGGGTGCAGCTAAGGAAGTGCATCAGATGATGGAATGGCTGGAGCTTTCTCCTGCAGCGATGGTACTGGATTTATGCTGTGGGATGGGCAGACATTCTCTTGCGCTTGCGGAAGTAGGGTACAAGGTGACAGGAGTGGATTTATCTGAGGTTCTTTTGAAGGAAGCGATTAAGCAAGATGAGATGCATGCAGTAACCTTCTTATCCGGGGATATGCGGGAGCTCCCAGTTAGCGGGCCGTTTGATGCCGTCGTGAATTTATTTACTTCATTTGGGTATTTTCAAGTGGACAAAGACAATGGAAAGGTATTCCATGAAATTAATCGGGTGCTTCGCCCAGGCGGACGATTTATTATTGATTTCCTAAATCCAAGCTATGTATCACAGCATCTGGTTCCAGAATCGGAGCGTAGGGATGAAGAGGTAACCATTCAAGAGCGCCGGTTCATTGAGGATGGGTTCGTGAAGAAGGAGATTACACTAACAGACGAGTCTACAGGGGAACGGCGCCATTATGAAGAAATTGTTCGTTTGTATGAATTGGCGGATTTTCATTCGATGATTGAACAGGCTGGGCTGCATATGGATAGGGTATATGGCGGGTATGACGGGTCGTTATATGATGAGTTTACTTCCTCCCGAATGATTATGGTTGGATCCCGTCCGGAATGAGATATTGAGATGTTGGTATGCTAGCACTGTTGATGATAAGATAGGAAAATAATGGCATGCGTGGTTCGTGATTGACTCAATCTAGTCTGGGGGGAACGCTAAGATGAAGTTTCAGCAAGTGAATGAGCATATCTTTCTGGTTCGAATGCCGCTTCCTTTCTCGCTTCGGTGGGTGAATACATATTTACTGCAAGGCTCAACCGGATGGACAATCGTCGATCCAGGTCTTCGAACTGAGGAAACAGAGGCTGCATGGCTTGATCTGATGGAAGAGTTGAATATAGAGGCTGGAAACACGGCTTCCATCGTCCTTACACACTATCATCCAGATCACAGCGGTATGGCAGGCTGGCTTCAGCAGCGCTTAGCTGCACCAGTATGGTTATCAGAAATCGGGTGGAGACATGTGGAACGGATGTGGGCTGGAACTGCTGCAATGACGATGGATATGCAGGATCTGTTCCACAAGCAGGGAGCGCCTGCAGAGGTTGTAGAATCAATTGGCATACATATGAATAGCTTTATCCCCCAAGTTTCTCCTTTGCCGGAAGTGTCCTTCATCAGAGATGGAGAACCATTGCTGTTGGGAGATAATTACTGGCAGCCAATAGAGACGGGTGGCCATGCTCCGGGGCATATGAGCTTCTATCATGCTGATTCGCGCATTATGCTGTGCGGTGATCACGTTCTGCCGCAAATTACGCCCAATGTTAGCCTTATGCCGAATAGTGATCCCGAGCCGCTGTACTCCTTCCTTATTGGGTTGGAACGGCTCGCTGCTTTCGATGTTGAACTGGCGCTTCCGGGACACCGGCATCCGTTTCCTTATTATAAGAACCGGACAGATGAGCTGATCCGGCATCATGAAGCACGGCTACAGGAGATGCAGGCCGCGCTTCATCAGCCGATGACGGCTTACGAGTTGTGCTGTATCAGCTTCGGTACGCTGGATCGTTTAACGGTGCATCAGTTCCGTTTCGCCATGGGTGAGACTCTTGCTCATCTCGTAGAGCTTAGACGTCGTGGCCTTGCCAATACGGACTCTGAGCAAGTCATAAGGTGGCAATCATCTTAGTGAATTACAAGGACTGCATTTCTTGTTCACGCTCTGCCTGCTTGCGGTGGGCAATCCGACTGCTTGCCGCTGCAGCAATTGCGCCTACGATGTCATCGAGGAACGTATGGATTTGTCCACTGTCCTTATTGTTCAAGCGCTCCAATATACCTGGCTTCAACTTGTCGACATAGCCATAATTGGTGAACCCGATACTTCCGTATACGTTGACTATGGAGAAGGCGAGTATTTCATCCACGCCGTACAATCCTTCATCATTCTCAATCATCTCTTGCAGCGCAGGTGTAAGCTTGCCCTCTTCTGCCATAATATCAAGCTGGATTCCGGTCAGGACGGCGTTTTGAACTTCGCGTTTGCTCAGCACCTGTTCCACATTGTAGATGCAGTAGTCTATTGTCAATTCAGGGAAGTAATTCTGCTGCAGGAACATGACCAATTCTGCAATATCCTCTACACGAACTCCCCGTTTGCGCAGCCACTCGCGTGTTTCTGCTTCGACCTTCTCGCTGTCCAGGCTGTAGGCTTTGGCTGTTCTCGTGTCTTTTTGTTCTGACATGGAAGTCACCTCGATCTCTGATTCGTATTGCATGCTACCTACTCATTCTTCACCATAGCATGAGAAAGGTATATGACAATGATATACCCATTCCCTTCTCTCCTTACTCTTCCTTTTTGCTTTTTGAGGCCACAATGTATGAAACTAGGTCATGTTTTGGACAGCCTTATCGTATATATAGGGGTATGACGAAGGGACGCCTATGCATGCACGATGTAGGTAGACAGGCTCCCGCAGATCACACGATAGATGCATAGAGGAGGTTGCTGCGCTTATGGTGCGGACAAAATATTTTCGACAAGGTGTACTGGCAGCAGTACTGATGCTGCCCTTTCTATTGACGGCTTGTGGTGGCACAAGCGGTGCAATCGATCCGCCGCCAGCAGATGTGGAAGCCAAAATGATGGCTGCAGCAGGAGGAGAGGGCGGTGCGGTTGATCGTGCTGTCAATCCAACTGATGCAGCGCAGCAGAAAGCAAATATGACGGTTTACGCTCAAGATCGCCATGGCTATTTGGCGCCCATTTCGTATCAATGGAGCTCTGAAGATCCTGCCGTTGTTGCCCAAGCATCACTAGAGATGCTTGTGAAGGATGGTGTGCATCAGGGAATGCTGCCTCCGGGATTTACCGCTACCCTTCCGAAGGGGACGAGTTTAAAGGTTACCCTCAAGCCAGAGCAGAAGACCGCATTGGTGGAGCTGTCCAAGGAATTTGCTTCATACGACAAAAACGATGAACGTAAGGTGATGGAGTCTATCGCCTGGACCCTTACATCGCTGCCAAATGTAGATCAGGTGCAGTTATGGATGGATTCCAAGAGACTGACCGAAATGCCGGTTGACCATACGCCGATGGACACCCCATTGTCACGCCAAATTGGAATTAATTTAGAGAAGGATCTATCGGTCAATTACCTGCACTCGATGCCGGTGACTTTATATTTCTCAAGCTACAGCGAAGAGGGAAGAGCTTACTTTATTCCTGTGACAAGATTGGTTGAGCCATCTTCTGATCCAGTGAGAACAACGCTCGAACAGATGATAGCGGGACCGTTGGACAAAAAATCGATGAACATGGTTGCAACCAAGGAAACGGAAATAAATGATATTGCGGTTGATGGCGATATGCTTACGATCGATTTGGCAGACACGATGTTCGAAAAAGGAGATCAAGTCCCTGCGGAGTTGGTTAAGGCTGTCGTTCTATCCCTTACAGAGCGCCAGGGCGTGAAGAAGGTGAAGTTGAAAATCAATGGCGATGTGGATATTCAAGGAACAGACAAGATAAACTATTCGGAGCCGGTTTCGCGGCCTGTTGTGAACATGGCTTGGAAAGGATAGATGCTTTTCGCCAAGCTCTTTGGTAGAATAGGGGATGTTACTTTTTACGGACGACAGTGGAAATGTAGGAGGCACTATTAAATGAGAAGCAACGGACGAAAGGCGGATGAACTCCGCCCAGTTACGATTCGAACTAACACGAACAAATACGCGGAAGGCTCCGTATTCATTGAAGTAGGCGACACGAAGGTGCTGTGCACGGCTACGGTTGACGAGAAAGTTCCTCCTTTTATGAAGGGGCAAGGCAAAGGCTGGATTACAGCGGAATATTCAATGCTCCCGCGTGCAACGCAGACACGCAACCAGCGTGAGGCGAATCGAGGCAAGCTAACCGGTCGTACGATGGAAATCCAGCGGTTGATCGGACGGGCATTGCGCTCGGTTGTTGATTTGCATGCATTAGGTGAAAGAACGATAACGCTTGATTGCGACGTTATTCAGGCTGATGGCGGTACGCGTACGACTTCCATTACCGGCTCCTTTATTGCGATGGCAATGGCGATTCATAAAGTAGCGAGCCAGCATTCATTAAATAAATATCCGATAACGGATTTTCTTGCATCGGTTAGTGTTGGAGTGATCCAAGGAAATACGCTGCTTGACTTGAATTATGAAGAGGATTCCACGGCGAAGGTTGATATGAATGTCGTGATGACAGGTCAGGGCAAGTTCGTCGAAGTACAGGGTACAGGGGAAGAGAGTCCATTTACGCGCGAAGAGCTTAACGGGCTTCTGGCCATTGCGGAGAAGGGAATCTTGGAGCTTGTTGAGATGCAGAAGGAGGCACTCGGCCCAATTGCGGACAAGATTGCTGCACGAGCAGCGTTAGAACGCGGAGAGGCGGCCGGACATGCATCTAGCAAGTGATACGATTATTGTTGCAACCAGCAACCAAGGCAAGCTAAAGGAATTTCAGCTTGCCTTCGCCTCGCTCGGCAAGCGTGTGCTCAGTATGGCCGACTATCCTCAATTGCCTGAAGTGATAGAGGATGGGGATACCTTCAATGCGAATGCGCTCAAGAAGGCTAAGGAAGTGGCAGAAGCGATACAACTTCCTGTTCTTGCTGATGATTCGGGCCTTTGTGTAGAACGTTTAGCTGGTGCGCCTGGCGTATACTCCGCACGATATGCCGGTGGGCACGGGGATACGCAGGCGAATAATGCTAAGCTTCTTGAGGAGCTGAAGAAGCTGCCTGCTCGCCGCGTGGAGCACGATAAGCTGGGAGAAGCTTCGGAGCATGTGCTTAGTGCTGCGCAATTCGTTTGCTGCCTAGTACTGTATGATCCTGCAGAGCGGCAGTATGTCGATGTGACCGGTACATGTGATGGGTTCATCTTGGACGAGGCGCGCGGGGAACATGGCTTCGGCTATGATCCGCTATTTTACGTTCCTGCATTCGGCAAGACAATGGCGGAGCTGACTCCGGAGCAGAAGCAGAGCATTAGCCATCGTGGAAATGCAATTCGTATGCTACTTGATGTACTGCAGAAGGAGCACTCACAAGTGTAACCATGTCAATCGAGCGTATTTCGAAGCGTGATGACACAACAAAGATAAGAAAATTAAAAGCAAAAACCTTTCAGCGAAGGGCACCTGACTAGATGACCAGTTTAGGTGTCCTTTTTTTCTTATCAAAATACTCAGATTTTATACTTTCCAACAACGGAAAAATATGAGAAAATTATGGGCAATAAGACGAAGGAGGATTGATGAAGATGAGTGAAGCGCCACGTGAACTTGGCTTGGAAACATTGGCTGTACATGCAGGACAGGAGGTCGACCCGACTACACTATCGCGTGCAGTCCCGTTGTATCAAACAACGTCTTACACTTTCAAAGATACCGATCACGCTGCAGATTTATTTGGTTTGAAGGAATTCGGCAATATCTATACACGGCTGATGAATCCAACGACAGATGTATTTGAGAAGCGTGTAGCCGCATTGGAAGGTGGGGCAGCGGCATTGGCTACGGCATCAGGCCAAGCTGCGATCACGTATGCCATTTTGAATATCGCGGGAGCAGGAGATGAGATTGTTTCTGCGACGAGTCTGTATGGCGGAACCTACAATCTATTCTCAACGACATTGGCGAAGCTTGGCATTACAGTCCGCTTCGTTGACTCCAGTGATCCGGAAAACTTCCGCAAGGCGATCACGGATAAGACAAAGGCGCTGTATGCGGAGGCGATTGGCAACCCTAAGGGCGATGTACTGGATATCGAGGCAGTGGCCGATATAGCACACGAGCATGGCATTCCACTCATCGTGGACAATACGTTCCCGAGTCCATTCCTGCTTCGTCCACTTGAGCATGGTGCGGATATTGTCGTACATTCCGCTACGAAGTTCATTGGCGGCCACGGTACTTCGATTGGCGGGATTATCGTGGATGGCGGCAAGTTCGATTGGGCTGCCACTGATAAGTTCCCTGGATTGACAGAGCCAGATTCTAGCTACCATGGGTTAGTGTATACGGATGCAGTCGGGCCAATTGCATATATTATTAAGGCTCGTGTACAATTGATGCGTGATATGGGGGCTACGATCTCTCCATTCAACGCATTCCTGCTTCTGCAGGGGCTCGAAACGCTTCATCTGCGCATGGAGCGCCATAGCGAGAATGCTTTGAAGGTAGCTCAGTTCTTGGAAGCGCATGAAGGGGTGCAGTCGGTCAGCTACAGCGGCCTATCAAGCCATTCTTCCTATGAGTTGGCACAGAAGTATTTGCCTAAGGGACAGGGTGCGATTTTGACATTTGAGATCAAGGGTGGAATCGAAGCGGGGCGGCAGGTAATAAATCATGTCAAACTCTTCTCTCATCTCGCCAATGTAGGCGATTCCAAGTCGCTCATCATCCATCCAGCAAGTACGACGCATCAGCAATTGAATGAAGCGGAGCAAATTACTGCCGGTGTAACTCCAGGACTTATACGTTTATCTATCGGTACGGAATCGATTGACGATATTTTGTATGATTTGGATCAGGCGATTCGCGCGAGTCAGCCTGCCTCAGTAAAATAAGAATCGATGTACAAATGAAGAAAGACACACGGTACGCTGCAGCGTTTACCGTGTGTCTTTTTGTTGGAAGCCAGTGGGTACCAGCATTTCAGTGTTAGATTACCATGCTACACGGATGCCGTATTCTCGCAGCCATGCATCTACCTGCAGCAGATAAGCGAATAATTGAGGGCCAGACATCAGCTGGCCGAACCAAGGCAGATTTGAGCTTGCTTCCTCGGAAGCGGCAATCGTCCGTATTCGTTCTGCATTGACAAATTGATGGAGTGGGGATGAAGGGTCATCCAATCTCTCAAGTGCCAGTCGGCGAACCGTATTCAAGTAATTTGGATTGTGGGTTTTTGGATAAGGGCTCTTTTTGCGATAGAGGACATCATCTGGCAAAACGCCCTCCAGCGCCTTTCGCAAGATCCCTTTCTCCCGTCCGCCGTAAGTTTTAATGTTCCATGGAATATTGAATACATATTGGACGAGCCGATGATCGGTATATGGGACGCGAACCTCGAGACCAGCGCCCATACTCATTCTGTCTTTGCGATCCAGCAAGGTTGGCATGAAGCGGGTAATGTTGAGATAGGACATATTTCTCATTTTCGCGGCTTGAGCCTCTTCTCCGGGCAATACAGGCACCTCGCGCACCGCATCTGCATAGCGGTCAGCTACATATTGCTCTGCGCGGAGCAAATGAGCGACCTCAGGCTTCAACAAACTGGCTCTGAGAGGCGTAGCAAGCGCCCAAGGGAATGTCCCGGCATTGAGCGCCTCTTTCCGGTGGAACCAAGGATATCCGCCGAATACTTCGTCAGCAGCTTCACCAGAGAGTGCGACAGTGGCGCCTTTCTTGATTTCTTTGCAAAATAAAAGCAATGAACCGTCAATGTCGGCCATGCCCGGGATGTCTCTAACCCTTACCGCGTGCTCAAGCGAAGCAACGAGCTCAGGGGTATCAAATTGAATCCAATGGTGAGTCGTTCCGAGCTCTTCTACCATTCGTCGAATCCAAGGCTCATCCGCATTTGGTTGAAAGGCGTGAGATTGGAAGTAAAGGTCGTTATCCACATAGTCCACCGAATACGTATGCACCTGACCAAGCTTGTGACGCTTATAATGTTGAACCGTTAGGGCGGTTAGCGCGCTTGAGTCCAATCCTCCTGACAATAAGGTACATACAGGAACATCAGAAATAAGCTGGCGTTCAACGGTATCCTCCAGAAGTTCGCGCACATGTTTGGCTGTTTGTTCGGCATCCTCTTCATGCGGAGTGCTCTCCAGCTTCCAATAACTGCGGATGCGCAGGCCATCTGGATTATACTGCAAGGTGTGACCTGGACGCAGCTCTGACATTGCTTGATAGATGCCGTGTCCTGGAGTTCGGGCAGGCCCGATCATCCATATTTCAGCTGCTCCCTCTAAGCTGATGACAGGCTCAATGTCCGGATGGGCAAGCAGCGCCTTAGGCTCGGAACCAAATACGAACCATCCTTCACCTTGAGAATAGTATAGAGGCTTCACCCCAAGCCGGTCGCGGGCCATGAACAAATGCTTTCCAGCTTCATCCCATATGGCAAAAGAAAAGATGCCGTTGAACCGTTCTACGCATGCTTCTTTCCATTCCAGATAGGCTACAAGCAGCACTTCCGTATCACACTGTGTTACAAATAAATGTCCTCGGCTCATTAACTCCGATCTTAATTCCCTCATATTGTACAGCTCGCCATTATACACAATCGCGAACACGCCATGCTCCGTGTGCCGAATCATCGGCTGGGCGCCGTTAGCTGGGTCAATAACAGACAAGCGCCGGTGTCCCAGTGCACATGGACCGGTTATCCATGTTCCCTTCGCATCAGGGCCCCGAGAAGATAATGTTTCGGTCATTTGCTCGATAACGTCGGAACATTGGGCCAAATCACGGTTCCAGTCAATCCATCCTGTAATTCCACACATGTTACGTTCATCCTTTCCGCACCAATCTGTCCACCCGGAAGACCGAATACCGGTATGCTGGAAGATTGAGATAATACCATGGGTATGCGCAAATCGGCATAAGATGTATGTCCATCGGGAGATGATAAAAAAAGCTTCCCTTAAAAGCTGAAACCTGATCTAAACAAAGCGAAGCAATGGTTCTATTAAGGAAAGGAGGTGCTTAATGGAGCGCCGACCTTATTATGTATCCGTACAGAATCGTTCTGTTGTTGCGGAACAAGATGCGGGTGATTATGAATTTGTAGTCCATGTGAATGAGGCAGAAAGGGATGAGCTTCAAAGGCTGCTGAATGGGGTGGGAGACGCCGAAACGGATCAAGTATACAGCTTCATGTTATTTACAAGCAAATCGAATGACATGATTAACGAGCCGTATCAGCAAAACCTCAATAGTGTATATGCCTACATACACAAATTCGGAACCACAGAAACAAAGCAATTTGTGGAGCAAATACGAGAAGTGAGGAGCGAAGACAATGATGGAATTTAAGGCTGCAAAATTTCGCCGTCCGGTTGAAATCGAAGGGCGTCTGTGTGCAGAAGTAGGACTTATCCCAGATGATGACAAGGAGACTCCCCTGCTTGCGTATGTGGCTCCTGTACAAAATGGCGGTTATGAGATTGTTCGCTTGCTGCGCAATGATTCACATTTTGAAGCAGACTGGTACGACAATAATTTGCATAATGCCTTTGAGGAAGTGGCTGCAGAGACATTTATCAATAATAACGAAATTAGCTGCAGCGACCGGGATTCGATCGTAGATGCAGTGCTTGGATCGAGTGAGGTACGGGAAGCGGTTGACGACTTGTTCCAAATGAATTGGTAAACAACTTGGTTTGCTTCTTATCATCGTGTTCATACTAAGGTGATTGATGTACGATGAAGGGAGGTGAGTAAATATGCCAGAACAATTCAAGCAAAATAAGGGCAATAAATATGCGCATCAGAAGAAACATGCGGATGCGGTTCTGTCGAAGAACTTCAAGCATCCGGGCGAAAAGAACCATTGGGAGTTTCACAATAAATAAGCTGGATTCTGAAATGAAGCGCAATTATTCAAGGCTCTGCGATATGCAGGGCCTCTTATGCAGTTAGATGTCCGTAGAGATTTTGGGGATATAAAAAAAGCCTCACATACCAAGTTAGGCTCTGCGAGGCTGCTCATGTATATTGTAAGCAATGAATGGCGTCCCAGGAGGGATTCGAACCCCCGACCGACGGCTTAGAAGGCCGTTGCTCTATCCAGCTGAGCTACTGGGACATAAGTTAAGTAAATTTAGAACATGTATGATTGTAGCAAAGAATTTGAATTTTAGCAACATAAAAATCAAAAAATATTTTACCTATCATATTTACAGTTGGATGTGCAGGAAAGCACTCGTGGCAACCGCGCAGGATAAAGGGCGAGTATGATATAATGCATCGTATAAGAGACTTGCCTGAATAAATTGATACAGTTGCATACATAGCAGAGATTTTTGCAATATATAGGCGCAGTACAGAAAGCAGGTGTTCGTATGTCAGAAGATTACAAAGAGCCGTCCAGGAACAACGTTATCCTATTTCCGAAAACTCATGATTATTACCAAATTGAGTTAACACGGATGCTGGAATCTGAACGCTACGGTGAAGCCATTGCCCTTCTTCAATTCCTGCTGACTTGTGATGGCGAGGATGCACGGATTCGGGAAGAGTGGGATGCGCTGCTTCAATGGCTCGTATCGGCGTTTCCAGAAGCAGAGAGAGATGCTCGCGAACTGGACATACCAGAGGGATTAGCCGGCTGGACGAAATCAACTGCAGAAGAGGAATCGGAAGAAACCGAACAAGATATCCTGCGACGTCAATTTCAGCAGAAGTTGAATGCAGATGGACAATATATGGAACGATTGCTCGCGACACTTGCGGATGGGGAAATGGATGATCGTAAACTTCTTGTGCTGGAGCAGCTTGCGGCAGCAGAAGATGCGGGGATTGACGAAGCTCTGGTCAAACTGCTGAAGGAGGAGGAACTGAGCTCTTTGCTTCAGTTCGGAATTCTTCAAGTCTTGAAGCGGAGGGGGATGCATGGCGAAATTCGATTCCCTCGCGGGCAGGAATGGTTGAACGTTCGAGTAGAGGATACGCCACTTGACTATACGGCGTTCCCGGCAGCGGCGAAGGCACCCGCAGAGCGCGTGAACGAGGCTGCCTCTGTAAGAGAGCCGTCATTAGCCTATTTTGCTCAAGAGCTATGGCAGCAATATGTGAAGCATATTTACGGTTCATCCGCTTACGAGAAGTTGTGTGAGCATGGGCAGGAGGAGTCAGTCGCATGGGCAGCAGCCCTGCACTTTATCATAGCTCGAATGCTGCATATAGATGAAGAAGTGGAAGTAAAGCAATTGTACGGCATTCGTAATGAGATGCGCGTCCAATATGAGCTTGCACTTCGATCGCTGAATCGATCCTTGCGCGTGCAATCATAGGATCCGGATGCTAAGCAACAGGCGGCCGATAGCGCTTTCCAAGGAGGGTGAATGTAGGAATGATGCACTCCTTGAAAAAGTTATCATAGTCGGCTATACTAAAATGGTTATTCAGGACGTGTTATGGTAGGTACACTCTAGCCATGATCTTTTTTGGAGGGGAAGGCATAAAATGAAAGCAACTTGGGAAAAAATAGAGAAGAACGTTGGGGTATTAGAAGTTGAGGTTAATGAAGATCGCGTAGCAGAAGGATTGGACTTGGCATTCAAAAAAGTGTCAAAGCGTGTAAACGTTCCAGGCTTCCGTAAAGGTCGCGTACCTCGCCCAATTTTCGAAGCTAAATATGGTGTGGAAAGCTTGTATCAAGATGCAATTGACATCATCTTGGGTGAAGTTTACACACAAGCTGTAAAAGAAACAAACATCCAACCGGTTGATCAGCCGGAAATCGAAGTTGAACAATTTGCAAAAGGCAAAACGTTCAAATTCAAAGCAAAAGTAACTGTTAAGCCTGAAGTTAAGCTTGGAGACTACAAAGGTCTTGAAGTGGAAACTAAGGAAGCTGAAGTTACTGAAGAAGAGCTTGACGCTGAGTTGAAGCGTCTGCAAGAGCGTCATGCTGAACTCGTTATCGTTGATGAAGAAACAGCACAAAAAGGCGACAGCGTTGTTATCGACTTCGAAGGATTCGTTGATGGCGAAGCATTTGAAGGCGGCAAAGGTGAGCGCTACACATTGGAGCTTGGCTCTAATACGTTCATTCCTGGATTTGAAGATCAATTGGTTGGCCTTGGAACAGGCGACTTCAAAGACGTTGAAGTTACATTCCCTGAGCACTATCATGCAGAAAACTTGGCTGGCAAGCCTGCAACATTCAAAGTGAAAATTCATGAAATCAAGCGCAAGCAGCTTCCTAAGCTTGACGATGAGTTCGCTAAAGACGTTAGCGAGTTCGAAACTTTGGATGAGTACAAAGCTGATCTTACAAAACAGTTGAAAGAACGCAAAACACGCGAACTGGAAGCAACTCGTGAAGCTGAACTCGTTGAAAAAGCATCTGCTAACGCAGAAGTAGAAATTCCACGTGCGATGATCGAAACTGAAATTCAGCACATGGTAAAAGATTTGGACAACCGTCTTCGCATGCAAGGCATGAACATGGACATGTTCTTGACTTTGTCCGGCCAAACTATTGCAGACTTGCGCGAGCAAATGCAAATAGAGGCTAACAAGCGTGTGAAAAACAACCTCGTTCTTGAGCAAATCGTTAAAGAGGAAAACATCACGATTTCCGATGAAGAGCTTCAAGAAGAGCTTGACAAAATGGCAGCTTCCTACCAACGTTCTGCGGAGGAAATTCGCACAATCTTGGAGAAAAACGGTACGCTCGAAAACTTGCGTGAAGAGGCAGCTCTTCGCAAAACAGTTAAATTCATCGTGGACAATAGCAAAAATTAATTGCATATCGGCTACGCAACGCATGGAAAATGCGGGCGTGGCGTAACAGGATAAGGCACGTTACTTTCAAGGGCGTGCCTTATTTTTTACCACCTGCTTGGCGAAAGTTTGTGAATTGTAAGTTCTTTGATTGACCACATAACGTTTCACCACCCTATTATGGGTGTACATAATCAATATGTAACATATTAGGTGAATTCCGTCTGTGGATGAGCTGTAATATAGAGCTTATCTGTAGGGATTACGGGCATTTGCCGCACATACAATAATGGTAATCGGTGTAAAAATGACACCACGGTCAGAAAATGTTAAAATAAAAATGTAAAGCTATGTAAAGAAAAGAGGTCGGTACCATGAATTTAATCCCGATGGTCATCGAACAGACAAATCGCGGCGAACGCTCTTATGATATTTACTCGCGTCTGCTGAAAGATCGCATTATCTTTCTGGGCAGCGCCATCGATGATGACGTAGCGAACAGCGTCATTGCGCAATTGCTGTTCCTCCAAGCAGATGATCCAGAGAAGGACATTTTCTTGTATATCAATTCACCGGGCGGTTCAGTTACGGCCGGCATGGCAATTTACGATACAATGCAGCATATCAAACCGGACGTATCTACAATTTGCGTCGGCTTGGCTGCCAGTATGGGCTCGCTCTTGTTAACAGCTGGAGCGCCAGGCAAGCGTATCGCATTGCCGAACAGTGAGATTATGATTCACCAGCCGCTTGGTGGTGTACGCGGTCAAGCGTCCGACATTAAGATTCACGCAGACTGGATCTTGAAGACAAGACATAAGCTCAACCAGATTTATGTGGAACGCACAGGTCAGCCGATCGAGAAGATTGAGCGCGATACGGATCGCGACAACTTCATGAGCGCTGATGAAGCGAAGGAATACGGCCTTGTTGACCAAGTTTTGCATCCGGCAAGCCCGGGTTTGAAGTAAGGGGGGACACCGATTGTTTAAATTTAATGATGAGAAGGGGCAATTGAAATGCTCGTTCTGCGGCAAGTCGCAGGAACAAGTGCGCAAGTTGGTTGCCGGTCCTGGCGTATATATATGTGATGAGTGCATCGAGCTTTGCAATGAGATCGTAGAGGAAGAGCTCGGTCACGAAGAGGAAGTCGATCTGAAAGACATTCCAAAGCCAAAGGAAATTCGTGCTATTCTGGATCAGTATGTTATTGGTCAAGAGCAAGCGAAGAAGTCGTTGTCCGTAGCGGTATATAACCACTATAAGCGGATCAACACACAGAATAAGATTGAGGATGTAGAACTGCAAAAGAGTAACATCTTGCTTGTAGGGCCTACCGGCTCCGGTAAGACGCTCTTGGCGCAGACTATGGCTAAAATCTTGAACGTGCCATTCGCGATAGCTGATGCAACATCGCTTACTGAAGCAGGCTATGTAGGCGAAGACGTTGAAAATATTTTGTTGAAGCTGATTCAAGCTGCAGATTACGACGTAGAGAAGGCGGAGCGCGGCATTATTTACATCGATGAGATTGATAAAGTTGCCCGCAAATCCGAAAACCCTTCGATTACGCGCGACGTATCCGGCGAAGGCGTACAACAAGCATTGCTAAAAATCTTGGAAGGCACTGTTGCTTCCGTTCCTCCTCAAGGTGGACGCAAGCATCCGCACCAAGAATTTATCCAAATCGATACGACGAACATCTTGTTCATTTGCGGCGGTGCATTTGATGGACTGGAACAAATTATCAAGCGTCGTGTAGGTAAGAAAATTATCGGCTTCAATGCTGACGGCGGTCAGAAGGACTTGAAGCCTGGCGAATATTTGACGATGACACTTCCAGAGGACTTGTTGAAGTTTGGTCTTATTCCAGAGTTCGTTGGTCGTCTTCCAGTTATCTCGACATTGGAGCCGCTTGATGAGCATACACTGGTTCGTATTTTGAGCGAACCAAAGAATGCACTGACGAAGCAGTACCAGAAGCTTCTGGAGATGGACAACGTGAAGCTTGACTTCGAGTCTGGAGCATTGGAGGCCATTGCTCGGGAAGCGATTAAGCGGAATACAGGAGCTCGTGGATTGCGTGCCATCATCGAAGGCATTATGCTCGACGTGATGTATGAGGTGCCGTCACGCGACGATGTAACAACGTGTGTCATTACGGAGCAAGTAGTGAAAGAACGAATGATTCCGGAACTGACGACAGATAAGAAACAAGAGGAAAGCGCCTAATAGGCGCTTTTCCGTCCGTTTCCGACATGGGAGAGAATGTATCATGTATTTGCGACATCAGACTAGAGCTGTAAAAGTAGGCAATGTAACGATTGGCGGCAACAATGAAGTTGTCATTCAGAGCATGTGCACGACGAAGACGGCAGATGTAGAAGCTACTGTTGCAGAGATTCATCGACTAGAAGAAGCTGGATGCCAGATTGTCCGTGTAACTGTCAACAATGAGGATGCGGCGAATGCGATTAAGGAGATTAAGAAGCGTATCTCCATTCCGCTTGTAGCAGACATTCATTTTGACTATCGACTGGCTTTGAAGGCGATTGAGAACGGCATCGATAAGGTGCGGATCAATCCGGGCAATATTGGGCGTCGTGAGAAAGTGGAAGCTGTCGTGAAGGCCTGCAAAGAACGCGGTATTCCGATTCGGATCGGAGTTAATGCAGGGTCGCTGGAAAATCACCTGCTTGAGAAATATGGATATCCAACGCCAGAGGCCATGGTAGAAAGTGCTCTGTTCCATATCGGAATTCTAGAGGAGCTCGATTTCCATGATATTATTGTCTCGCTGAAAGCGTCTGATGTTCCTATGGCTATAGCTGCGTATACCAAGGCTGCTGAGGTGATTCCTTATCCGCTTCACTTGGGGATTACGGAAGCAGGGACACTGTTCTCTGGTACGATTAAGAGCTCTGCGGGGCTAGGTGCCTTGCTGTCGCTTGGTATCGGTTCAACAGTACGCGTTAGCTTAAGTGCGGATCCGGTAGAGGAAGTGAAGGTCGCACGCGAACTGCTGAAGTGCTTTGGATTAATCTCGAATGCGGCTACACTTGTCTCTTGTCCAACTTGCGGCAGACTTGATATTGATTTGTTCTCGATTGCGAACGAAGTAGAAGAATATATCTCTAAGGTGAAGGTTCCGATTAAGGTGTCGGTGCTGGGCTGTGCGGTAAATGGACCGGGTGAAGCGCGCGAAGCAGATATCGGTATTGCTGGAGCTCGTGGCGAAGGATTGTTGTTCCGTTACGGAGAGATGATTCGAAAAGTGCCAGAGGATCAGCTTGTCTCCGAATTGAAGAAAGAGATCGACCACATTGTTGCTGAGTATGAGCGGACAGGCACTATTCCTGGACGCAAGCACTAATCGGGAATAGACAAATAGATAATCCAGTTATTTTACGAAAAATAGGAACACCTACATGCAGGTTGGCTGCTGTCGGGTGTTCCTATTGTGCTTATACGATTTTGTTACGGTCTCTGATTTATAGGTCAGAAGTGATGATATCTGTAGATGTAGAAATGTTTGCCACTGCAGTGGTGTCCTGCTGCATTTGGCTATTGCCGTTGAATTTCCCGCCTTCTTTGATGATAAAGGAACGGCACAATATATTGCCTTCTAATCTACCGGAGCTCTCGATAATGACGGTCTCTGTTACGCTGACATCGCCCTGCATCAGACCGGCGATAATAAGACTGGAAGCATGAATATTCGAGTAAGCCTTGCCAGATTCCCCTATAATCACGTTTTGGCTGCAGTGAACATCTCCAGTAATTGTCCCCTCAATCCGCAGATCAGTTTCACATACCAGCTTGCCCTCCACTGTAGTCGCTTGCCCAATTAAGGTGTCTGTACCGATTGTTTTTTTGCCGGAAGATGTTTTTGCGAACATGTCTGCTCCTTTCCTTTCTGATTGCTTTTATTCAGGCGTACCCACATAAGTGGTTGGGTCGATTGGCTCGCCGTCTTTGCGAATTTCAAAATGCAAATGTGGCCCCGTACTGCGACCGGTTGTGCCAACCTTGCCAACCTGTGTTCCCTTCTTCACCTTATCTCCGCTTGCTGCCATTCTTTCACTTAAGTGCAAGTATCGGGTTGTAAGTCCGTTCCCATGGCTAATGATGATATAATTTCCTTTCAATTCATCTCTATCTGATGCAAGGACAACCCCTTCGGCAGTTGCGTATACCGGATCCCCTGTATCTCCTCCAATATCCAAGCCTGCATGAAAAGCTTCACTGCGCTGGAATGGATCGCTTCGCTCCCCGAATAAGGACGTAATACGCGTACTCTCTGTCGGCCATAAAGTAGGCGTAGCGTTCAATTGCCGCTGGAAGGCGTTTGCATTTTTAAATAACTGGGGCATGGATTGCTCCCATTCCTGCCGCTTCTTATTCATGTCTTGCAACTGCTTGCTCATACTTACCCATGCTGCTAGAGGAGAGGCAGGTGGAATAATGCCCTTGCTCTCTGTGGCAGGGGATAGCAGTGGAGACAACTTCGTTGCTGGAAGCATGATATACTCGCCGCCGAGCGGCAGAGGAGGAAGGGAGGCAGTTTCTTGCTTGGAGGCTGCAGAGTTAGTCGTTGAATGACTTGTTTTGGATATTGAATTGTTATTTTTTTGCCGGCCAGTGCCGGTCGGTATTTGTAAGTAAGATTGCAGCTGCTGCTCCCATTGAGATATCTTGTCCATTCGTTGTTTCATATCGTTGGAAGAGGCGGTAATAATGGTTAATTGCTTGTCCATATCAGCTAACAGCTGATCTTTCTTCTGCAGTTCCTGTTCCAATTGTGCATGACGTACAACAATATCATGCATGGCAAAGCGCTGAATAACCAACGAAAGAAATAATGCGCCAACTCCGCCAATGACAATAAACATAACAAGCCTAACAACAACGGTTGGAACACTGTATTGTATAACGGGTCGATTTGGCCCGCGCATGAGCATCCACGTCCAGCGGCGATCGTTTGCTTGCGCCATATTGCAAGGATTCCTCCTTATTGATTCCAAGGTAAAATAAGCTAATATGTTTACATAACATTCCTATTGTACATGATTTTCGGCGAAAAGTAAGTAGATATTGTGTGGAATCGACATTAAAATCGGTTTGTGTCGAAAGGTGGGGAAGGTAAATTTTATCATTAATTGAAAAATGATAAAAAACATTTTGCCATTATGCTCGATTTACGCTACAATCATTTAGTACCGTGTTAGCAAAGTTGACATATCGCGGGCTTAGGACTAGACAACAAGTGAGGTGCAATATATTGATTGATCAAATTCAGGATTGGATCGGGAAGTTTAATGATTTATGGTATTTAATGCTTATATTTGTTCTTGTAGTAGCAGGACTTTATTTCTCATTACGTACAAGCTTTGTACAGCTTTCCGCAATTAAAGAAACATTCCGTCTTATTTTGGGGCGGGATAAAGGAAAGTCTTCCGGTGAAAAGCAAGGCGTTTCCTCCTTCCAAGCATTCGCAATGAGTACAGCCTCGCGTGTTGGTACGGGGAATTTGGCCGGAGTCGCTATTGCCATTTCGTTAGGCGGCCCTGGCGCTGTATTCTGGATGTGGATGATTGCAATTATTGGCGCGGCTTCGGGGTTCGTCGAATCTACATTGGCACAGGTTTATAAAGTGCGTGATGGCAAGCATTTTAGAGGCGGCCCGGCTTACTATATGGAACGGGCGTTGAACGCGCGTTGGCTAGGCATTATTTTTGCCATCCTCATCATTTTCAGTTTCGGATTCGTTTTCAATTCTGTACAGGCTAACACAGCAAGTGCGGCGTTCCAGGATATATTTAACTTGGATCCGATTTGGATGGGGATCGTATTGGCAATCCTTGTCATCCCGACGATATTCGGAGGGGTTCAGCGGGTTGCGCAGGTTACTGCGACCGTAGTCCCTATCATGGCGCTAGCATATATGGCGATTGCTTTGTTCGTCATGCTGGTCAATTTTAGCGAAATTCCGGCCGTATTTGCTTCTATTATTAAAAACGCCTTTGGATTTGAGGAGGCGCTGGCTGGCGGTGTAGGCGCAGCGGTGATGAACGGAATTAAGCGTGGTCTGTTCTCGAACGAGGCCGGGATGGGTAGTGCTCCCAATGCTGCGGCAACGGCCAATGTTAGCCATCCAGTCAAGCAAGGTTTGATCCAGTCGTTCGGGGTATTCGTCGATACATTGCTTGTTTGTTCGTCAACAGCGTTCATTATCCTGTTCTCCGGGATTTCAACGACGGGCGAGCAGAACGGCATTCGATTGACACAACATGCGCTTGCGACTCAGGTTGGAGATTGGGCGCACATTTTTATTGGATTAGCTGTCTTTTTATTCGCATTTACTTCACTTATCGGAAACTACTATTACGGTCAAAGCAACATCGAATTCATTACGAAGAAAAAGGGATGGATGCTTGCTTATCGGTTAGGCGTTGTAGCAATGGTTCTCTTCGGTTCTGTTGCGAAGATGACCCTAGTTTGGAATTTGGCAGACTTGTTCATGGGCTTCATGGCGTTCATTAATCTCATTTCCATTATGCTGCTTGGTAAAGTGGCATTTGCGGCTTTGAAAGATTATATGAGTCAGCGTAAGCGCGGCGAGGAGCCAGTCTTCTATGCAGATGCTGTTCCAGGGCTGAAGCATGCAGAATGTTGGGAAAGAAATAACAACTCATAATCACATACGCTTATAATGCATCCGGCAAAGGGTAATACTACCAAGTAGTTAACTTTGCCGGATTTTTTTGTCCTTACGAGGGCGTTATGGGAGGATGAAACGATGAATTTAAGCGTGATATTGATGTTAATCAATGCGTTCTTTGCCGTAGTTATCGGCATATACTTCTGGAATCTGCTGCGCAGCCAGAAAGGCAACCGCACGGCTGTGGATCGAGAATCTCGCAAAGAGATGGATAAGCTGCGCAAGCTGAGGTCTATATCTTTGACGAAGCCGCTTGCAGAGAAAACAAGACCTGCGATTATGAGTGATATAGTCGGACAAAAGGATGGGCTGAAGGCGTTGAAGGCAGCTCTGTGCAGTTCAAACCCGCAGCATGTCATTATTTACGGTCCGCCAGGTGTAGGGAAAACGGCAGCAGCCAGGGTTGTGCTTGAGGAAGCGAAAAAGAATCCAAGCTCTCCGTTCACCATGGAATCGAAGTTCACAGAAATTGACGCAACGACAGCTAGATTTGATGAGCGCGGCATTGCCGATCCGTTAATCGGCTCAGTACATGATCCGATTTATCAGGGAGCAGGAGCGATGGGGGTTGCAGGGATCCCGCAGCCGAAGCCGGGAGCGGTTACAAAGGCGCATGGCGGCATGCTGTTCATTGATGAGATTGGGGAGCTTCACCCGATCCAGATGAACAAGCTTTTGAAGGTGCTTGAGGATCGGAAGGTGTTTTTAGAAAGCGCCTATTACAATTCAGAAGATTCGAATGTACCGTCTTATATTCACGATATTTTCCAAAAGGGGCTGCCTGCGGACTTCAGACTGGTTGGAGCGACGACGCGCTCCTCTCAAGAGCTACCGCCAGCGCTGCGTTCTCGCTGCATGGAAATATACTTCAGACCTCTGCTGCCAGATGAAATCGGAACCATCGCAGAGAATGGACTGAAGAAAATCGGGTTCCCACATTCACCGGAAGCGGTAGATATGGTAAAGAAGTACGCTACGAATGGGCGAGAGGCTGTCAACATTGTGCAGCTATCAGCGGGTCTCGCGATGTCGGAAGGCCGCGCTTCCATAGATGCGGCTGACGTAGAGTGGGTAGCCAATTGCAGTCAGATTGCTCCGCGTCCTGATCGCAAGGTGCCTGTAGAGCCGCAGGTTGGCCTTGTGAATGGGTTAGCTGTATATGGACCTAGCATGGGGGCGCTATTGGAAATTGAAGTGAGTGCGATCCGCGTGAAGAGCGGACATGGAAAATATACGATTACGGGCGTTGTGGAGGAAGAAGAGCTGGGTGGAGGAAGCCGAACGCTGCGCCGCAAGAGCATGGCGAAGGGTTCCATCGAGAATGTATTAACTGTGCTACGCAGCTTGGGACATGAAACATCGAACTTCGATCTGCATATTAACTTTCCAGGCGGATCGCCGGTGGACGGCCCCTCGGCGGGGATGGCAATGGCGATTGCGATCGCGTCGGCTCTGAATGGCTGGCCTGTGGATAACAAGCTTGCGATGACGGGTGAAATTAGTTTGCATGGGCGAATTAAGCCAGTTGGTGGAGTGCTTGCCAAGGTTGAGGCTGCTTTCCAAGCGGGAGCGACTCGCGTGCTCATTCCGAAGGAGAATTGGCAGGAAATTTTCGCAGGCCTGGAAGGTGTTCAGGTGATTCCGGTTGAACATATTGAGGAAAGCTTCCAGCATGCGTTCGGCAGCGAATGGAAGGGAGATGCTCAGCACAAGCCGCAGCCATACGAACGAGCTGCGGGTGCTTCTTTGCCGCTGCTTCATGCAGAAGCGTCTGAGAAGAGCGGCAATTCCGCAGACGGGAATAGCTATAGCTGATCGGTCGCTCCTAAAATTGGTGTTTTAGATGAACATTTGATAAAATGTTGCTTGCAATATACTAGATAGATCATGATAGCCATGGGGGTGCCGAACGATGGGGCTTAAATCGAATAAAGACCGCCACCTGCCTCTGCTCCCGCTACGAGGCTTGCTCGTGTACCCGAGCATGGTGTTGAATTTGGATGTGGGACGCGATAAGTCAGTACGGGCACTTGAACATGCGATGCTGGAGGACCAGCTTCTGCTGTTGTGTACGCAGTCAGAGGTTAGCATCGAGGAGCCGTCTCAGGATGATATTTTCCGCATTGGTACAATAGCGAAGGTGCGCCAAATGCTTCGTCTGCCTAATAACACGATACGTGTGCTTGTTGAGGGAGTAGAGCGTGCCGAAATCGTTGAATATGTGCCAAATGATGAATTCTATGAGGTTCAGGTGCGTGTCCTGCATGAAGAGGCAAATCAGTCTTCAGAGACCGAAGCGCTCATGCGCATGGCATTAACTCAATTCGAAAATTATGTGCAAATGTCGAAGAAGGTGTCGCCGGAGACGCTTGCATCCGTCACGGACATTGAGGAACCGGGCAGGATGGCAGATGTAATCGCCAGCCACTTATCAATCAAGCTGAAGGATAAGCAGGCGCTTCTGGAAACGGTGGACAGTAAGGCTCGTCTGCACAAGTTGCTTGAGCTGCTCAATAATGAGAGCGAAGTGCTGGAGATGGAGAAGAAAATTGGCCAGCGCGTGAAAAAGCAAATGGAAAAGACGCAAAAGGAATATTATTTGCGCGAGCAGATGAAGGCGATTCAAAAGGAATTGGGAGATAAAGAAGGACGTGCAGGGGAAGCTGAGGAACTGCGTGCCCAATTGAAGGAGCTTGATGCTCCGGATAAAGTTCGAGAGAAGATCGGCAAAGAAATCGACCGATTGGAGAAAATGCCTGCTTCCTCAGCAGAAGGATCGGTCATTCGCAATTACATTGATTGGCTGCTTCAAATCCCGTGGTCAACAATGACGGAGGATGACCTTGATCTCGGTAAGGCTGAGTCGATTCTAGAGGCAGACCACTACGGATTGGAGAAGCCAAAGGAACGTGTTCTGGAATACTTGGCCGTACAGCAGCTTGTCAAGGAAATGAAAGGGCCGATTTTGTGTCTCGTTGGCCCTCCGGGTGTAGGAAAGACCTCGCTTGCGAGATCCATTGCGAAGTCGCTTGGCCGGAAGTTTGTCCGTATCTCGTTAGGTGGAGTGCGTGACGAAGCAGAAATTCGCGGTCACCGTCGTACATATGTAGGGGCAATGCCGGGTCGGATCGTGCAAGCTCTCAAAAATGCGGGCACGATGAACCCTGTGATGCTGTTGGACGAAATTGACAAGATGGCTTCGGATTTCCGCGGGGATCCTGCAGCAGCATTGCTGGAAGTGCTCGATCCAGAGCAGAACAACGCATTCAGCGATCATTTCGTCGAACTGCCGGTTGATTTATCACGAGTTTTGTTCGTTACAACCGCTAATGCCGTACATAATATACCGCGTCCGCTGCTTGATCGTATGGAGATGCTTAACTTGTCTGGCTATACAGAGCTGGAGAAGCTGGAAATTGCGAACCGTCACCTTCTTCCGAAGCAGAAAGAAGCGCACGGGCTGAAGGAAGGTCAGTTGACCGTTACAGAGGAGGGCATCCTGCAAGTCATTCGCGAGTATACACGTGAAGCTGGCGTTCGTCAGCTCGAGCAGCAATTGGCAGCGTTATGCCGGAAGGCAGCTAAGCGTGTCGTGTCTGAACAGGTAAATGAGATTCAGATTGACGCCCAGCAATTATCTGAATATTTAGGTGTAGCTCGATATCGCTACGGGCTGGCAGAACAAGATGACCAAATAGGAACGGTGACAGGTCTTGCGTGGACGGAAGCGGGGGGAGACACACTTAACATTGAGGTAACCGTTGTCCCTGGTTCTGGCAAGCTTCAATTGACAGGTAAGCTTGGCGATGTCATGAAGGAGTCTGCACAGGCTGCATTTAGCTACATCCGCTCGAAGTCAGCGCAGTGGGAGTTGGAGCCAGACTTCCATGAGAAGCTGGATATTCATGTCCATGTACCGGAAGGGGCGATTCCGAAGGATGGTCCTTCTGCCGGAATCACAATCGCGACGGCACTTGTATCGGCATTCACCAACCGGTACGTATCCAAGGATGTTGCAATGACTGGTGAGATTACACTGCGCGGGCGCGTTCTCCCGATTGGCGGATTGAAAGAGAAGTCGCTGGCCGCGCTCCGTGCGGGAATCAAGACGGTTCTGTTCCCGCATGACAATGAACGTGATCTTGCGGATATCCCGAATACGGTACGGCAGGAGTTAACCTTTATACCGGTTTCTCATATGGATGAAGTGCTGCGGCATGCCTTGCTGGAGCAAGCTTCCTCATAAATATGTAGAAGTAGACGGGTGCGCGTAAGCGCATCCGTTTTTCTTGTTTTTGTGAAATGACGGGAATCGTGTACAATTGTACAATGGACAGAACAGAATGTAAGGTGAGGATAATCGAACATGAAAATAACAAATGCAGAATTTATTATTAGTGCTGTTGGAGCATCACAGTATCCTGACGACGGTTTTCCCGAGATTGGACTGGCAGGTCGATCAAATGTCGGTAAGTCTTCCTTGATTAATCGGTTGATAATGCGCAAAAACTTGGCGCGCACAAGTTCGCAGCCAGGCAAGACGCAGCAATTGAACTACTACCGCATCAATGACAATATGTATTTCGTAGACGTTCCGGGATATGGATATGCAAAGGTGTCAAAGACACAGCGCGCTGCTTGGGGACGCATGATTGAGGCATATTTCCAAGAACGTGAGACACTTAAGCTTGTGCTGCTGGTCGTTGACTTGCGTCATGCTCCTACAGCGGACGATTGTATGATGCATGACTGGCTGACGCATTATGGCATTCCGGTCTGCGTTGTCGCTACAAAGGCCGATAAAATCTCAAAGAATCACCTTCCAAGACATGTAAAGCAAGTCCGAACCACACTCGGATTATCACCAGATGCTCCCTTCGTCATGTTCTCCTCGGAAACTGGACAAGGCCGAGAAGAGTTATGGGAGATTATTAATCAACATGCAGGCGTTAATTCGTAAGCATGTTGGATAAAATATGGGATAGTTCCGTCCTCAGTCCGTTTTTTTGCGAAATGCACCATAAAATGGCGGCTCGTGAACAGGAATTCATGTGATCCCTGTAGTATAATAAAGATGTGTAAATATAATTTGTTGAATACGGTTTAAGGAGAGTTTTTATGGCTCGGCGGTTAGCCACAGAGTATGTGAAAGCCAGTTTACAGTTAACGGAAGCTCAGTTGACCCGATTTGTGCAATCGCTCGCGAAGCAATCTATTGTAGGGCGGGTGAAAGTATTAGAAAACGGTAATCAAGAGGTGGTTCTTGAGGACGGCCAGGGTGATGAGATCATATTCCTGTTCGAGAAACAAGGCAATCGGTATGTCTGTGTAACGTCTTGCCGCTTGGTTCATCCGAAATTGACGCAAGTGATGCATAAGCTTGTGGCGACATTCCGTGGCGAAGCGGTAGTCAATCGGATTTTTGCGGGATTTACAATCACTTATTATTACGTGGATGGGGCAGTTCGCAAGATTGTGGAGCAGAAGGAAGAGCCTCGCGTTATTTTCGAACATAAGGATACGGTGCTGGACTTGCAGAATATGTACCGTAACGATCGTGTAGAAATACGTATTGCGAGTATCAAGGAGCGCATCAACAGCCTCCTCGATAAGCGAAATCACAGTCTGTCGGCGGATGAGATTCAAGCTGTGGATCATGAGCTGGCAGAAATGGCAAAGCAATTGTTCATCTTGGAAGCCTGAGCGGCATTGGAATAGAAAAGAACTTAGGGCATGCGCCTTAAGTTCTTTTTATTTTCTGCACATATTGGGCGGAAGAAAATAAACACCTAACGGATGCTTTTTCCATATAGTAGACAGGGAATTACAAATGGTCTGGTGAAAAGCGAATAAAAAAGTGTTGCATTTATGTGTATAAGATGTTATTTTTAATCTCGTTGAAAACAATATAGGAACCAGGATTCACTCAGGACATTGCATGTTGCGAGAGATTTTTCCCTCGGGAAGTGAATGACGTAGGTCCTAGCGGATGAAATTATTTTTTTCAAACATTTTATTCCTAGGAAGGGGGAACCGGAAGATGGAATACTCAACTTTCGGAAGACATGTTGCTGTTGACACGTGGGGAGTCGACTTCGATTTGCTGAACAATGCTCAATTGCTTGAAGCACAACTGGTAGAAGCCGCTGAAGCGTGTGGTGCAACCGTCTTGTCTGTTCAATCTAAACAGTTTGACCCACAAGGGGCAACAGTTCTAGTTATGTTGTCAGAAAGTCATCTTTCAATCCACACTTATCCTGAACGTGGATTTGCAGCAATCGATTGTTACACTTGCGGAGAAACAGTAGACCCGCAGCTAGCCATTGATTACCTGGTCTCTATGTTGAAACCGGAGAAAACGTACGCGAAGAAGCTCGTTCGCGGATTAGGCGAATTGCAAGTGGTTACTCCGGATATGAAAGTATCCGAATTGGTATAGAACACAATAAAGTCCCGCTCACTTAAGTGCTTGGCACCGGGTTGAGCGGGCTTTTTTTATTCATTTTACCCTGGTTATTTGTCCACTTGCAGCTCCATAAGCTATATACATAATCATATATAGTAGGAGAATGCCTATGAGACCAAAGCGATTTCGAAGCGGTGTCGTATGGATGGTCGTATTGTTCATGCTGCTTATATGGCCTTCTATTCAGGTGTACAACTTCTTGTCACCGAAGATAGAAGCATCCGACCCGCTAAAAATGCTGTATGAGGTAGCTCAGTTTCAAATGAATTTGTTAAAAGGATCGATGCAGGAAGCTAAACGGGTTCATACAACCGATCAATTGCAAAAATTGAAGCTGGTTGCCTACTCAGCAGCCTTTGCACATGAACGACTGGTGCGTGCAGTTGGCAAGGATAAGCTGCCAGAGCTCTCTAGTATGAATAAGGTTGTAGAGATGATAACATTGCTGCAATTAAATGGGGATCGCCCGCTTGCAGACAGTGAAAAAGAGGTGATAAGCACTTCCGCCGATGCAGCGAACAAATTAGTTGACAGTTACGCTCTCATTTATAACAGCAGTGGACATTGGATTGCGTCACAGCGTGAAGAGCTCATCTTGGCCGATAAAGAGCTCATAAGTGTGCTGGATTCTTATTTTGCACCGTAATAGTTTGGCAAAAAGTGCATAAAAAAGAATGACATTAGGTCGCAGCAATGTTAGTATAAGGTGCAGTTAGCACGTACAAACTAAAATTTGACATGCATTTCATAATATTTTCAAATTACGAACGAATGTTCTCTGTGATGTATGTTATAATGATTATCATCTGAGAATGTACTAAATATCGAAAAGCAGGTGAAATGAATGCACATCATCGTCGTCGGCATGAACTATCGTACAGCGCCCGTAGAGATTCGGGAAAAGTTCGCGCTGCCCGAAAGTGAATGGCAAGAGGCGCTGAGACAATTGAGACAGACGAAGAGCGTGCTCGAATGTGTGATGGTGTCGACATGCAACCGTACAGAGCTGTATGTGGTTGTCGACAGATTGCACATGTGCGGTTACTTCATCCGCAGCTTTATGGAGACATGGTTCGGCATCCCTAGACAGCAATTTACACCTTACCTCTATATATATGAAGATGATCAGGCCGTTGAACATTTATTCCGGGTCAGCTGCGGCTTGGATTCCATGGTCATCGGTGAAACGCAAATTCTTGGTCAGATCCGCAATGCATTCTTGTTTGCGCAACATGAAGGGGTAACAGGAACGTGGCTCAATACGGTATTTAAGCAGGCGATAACACTCGCGAAGAGAGCACATGCCGAAACAAGCATTAACGAAAATGCGGTATCGGTCAGCTATGCTGCTGTTGAGCTTGGCAAGCGCATATTCGGATCATTCCATGGCAAGAAAGTGCTCATCCTTGGCGCAGGCAAAATGAGCGAGCTTACCGTAAAGCATTTGTATGCGAACGGTGCCGCTGAGGTGATGGTAGCGAACCGTACATTATCTCGTGCGGAGGAACTGGCGAAGCAATTTAATGGACGAGCGGGGACACTCGAAGAGGTTGATCTAATGCTGGCTGAAGCAGACATCGTTATAAGCTCTACTGGGGCTAAGGAATATGTGTTATCGGCGGATGATGTAAAGCGGGCGCTGAGCAATCGCAAGTCTCGGTCGCTATTCTTTATTGATATTGCCGTACCGCGTGACTTGGATCCTGCGATTAGCGATTTGTCGAATGTATTCTTGTATGACATTGATGATTTGCAAGGTATTGTAGAAAGCAATCTGGCTCGGCGGCGCAAGGAAGCGGCAAAGATTGAAGCTTTTATTGCAGATGAACTCGAGGAGCATCGCCATTGGCTCAAAATGCTAGGTGTAACCCCGATGATTCGCTCATTGCAGGCCAAGGCAGACCGTATTCATCAGGATACGCTCCAAAGCTTGTTCAATAAGCTACCAGAGCTGTCCGACCGGGAAGCGAAGCTGATACGCCGGTTGACGAAAAGTATGCTGAATCAAATGATGCACGACCCAATTAACCAAATTAAAGAGCTCGCCGCAGAGAAGAATGGAGACGAGGCATTGCAATTGTTCTCGCAAATCTTCGCACTTGAGGAGCCGGAAGCGGATGGCAAGAAGGAGCGAGGAGAGGAACAGCCCTCCACGCAAGTCCCCGTGAATCGGAATGCTGAACCCGAACGGGGGAAGTCTGTGCTGTCTTGGGCAGCCGTCACATGGTAGTGGAAGAACAGGAGGCGGCAGGCATCGATGGTTACGAATAGTTGGATTTACGATGCGATTATATACACATACGCCCTGAGCCTTCTGTTTTATTTTTCCGATGTGGTAGGAGTCAATCGGAAAGCGAAGCGGATGGGCGCAGGGCTTCTTACTTTTGTATGGGTACTCCAGACCATTTTCTTAATTGTGAGGATGGTGCGACATCAGGATGTTCCTGTTTTTAGCAGTTTTGAATTCATGTTCTTATTCTCATGGTTCTTAGTGACCGTATCCATTGTTATTAGCAGGTTTTTTCATATCGAATTTATCGTATTCTTTGTAAACCTGATTGGTTTTGCTTTATTGCTGGTAAACATGCTTAATGATCCAACGATGCCTGCATCGATGAAGGAATGGGAGATGATGCGCAATTTGCTCTCCTTTCATATCTCGCTTGCGGCCTTTGGGTTTGCAGCCTTGACGGTTAGTGCAGTATTTGCAGGCATGTATGTATTTCTGCATCATAAGCTTAAGGCCAAGCAGTGGTCGGATGCGGTGAGGCGCTTGCCTAGTCTTGAACGAATTGAGCGATTCTCCTACCTGGCAGCGGTAATCGGCATTCCGATGTTCCTGTTGTCGCTTGCTGTAGCGGTGGGAGCTATCCTGCTGGACAACCGTACGGAACTGCTGATCGATTTAAAAATATGGTTTACATTAGCAGCGCTTCTGCTGTATGGCTCCTATGTTGTGAAACGCTCGCGCTATGATTCAACAGGATTTCGACTTTCTTTGTTGAATTTAGGATGTTATGCGGTAATCATGCTCAATTTCGCATTGAATTCATTATCGACATTTCATCGCTGGATTGGAGTGTAGCGAATGGGAGATTCCCCTCTGTATCCGATTATGCTGAAGCTTGCCGGCAAGCCATGTACCGTTATTGGCGGCGGCAAGGTAGCTGCCCGCAAAATTCGCCATTTGCTGGCAAGTGGTGCTAAAGTGAAGGTGGTCAGTCCCATATTGACTCCGGAGCTTTGGCATTTTGTGAATAATGGAATCGTTATGCACGTTGCAAGAGAGTATGAGGAGGGGGACGCTATCGGAGCGCTGCTCGTGTTTGCTGCGACAGACGATAGTGAAGTTAATGAACGGGTGGCAGCAGAGGCAAGGCGATGCGGTGCGCTAATTAATGTTGCTCATAGTCCGGATCATAGTGACTTTGCCAATCCTGGGGCGATTCAGCATGGTGATGTCCATCTGGCTGTATCGACGGGCGGTGCGAGTCCCACCTTGACGCGAAGCATACTTGCTAAGCTGTCCAAGCTCATGGACGAGGAGTTGGCGCAAGTTGCGGAACTGCTGCTGCACGCACGTAAAGCTGCCCATACGGTACTGCCTGACACAGCCCAGCGCCAGCGTGCAATGCGGCATTATGCAGAGGAATGCTGGCGAACTTATGAGCAACACGTTCCGCTTCCCAAGTGGGAAGAGTGGATAGAGGCATGGCTCGCGCAATTATCAATAAATGAATCCATAATATAGGCAAGCAGGAGGGCAACTAGATGCGTACTATCATTGTTGGAACAAGGCAGAGTGCCTTGGCGCTGACGCAGACCGGGCATGTTATTTCAGCGTTGGAAGCCATTTGCCAAGAAAATAATCTTCCGTATCGCTTCGAAATTAAAAAGATCGTAACCAAGGGCGATCGCATACTGGATGTGACCTTGTCCAAGGTAGGCGGCAAGGGGCTGTTCGTAAAGGAAATCGAACAGGCGCTTATCGACAAGGAAGTTGATATTGCGGTTCATAGTATGAAAGACATGCCATGGGAGCTGCAGGATGGACTAACGGTTGGCGCAGTGCCGAAACGGGAGGATCCGAGAGATTGCTTGATTATGAAGTCGGGCACCTCGATCGAAGATTTGCCCATAGGCGCCAAGGTGGGTACCAGCAGCCTGCGCAGAGCCTGTCAATTACAGGCGCAGCGTCCTGATCTGCAAATCGAGCCATTGCGCGGCAATATTGATACGCGGCTGAAGAAGCTTGATACGGAAGGGTTCGATGCGATTGTTCTTGCTGCAGCAGGACTGCACCGGATGGGCTGGCAGGATCGCATTACATCTTACTTGCCCACAGCAGTAAGCCTGCCGGCAGTAGGCCAAGGGGCACTGGGGATTGAATGCCGCGCAGATGATGAAGAAGTATTGGCGCTGCTTGCACGTTATCACGATGCAGACACCGCTCTTACGGTTCAGGCAGAACGTGCCTTCTTAGGACGTTTGAATGGCGGCTGCCAAGTTCCAATCGGGGCATATGCAGAGCTTCATGGTGCTGATGGCACAATGCGCTTGACTGGCCTTGTCGGCTCAGCCGAGGACAATACGATTGTGAGCGACACTATGGTAGGTAAACATCCAGAGGAACTTGGTATTGCAGTTGCAGAGCGGCTGCTGGATCAAGGAGCGGAACAAATGTTATCCCAATTAAGGGGCTGATAAGAATGGAACGGCATTCCTCTGAATTAGGTATCGTGTATCTAGTAGGCGCAGGGCCGGGAGATGCTGGCTTGATTACGGTCAAAGGCTTGAACTGTTTGCAGGAAGCGGATGTTGTTGTCTATGATCGCCTTTCCAGTCCTCAGCTGCTTAGGCATATGAAGCCCGGCGCACGCAGGATCTATGTCGGTAAGCTGCCTGATAGGCATGCGATGAAGCAAGCGGACATTAATCAGCTTCTTGCCGATCTGGCTCTGGAAGGACACCGGGTTGTTCGCTTAAAGGGAGGAGATCCATGTGTATTTGGCAGAGCAGGAGAAGAAGCGGCTGTGCTGAAGGAGCATGGGATATCATTCGAGATCGTTCCGGGTGTCACCTCAGCGGTGGCGGTTCCGGCTTATGCCGGCATTCCCGTGACACATCGTGAGTATGCCTCTTCCTTCTGCGTAGTCACAGGACACGAAAATCCTGACAAGCTGGACGAATTCATTGAGTGGGAACAGATGACTCAATCAGCAGGCACCTTGTTGTTTCTTATGGGGATTGGCAAGCTGCGTGCGATAGTAGAACGATTAATGAGCCATGGGCGGGCAGCGGAGACACCTGTTGCATTGATACGCTGGGGAACACGGGCAGAGCAGTTCACCATTGTTGGAACTTTAGCGACGATTGCGGATGAAGCAGAGCGGATCCGATTTGAATCGCCTGCAATCATTATCGTAGGTGACGTTGTTAAGCTGCGGGAACAGCTTGCATGGGCAGAAGAGCGGCCATTATTCGGGAAGCGTGTGCTTGTGACGAGAAGCCGTAGCCAAGCAAGCGAGCTTGTGCGGGCCGTCGAACAGCTTGGAGGGGAGCCTTATGAATTTCCTGTCATTGAAATGCGTGCGCCTGTCTCGGCGCGGCAGAAGCAGGCGATTCAACAGGCATTCCTGCAGGCTAGGCAGTATCACTGGCTCATTCTAACGAGCGTGAATGGTGTTTCGTATTGGTTCCAGCATTTGCAGGATCAAGGCCAGGACATTCGTCAATGGGCTGGCGCACGAATTGTGACGGTTGGACCAAAAACGGCTGAGGCGCTTCGTGAATACGGTGTGCAACCGGATGTATCTGCTGCTCAGTTTAGTCAAGAAGGGGTATGGGACGTACTGCGCCCGCTCGTTGCGTCAGGGGAGCGCGTACTGTTAGCGCGCGGGGATTTGTCACGTCCTTGGCTAAAGGAGACCCTGCATCAGCATGGTCTTATTGTCGATGAGATCGATCTGTACGAGACTGTATTGCCGGAAGAGGATGATCCTTGCTTATTAGAACTGCTTGAGGATAACGCCATTCATCTTATTACCTTTACGAGTTCTTCGACTGTAACGAACCTGATCGCGTCGTTAACACGCATGGGCGTGTCGAATCCAGTAGCGAAACTGAGCGGCGCTCAGGTTGTCTGCATCGGAGATATTACAGCGCGTACAGCGCGCGAATTAGGCTTGCAGGTTGATGCAGTAGCCGAGCGTTCTACCATAAAAGGATTGGTAGAAGCAATGAGCAAGCTATGCAATAGTGAAAAGTCAAATATACACATTCAAGGAGGTTGCTAATATGGTATTTCCAACTACAAGATTACGCCGCCTACGGAAGACGGCAGCTCTCCGCAATATGGTACGCGAGACAGTATTAACCGTAAATGATTTAATTATGCCTATTTTTGTAACGCATGGCACCAATATTAAGGAAGAAATCAGCTCCATGCCAGGCGTGTACCACTTTTCGCTAGATCGTCTAGATGAAGAAATTAATGAAATCGTACAAGTAGGGATTCAAGCTATCGTGTTGTTTGGCGTTCCGGCATCGAAGGATGCTGTCGGAAGTTCTGCGTTCGACACGAACGGAATTGTACAGCAAGCGACAAGACAAATAAAGGCTGCTCATCCCGAACTGCTCGTCATCGCAGATACTTGCCTCTGTCAATATACTGATCATGGTCATTGCGGCATGATACATGTGCATGAAGTGAATGGCTGTGAAATTGGCGAAATCGATAATGACGAGTCGCTCGAGTACTTAGTTCGTACTGCTGTATCCCAGGCCGAAGCGGGAGCCGATATCATTGCGCCTTCCAATATGATGGATGGATTCGTGCACGCGATTCGAGCAGGACTGGATGAAGCGGGCTACAGTGATGTGCCAATCATGTCTTATTCTGTGAAATATGCTTCAGCATTCTACGGCCCATTCCGGGATGCAGCGCATTCCGCACCGCAATTTGGCGATCGCAAGACATACCAGATGGATCCTGCTAATGTGCGTGAAGCGGTTCGCGAGGCAGAAGAGGATGTTCTGGAGGGCGCGGACATGCTGATGGTGAAGCCGGCCATGGCATATATGGATGTCATCCGTGTGATAAAGGATCAGTTCGATCTGCCACTGGTCGCTTATAATGTGAGCGGCGAATACTCCATGGTGAAGGCTGCGAGCAAGCTTGGATGGATTGACGAGCGGGCAATAGTTACTGAACTGCTGCTTGGTTTAAAGCGTGCAGGAACGGATATGATTATTACGTACCATGCGAAGGATGCAGCGCGCTGGCTGTCAGATCGTTCCTAATTATCAGGGCAAGCGGATGGAATATATAGCAAGCACCCCTCCAGCACATTTAGCGAAATGCAGCGGAGGGGTACTTGTCTGCCCAATCATTTAGGAAGCTAGCTTACGTAAGGACTCTGGAACAGCTTGGATACATCCAGTGTGTATTCGGTAGGTTGCAGCGTCAAGATGCGCTGATGCTCCAAATCGCGGATTACCTGCTCTAATACGTTGCGATGCACACCAGCAAGCCCTGACATGGCATCGGGATCGAAGGCGGTACGGATGTAGATTTTGTCTCCACGGCGTTCGCCTTGCTGCTGAGCGATACGGACAATGTTCTTCACGATGCGGCTAGGAGCATCCAGGAACGTTAAGTCATAGACGTATCCGTTCGTCGAACGAAGCCGCCCGCACAGTTGAATCATAACCTGCTTCGCAATGTCGTAGTGGGCTCGCAGCAATAGATGGAAGCTTTCAGAAGTAACGGTCAATAATACGGTATCCTCCAGTGTCTCTGCTGTAGCAGAACGCGGCTTGCCATCAATAAGCGCAAGCTCGCCGAAGTTGTCGCCGCTCTTGAAGACGGAAAGGATCTTTTGTTGTCCTTTCTTGTTGGATGTGTATACTTTGACGGCACCGCGTAATACGATGCAGAATGTGTGTCCTGGATCTCCCTGCTGGAACAAAATCGTATGTGGGGCATACTCCCGACGGGATGTGATGGACGATACGATTTCCAGCTGTTCATCAGTCAAATCAGAGAACAGTGGGACGCGTTTTAGCAATTCAATCATGACTTTCCCCTCTTTGCCAAGCCGATTTTTTACTAGTGTAACATAGAACAGAGGAATAAATAAGAAGGAGCTACCAACATGTCTGAAAAAAAATCTGGCCGTGTAGACACTCGTTCGCAGGCAGCATTTGCAGAAGCAAAAAAATACATACCTGGCGGTGTGAATAGCCCTGTTCGCGCATTTAAATCTGTCGGACTAACACCTGCCTATATTGAGCGGGCGGAAGGTTCCCGACTGTATGATATCGATGGCAACGTATTTGTCGATTATGTATGTTCGTGGGGGCCGTTAATTATGGGTCACGCGCATCCAGAGGTCGTTCGTGCAATCCAAGAAACGGCGGCGAAAGGGACAAGCTTTGGTGCGCCTACTGAGATCGAGACGGCTATGGCCAAGCTGGTATGTGAGCGTGTGCCTTCGGTAGATATTGTCCGCATGGTTAATTCGGGAACGGAAGCAACAATGAGTGCGATCCGGCTGGCCCGTGGAATAACGAAGCGGAGTAAGATTGTTAAATTTGAAGGCTCCTACCATGGTCATGGAGACAGCTTGCTGATCAAGGCTGGCTCTGGTGTAGCTACATTAGGACTGCCGGACAGCCCAGGGGTGCCTGCAGGGGTGGCCAGCAATACGATAGCAGTTCCTTACAATGATTTGGAGGCAGTGAAACTGGCCTTTGAACGCTATGGCGAAGACATAGCCTGTGTCATTGTGGAGCCGGTAGCAGGTAACATGGGAGTTGTTCCGCCGAAGGAAGGATTTTTGGAAGGGCTGCGGAATTTAACAGAGCAGTTTGAAAGCTTGCTCATTTTCGATGAAGTCATGACCGGATTTCGTGTAGGCTATAGCTGTGCGCAAGGCTTGTTTGGCGTTATACCGGATTTGACTTGCTTTGGAAAGGTTATTGGCGGAGGACTGCCAGTAGGTGCATACGGAGGAAAACGCGAATACATGGAGCAGATTGCGCCAAGCGGACCGATCTATCAAGCCGGCACGTTAAGCGGTAATCCACTGGCGATGGCTGCGGGCTACACGACATTGTCTTTGCTTGCGCCGGAGGTGTACGATGAGCTGGATCGCAAGGGCGCAATGCTTGAGGAAGGCTTCACGCGAAATGCTCAGGAGCTTGGAGTGCCATGTACAATCAATCGCATCGGCTCGATGGTTTGTCCGTTCTTTACGAATGAAGCGGTCACGAACTTTGATACGGCACGTACTTCCAACTTGGAATTGTTCCGCAGCTATTTCAAGCATTTGTTGGATGAAGGGGTCAATGTAGCGCCTTCGCAATTCGAAGGGATGTTTGTATCAGCAGCTCATACTGATGAAGATATTGAGTTTACGATACAAGCTCACTACGCAGCACTGAAAAAGTCCATCTAAGCATAGAGTGAATTAAAACGGGGTAGAAAGATTAGTCTTTTAGACTACACCCTGCAACGGAATAGAACGACGATAAGCCCGGCGATTCCCGTCACTAGAGGAGTGCCGGGCTTTGAAATGAAATGAAAAGGAAATAGAGTGGAGGTGCGGCATGACACGGTATTGGAGACGCCAAGGTGAATGGGTAGAGTTCATGCCTGGCAAGGGAGTGCTCAAAGAGGAAGAGTCAACATTTTCTTGGTTAATCGGAGAGCTGCGCTTGCCGAAAAATTTCGTTCAAAGAATGAAGCATGAGGGAGATATTCGCACGGCTGGAGATAGGCTGAGGCTAAGATGGTTTACTCGTGAATCGGATTCCTATGAACCTGCAGATGAGCCTGCAGAGGTGCTGTATGAAGATGATGCCTGTCTTGTTGCCTATAAGCCTTCGGGAATGGCGGTTCATCCTTCGACACCTGAGCAGGCCAAGAGACGGGACAGTTTGGCTCATGCTGTAGCATGCCATTATGCTTGGACAGGACAGTCGGCTAAGGTACTGCATATCCATCGGCTTGATGTTGATACAACAGGGCCCGTATTGTATGCAAAGCAGCCCTGTTCGCAAGTTATTCTTGATGAAATGATGCGCGAAAAAAAGATTGAACGTATCTATCATGCGATTGTTCACGGAACGCCGACTCCGGCTTCTGGAACAATTGATGCGCCAATAGGAAAGGATCGTCATCACCGCGGAAAATATCGGGTAAGTGACAGTGGGGTACGTGCGATCACTCATTATGATACGTTGCAGCCTGGTTCAGAGCTGTCTCTAGTTCGGTTGTCTCTGGAGACAGGGAGAACACATCAAATTCGGGTGCATATGAGTGCAAAGGGCTACCCGCTTGCAGGAGACGTGATGTACGGCGGGGATGACAAGCTGATTCGCAGACAAGCGCTTCACGGAGAAAGCTTGCGCTTCCGCCATCCGTTGTCGGGAGAACACATTCAGGTGGATGTCCCGTGGCCAGAGGACATGTTGCGTTTACGGCAAAAAATATAGTCATGCTCCTCTCTTTCTTCCCATATAGATGAAGTAGTGATACGAGTCTGACTTTGCGACTGTAGCTTAACATCGTTGTCGAATTGCATGTGTGCTGGTCACAAGGGAGGATGGCATATGAACTGCGGGAGGAGGAGCGGTCTGTGAACGATGAATCATATGGATTGCGATTTGATATTTATGAACGTGTGCATTTGTCCGACGAAGTGGTCGGCATTGATCAATTGGAAGAAGTGGAGTTGACACCGCACATTCAGGTCATTCCTGCTGGTGACCAGGTGACGGTGCGCGGCAGCTTGCTGCTGGCAGGAGCATACGTAGGTGCCGATGAATTGCGAAGCAGCCATTCGCTTGAGCATTGGATACCAGTTGAAATCACACTGCCCTTAAACCGGGTGCGCAGCTTAGAAGATATTTCGGTCGACATTGAGCACTTTGATGTTGATCTATTATCGACACGAACATTGAATATAACAGGAATTTTATCGCTGCGCGGCATCTCGATGGAAAGTATCGAGCCTGCAGCTTGGGAACCTGAGCAATTTACGGTCGTGCATCAAACAGAGATCGAGCAGGATGAGGAGGAACCTTCATGGCTGCGTGACTACGGTACATATACACCGGCATTTACATCGAGTCATGAAGAGAGTTTGTCTGAGAGCAACGGAGGATCGAATGATGAATCGAATGACGAATCATCGAATGTAGAATCGGATGCAGATCCAAGAGAGGAATATAGAGAGTACAGCTCTGCATGGAATTCCGAAGAACAAAAGCAGGAACAGGATCATGAGTTTATGCAAGATGAAGAGGAAGAAGAATCTGAATCTTATACTCGAGCTGCAGAAGAACTGGAAGCCAGCGAACATGAAACTGAAGATGAGCAGTTGATTGCTCAATCAAATCATGAGCCATCCGACACCACTTCATCCAATTCCCAACGAGTTCCACTGACGTGGAGTGGTTCCCAATGGAACAAGGAGATTCTAGAAGCGGAAGAGCAAGTGGAAGGCCAAAGTGCCGAAGCTTCGGAGGACGAGCGGCAGGCATCAAGTGAAACGAATGCTGATTCGCATGAAGGTGAACATGTGCGCACACCGAAGGGAGCTCCTTCTGATTTCCATACATTCTCTGAGGAAGCCCAGGCTCGCGAACCCGTTGCAAGCCATGACAAGCGTGAGCGTAAGGAACGTGTATCCTCTACAGAAACGGATGATTCAGCGGCTGCCCAATTGTCAGAAGAGCTTGAGTCACTTGTCTCAACTCATGATGAGGAGCGGGAGAGTGTAGAAGCCGGTTCTGTTGTCAATGAACAGTCGGATGCTGATCCGGCAGCTGCAGTAAAGCAGGAAATGAAGATTGCGATTGGCAAGGGGAAAAATAGTGAGCCAGAAGCAGCCGAGCCGCTCGGGTTCAGTTCATTGCTTTCGAAGAAGCGGGAGCCACAAGAGTCGGATCGGGTTCAAACGGAAGAGGAGACTGCGAAGCAGGCAGCGACGAATGCGGAGGCCTCTGGAGAGGAAGTAAAGTGGCAGTCGTTATTCCTCCAACGTTTGGATGATGAACGTGCATTCAAAAAAGTGCGCTTGTGTATTGTGCAGCGTTCCGAAACGCTCGACACGATAGCAGACCGATATAGCATGAATTCACGAGAGATTGCTCTCTACAATCGCTTGGCGGAATCGGATGTATCCGAAGGGCAAGTTCTCTACATTCCCACCTCGTAACGATATCTCCATAAAGGCAAGAAACCCGTATGGCTCATTGAGCGACGGGTTTCTTTGTGTCTGCATGCAGCTGTACAAGCTTCAATACACGTCCCACAAAAATCCAATGAAAATGAGGAATAGTACAAAAAGCAAAAATACGTCAAATGCTGTTGGCAGAAGCAACGTGCGGATAAATTGCAAGCAAATGATGGGGAAAAGAACCCCTTTAATGGAACCTCGAACACGACACCACCACCGTTCCATATAAAACACCTCCTATAGTACATGTTATGAAAAACGAAAAACAGGTTATGACTAATAGGGAACCAATTATCAGCATCCTTTTGCGCTCCGTCTATTGACTCGCAGGTTGTGCGAAGGTACAATATATCGTAAATGTTATTGTTTACTTTCATAGCTGACTGATTGAAAAACGATGAACAGGATTAGTAAGCGATCGGCCCCTTACAGAGAGCAGAGCGACACGGTGCAACGCCTGCAGGATCGTCCAGCGCTGAAGTCACCTGGGAGTTGCCCATTTGAACGTATCAAGGTAATGTATGAACATTGTGTTCATCGTGTTCCTCATACGCTAGAACAGGCCGGCCGCAGCCGTTATTTGCAACTGAAGTGCCGCTCAGCAGAATCTGTATGCTTGGAAGTCTGTATATAAGAGCGGAATAAAGGTGGTACCACGGAAGATAAACCTTTCGTCCTTTGCGACGTAAGGTTTTTTTATTTGCCTGCAGAAGTGAATGCATCCCTTACAAATGCCATAGTTTAGACGCTTGAGGAAGTGTTATGGGAGACAGCGCAGGGTTGTTATTCGCTTCGGTTCTATAGGCATAGTATTGTCGATTAGACACTCATGATTAAGTAACGGAGGGATTTTGATTGACAGAGAATCAAGAGCAACTGTCCATGCCAACGACGTACGATCCGAAGGCAGCGGAGCAGAAATGGTATGATTTCTGGATGAAAGGCGAGTATTTTAAAGCAGGTGTTCGCAAGGATGCTGAACCGTTCACGATCGTGATTCCGCCTCCAAACGTTACCGGCATGCTTCATATTGGTCACGCGCTTGACTTTACATTGCAGGATATTCTTATTCGCTTCAAGCGGATGCAGGGATATGATGCGCTGTGGCTTCCAGGCTCTGACCATGCTGGTATTGCAACGCAGACGAAAGTAGAGCAGAAGCTGCGCGAAGAAGGAGTAACACGCTATGATTTGGGGCGTGAAGCGTTCCTGGAACGTGTATGGGATTGGAAGGAGCAATATGCGAATACGATCCGCGAACAATGGGCGAAGATGGGGCTGTCCTTGGACTTCTCCCGTGAGCGCTTTACGTTGGATGAAGGTCTGTCCCGTGCGGTTCGCCAAGTATTTGTGAAGCTGTATGAGAAAGGGCTCATTTACCGCGGTAAATATATTATTAACTGGGATCCGGCAGCGCGCACGGCATTGTCCGACATTGAGGTTGAGTACAAGGAAGTGCAGGGGCATCTATATCATCTGCAGTATCCACTCAAAGACGGCAGCGGCTCAATTACTGTTGCAACAACTCGCCCAGAGACTATGCTCGGCGATACAGCAGTAGCGGTTCATCCAAAGGATGAGCGTTACCAACATATGATTGGAAAAATGTTGGTGCTGCCGATTGTAGGCCGTGAGATTCCTGTAATTGCAGACGAATATGTAGATAAAGACTTCGGAAGCGGTGCGGTTAAAATTACACCAGCCCATGATCCGAATGACTTCGAAATGGGACTTCGCCATCAATTGCCGCAAATAACGGTAATGGATGAGTCCGGCAAAATGAATGAGCTGGCTGGTCAATATCAAGGAATGGATCGTGCGGATTGCCGGAAACAGATCGTGAAGGACTTACAAGAACAAGGTGTGTTGATCAAAATTGAGGATCATGTCCATCAGGTTGGACACAGCGAGCGCAGTGGCGCAGTTGTAGAGCCGTATTTGTCAACACAATGGTTCGTGAAAATGAAGCCGCTCGCAGAGCGCGCAATCGAAGCGCAAAAAACGGGCAAAGGCGTTAATTTCGTGCCGGAACGCTTTGAGAAGACGTATTTGCATTGGATCGAGAATGTGCGCGACTGGTGTATTTCTCGTCAGCTGTGGTGGGGCCATCGCATTCCTGCTTGGTATTGTGAGGATTGCGGACACATTCATGTTGCAGAAGAAGATGCAACTGCATGTACATCGTGCGGAAGCAGCCATTTGAAGCAGGATGAAGATGTACTCGATACATGGTTCAGTTCTGCGTTGTGGCCGTTCTCTACGCTTGGCTGGCCGGATCAGACGGAAGATCTGAAGCGCTACTATCCAACGAACGTGCTCGTTACAGGCTATGACATCATTTACTTCTGGGTGTCCCGCATGATCTTTACGGCACTGGAATTTACAGATGAAATTCCGTTCAAGGACGTTCTGATGCACGGCTTGGTGCGTGATGCTGATGGCAAAAAAATGTCCAAATCGCTTGGCAATGGCGTCGATCCGCTTGAAGTTATCGAGAAGTACGGTGCCGATGCAATGCGCTTCATGATTTCCACAAGCAGTACGCCAGGGCAAGATTTGCGTTTCCGTTGGGAACGTGTCGAGCAGGCGCGCAACTTTGCGAATAAGATTTGGAATGCATCGCGCTTCGCTTTAATGAATTTGCAGGGCGTGACCTATGAGGATATCGACATTACAGGCGAATTGGGCACAGCGGATCGCTGGATCCTTCACCGTATGAACGAGACGGCTCGTGAAATTACGCGCCTCATGGATGCATACGAGTTCGGCGAAACAGGCCGTGTGCTCAATAACTTCATTTGGGACGATCTGTGTGACTGGTATATTGAATTTGCGAAGCTCAGCTTGTATGGCTCGAATGAGCAAGCGAAGAAAAAGACGCAATCTGTCCTTGCCTATGTGCTTGACCGTACAATGCGCATGATTCATCCATTCATGCCATACATCTCAGAAGAGATTTGGCAGCACTTGCCGCACTCCGGCGAAACGATAACGCTTGCGGAATGGCCTGTATACCATGCCGAATTCGAAGCGCCTGAAGCAGTCCGCGAGATGATGCTTCTTATGGATATGATCCGTGCAGTGCGCAATATTCGTGCTGAAGTGAATGTGCCAATGAGTAAGAAGGTAGAGCTGATTGTGAAGCCGGCTGATCGCACGATCGAAGCGAACATTACGAATAACCTAGAGTTCGTAGAGCGTTTCTGTGGTACATCCAAGCTGGAGGTAAGCATAGAGGCTGGTGCGCCGAACAAGGCAATGACTGCCATTGTTACTGGAGCTGAGCTGTATTTGCCGCTTGCTGGCCTTCTTGACATTGAACAAGAAATTGCCCGTCTTCAGAAAGAAGTCGAGCATCTGAACAAAGAAGTTGAACGTGTCGATAAGAAGCTTGCTAATCAAGGCTTCATCGCGAAGGCTCCTGCTTCGGTCATCGAGGAAGAGCGTGCCAAGCAGCGTGATTACAGCGAGAAGAGAGACAAAGTATTGGCGCGTATTACAGAATTAACAGAAGCGTAAACAACCTGTGCGATATGTATGGCCGATCCGGGTTTGGGCATTGCTCCTTGCCGGTTCGGCCGTTTAATGACATCTGATAAAGGATGAGGATCATGTCGGAGACAAATGAGACGGAAGCAACCGATTTTCCTTTTGTTCGGGTAGAAGACGCAATTGATTGGATCAATTCATTAATTCCGTTTGGAATCCGTCCGGGCTTGGATCGGGTAGAATTGATGATGGAGCGGTTAGGTTCTCCACACCGTCGATTAAAATTCATTCATGTCGCGGGCACGAATGGCAAAGGCTCGACTTGTGCGATGTTAACGAGTGTTTTACTTGCTAACGGGTATGATGTCGGTACCTTTACTTCTCCTTATATTGAGAAGTATACGAATCGTTTAAAATACAATAACGAGGACATTCCTGAAGAAACGCTGCTTCAACTTGTGAACAAACTGAAGCCGTTGGTGGATGAAATCGCGCAAACGCCGCTAGGATCGCCGACGACGTTTGAAGTATCTACTACGCTCGCCATTATGTACTATGCGACAGTGACGTTCCCGGATGTTGTTGTATGGGAAACCGGGCTTGGCGGACGACTTGACGTAACAAATATCGTGACTCCAATCGTATCCATTATCACGAATATCGGTCATGATCATATGGACATACTGGGGGATACTATCGAGCAGATTGCTTTCGAGAAAGCGGGCATCATTAAGTCTGGAGTTCCAGCTGTGACGACAGTAGAGCAACCAGAGGCGCTGGAGGTCATTAAGCAGGCTGCGGCCAAGAATCAATCTACTCTGTATGTCATGAACGAACAGTTCCGAGTGGAACTGCTCAATGCGGTTGAAAATGAACAGAACTTCACATTCTTTGGCCCATTCCGAACGATGGAAGAAATGTCACTTACGATGAACGGGGCTCATCAATTGAAGAATGCGGCTGCCTCATTGATGGCGCTTGAAGTGCTGCGACAATATATGGCTTTCATTTTGGAAGATACAACTACGCGAGATGGACTGAAGCGTGCTGCGTGGCCAGGACGATTAGAAATGGTATGCAAGGAACCTCGCTTGCTGCTCGATGGTGCGCATAACCCGGAAGGGGCTGCGACGCTTGCACAAGCGCTGCGGGATACGTACCAGTACAAAGGGCTTCATATTATGATGGGGATGCTGTCGACAAAGCATCATCACGATGTTCTGCGACATATACTACCTTTAGCTAATACCGTTATTTTTACAGAACCTGATTTCCGCAAGAAGATGGAAGCGGAAAGCTTACGAGATATTGCCGAGCAGGTGATGGGAGACAATACGAATCGTCCGACTATCCTTGTAGAGCCTAACTGGCATAAAGCTTTGGAACAGCTCCAGGCGATGACAGTACCAGGAGATTTAGCAGTAGTTACGGGGACTTTATATCTGATTGCAGACGTTCGTTCTTTCGTTCTGCATCGGACCGAATCTGAAAAGGGTTGGTGAGTTCGTTTTGAATACGACGGAACATATTCATTTTATCGGCATCGGGGGCTATGGGATGAGCGCCATCGCTCGTGTCATGCTGGAAATGGGGTACACCGTCACGGGGTCCGATGTGGCCGAACAGGATTTGACGGAAAAGTTACGCAAAAAAGGGGCGACTGTACATATCGGGCATGACCCAGCCTATGTTCAGAACGCAGATACAGTGGTATATTCTACAGCTTGTCCGAAGGACAATGTGGAACGGGTTGCAGCTGAACAGCAGGGTATTCCAGTTATTCACCGCTCACAAATGCTGGCACGCTTACTGAATGCGAAGAAAGGCATTGCTGTAGCAGGCGCTCACGGAAAGACAACGACTTCTTCGATGATCGCGTTTGTTATGGAGCGCTGTGGTGTGGATCCGACTTATATCATCGGCGGCGAAGTGACGAACCTAGGGACGAATGCCCAAGCAGGTAACAGCGAGTATGTAGTTGCGGAAGCGGATGAGAGTGATGGCTCCTTCTTGAATTATCACCCTCATATCGCGGTTGTACTCAATATTGAAGCCGATCATTTAGAGAATTATGGCGGAGATTTCGAACGCTTGAAAGAGGCTTATGTACAGTTTCTGTCTCAAGTAAGCGCGGATGGATGCTCTGTATTGTGTGCAGATGATCCAATTGTCGGATCTATGCTTCCGAGCTTGGGTGCAGGTGTTGTGACATACGGCATTGAGCAAGCGGCTGATTATACAGCTACAGAGATTATCGCGGAAGATCGCGGCATGACCTTTACGATGAATCATCAAGGCAAGGCGCTTGGTTCGGTTCAACTATCTATTCCGGGTACGCATAATGTATTGAATGCAATGGCTACTATTATTGTTGCTATGCGTACTGGAATTCCATTCGAGCAGGCAGCGGCAGCCATTGTGGACTTTATTGGGGCGAAACGTCGTTTCCAAGTCATCGGTGAAGAGCAGGGCGTACTGGTTGTAGATGACTATGCACATCATCCGACAGAGATCGAAGCAACTCTATCAGCTGCCAAAGCAACAAACCGCCGCATTGTTGCGGTATTCCAGCCGCAGCGATATTCTCGAACTTATTTCCTGTTCGATCAATTCAGCCGCGCATTCGCTGGTGCGGATGAGTTGATTTTGACAGATATTTATTCTCCAGCTGGAGAGAAGCCGATCGAAGGAGTGCACTCTTCGAAGCTGGTTGAACGCATTCGTGAGAATAGTAATCGCAATGCGCAGTATATTGCGGATAAGAGTGATGCGTTGGAGCGTCTGAAATCGATCGTAAAACCTGGTGATCTGGTCATCACAATGGGAGCGGGCGATATTTGGAAGACGGCGCGTGGATTGGTTGAGGTGCTAAAATAGCAGCTTGGCAAGGAATACTCCTAAGGTCAATAAAGTCTGTATTACATGATTGTATAGAAAAGATCGAGTTCGGATGCAGATCCTCTAACTCGATCTTTTTGTTTATCCGTTTGACGCATTGAGCTTAACAGAAAACACGTTTGATCGCACGTACATCATCATATCGAATCCGTCGTATGATAGAGATTCCGCGGCGGCGTATTCGTAAGCGGAAGGAGAAAATACCTGCAAAAATGATTCTACCTACCAACACTTCGCCTGAACATAGAACGACAACTACGAGACGACCAACATTTCGTCTAACAAATCGACGAACCTCGATAGGAGACAACCCAAAATTTTGAATTCTAGCTTTTTTCACTCCACTACACCTCCTTTGTTCTTTCTTCTGTATCCTATGCTAGAGTTATGAGATGCGATAAGACTCTTGCGGCATGATATATTAAGTGTTTTTTCTAGCAATTAATTTGTGAGTTCGGTTCTATTGGAATGCAATCTAGCATAAATCTACTAATAACCAATAGGACAAGGTAGGTGTTCGGTAATGAGTAACATGAGAGCGAAAATGACATTTCGATTCGATGATTCCAATCAAGGTAAGGATAAGCTTGAACGCCAAGGGATGGAGACGAACAAGAAGAGTGAGCGTCTTACGGACTGGGAGGAGCTGTCTGATGGTACGATTGTGAATAGCATAGAGCCTGACCGGACAGGCCAGGCAGAACACGAGGAATACAGTGAGGCAATTACGGTGGAGAACCGACATATAGAGAAGGCCGAAAGTGATATTCTTCCAGTTAAACCAATACATGAACCCGTAGAGAACGAGCATGAACGAGTAGAGAGATGGATTCGTGAGACGGATCATCAGCCTGGATATGAAATTCCGAAAAACGGTTACTCTCTTTCCTCCTCTATAGAGGATCCTGCTTCCGGTTCGTTAAGCGATCAAGGGGAATTGCTATGGAATGGAGTTCATACACGCTCTCGCAAGCCCCCGGTATGGAGAGTCGTAGCATCGGTTGCAGGAGCGCTTGCTACAGGTGCTTTATTCGGCTTTCTTGCTTTGTCCTTGTTCAAGGGAGAAGTGTCGATGCCGAATCCAAACAATGCTATTCCCGTATTCGCCAACGATAAACAAGGGAAAGGCGGCGAGTCCTCCGCTCATGGAACGGCAACTAATGAACAGAGTAAGGTGAAGGCAGGAGATACAACAAGCAAGCCGTCGTCTGCTGCGAGTGGAGGAGGCTCGGCTGCCACCGCTACAGGCTTGTATGTAACGGATGTAAATATACCGGAAAAAGTATTTTACATGCTGCAATACGGTGTGTTCGCGCAGGAAGAAGGGGCTCAGAAAGCAGCGTCTGAGCTAAGGGAACTCGGTATGGCTGCGATGGCGGAGAAGTCTGATCAGCATCGCGTCTATGCAGCGATAGCAACTTCGAAGGAGGATGCGATGGGATTAAGTTCGCTGCTGAAAAACAAACAGATGGAGTTATATGTACGGACATTGAATCGGCCCGCCATTGCCAAGCTGGCATTTCAAGGCGATTCTGCCTCCGTTGAGCAGTTCCTTGGTCAAAGTGATGTTGTGAATGATTGGCTAATGACGCAATCAATCGTTTATTTAGAAAAGGCAAATACAGAAGCATTCTCTCAAGAGATCACGGAACAGCTAAGAAAGGATCACCAGAAGTGGACACAGCAAATGAGCGCTGTACAAAAGGGGATCCCTGATCAATCCAAGACTTCATGGACAGAACTGGTTCAGAGCATGAACACGGCTATCAGCGCGGTGAATGAATATAATAAGCAGCCTTCATCCTCGCATTTGTGGAGCATTCAGCAGGCTGTTATGCATTATCGCAATGCGGAGGCGGCTTGGCTAGAAACGATGAAGGTTTAAAACGCGAAGCAGAAGCGGACACATTAGATTGCTCATATGGACAGAGTCCGGTAATGGACTTTGTTTTTTTTCTATAACAGAACTTGTATTCGTATCGGAATAGTGAAAGGGAGAGACGAACGGATGGAAATTGGGGGTGTTGGTTGAATTACCATAAATTGTTCATCTATTTATTACAAAGATCATCATTTGAATGTTTGTTTCGACAGTCAGTTCCGCGTATAATAGAACAGTGTCAAAAAATGGCGAGGAGCGACTTCGAAAATGAGTAAATCAAAATTCGAGAGACCAACTATCGTTATGGCTTCCTCCTCTCCACGGAGACAGGAGCTTGTCCGATCACTCGGTCTTCCTTATGTGGTGCATCCAAGCGATGCTGATGAAACGGTAGCCGCTGATATGCCGCCAGATTGCATTGTTGAAACGTTGGCGCTGCGCAAGGCGAGGGCAGTAGCTGATATTCGCAGAGCAGCAGGTGAGGGTGGTATTGTTATCGGTTCAGACACTATTGTAGTGCTGGATGGCAAGGTACTGGGCAAGCCTATAAATGAAGAAGATGCGGTTCAAATGTTGACCTCGCTGCAAGGAAATGCTCACAAGGTCTATACTGGTGTAGCAATGATCGACGCAGCAGGAAAGCATACTGAGGTTGCGCATGGGGTTACAACCGTCCATATGAAGCCATGGACAGAAGAGCAAATACGTCGCTATGTTGCAACAGGCGAGCCAATGGACAAGGCCGGGGCCTATGGGATTCAAGGAATTGGCTCTACGCTCGTTACGCACATCGATGGCTGTTATTTCAATGTAGTTGGATTGCCGTTGTCGCTCGTCAGCGATATGCTGGCGACGTTCGACATCATTGTTCCGTAGCGGCGAGCTGAAATGCAATTGAAAGCGGCATGGTAAGCATGGATTGCAATTGGGTAATGAATGTGAAATGATGATTACAAGACGGTCCAAATGAACAGCGGATGCCGACAATGATATGCCTCGTCGGCGCATGATGGCGACCGGACAATCGACTATAGGGGGTTGTAAGAATGGGACATAGTCCACTTCTACGCGATCTTCCCCATGAAGAACGTCCGAGAGAGCGCATGATGCAATATGGGGCAGAATCGATAAGCCATGCTGAATTACTTGCTATATTACTGCGTACAGGTACAAGGAACGAGTCTGCTATTACGTTGGCGCAGCGAATATTGAATCAGGTAGGTCAACTGCGGCATTTGCATGATATGTCTATCACGGAATTGACTGCAATTCGTGGTATAGGGGACGCTAAGGCGCTGCAATTGAAGGCCGGATTAGAATTAGGACGCCGTATGTCGCGCTCTTGTCTGGAAGATGCCCTGCAGATACGACAGCCGCAAGATGCTGCTGATTTGCTGATGGAATCTATGCGATACTATGACAAGGAACATTTTATTTGTTTGTTTTTGAATACGAAGAATCGAATTATAGCTCAGGAAACGATTTCGATCGGCATCCTGGATGCCTCTTTGGTACATCCCCGCGAAGTGTTTAAAGCCGCTCTGAAGTGCGGTGCGGCTTCCATCATATGTGCTCACAATCACCCGAGTGGAGATCCAACACCAAGCCCGGAGGATGTTGCCCTTACAAGGCGGCTCATGGAGGCTGGGGAGATTGTTGGCATCGAACTGCTGGACCATTTGGTTATTGGCGATAACCAATATGTGAGTTTGAAGGAACGCGGGCTCATGTAATATAATGATTGAGATTGAAGGTTATAAAAAGGAGATTAACATCATGTTGGGTGGCTTTACGAAAGATTTAGGAATTGACTTGGGAACTGCAAATACATTGGTCTATGTACGCGGAAAAGGTGTCGTTGTGCGTGAACCGTCTGTGGTAGCAATCCGCACAGATTCGAAGACGATCGAGGCGGTAGGTGAAGCCGCGAAAAATATGATTGGACGTACACCGGGGAATATCCGTGCAATCCGTCCAATGAAAGACGGAGTCATTGCAGACTTTGACACAACTGCGACAATGATAAAATATTTCATTCGGCAAGCTCAGAAGCAGCGTTCGCTGTTCCCGCGCCATCCGAACGTAATGGTATGCGTGCCTTCCGGCATCACGGCCGTAGAACAGCGTGCGGTTGAAGACGCTACGAAGCAAGCGGGAGCTAGAGAAGCTTATACGATTGAAGAGCCGTTTGCGGCCGCTATCGGTGCTGATCTGCCTGTATGGGAACCGACAGGAAGCATGGTTGTTGATATTGGTGGCGGTACGACTGAGGTAGCTGTTATTTCCCTCGGGGGTATTGTGACATGCCGTTCCGTTCGCGTTGCAGGCGATGAAATGGACGAAGCAATTATTCAATTCATTAAGCGCCAATACAATTTGATGATTGGTGAGCGTACGGCAGAACAGTTGAAGATGGATATCGGTTCTGCTATGGGACTTGATGAAGAAGAAAAGATGGAAATTCGCGGCCGCGACTTGTTGACAGGTCTTCCGAAGCCACTAACGATTTCCTCGAACGAAATTACAGATGCATTGGCAGATACAGTGAGCTCAATTGTGGAAGCTGTTAAGGTAACGTTGGAGAAATGTCCTCCTGAATTGGCAGCTGATATTATGGATCGCGGTATTGTTCTGACTGGCGGCGGCGCCTTGCTCCGCAATCTAGACAAGCTGTTGGCTCGTGAAACTGGAATGCCGGTCATCGTGGCAGAGAACCCGCTAGATTGCGTAGCGATTGGTACTGGACGCGCGCTTGACAATATTCATTTGTTCAAGGGACGCAGCAGTTCAGCACTTCGTTCCAAACGATAAGAATACGCCCATGAGGTAGTCTGATACCCGCGTCGATTCGTTCCACCGACGCGGGCATTGTTATCGCTAAGGGTTGCTGCCAAGCTTCATGCTGGCATGATGCTTGCGGGAACGACTGGATGATGGCAAGCGGGCATCATGAGCAACCTCTTTTCTGAGGGAACGAGTACCTCTTTACGATGAGAAGGTGTTAATTCTGTTTAAGCTTTTGGGGAACAAACGTTTATTTTTGATGTTGTTCGGCCTTATTTTATTTATTGCGTTGATGGGGTTTACGTTAGGCGGACGACTGAATCTTACATGGCCAGAGAAGTTTGTACATGACACCGTAACCTTTGTGCAGCAAATTTTCTATCGGCCAGCTTCTTATGTATCGAATTTCGTGAGAGATATTGGCAATCTGAAAGACCTGCATGAAGAAAACGTGCAGTTGAAGACGATGCTCGCACAATATACACGGGATAAAGCTTACTACAATTCGATTGCAGCGGAAAATAAACGGCTTCAGGACGATCTGAACTTTACAGAGCGGCAGAAGCAAATGAATTTGCCTTACAAGTACCGCATTGCACAGGTGACGTCGATTAATGTAGCGGATCCGTTCAACCAGACGCTGAACTTGAACCTTGGTTCAAAAAATGGTGTGCGTCAAGGGATGCCTGTCATTTCGACGGAAGGTGTAGTGGGGATTGTGAGCCGTGTATTCGAATTCTCCTCAACTGTTCAGCTGCTGACGAATATGGATGAGAAGGATCCGAATTCACCTGCGATTTCGGCTACTGTGCTCGGCAAGGAAAACAAGTCTTTCGGCATAATTGAGTCTTATGATCATAGTAGCGGTACGTTCTTAATGACACGTATTCAAGAGGATGATGAACTGGAGGAGGGGGATACAATTGTATCGTCTGGCCTTGGAGGTTCATTCCCGAAAGGTCTCGTTCTTGGGCAAGTTGTATCACGGCAAGTAGGGGATATTGGGTTAACGCATTCCGCAACTGTTAAGCCTGCTGCAACTTATCGCGACTGGCGTGAGCTGTTCATTGTCATCACACCAGATATGAATGAGACTGGGAAAGAGGCGCAGCAATGAATCGAAACTGGATGATCGTATTCATGTTCATTCTCTTCCTGATGGAAGGATCGCTGCTGCCTGTATTAATTCCAGATGCATGGCAAGGACGGATTGTGCCGCAGTTGGTATTCATCGTAATCCTGTATCATGCCGTATATCATCATCGGCATGCTGCATTGATGATGGGATTGGGATTCGGGTTTCTGCAGGATATTGTATATTATGGACATATGCTGGGCCCGCATACATTTAGCATGGGGCTGCTCGGATATTTGACGGGATTGCTTTTTGCGTCCCGCCACACAGCCATGATTTCGATGATGATCATTTCAGTATTCGGCACCTTTGCCTATCAGACGATGCTATATGCGGCCTACCGGCTGTTTGGCTTGCATGGAATGACGTTCGAATATGCAATATTCGATTTTATGATTCCGAGCCTGATTGTGCAGCTTATATTTTCGTTGGCCATATATGTTCCGATGCGAAGATGGTTCGACCATTTATCTGGGAAGAAATCTACCGAAGATGAACAGGGGTGATAGCCGTCTTGGAATTGTTTCCAGACGGCTTGTGCCTTTTTATGATCCTGTATCAGAAATTGTATGTTGAATACGTAATACATGTGCTTGTAACAAAGCAACTCTCATAAAACAAAGCCCGTTCGAAGAAACAGACAATTATGAGGGAATTTCTTATGTTTCAACACGGTATTGCAGGAACTTTCCTCTTCCATCTCGAAAAAGATAAAATTGGGGAGGGACCTTTCATGACGGCCAAGCCACTGGTAACGATTAAAGGCACGAAGGACGGCCTAGTGTTCCTGCTTGACGATAAGTGTGAATTTACAGTCTTGTTGGGTGAATTGCGCGACAAGCTTGAACATACACCGCATTTTTTCGACGGGCCAATTGTTTATGTCGATGTCAAGTTAGGAGCCCGTGCTGTGACAGACGAGCAGAAGACAGAAGTGCTGGGCGTGCTGCGGCAGCAAGGGAATTTACTCGTACGTTCGATTGAATCTATTGTGGATAAGAAGGCGGAGCAGAAGGGGTATCATATCGAAACGAGAACCGGTATGGTACGTTCCGGACAGGTGCTGCGTCACGAAGGAAATTTATTGTTTTTAGGGGATGTCAACCCTAGCGGAATAATTGTATGCACAGGCGATGTATTTGTCCTGGGGGCACTGCGTGGAACGGTTCATGCAGGAGTAGAAGGAGAACTTTCCGCTGTCATCGCGGCCTCGTTATTTGCACCGACGCAATTGCGCATAGGTGAAATCATTAGCAGACCGCCGGATGAATGGGGGGTTACTCAATCGCATATGGAGTTTGCTTATGTGCATGACAATGTCATGCAAATTGATAAAATCTCGCAGCTTCATCGCGTTCGCAAGGACATCAATATGTTCAAAGGAGTGTAGGAGGATGGGAGAGGCAATCGTCGTCACTTCGGGCAAAGGCGGCGTCGGTAAGACGACGACATCCGCGAATATTGGTACCGCGCTTGCTTTGCTCGGCAAAAAGGTGTGTATGATCGATACAGATATCGGTCTTCGCAACCTAGACGTCGTGATGGGGCTTGAAAATCGTATCATCTATGATATTTGCGATGTTGCGGATGGCCGTTGCCGCTTGAATCAAGCGCTTGTCAAGGACAAGCGGTTTGATGAATTGTATATGCTGCCTGCAGCACAGACAAAGGACAAGCTGGCAGTGTCGCCAGAGCAGGTTAAGGATATCGTTCTGGAGTTAAAAAAGGACTTCGAATATATTATCATTGACTGTCCGGCAGGTATTGAGCAAGGGTTTAAAAATGCAATTGCCGGCGCAGATCATGCTATCGTCGTTACGACACCTGAGAATGCAGCAGTTCGTGATGCTGATCGAATTATTGGGCTTCTGGAGAATTCCGAAGTCTCCTCGCCGAAGCTGATTGTAAACCGGGTTCGTGCCAATATGATGAAGAAGGATGGCGGAATGCTCGAGTTGGACGATATTTTGCAAGTGCTCAATATCGATCTGCTCGGCGTGGTTCCTGATGATGAATTGGTTATTAAAGCCGCTAACTCTGGGGAGCCTACGGTCATGAATCCGGATGCTCCTGCTGCTGTGGCTTATCGCAATATCGCGCGCCGCATCCTAGGGGATACAGTGCCGCTTATGCCGCTTGAGCAGAAGAAGGGCGTGCTGAACCGCGTGAAGAAGTTTTTTGGAATGGGATGATTAATCAGTGCTGAACAAGCTGAAACGAATTGATTGGATAATAGTCAGTATTTTGCTCGTGTTTTCAATATTCAGCCCACTGGTCATCTTGAGTGCAACGCATGGAGATGCGACGTTTAGTGATACCTCCATGATGATGAAAACGATCATATTTTATGTGATCGGCTTCATCCTTATGTTTGCTGTAGCACTGTTCGATTATCGGCTGTTATTAAAAAGCTGGCCCATTTCGATGGGAATCACAATCGTGCTTCTCGTAGGCGTGTTTTTCTTTGGGGCGAATATAAACGGTGCTGTTGGCTGGTATAAGCTCCCCGGAGGGCAGACCTTCCAGCCTGCTGAGCTTGCGAAAATTACGCTCATCTTCGCGCTCGCGCAATTGCTAGGGAGAAGGGACGGAGATCCGCTAACGTTTACGAAGGATTTGCTTCCAATCGGACTTATAACGCTACTTCCATTTGGACTGGTTGTTATTCAGCCTGACCTCGGTAACGCCATTATATATATCGTTATTCTAATTGGGATGCTGTGGATCGGAGCTGTTAAATACCGGCATGTTCTTGTGGCCCTCATTTGTGTGGCTGTCTTAGGGGGAGCAGTGTATGCTTCGTTTACGACCTTCAACAAAGAAGTGAAGGATTTCTTCGTCTACAAGCTCGAGAAGAAACATTGGTATGAACGGATTAATACGTTTATTAACCCAGACGATGCAACGGATGATGCGAAGCATCAGTCCAACTATGCGATGATTGCCATCGGCTCTGGCGGCCTAAGCGGCGACGGGTATTTGAAGGGCGAGCTGAAGCAGCGCAGCTTCATACCCTATACGTACTCGGATGCTATATTCGTCGTAATTGGCGAAGAATTCGGTTTCCAGGGCTCAGCCCTACTGCTGCTGTTATACTTTCTGATGATTTACAGGATGATTCTCATTGCCTTCCAGTGCTATGACCTGCGGGGATCCTACATGATTATCGGTATCGTGTCGATGTTCGTGTTCCAAATTTTCGAGAATATAGGGATGATGATTGGCTTGATGCCAATTACCGGGATTACATTGCCATTCATCAGTTATGGCGGTACATCGCTCCTCTTAAATATGATTTGTATTGGACTGGTCATGAGCATACACATCTATCAGGAAAAATATCAAATAGAGCCTTAATTAGGTCTGGCTTGAGCCAAGGTCTTACTATACACAGATTGCAGCTGCGGCGGCAGCATGTCCATAACGGACGTGCTGCCGCTTTTTCGTACAACCGCTTGTTCTCTAGTTCGCTGTTCATATATGCTGCGGGCTTGTCATACATATGGGATAAGCACCTCATTAAGTCGGTTAAAACTTGCATACTTGCTGATGAATTGGGTTAAGAAGGGATGAGACAAGCATGAAAGAGGACATTCGACGTCGAAGACAGGAGCGAATCCGAGACATTCTAATTGCTGAAGAAGTAAAACGCAAGTCGCATGCGGTGGAAGATGTGGATGGAATATCGTCTCCGCCTGCCTTTGTTCACCCTGAAGTGGTGTTGAGCTATCCCTCCGCAACGGTTGACAATAAAAACATAGAACAGCTCGAGGACTACGAATCGAGCCGGATGTCTCAATATGACCCTGAGCAGCAGTGGAAGCTGAACCGAACACAATGGAATGAGCGTTATGGATGGGAGGAACCTCCTTCAAGGGGAGGCAGTGTGTGGCGTTCTTGGCGTTCCAGACTTCTTGTATCTATTCTGTTGTTCGCTGCTGCTTACGGAATTACATCCTTCCCGGCTGAGTGGAATGCACCAATACGGGCCTGGATACAATCGTCTCTCCATGACGAAATGGATATGCGGCCGATTGCGGCCTGGTATGAACGAACCTTTGCTGGAACACCTGTATTCATCCCTTTGTTTCCACAAGATAAGGAATCTACGAAGACTGTACAGGCCGCTCATTCCTATCCGCCTCCGATTAAGGGGCAGATTGTGCAACCTTTTGCTATGAATTTAAGGAGCGTCGCTATTGAACCTGATGATTCTAATGGTACAGCGATCGAAGTTCAGAATATCGCTACTGGTAAAATTGAACAAGTAACAACAGATGAGAAGAACGGCATCACGGTAGTCGTTCAGCATGCTGATGGTCTAGTGTCGGTATATGGTGGACTTTCATCCAGCTCGGTTCAAGTAGATGACTGGCTTGAGTCTGGTGCGACCATAGGCACGATTCAGGGCAATGGAAAGTCTGCAGGGATAGGCACTAATCCCGTGCTTACCTTTGCCATGCAGCAGCGCGGAGTATATATTGACCCGACGGATGTGATACGACTTGATTAAATGGGGTGGAACCACCTATTCGCTTCATCCATTATTCATCATTCTCATGGCTGCAGCTGCTGTTACAGGTTATATGTACGAACTGCTTACCTTATTTGCAATTGTTTTTATTCATGAATTAGGACATGTTGCTTGCGCCAAAGCATTTGGCTGGAGCATCACTGAGGTTAAGCTGCTTCCATTCGGGGGGATGGCAGAGACCGAGGATGGGGCCCTGTCTCCTGCATGGCAAGAGTGGGTAGTAGCGATAGCTGGCCCCGTGCAGAACGGACTCATGATACTCATTGCGTTGTATTTGAAAACGATGGGGTGGTGCAGCCCGGAATGGGCAGATGGATTTATTCAGGCGAATGCTTTTATTGGATTGTTCAATTTGCTGCCGATCCTCCCGCTTGATGGCGGCAGAATGATGCAAGCTGCGTACTCACTATGGATGAGTTACCATCGAACACTGTTGATTGGTGCCCGGATCAGTCTTGGCTGTAGTGTGATCATGTTGTTATACAGCATGTATCCGTTACTGACAGGCGGCAAGCTGAATCTTAATCTCATGATGATGGCGTTATTTTTGATTTGGACCAACTGGGAGGAGCATCGAAATATCCCTTTTCGCTTCGTACGCTTCCTTATGCATCGCCCAACAAGATTGCGAGAGTGGGAACGGGCGGTGACATTAGGGCGCCCGATTGTAACAGAAGGCGGACGCTCGTTATCACGAATTGTGCGTCTGTTCCGAAGAGATGATTATCATTTTATATACGTAGTAGGCGATGAAGGGCGAATTGTACGGATAATGCCAGAGCAGCAGCTAATCGATGCTTTTTTTGAAGAGCCGCCGCCTCGCAATAGTATAAAGGAGTGAACCAAGGTGTGCGGTTTTGGCTTAGTTTACTGCTTTACCAAGCTTATAGAATTAAATTGAGGATCGAAAAAGATTTTTTCTGGTCTGTTCCATAAACCGGCATGTTCACCGTATCCTGCTTCATGTTACAATGGATGATGACGCGCTGTAGTAGAGGTGATACCATGAATCAGATGATTGTTCACTGTGAGGAACAGGTGACGCAGATGGCGTTGCTTGAACATGGTCGGCTCGTCGAATTTGCAGTCGAACGTGCAACTGGCACAACGCTGGTCGGCAGTTTATATAAGGGGAGAGTAGTGAATGTGCTTCCTGGAATGCAGGCTGCGTTCGTGGACATCGGACAGAAGAAGAATGCATTTTTATATGTCGATGATTGTTTGCATCCTCATTTGGAGAAACAACCTAAGCAAAAACCGCCGATAACAAGCCTGCTGCGTGTCGGACAGGAGCTTATCGTGCAAGTAATGAAGGATCCGTTAGGCAGCAAAGGCGCTCGTGTTACGACGCACTATTCGCTGCCTGGCAGATATTCGGTGTTTATGCCATATGCTGATTATATCGGTGTATCTAAGAAAATTGAGCAAGAATCGGAACGCAGTCGTTTGAAACAGCTTGCTGACCAGCTTCGCCAAGACGAAGAGGGAATGATCATTCGTACCGTTGCTCAAGGCGAATCAACTGAGACGCTCGAGGGGGATATTGAATCACTTCGCAAGCTGTGGGGGGATATCGGTATACGTGCCAAGGAGGCTCAGGCTCCCACTTTGCTGCACCGTGACTTAAGCATGGTGGAACGGCTTGTTCGTGATGCATTCTCGCGCGAGGTTGATCAGCTGCTCATTGATGATGTCCGCCAATTGAAAAAGGTTCAGTCGTTTGTTCGTTCGTTTGCCCCTGATTTGGAAAATCGAATTCACGTATATAAGGACAGCGAGCCGCTATTTACTCGTTACCGGGTTAAAGATCAACTGGACAAGGCCTTTCAGCGCAAGACATGGCTGCAAAGCGGAGGGTATCTTGTATGGGATCAAACGGAAGCGCTGACTGTTATTGATGTGAACACGGGAAAATATACGGGAACAAGCGATTTGGAAGAAACCGTATTTTTAACGAATCTGGAGGCGGCGGAAGAGATTGCGCGTCTTATTCGTCTTCGCGATATCGGCGGCATTATCATTGTTGATTTCATCGATATGGAAACGGAAGAACATCGAGTACGTGTTGTAGAACGATTAGAGACGATGATGCGGAAGGATCGCACTAAGTGTCTGGTTGTTGGCTGGACGAAGCTTGGTCTGATGGAACTGACACGAAAAAAAGTTCGTGCACAGGTTATGCATCAATTGTTCCACACTTGTCCCGAGTGCGAGGGGAGCGGGGTAGTTCCCTCTTCTCTTTCCGAACGGGGAACGGAATTTATACGTTGATTTTTATGACGAACTATGCTAAGATCTACGGGTATGTGTAAAGTCTAGTGCTGCACATGCTGTAACCGCTCCAGACAGGTATAAGAGTGAAGCCATGCTTTACCACCTGATTTAGGCGAGTCTGAGACATGAGGAGGTGCAACACAATGTACGCAATTATCGAAACAGGTGGCAAGCAGTACAAAGTTCAAGCAGGTGATGTATTGTACATCGAGAAGCTGAACGCTGCTGAAGGCGAAAGCGTGACATTTGACCGTGTATTGGCAGTATCCAAGGACAACGGTTTGGTCACAGGTACTCCGGTAGTATCCGGTGCTACTGTTACGGCGAAAGTTGAAAAGCATGGAAAAGGCGCGAAAATTGTCGTGTACAAGTACAAAGCGAAAAAGAACTACCGTCGTAAGCAAGGTCATCGTCAACCATATACAAAAGTGACGATTGAGAACATTCAGGCGTAAGAGGGTGCCATATGATTCGCATTACTATACGGCGCAAGCCGGATCGTTCAATCGAGAGTTTCTCCATTGAAGGACATGCGAATTATGCTCGCCACGGAGAGGATATCGTATGTGCGGGAGTCTCTTCGGTATCGGTGGGCGTGGTGAACGCCATTGAAGCATTGACAGGCATTGAGCTTGATTGCGAGATGAAGGATGGCTTTTTGAGCGGACGTGTTCCGCACATTGGACAGCCTGATATCGAAGCTAAGGTTCAATTGCTGTTGGAGTCGATGATCGTCAGTTTGTACACGATCGAAACTTCATACGATTCGTATCTTCAAATAGAAGACAATTAAGTGAGCAAGGAGGTAGACTATAATGTTGAAACTGAACCTTCAGTTGTTCGCATCCAAAAAAGGGGTAGGTTCCACAAAGAACGGCCGTGACAGTATCGGTCGCCGTCTTGGTGTGAAGCGCTCCGACGGTCAAGTAGTTACTGCTGGCAGCATTTTGGTGCGTCAACGTGGTACGAAAATTCACCCAGGTAACAACGTGGGCATCGGTAAGGACGACACTCTGTTCGCAAAAGTGGACGGCGTTGTTAAGTTCGAACGTTGGGGCCGCGATCGCAAAAAAGCGAGCGTCTACCCGGTTGAAGCTGCACCAGTTGCAGCAGCTGTGGAGAACTAAGACGACTGAAAACCCTCGGCTTGAGCCGAGGGTTTTTTTAATGATAAGAGTGACGAGATTCCTCAGTCATACAAAGAGCTTTCCTTGTAATTATGGCAGCTCGTTCAAAACTGTAGTTACACAGCTGAGGGCTGTCTCGTTAGAGGTTGCGCCTCAGTATTTCCTTTTTAACCTGCTTACGATTTCCCGCATATTACCGCACTTCAAGCGGTCCGCATGCTTTCTAAATTCTATTGAGATTTGGAATGATTTATGTAAATCCTTTAATTCTTAGTATGATTTTGTTTGGACGCGATTTCAGGCACATGATATACTGAAATTCGGGGAGTTTGTACATAACTGGAAATGTGTGAGTATCGGGGAGCGAAGGGATGAATAGGACAAGCTTATGGATCGGCTGTTGTTTTGCTGTCGCTGCAGTTAGCGCAACAGCGATCATTGGTTGCAATATGCACATCGGATGGCGTATTGGACTCACATTCGTTATGGCTGCCAGTATTGGCGCAGCATTTTGGCTGTTCTCGCGACAACTGAAGCGACGAAGTGAAGAAATGCTTCAAGACGCCCAATTATCCGCAATTCAATTAATGAATCATCAGCGTCATGATTGGATGAATGACTTGCAGCTTCTGTATGGATATGTTCGTTTGAAAAAATACGATAAATTACCGGACTGCGTGGAAACAATAAAGGAAAGAATGGCGGAGGAAAGCCGTATTGCCAAGCTTGGTCTTCCGGAACTTATTATGTTTTTAATGCAGCACCGTACCTCTGGAGGTACGATGCCGCTTAAGGTAATAATTCCAGAGCCGCTTGAACTCGACCGATTGAACCTGACGGTGGATGCCGTCCGCTTGACGAATATGATTGTGGAGTCAGTTCACACGTTCCGCTTCGCATCCAAGGAGCAGGGGGATGCTTATTGTCCGCTGCAGCTTGCGATATGGTGTGAACCGAACCAACTTAACATTCAATATCAATTAGAGGGTAAACTGCTTCGGCCGGGCGAAGTGGCCGAGAAGCTGAGACGAATTGCGATGGAACGCGGCGTGCGGCTGGAGCAGTTGTCGGCGAATCAACATGATGGGCAGGATGCCTACCATATAGTCGTGCCATGCAGTGCATAATGAGGTGACAGCATGTTTGTAGATAAGACGAGGATTTATGTAAAAGGCGGCGACGGAGGCGATGGAATCGTCTCGTACCGCAGGGAAAAATATGTGCCAATGGGTGGACCCGCTGGCGGTGACGGAGGAAATGGCGGCGACGTTATTTTCCGTGTTGATGAAGGGTTGCGTACGCTTGTAGATTTCCGTTATCAGAAGCATTTTAAGGCTGACCGTGGTGAGAAGGGCCGGAATAAGAGCCGGCATGGGGCGAATGCCGAGGATATGATTGTCCGCGTTCCGCCTGGAACAGTAGTCATCGATGACGATACGAAGGAAGTTATTGCAGACCTGACACGTCAAGGGCAAGAAGTTGTTATCGCGAAGGGCGGTCGAGGAGGCCGGGGTAACATTCGTTTTGCGACAGCAAATAATCCTGCGCCAGAGCTTGCTGAACGTGGAGAAGAAGGACAAGAGCGCTGGGTTATTCTTGAGCTGAAGGTTATGGCTGATGTAGGCTTAGTCGGATTCCCGAGTGTTGGCAAGTCGACGCTCCTTTCCGTTGTGTCTTCGGCACAGCCGAAGATTGGCGCGTATCATTTTACGACAATTACACCGAACTTAGGGATGGTCGATGTTGGAGAAGGACGCAGTTTCGTAATGGCCGATCTTCCAGGATTGATCGAAGGTGCTCATACGGGGATTGGACTAGGTCATGAATTCCTTCGTCACGTTGAGCGTACCCGTATCATTATCCATGTCGTTGATATGGCTGGCACTGAGGGGCGAGAGCCATTTGACGACTGGGTGAAGATAAACGAGGAATTGAAGCTGTACAACGAGAAGTTGGCCGAGCGACCTCAAATCATTGCAGCCAATAAAATGGATATGCCCGAAGCGGAAGAGAACTTGGCAATATTCCGTGAGAAAGTTCGTGAGATGACGGGAAGCGATATCGAAATTATGCCAATCTCTTCACTTACACGCCAAGGGATTCAAGAGCTGCTTTATAAAGCAATGGATATGCTTGAAGCTTTGCCTGAGGCGCCTGAAGTAGAAGAAGTTGCAGAGGTTGAAGAACGTAAAATTTACCGCTTTGAGAAAACGAAACACGATTCAGAATTTACAATTCGTCGCGAGAACGATACATTTGTTGTCGAAAGCGAAGCGGTTGAAAATATGCTGAAGCGTATGCAAATGAACTCGCATGATGCTATTTTGCGTTTTGCACGTACGCTTCGCCATATGGGAATCGACGAAGCGCTGCGGAAGCGCGGCGCAACGGATGGAACGATTGTGCGCATTGCTGACTTTGAGTTTGAATTTGTCGAAGGCAGCAGCTACTATTGATTGCCTACTGTATCAACGATGGAACGCCAGATCCTATATTGGGTCTGGCGTTTTTTATTTGTGCCATATTCTTGATCAAATGGAATGTTTGCTCGACGAAGCAAGATTCGTTAGAAGCGATATATCGGCCGCGTCCAGCAGAAGATCGATGCCGCGTGTACTGTCTTCGATGGAGGCGGGTTTCGTGGCTGCCGGGATCGGCAAGAGATTAGGAGAGAGAGCAAGCAGCCAAGCAATTACGATTTGATAAGGACTTACTGAATATTTGTGGGCAAGTTCAGTCAATATAGGATCAGATTGCAAATGGCTGGAACGTTCGGATCCACCGAATGGGCTGTAAGCAATAAAGGATATGTTGTGCTGCTCACACCATCGAAGCACATCATCTGAATGTCTGTCATATAGATGGAGTCTGTTCTGGATGCACGAAATTGTAGTCATATTAAGCGCTTGTTGGCACTGAACGACAGAGACGTTGGACAAGCCCAAATGAAGAATTTTTCCTTCATTTTGCAGCCGGATTAATTCACCTACTGATTCCTCGAACGGGACATCAGGATCTGGGGCATGCAGGATATACATAGGATGGTATTCTCGCTGTAAGGTGCGCAGGCTGTGTTCGCATGCTGCTCGAAGTGAGTGGGGCTTGCCGTCACAAATCCATGTACCGTTCGGACGAGCCAAGCCCCCTTTCGTTATAATCAGATAATCATCACTCGAATAGCCGGACAGCGCTTCTTGCAGCAAGTGCTCATTGTGACCGAGATCGTGTTCATCGAGGCAGTATGTATTTGCCGTGTCAAATAGCGAAATACCGCTTTCGAATGCAGCTTGAATGACAGCAATTGCTTGTGACCTGTCAGGTCTGCCGGAGACGGATAAGGGAGCGCATCCCAGACCTAGTTTAGATACCTTCGTATTAGAATTGCCAAGCCATGTTTGTATCATGAAAAATTCTACCTCCCAAAAAATCGTTGGATGCAGCAGGCAAGCGCTTATTTTCACTGATTGTAAGGTGATACTGTAATGCGAGAGAAAGGTTTCGTGTTTTATCAGCGAGATTTTATTTTTAGAAAAAAACTAGGAAAACGATAGGGATAATCATGTATAATGTATTCAACTTTTTAGAACAGCAAGTTGCATGAATAAGCGATTTTTATAGATAGCCTATTGCCAACCTATGTACATATCCGCTATAATGTCCTCTATAAATAAACAAAAGTCTTTATACGGAGGACTTGATCATGGCAGAGCGATATTACTTGGTGAGAGAAGACATATTGCCAGAGGCGGTAGTGAAGACGGTAAGAGCAAAGCAATTGCTCGCAACAGGTGAAGTAAAGACGGTTCATGAGGCTGCTGAGCGAGTTGATTTGAGCCGGAGTGCTTTCTACAAATATAAAGACGGCATCTTCCCGCTTAATCAACTGGAGCGCGAACGGATTGTAACCATTTCTATGGATTTGGATCATCGTTCTGGCATTTTGTCCAAGGTGCTTGGTTCCGTCGCCTCATTTGAAGGAAACGTACTTACGATTAATCAGACGATTCCACTGCAAGGAATAGCCAATGTAGTGATTTCAGTAGAAACATCACTGATTGCAGAGCCGTTCGGTAACATGCTGGATGCGCTTCGTGATATTCCTGGTGTGAAGCGTGTGACAATCATCGGACAAGGATAAGTGTACTTGCTTAATTTACATCGGTATTCGTTATCACTACATGAAGATACAGACAGTTGCTGGGAGAAGGGGAGGAACCGGTTTATGAAGCCAATTAAAGTTGGATTGCTAGGTTTAGGGACGGTAGGAACTGGTGTTGTACGTATTGTGGAGGGGCATCAAGAAGATTTGTCCAGCCAAGTAGGATCTCCGATTGTAATTGAGAAGGTACTCGTGAACAACATTCATAAGGAACGCAGTATTAGCATTCCTGAGTATAAATTAACCGAACATGCTGAAGACATTATTAATAACCCTGATATCGATATCGTGATCGAGGTCATGGGCGGTCTTGAGCCGACGAAGCAGTATATCATGGATGCGCTGGATCGCGGCAAGCATGTGGTGACGGCAAATAAAGACTTGATGGCACTTCATGGTCGAGAGATTATGGCAAAGGCAAAAGCCAACCATTGTGATGTGCTGTACGAAGCGAGTGTGGCTGGCGGCATTCCGATTATTCGTACGCTGATGGAGAGCTTTTCATCCGATCGCATTAAGAAGATTATGGGGATCGTTAACGGAACAACGAACTATATTTTGACGAAAATGAGCAAGGAGGGTGCTGGGTACAAGGAAGTGTTGGAGGAAGCCCAGCAACTTGGATACGCAGAAGCCGATCCAACTTCTGATGTAGAGGGGCTGGATGCTGCACGTAAGATGGCTATATTAGCGACACTTGGATTCCATGCAGACGTAGCCTTAGAGGATGTTGAAGTCTGCGGCATCTCGCAAATTAAGAAAGAAGATATCTTATTTGCGAAGCGGCTTGGCTATGAGATGAAGCTGCTCGGCATTGCAGAGCGTCAGGACGATCAGATCAGCGTTGTTGTTCAGCCTACCATGATCAGCAGTGCACATCCACTCGCTTCGGTCAATGGTGTGTTCAATGCAGTTTACGTATACGGTGAGGCTGTAGGGGAAACGATGTTCTATGGTCCGGGTGCAGGTGAGATGCCTACTGCAACTTCAGTGGTGTCGGACTTGGCTGCTGTAATCAAGAATATGAAGCTCGGCGTGAATGGTCTGCGGGCGTTGACTCCTTATAGGGAAAAGAAATTAAAGACGGACGATCAGATTTCCTATAAAAACTTTATTCTTCTTCATGTCGAAGATAAGGCTGGGGTGCTTGCACAGATTACGCAAGTGTTTGCAGAATACGATGTCAGTCTTGACTCGGTGGTTCAGCAGCCGAATCCACATCATCCAGATGCTGAAATTATTATTATTACGCATCAAGCTAGCCAAGCCAGTATGAAGAAGGTATTTAAACATTTTGAAGAACTGGACGTTATTAAATCCATCAAGAGCGCATATCGGGTAGAAGGTTAATTCTTCACTTTGGCAGCAGAAAAGGGGTTATTTCGATGAGATACATGGGACTATTGGAATCATACAAATCATATTTGCCGATCAACGACAATACGCCGAAGCTAACGCTGCATGAGGGCAATACGCCGCTGATTCGCGCGGATCGTCTATCCGAAGAGCTTGGTTTGGATTTGTACTTTAAATATGAAGGGCTAAATCCTACTGGATCGTTCAAGGATCGCGGCATGGTAATGGCTGTAGCGAAGGCGGTTGAAGAGGGAAGCCGTACCATTATGTGTGCGTCTACAGGCAATACTTCCGCTGCGGCTGCTGCTTATGCAGCTCGTGCAGGTTTGAATTGCATCGTTCTTATTCCGAATAATAACATTGCACTTGGCAAGCTTGCGCAAGCGATGATCTACGGTGCCAAAATTATCGCCATTGAGGGTAACTTCGACCGTGCGCTTGAAATTGTAAGAGAAATTACGGCAAAGCATCCAATAACACTCGTGAACTCGGTAAATCCATATCGAATCGAGGGTCAAAAAACAGCGGCCTTCGAGGTGTGCGATCAATTGGGGAAAGCGCCAGACGTACTTGCGATCCCTGTTGGCAATGCCGGTAATATATCAGCTTACTGGAAAGGCTTCAAGGAGTACCATGCTGCGGGCAAGACGAGTTCCTTGCCGCGAATGGTTGGGTTCGAAGCAGAAGGAGCTATGGCAATCGTGAAAGGCGAGCCGATTGCGAATCCGGAAACCATTGCTACGGCCATCCGTATTGGCAATCCGGCGAGTTGGAAGACAGCAGTGGAAGCTGCGGAACAATCGAACGGTCAAATTAATTACGTAACCGACGAGCAAATTCTCGAAGCTTATCAATTGATGGCCGCGAAGGAAGGCGTATTTGCTGAACCTGGTTCTGCAGCGTCGCTAGCAGGCGTGCTTAAGCTTCATAAGGAAGGATACTTCAAGGGTGGTGAAACGGTAGTGAGTGTGCTCACAGGGCACGGCTTGAAGGATCCGAATATCGCAATTAAGACGGTAGCCAAGGAACCGCTTGTTGTCCAAGATACCGAAGAGGCAGTTATGGAAGCTATTGCGAAGCTGGAGCGTGAACAATAATGTGGCGGGAAGAAGGCGTGCTCGTGCGTGTACCGGCGAGCACTGCAAATTTAGGTCCAGGGTTCGATACGCTTGGCATGGCCCTTAAGCTGCATCTATGGATTGCAATGAAGCCGGCTGATCATACTGTCATCAGATTGCATGGCTCTAATTTGAACGGGATTCCGACAGATAGGAGCAATTTAATTTATCGCCTTGCACAATCTGTATTTGCCGAAGCGGGTGTTGAGCAGTGTCCGATTGAAATGGATGTATACAGTGAAATCCCATTAACGAGAGGTCTCGGGAGCAGCGCCACAGCTATCGTTGGCGGTTTGGTTGCCGCTAATAAGCTCATTGGTGAACCGCTCGATCTTGATCGTTTGTATGACATGGCGACAGCAATTGAGCAGCATCCGGACAATGTTGGTGCATCTCTTGTGGGCGGGGTTGTAGTAGCTGCATGGGATGGCAAGCATACGACATATGTACGTGTTGAGCCGGACTTCCATCTATCTACGGTGGTCGCTATTCCACAATTTCAGCTTGCAACGAAGCAAGCTCGTGGCGTACTGCCTACTCAAGTAGATGTAGCAAGTGCCGTATTTAATATTAGCCGTTCCTCGCTGCTAGTTGCTGCTCTCAGCAATGGAAGATTTGATGTACTGTCTGAGGCGATGAAAGATTGCCTGCATCAGCCTTATCGTGCACAGCTAATACCGGGCATGACTTATATTTTAGAACATGCTGTTCAGTATGGTGCGCTTGGAGCCGCACTAAGTGGCGCCGGCCCGACATTGCTTGCCATGATTGACAAACGCCGTAATAGCCGTGAGTTGATTATGTTTATGAAGGATACATTTGCGGAACATCGCATTGAAGCTGTAGTGAAGGAATTAGAGCCAAGCCGGGAAGGTGCGGTATGCATCGGTTCATGGGGCGATATGGCATCGATTTTATCCGCACACATGCGTGAATAGCCGATAAAGGAGTTAGCGTACATGGCACGAATTGCATTATTGCCGGAAGGCTCAGTTTCTCATGAGGCCGCTTTGCACCTAGCTGGAAAAGACCATCAATTTGTACACTACAAGCTGATTTCGGATGTATTCCTTTCTACAGCGCGTGGCGACTCAGATTATAGTGTTATACCGATTGAGAATACAATTGAAGGCTCGGTCAATCTCCATATGGACTGGATTGTTCACGAGGTAGATTTGCCGTTTCAAGCGGAATGGGTGTATCCGTCTATTCAAAATCTTGTAGGCCGCCAAAAAGAAGTGCAGGGGGACTGGAGCAATATTCAAAAAATAATGTCTCATCCAGTGGCGATGGCTCAATGCATGCAGTATATCCGTACGTATTTGCCGCATGCCGAGCTGGAACATGTGAGCAGCACGGCTGAAGCGATTAGAATTGTGAAGCAAAATCCTGACCGCGGCTGGGCAGCCATTGGAACTACAATCGGTGCGCAAACCCATGGATTGGATATATTGGCACCGAAGGTGACGGATCACCAAAATAATTTTACACGTTTTGTGCTCATTGGGAAGAAGCCGCTTCAATTACCTCCTTCCGCAGCACAGAAGACGACGATTTTGGTTACGCTGCCTGAGGATTTTCCGGGGGCGCTTCATCAGGTGCTTTCTGCATTTGCATGGCGACGAATTAACTTGTCGCGTATTGAATCCCGGCCAACAAAGAGAAAGCTAGGCAGCTATTATTTCTATATCGATGTTGAAATGGCCTTAGACACAGTCTTGCTTCCTGCTGCAATTGAAGAAATCGAAGCAATTGGCTGTCAAGTGCGTATCCTTGGTACTTATCCAAGTTACTCGTACGAGTTTTCGTTAGCAGATTAGAGTTGTTGTCCTCCCTATTATAGGGAGGATTTTTTAGTTTTTATTGTATATTAGGATGTCAAACGCCTATTTGCTGCATAGGATATAATAGTTGATTACGGGCGTATGTCCGATTGGAGTAGGATGACGAACGTGTGGGAGGTTGCATGGAGTGAAAATACACATTGTTAAGAAAGGCGACACGCTTTATGCGCTGGCGAAAAAATACGGAATAACATTAGAAAAACTAATTTCCATGAATAGTCAGATTGCAAACCCGAATGAATTGGATGTAGGCATGAAAATCAAAGTTCCCTCTACTCCGGTTCCTTCTAGCGGGCATGAGATTGTACACAAGCATGTAGTAAAGGAAGGGGATACCCTGTGGAAGCTGTCCAAGGCATGGGGAATACCTCTTCAAACAATGATTGATGCGAATCCACAGCTCAAAAATCCGAATGTGCTGGTAATCGGTCAAGTTGTGAACATTCCGAAAGTGCAAGCAGACGGAAATGTTCCAGCACCTAATGAGAATGTGCCACCGCCTTCTAAAGAAGAACTGACCAAGCCAAAATCCGAAAATACCAAGCCAAAGGAAGAGATAACGAAGCCGAAATCGGAAGTTACTAAGCCAAAGGAAGAAGTAAATAAACCGAATGCTGAGGTAAAGCCGAAGGAAGAAGTAAATAAACCAAATGCTGAGGTAAAGCCGAAGGAAGAAGTAAATAAACCGAATGCTGAGATAAAGCCGAAGGAAGAAGTAAATAAACCGAATGCTAAGATAAAGCCGAAAGAGGAAGTAAATAAACCGAATGCTGAGATAAAGCCGAAGGAAGAAGTAACAAAGCCGAATGCTGAGATAAAACCGAAAGAGGAAGTAAAAAAACCAAAAGTTGAAATTGTCCAACCGAAAGTAGAGACGGAGAAACCAAAGAGTACAACGGAATTTATGTATGAAATGGAAAAGGTAAATATAGTTAGTCCACAAAATGTGCCATGGGTAGGGAATGAACAGTTGCACTATAATCAGCCGATGAACTATCCGTCGAGCTTCAATCAGCCTATGGGGAATCAATCTTTTCAGAATCTGCCCAATATCCAACATCCTTTTGCAGCCCCGGCTCCATCATGCCCGCCAAACTATGAGATTCCTGTTCCAGTTCTTCCGCAATATGTTTCCCCGATCCCTTATGAGTCTTGTGGCTGTAATCAAATAAATAGTAATTGGTATCCATCCTATATCGAGCCAAATGTAACACCAAATATCCATCCGCATATACATCCTAACATCCATCCAAATGTAGAACCAAACATCCATCCGTATATACATCCTAACATCCATCCAAATGTAGAACCAAACATCCATCCGCATATACAGCCTAATGTACATCCAAATATAGAACCAAACATTCATCCGTATATCCATCCTAACATCCATCCAAATGTAGAACCAAACATCCATCCGCATATACAGCCTAATGTACATCCAAATATAGAACCA